>CAZHSC010000031.1:0-33469 GCA_964534995.1 uncultured Bifidobacterium sp.
AAGTATCACCTTAAATTAAATGCAAATTGGTGCACTTCGGTTTGACGACATACAGCCATGAACATTTATAATGCAAGTCCTGTTATTCCCGAAATGGCTGAAATAAAAGGGAATATTATGGGTGGCACCCTAAACAGTAGTTTCTTGTTTCCAAGAATAGGAATCAGGGCCGCTAAGATTTATGGGATAAAAATCCAGGATGACAATCAGATCAGTTTCAATTTCAGTTCAACGCCTCCCGGATATTATTCAGGCATTTGGCTACAGGATTGCAATGGAGCGAAGGTTTTAGGAAATAAAGTAATAAACACAAATCCACCCTCCCAATTGTATCAACTCAATGATCAATTGGTAGGTTTGCGTATTGATGAAAGTCATGGCACCTGTATCGAATGGAATAATTTGGAAGGGCTTGGACAGGGAATGCGGTTTTATGGTAATTCCCTGGTGTACTCGCTTTTTACTAATTCAACGCATGGTTTTGATCAGGGTGTTTTTCTTAACTCAGCCAATATTGGATCCAGTCAGGGATGGGGTGGTGTAAATATCAAAAATGATCTTAACAACAGTTGGGACCGTTCCATTGGAGCAACTTCTGATAGAATTCAAGGTCAAACATTGAATGGTGTTCCAATAAACTGGTACACCCGCTCCACTGGCCCAACAGATCCAAGATATCCGGATGGAGATCCGTCGGTAGTCAACCCGTTTCCGATTATCTCTACAGCTCCTTCACACAGTCAATGTCCCATAGAATTTTCTGACGTTCCTCCGTATGATCATACTGCGAGAAATGCATGGTTTGGAAGTATAACCGGAGATTCGGCCAGGTATGATGAATATTATTATAAGCAATTTAAGTATGTTAGCGAATCGGTTTTGTTCAGTGAGTTGAAAAGATATCCGGCTCTGTTGGCTATGGATGATTCAGCGGATGCTTCATTTCAGGATTTCTATGAAGACAGGTTGAATAGTAATTATGCTTTATTTGATTCTCTCATTGTACTTATCAATAATGATTTACACGCCGATGCTTTGCAACTGGTTGAAGCTATCAATGACACCAATGATATTGAGTTTTGCTTGAAAAGTGTTTTTCAGATTTATTTGAATTCAAGAATTAACGGTGTTGATTTTTCATCACAAGATACTACTTTGCTCGATTCCATTGCTGAATTAAACGCAATAACCACCGGGCCGGGAGTGCTGATGGCTCGAATACTGTTAAACAAGGAAATATACGACTACTTGTCCAGCGGTAGCAGGATATTTTCACCGACTAAAAAGAAGCAAACAAACGTATTAGATTTACATATTTATCCAAATCCTACACGGAGTTTATTGTTTGTTAGGCCAAACTTAATATCGGAATATTTCTCAATTACCATAGCTGACATAACCGGTCGAATGCTACTGAAAAAAACTGATCAATTTCAAATAGAAACATCGCCTCTAAACTCCGGCTCATACTTTCTCATTTACGAGGCCAAGGATAATAGAGTAGTGAAGAAATTTGAAATAATAAAGTAGTGATATGTACAAAAAACTATTTTGCATTATAACCATGGTTATAATGAGCACATCATTTATTCGTGCCCAATACAACAATAACTTTTGGGTATTTGGTGATAGTTGTGGCATTGAATTTAACAATGGGGCTTTAATTAACTTCAGGTCGTCAATGAAAATGATACGAGGTTCAGCTTCAATAAGTAATAATACTGGATTATTGGCTTATTCGTCAAGGGCTGATTTTTTCACTTCAGGAACTGGAAAAATATGGAATAAATTCCACAAGCAAATGCTTAATGGCGATCAAATTTATGGCCCAGGTTGGTATCATGAACGTTTATTCCTTCCGGTTCCGGATTCCGACAGTTTGTTATACCTTTTTAGCTGTTGTGTTACTTCAAGTTGTCCTTTTGGATTGTATTACACCTTGATTGATTTGAGTGCGAATAGTGATTCAGGGGCCATTATCCAAAAAAATGTACCTATTAATAATTATCCGGCATTTGATGGATTAATGGCAGTACAACATGGCAATGGACGAGATTGGTGGCTGCTCTATCAAAGATGGGATGGTTCAAATGGGAATATTGGTTACAATGATTTTTTTATATACTTAGTTGATTCCGGAGGTGTGCACTTAAATTCACAAATAAATATTGGCACTTATCATAAAACCGGAGGCGGTCACTTGTGCTTTAACAACTCAGGCGATAAATTTTCGGCGGTGACATGGCGAAATTTAATTCAAATGTATAATTTTGAGCGCTGTACTGGCGTAATTTCTCTTTGGGAGACCGTGCAAATTGAAAATACTCCTCCTATTGATTCCTACTATTTCTCAAGCGCCTTTTCTCCCAATGGTACCAAGTTGTATGTTTGTGAGAATTCGGCGATAGATAGTATACCTTCAAAACTGCTTCAGTTTGACTTACAAGCTTCTTCTATAATAAATAGTAAAACCGTTATACATAATTTCATGACCTCTACCGAAGGGATAGCTGATTTAAAATTGGCGCCCGATGGAAAAATTTATTTAGCCGCAGCAGATGAGATAAATCCATGGATATACGCTGATACATTTTTCACACAAGTCAACACCCACCTCAGCGTCATCAACCAACCCGATTCACTCGGCTTAGCTTGCGATTTTCAGCCGTTTAGTTTTTACTTAGGTGGTGCCAGAACCTATTACGGCCTCCCCAACAACCCCGATTACGAACTCGGTGCATGGGTGGGCTCATCTTGCGATACGCTGAGTGTTGGAGTGCAAGATAATCAACCCCCACAGCAAGCGTTTTTTCAAGCCTGGTACAATAGCGAATGGAACATGATTCACGTGAACGCCTCCAAACTCAAAGGAAGAACCGGGAGTTTGCGCTTGTTTGATATGGAAGGAAGGTTGGTGTTTGAGAAGAAGGTGGAGGTGATAAGTGGAGGGTATGTGACGGGAGAGATACCGATGAATGGGGTAGCGAAAGGGGTTTATCTTGTCAATTTAATTACTGAAGCGGAAAGTGTTTCTTCGAAGGTTGTAAAATTTTAACCACATAAAATTAATATTTAAACGCAGCGGGCGCAACGGTTCCGCAGCGGGTTTAACTACCGGCAGGCAGGCGCGGAGAAAATAAAAACCGGCCCTCAGCAACTCCGGTATCCCTGAAGCAGTGCATAGCACGCTTCAGGATAAAAATTTGTAGCGTAGTGGAAGGCGGATCAGGCGAAGGGAAGCTCCGAATGAAATGAGGAGATCACCCTGAGCCCCGCCTGGAGCAAGCGAAAAAAATTCCGCGGGAGCGGAAAGGAAGTGCTGCAGGCCTTGATCTTTTTGCTTCCACCGAAGCAGAACGAAGTACGCTTCGGTGGGAAAGTGAGTCGGGGCATGGGGCAGAAGGCCCCATCAGAAAACGAAGCAGGAAATTTTATTCAGAATAGAGAAATTTGGGGTTTAATACTATTTGAAATTTTACTGCGGAGATTGCGGTGAAGGCGCAGGGAACGCGGGGGCTGTCTGCGAAAAAAAAGAATGGCCCTCAGCACCTCCGATATATACTGTGCAGCGGAGGGTGGATCAGGCGAAGGGAAGCTCCGAAAGTATTTGAGGAGATCACCCTGAGCCCCGCCCGGAGCAAACAGGATATATTTCGCTGGAAGCGAAAAGGAGGTGGTGCAGGCCTTGATCTTTTTGCTTACTTTTTCTATCAAGAGAAAAAGTAAGTCGGGGTATAGGGCAGAAGGCCCCATCAGGAAACGAAGCAGGAAATTTTATTCAGAATAGAGAAATTCTGGATTTAATACTATTTGAAATTTTACCGCGGAGATCGCAGTGAAGGCGCAGGGAACGCAGGGAAATGCGCAAAGCATGCTGGGAAAAGCGAAATCGCCCTGGGTCAGCGCGGAACATTGTTGTAGCACTTCCACCTGATCTTTGAAAAATCACCGCTGTAATCCACCACCCTGCGTTCGCCGGGCAGCAGGTGAAACCCGTTATCACTGAAACGGCAGAGGCCCTCTTCGTCATAGAGATAAACACTATAGGTAAATACATCCGCGCTTACTTCCACCGTTTGGGCATCCAGCCTCCGAAGAAGTACCGTTGCCGGCTGTAAACGCAGGTTCCCGGGACGACAGCGATGAATATAATCGCGTCTGAGTATTTTAAAAGTGAAGTTATCCTCCGCCTCCGTTACAAATATTACGGCCCTTGTATCCAGGTTTCGCATGGAATACTCCGGGAAAAACAGCCCTTCTTTTATCATGGAATCGGGCGGCAGATGCAAGCGCTTCTCATCGATAAGCACAGGAGGCAACAGCGTGTCGGTCCGTATAAAATACAAACGCAGGGTGACGGACTTTTCCACTGTGCCATCATTGTGTATGCCTGCGTAAAGTCCTTTCGTAGTCATATCGGAGGCTATGAACAAGCTGTCGAAATTTCTTTTCGCTTCAAAATAAAACAGTTTTTCATTTTCCCTGCTGTCAAGCGCGCTCCATGAAACTGCGGGCCAGCAATCGTTGAGCTGCCAGAACAGTGAGCCCATGCAATGGGGATAAGCCATCCTGTGCGAGCGCATCGCCATCTTCATCCCATAGACCTGTTGCAATTGCGATACGTAGCTATAATCGGATAGATCAGCAGGCTTACTGAAGTATCTTGACAGATAATTATCAATTGTTTCAAAACCGCGCGGGTGCTTCTGGTGGTTGCGGAATCCCGCTGCGCCCAAGGAGAGGGTATCCAGGATTCCCTTCCACAGCGATATATCGGGCAGAGATTGAAAACCATATTCACTCATGAAACGGCCGGTTTTCACTTTATATGTCTCAAAATCCTCCATTCCCCACCATATTCCCCAGTAATGACTGTCGCCATGTGTCATGCTCTCCTCACGCCCCCAGCCATACACCGGCGATGACGGGAGATAATCCCTGCCGGGATCCAGTGAATCTATAACGGCAGGGAGTACCGAATGAAATACTTTCCGGTAATCACTCCATATCCGCGACGAATCATCGGCCGAATATTTTAACTGCTTTTGCCAGCCCCAGTTGTGCCAGCCTTCATCGCTCTCGTTGTTGCCGCACCACAGCGCAATACAGGGATGACCGGAGAGCCTTTCCGTCTGCTCCACCGCCTCCCTCCTCACATTTTCAATAAAAGCGTCATCCCCCGGAACCATACTGCAGGCGAACATAAAATCCTGCCAGACCATGATACCATATTTATCGCAGTAATTGTAGAAGGCATCCGGAAAATAAACGCCTCCGCCCCACACGCGCAACATGTTCATGCCGGCGTCGCGTGCTTTTATCACCAGCAATTCATACACGCTGTCGGGCACCTCCGGTAAAAACATTTCCGGTGGAATCACATTCGCCCCCTTCGCGAAAAGCGCCTGGCCATTTACCCTGAAACCAAAACTCTCGCCCCTTTCGTCATTTTCCCTGTGCAGTGCTATAGCGCCAAATCCTGCATTGCAGGAAATGATGTTTGCTGTTGTGCCGGCAACAGCGCAGTTAAACCTGTACAAAGCCTGCTTCCCTTTTCCGGCAGGATACCAGCGCTCCGCCTGCGGAAATGTAAAAGGTATGGTCACTGTTTGCAACCCCGGCCTGATGTTGACTTCATGCAAAAGACGAAAGGAAGAATCGGCAGTAAACAATAACAACTCCTTTTTCCCGGATACCAGGGATTTCACTTTCACATGGGCGATTCCGCTGCGATGGTCACGGGAGCCGGCATTTTTTGTTATACGTATTGACAACAAGGCACACTCACCACGCGCCAACAGTTTCACGGGTTTCCATATTCCACAAGTTAAAAACCGTGGACCCCAGTCCCAGCCATAGTGATACTGCGCTTTCCGCGTAAAGGAGCGAAGCCCTTCCGGCAAGGCATATGGTAACTTCAGAGCGAGGATGCCGGCCTCCTTTTCAACGGCGCTGAATTTTATCAGCATCGAATTTCTTTTACCCAGCAGCTTCCGGACATCCACCGTCCAGGAGCGGAACATATTATCCGCTGATAAAATCAAGGAATCATTCAGATACACCTTCGCGTACGTATCCAGGCCTTCAAATACCAGTTCCAGTTGCGGGGATTTCAGGAACTCATCAGCACATGAAAATTCACAACGGTATTCCCAGTCCACTTCCCCGATCCATTGCAGTTTTTTTTCATTATCATTTTTATAAGGATCCGGGATCAGTCCGTTCCGGAGCAGATCGGTATGCACCAGTCCGGGAACAGAAGCGGGCATCCATTTTCCATCCCGTGAATTACGGAAGGTCCATCCTTCAAGCATCATTTCCTGAGCAACGGCGCTGAGCGGCCATACACCCCAAAAGAAAATCAGGAATATCAATAACTCCTTAAAGCGGTGCTTCATCAGGATAAAATCCGGCGATGGTGAAAGGATGAAGCTGATTGATTTGACCCGGATCCGAAACATGGCGTAAGCATCTATTTTAAAATCCTGATTTCAGAACTTCTGTATGAACCTGTACAGGTTAAAACCGGGCTCGTTGAGGCAGGTCATTAACTGCTCTTCCAGGTATTTCAGGGTAATTCCTTTCATCCGCTTTTGCTGAATGAGGCGAAAAGCCCTTTGCGCGTTAAGGTAGACATGCTTTACGGGCTGATGAAGGCAGGAATGGCTGCGGATGGCTTTGATCAGCTCCTCTACGCCTTCATAACGGCTGGCTACAGTTTTTATAACAGGAATCAGCCATTCCCCCGCGGCAGGCCTTTCATGCAGGGTGTTGACCAGTCCGGCGGCAAATTTCCCGGCACCGTCGCGGTCCGATTTATTGACCACGAAAATATCTCCGATTTCCATGATCCCCGACTTCAGGGCCTGAATTTCATCTCCCGCTTCGGGGACCAGGGTAACCACAATGGTATCTGCGAGTGAAATTATTTCTACTTCACTCTGCCCCACACCTACCGTTTCAATAAAAATATAATCAAAGGGCGCGGCGCGCAAAATATCCGAAACTTCAATCGTCCTGGCTGAGAGTCCGCCCAGCGCCCCCCTTGTGGACATTGAGCGGATATATACAGCAGGATTATTGAAATGCTCCTGCATACGAAGGCGGTCGCCCAACAGCGACCCATGCGTAAAGGGCGAACTGGGATCGACGGCGATAACAGCCACCGAATTAGGTAATCCCACGGCGTTAGTTTCCCTGCACAATTCACGGATCAGCGCATTGATGAGCGTACTTTTCCCGGCACCGGGAGGACCCGTAATACCTATCACCGGAACCTTTTTCTTAAATGGCAGGTCATGCAGTAATTCTTCATAGCCCGGCCACTCATTTTCCACAAGCGTTATGGCCCGGGCAATGAGACGCCGGTCGCCATTGCCGATACCATTGAGGAGTGTTTTAATATCCACCTTGCGAAAGTAATGAGGATTGCCCACTCAAAGGTTGATCAGAGATGGCACCGGGCATCTGCTGCGGGCATCCGGGGGCTGCCTTCCTGCGGGATTTTCACAGAAGCGTGCAAATCAGCAGGTTGAAGAATCAGTCAATACCTTCAATAAATAATTATTACTGCAAACGATATCTGCCGCAAGCGCATGTTTTCGCTATTTTTGCCGCGACACCGGGTTCCTCCACAGGAAGGATGAAAAGGGAATGCCGTTAAAACCGGCAACAGTTCCCGCTGCTGTAAACGATACAATTACCCATCGCCGATACAGGCCACTGTCATAGTTTTTCATGACGGGAAGGCATCGCGAAAATCGTGAGTCAGAAGACCTGCCCGGTGATATCTGGTTCAATGTCTTCGGAGAAAAGAACAGAGAACATACTCAGAGGTGGGTACCTCCGGTCTGTTTTCATTTTTTCTCACCCTGCAACAAAATGCTTCACCGCCTTTTTTTATCAATGCTGATGGTTTCCTTTCTGCCCCTGAAGGCGCAGCAGGATACGGTACGTTGGCTGCGGGGAACCACCATCAGGTCGCAGCGTTTCTCATCGGCGGATCCTTCCATGCTGCAACAGAAAGCGGACACCTCGGCGGTAGCCAGACTGACGGGTTTCACATTGGCGGACAGGCTGGACCGTGAGTCGCCCCTGTTCGTGAAGAGTTACGGACCCGGGAGCCTGGCCACGGTAAGCCTGCGGGGAACGGGCGCGGCACAAAGCGCGGTGCTCTGGAACGGATTATCGCTCAATTCGCCCATGCCAGGGATGTATGACTTGTCTCTCCTTCCCGCCTTCCTGCTTGACGATATAGTTATTCAGAGCGGCGGCAATGGCCCTCTGGTGGGCAGCGGAGCCATGGGGGGCGCCATCTTTCTGAATTCAGGAAATGATTTCGGAAAAGGATTTGCGGCGGAGGCGCTGGCAGGATATGGCAGCTTCGGGCAGCGGCAGTATGGGGCAGGCTTCCGGGCGGCCAGCGGAAAAACAGCAAGCAACACCCGGTTCTATGCTCAGCATGCCGCCAATGACTTTCCGTTTATCACCCCCGAAGGCGGCACAGCGGTACAGCAGCATGCCCAATTCCATCAGCTTGGCTTTACGGAAGACTTCCGGGCCGGCCATGACTCAAATTTCCTTGATCTGCATTTCTGGTACCTCGAAAACGATCGTAAAATACCACCGCACATGCTCGCAGCCATCAGTCAGCAAGAGCAAAAAGACAAGTCATTACGGGCTGTAGCCTCCTGGAATGTAATAAATGGGAATTTGCAGCATCACATCAGTGCAGGATTGAATAATGAGTATATCCATTACCGTGATCCCGCCGCAAGGCTGGATGAAAAGAGCGAAGCCTTCACATTTCAGGGAAACCTTGAAACGGCGTATCAGTTCACGGAAAAAATGAAAGGGGAGCTTCAGCTGGCCGCGCTCCGCGCGCAGGTCGAAACCGAAAATTACGTACATAACATGTACCAGGACCAATGGTCCTTCGGTGTAAAAGCGGTGTACGAAAGTGAAAAGCTATACGTCCATGCCTCCGCCCGTCAGGGTTGGTTTGATGATCAGCGCATCCCCTTTCTTCCCGCAGCGGGCATACGCTTCACCTTTCTTCCGGCTGTGTCGTGGAGAGCAGATGCCGCCAGGATTTACAGAATTCCCACTTTGAATGACAGGTACTGGATACCGGGAGGGAATCCTGAACTCGATCCTGAAGACGGCTATTCAGCATCAACTGGTCTGCAATGTATCCTTGTAAGCGGGGGTTTCCGCGCGCTTATCAATGCCGGTGCTTATCTCTCACAACTGAAGAAAGCGATTGTGTGGCTGCCCGCTTCCAATGGCATCTATACGGCAAAGAATATTCAGGAAACAAAGAGCCGGGGACTGGAAGGGAACATGGAAACCGGATACCAGCAGGGTCGATGGAAGTTTAACGCAGGCATTTCAGCTACTTACTCCTCCTCGGTTATCACCGCTACAGATCCCGGTTTTGCGGAAGGGATAGGCAGGCAAATGATCTACACGCCCCGTATACTATACAAAACACAGGCAAACATACATTACCGTTCCTTATCCTTGCGTTACTATCATACCTATACGGGTTACCGTTATACCAGCATTGATCATGTGCATTACCTGGAGCCCTTTGATCTTGCCGAGCTGATCATTGCCTGGTCCGGAACAGCGGGGAAAAGCAGTATCACGGCTACCTTCAGCATTAAAAATTTATACGATGAAACCTACCAGGTAATCGCATGGAGGGCCATGCCGGGCAGGTCTTATCATGCCGGGCTCCTGTTCAGGTTCGGAAAATAAACAAGGGGTATTTACTATTACATGAACAGGGAAATCGTTGCTGCCTGAATCATCAGATTTTAAAAATGAAGCGGCGAATTTATTTCACTCCATACTCCGAGATCATCCAGGCCAGCGATGCCATACTTGCCGCACCCAGTTCCAACTCCCTTTTGTTAATCTTATCAAAAGTATCCGTATCGGCATGGTGCAAATCAAAATAGCGCTGCGAATCGGGGCTGAAGCCAATGAGCAGGGTTCCCTGGTCTTCCATGTGATTAATATCGGCACCTCCATAGCCGGGCCGCCATACATGAAGCAGGTAGGGATAGAACTGCTGTTGCCATGACATCACCTGTTTCATGGCCATGCTGTCACCTTTAAAGGTGAAGCCCCTAGGAGAGAAACCTCCGGCATCACTTTCAATGGCCGCGATATGTTTCTTTCCGGAAGCTTTCGCCGCTTCAGCGTATTTCTTTCCACCACGCCCTCCGTTCTCTTCATTCATGAAAGCGACACAACGGATGGAACGTTTGGGTTTTATCTGCAAAGCTTTCAGGATGCGTAATACTTCCATGGACTGCACCACCCCCGCACCGTCATCGTGCGCCCCATCTCCCAGGTCCCATGCATCCAGGTGACCGCCCACAACAATGATTTCATCCGGGTATTCCGATCCTCTGATTTCTCCAATGACATTATGCGACAGGGTATCGGGAAGTGTTTCCGGCGACATGGAAAATCCAAACTGCGTATAGGGATCTTTCCTGAGGGCTTTGCTCAGGCTTTCAGCGCCGAGGGTGCTGATGGCACATGCCGGTATTTTCGTAATGGAATCGGCGTAACCCATGGCGCCTGTATGCGGATGGTCATCGATGGCCAGCGTCATTGACCTCACCACCACTCCGAGCGCACCCAGTTTGGCGGCACGCATGGCGGTACCCCAGCGGTATTTCGCCGCTTCTCCATAGGCTTCAAAAGTATTGATGAACTCTGGTTTCATGGGATGATTCATGAAGATGATATTTCCCTTTATCCTGCCTTCTCCCAATTTCTCCATCTCCTCCCAGTCACGCACTTCCACCACCTGCGCACGGAGCCCGCCCGGCGGTGTTTTTACACTCCCCCCGAGTGCGCAAATGTTCAGGGGCAACTTCCTGCCTTCGGAAATCATATACCCTGATTCTTTTGCACCCCGTACCCAATGTGGAACCATGACTTCCTGCAGGTAAACTGAATCAAGGATGAGTTTACTCAACTCCATGTGCACATAACTCACCGCCTGCGCGGCCTGTGGAGAACCACTGAGCCGGCCACCAATTCTGTTGCTTAAATAATCCAGCCAGTTATAACATTTGCCATGGGTGAGGGCCTCATCATAAATACGACGGAGGGTAACGGAATCACGGGGTTGCGCGGATACGGTAAAGGCAAAGAGCAAGGCAAGCAGGGTGCAGGCAATTTTCATAAGGCAGCGGTGAAGAATTTTTTCTTTCGTCGCCAAAGATAATACCTTACCAGAAGTTCAGGCCCGGAACCTTACGCTTTTACGGTGCGGTCAAACAATTTACCACCCAGGCGGCTATACATCATGGCCAGCCATGACATGCTCAGGGTATTCATCATTAACATGCCCAGGCATACCGCCAGTATTAAAAAACTATTCATGTCCATGCCGGGAAAAACAAGCGCTATCATAACATATAACAAGTTGATCGCGGCTATCAGCAAGGTGGTGACGCGCTGACCGAAGCCCTGGCCGCTGATCATATGATGCACATGATTCCTGTCGGGGTGAAAAGGGGAATAACCGGTGAGTATACGTATCACTGATACGCGCAACACGTCATATAAGGGAACAAAGAGCACCGCCATAATCAGCGATGGTTTCAGCACCTGCACCTCCACAGTTCCGGCTGCATATAATTGAAGAAGGGCGATAGCCTGTATAGACAGCAAAAAACCAAGTACCAGAGATCCGGTATCCCCCATGAATACACGCGCCGGATGGAAATTATACAAGAGGAATCCGAAAACGGCGCCGCAGATGCACATGGACAACATGGCGAGCGACGCGTTACCCGCCTGGAGAAATAACATACCGAAAATCATACTCGCCATCAGTGTAAGACTCCCTGCAAGGCCATCAAGGCCATCAATCAGGTTGACCGCGTTGGTAACTGCGATAATAAAGAAAACAGTAACCAGCCAGCTGGCAAGCAATGGCAGGGTGGATATCCCCATTAAGCCAAAGAGGCTGTCAATTCTGAATCCGGCCACAATAATCATGATGGCAGCAATACCCTGGAATGATAATTTCCTGCTGGGGGGTAAATCTATCAGGTCGTCAAAAAAACCGGTAAAGAAAAGCAGCACAGTGGCGCCGATCAGTAAACCGATATTATACTCACTGCTCTCATGCCTGAAAGACAGAAAACTGATGATGATACCGGCAAAGATGGCAATGCCTCCCATGGTCGGCACATTCACCTTATGCTTTTTCCGGTCATCGGTTTTTTCAAATAAATTCCATTTCACACAAACATGGATCCAATAGGGTATAAGCGCCGCCGTTATCAACATCGCCACCAAACTGCATAAAAGCAACAATATAGAATCAGAGAACATAAATTTTCAGGGCCTCCTTTTTTGTATTACATGAATTTCCACACGGCGGTTTCGCTGCCTTCCGCTGTCTGACTGGTTATCTTTCAAGGGCATATTCTCGCCATAGGCAACGGTAATTATTCTTTCCCCGTGCAGGCCTTTCCGCATAAAGATCGCTTTCACGGCGTCGCTCCGCGCCTGCGATAAATTCATGTTGAAGGCTTCATCCCCTTCACTGTCGGTATGCCCGGTTATTACGAGCAGGAGGTCATCGTGTTCAAACAGCGAATCGAGGGCAGGTTCAATGATGTCGAGTTTATAAATACCATGTACTTCCGCGCTCGATGTTTTAAATTCAATGTTGCCGAAATGCTGCGTGACCCCTGTACCTGCGGTAGCGATTTCGCCGTTTTCAGGGCATCCTCCTCCGGCAGGGCTTCCCGCTTTCATCGGGCAGTCATCCATCAGATCGCTGATACCATCCCCATCCGTATCAGGGCATCCCTGCAGGGCCGCTGCGCCTTTCATGTAAGGACAATGGTCTATACTGTCGGCTACCCCATCGCTGTCGGCATCCGGAGTGAAGACATTTACATGCTGTTTTGCACTTTCCGAAATCACCAATGCTTCCGGATCCTGTGATACCAGGGGCAATCCGGGGGAGGCGGGCAGCGGCTTTTTCAGCGGTTGCAGGTTATGCTCAGCCGGCTTCGCTATGGGACGTAAGTTCTTTGGCAAGGCTTTCGTCATGGTGGCGCCGGCTGTCCGCGGTTCCGTGTGAACACTTACTGTATCCAGCAGCGGAAGTGGTAATCCTGTTTTCTTTAAGGTAGTTTTTCTCACCGGCTCCGCCGCCAACGCTTTGCCTGTAACTTTTGATGGCAAGGGCTTCATCAACACCTTTTTCATTTCAGGGGCAGCTACAGGAGCAGGCGAAACTGTAGTCTTTGCAGCAGCAGGTGTCTTTGACGCGGGAGATGATTTCTTCACAGGATCATTTGACACCGCCGACTTACTATCAGCCGGGTTCACTTTTTTTACAGTATCCGCTTTACCGGCAGGAGCGGTTGTGTTGCGGGCAGGTTCAGTTACAGGGATAGGGCTTTTCACAACCGCTTTCTTTGCAGATGCAGCAGCTGGTTTCTTTTCTTTGTCAAGCGGCTTATTCTTTGCCGCTTCCTTTTTAACTTTCGCTTTAGGTATATAGGTTAGCGTTAGCTCGAAAGCACCGGGGCCGCCGGTCAAACCGGAAATATTCGCATCATAACTGATGCCCATCATAAAACTGTTCCACTGGTATCCGGCATACAGTGCAACCGCGTCACGGTTTCTGTAGATCAACCCTCCTTCCACATTATCACGTCCGTCCATGGGCAACTTTACCATGATGGCACCCATCAGTTCAGTGGATTCCTGCTGTTTTGCCCATGTAACCATGGGTGATACCACCAGTAATTCCTTCAGATGAATTCCCAGACCCGCCTGTGCGGTCACCTTCCGCGGAATGATATTGTTATCCCTTATATAACTCTCTTTGGGCTGATTGATATGCTGAAGAGATACTCCCGCGTAGGGCAGGAACCTGTCTTTATCAGCATTCCCATGTGTCCAGAGTATTCCTGTCCCGAAATCAGGCCTTGTGAGTTTTGTATAACTGAATGTTTCCGAAGTAGGGTTGGCAGGATTATATCCCTGATCAGGGGTATACTGATCATCAAAACTCATTTTGGAAGGATCAAAACTCTTTTGAATGAGGCCTATTTGTATGCCTCCGGCGATACGGTTTTTGCCAAAGCTATGCCGGTAGGACAACTGGCCATTCATAAACAACTGCCGGATGCCCGCGTCACCTGAAGAATTATTTACAAGGTTGGCTCCAAAACCCACTTTACTCACCTGCTTATCAAAAAACAGCGCTTCCGTTTTGAAGGGACTTGTCACCGACGACCATTGGTTACGGTACAACAGCGTCAGCCTGATATGCTCCACGCCATGACCTGCCGCGGCGGGATTATACCATGTGGGCACCCGGTGAAACTGGGTAAAATGAGGATCCTGGGCAAAGGCGGAAGCCCCCATCATCATCAGACAACTGAACAGGAGGATATGTATCTTGTGCCTTGTCATTTGATTACCGTTACCGGGCCGGTCATTTCACTGGTATTGTTATCATTGTCAACTACTACTATCTTAAACACATAGGTTCCATTCGGCACTACTGTACCGTTAGCGTATCCATCCCAATACGGCAGGCTGCTGCCGGTTGAATAAATAAGCGTTCCCCACTGGTCATAGATTTTCATTTCCCTAAGCGAAACCTGCTCACCTCTTACCCTGAAAATATCGTTTTTGCCATCCCCGTTGGGAGTAAAGGTGCTAGGCACAAACACCGGATGCGTGGCGCCGATATATACTTTCTTCACCAGGGTATCGCTGCACCCCAGCGCGTTGGTGGTAACGAGTATGACATCATAGGTTCCGGCAATATCATAGGTAAAAACAGTATCATTGGTATTGGTCACATTTCCGGGCAGCGTGGTATCGCCGAAAATCCAGGTAACGCTGTAGGGGTTCACGGAAGTGCAGGTAAAGGCGGCGGTATATACACCGTTTTGCGAGGTAACTTCGTAAGTAAACTTCGCTTCCGGTACATCAAAAATGGAAATATTAATATCCATACGTCCTGCCGAAGGACAACCATTGGTGCTTACCGCTTCCACATAATAGGTAGTGTTAGCCGTTACCGGCGGAGTTGTAAACGGATTTCCCGAATACAACAAATTCCCGTTAAAGGCGCTGTCATACCATTTATAGCTTACTCCGGGCACCGGAACCGGCGACAGTAAAATGGCAGCGCCTTTGCAGGCTACCGTATCGGAAGCGTCCGGAACTTCGGGAGCCCTGTACACTTTAATAAGAACTGAATCAGAATAGAGCCATGCATTATTTTGCCAGACGCCCACATAATACCATCCGCTGTCACGCGCTGTCAGCTGTTGCGCCGTTTCTCCAGGTAAAGGTTGTCCGTCAAAAAACCACTGATTGCCTGCCGTAAATGCGGAGACCAGCAACACGCTACCTCCATCACAAAATGCCGTAGGTCCCTGCACATTCACCATCGTGGCCGAATTAATCACAGTTACCTGCACTTGCACAGATGCAGCGGTACAGCCGTTTGCCGACGTTCCGCTTACCGTATAGGTACCGGCAGTGCTGACCCAGATACCGCTTCCTGTTAACCCGTTTGACCAGAGATAGCTCAGGGCGCCCGATGCCTGTAAAAAGACGGAATCGCCCTGCAGGATATTAATATTTCCTGCGGGATTCACCACAGGAGCATTTACTGAATATATAACCACTGTCTGTATGGCTGAAGCAGCTGTACATCCTCCCGGGCCCGTTACGGTAACCGAATAATTTCCTGCTCCGGCACTTATGGTTTGTGTGGTAGCACCGGTGGACCATAACCACGCGTTGGCGGCAGGCGCCGTGAGGGTGGTGGTGGTACCCGGACATACCGTGTCGGAAGCAGCGGTAATTACTGCGGAAGGAGTTGACTGTACGGTAACCACAAATGGCAGTGATGTGCCGCGGCAACCACTGCTGTTGGTAACGGATACACTATACGAACCGGCGGCGCCAACTGTAATAGAAGCGCTGGTCTGCCCTGTTGACCAGAGGTAATTGCTGCCGCTCTGTGCCGTCAATGTCAGGGAAGCTCCGTTGCAAATGGCGCTGCCACCGTTGCTGCTCACGGTAGGAACAAATGCGGGAAGCACAGTTACCGGGAGGGTATTGGAAAATGCAGTGGCACCCGCTGCATCGACGGCGCTTGCCGTGAGTACATGATTTCCGGGTGTCAATCCGCTGAGCGTTACTACGGGCCCTGATGAATAGCCAAGGATATTTCCGTTTTCTGTTATCGTATAATTACTCATACCGGCAGGGCTTACCGTAAAGCTCAACGGTGTCCCGGCGCAAATGGCAGCAGTGCCGTTTACGGTTAAGTTCAGTGTCACAGAAGAAGTAAAAACAATTTTACGGATAGTATTATTCGTATTGTCACTTACCAGCAACGAACGGTCGGATCGGTTATAAACAACAGCGCCCGGATTATTAAAACGCGCAGTTTGACCTGGTCCATCCGTGGCCCCGGGCTGCGCGGCATATCCGGCGTAGGTAGAAAGCAGTCCGGAACCGATGCTTAACTTACGGAGGGTATGGTTCTGCCGGTCGGTGATAAAAATATTACCGATCGTATCTGTAGCTACGTCGCTGGGGAAATTAAAGCGGGAGGTGAGGGCCGCGCCATCCGTGGTACCGGGATTTCCATCACCGGCCACCGTGCTTACCACTCCCGCAGGCGTCATTTTACGGATTTTATGATTCCATTCATCCGCTATCAGCAAATTGCCGGAGGCATCCAGGTTCAAACCATAAGGATGGTTAAAAGAAGCGGCGGTGCCGGTGCCGTCCGTACTGCCTGACAGGAAGACACTGCCGGCGAGCGTATAAACCTGTCCGGCATCAATAAGCCGGATCGTATGGGTATTATAATCCGATACATAAATTTTCTGGCCATCGCGCGTGACGGCTATCCCTGCGGGAGTACCGAAGCGCGCCGTGGCGCCGGGACCGTTGCTGGTACCGAAAACACCGGTGCCTGCCAGTGTAGTAACATTCCCTGCCGCGTCAATTTTGCGTATTTTGTAATTCTTCGTATCTGAAATGTAGAGATTGCCCAGTGTATCGCAGGCGATGCCCCAGGGTTCATTGAATGAAGCGGTGAGCGCCGGGCCGTCGGTTGCTCCGATAATACCGGTACCGGCATAGGTGGAGACGAGTCCGGAAGGAGAAATTTTACGGATCACATGATTTAACTTATCCGCAACATATATATTCCCGTTTTTATCTGCGGTAATTCCATGCGGTTCATTGAAACGGGCGGTGCTGCCTGCACCATTGGCATTACCGGCAGTGCCTGCAAGTCCGGCCAACGTTGATACCAGCTGCGCAGAAGAAAGCGAAGGCAGCATCCAACATAAAAAATACAACAGCAGCTTTATCTTCATGCCATTTTTACATTAGGTATTCCCGCATACATCTGTATCTTTTCTACCAGGCTCTGAGAAGAACGGTACATCAGGCGACCTGTGGTATCACTGTCGCCATCAAATGCTGCGGCATATAAAGCGGTAATCCGTTTCCAGGTGTAATGCTGAAGCCCGTACTGTGCAAGTTCCTTCCCCATCATTTGTCTTTCCTTCTCCCCCATCTGATCCAGGTGCTCTTTCAGCTCCTCAGCGGTTTCAAAATAACGCGCCCTGTGGTTGGTCGTCTCCCGGTTATAGCTTACGTCGTAGCTCAGTACGGGGAGACCGAGGCACATGGCTTCCACGAGGCCCGGGTTTGTTCCGCCCGCACTGTGTCCGTGCACATATACCGCAGCGTTAGACCTTATCTCATTCAACTGGTCCTGATCATATATCGGGTCCAACAGGAGCATATTGGGGTATCCGCTGTATTGCCTTTTCAGGTCCATGCCATAGGTACCATGGCTCCACAGACCTACCAGCACCAGGGTGTGGCGCGGTGATCCTGCGAAAGCCTCAAGGATAAGATGGATGTTATTTTCAGGTTCAATGCGGCTTACATTAAAGGCATAGGGTGTAGCCAGCAAGGGGTATTTCTCTATGAGCCCCTGCGTGAGCGGGCGTTTTGTAACATGATCGCCTCCATATTCAATCAGGCGGACATCTTCTCGGCCGTAGCAACTCTCCACATATTGCATGATCACCTTATTGTCGGCTATTACTTCATCCGCAAAGCGAACCGCGAGTTTTTCACTTAAACCCAACACTTTTTTAGCGAGCAGGTTCCACTTAGGACGCTTCCATTCCTGTCCGTCGATATTCACAAGCACCGGTTTGTTGGTTATCAATTTCAGAAAAGGCAGAATGGCGGCTCCGGAAATTCCCAGTAACAGTAAAATATCACTGTTGCGTACCGCATGCAGAATGGACAGGATATCATAAGGGATACTCTGATACCCGTTTGCATTTAAAGGAAGGTACACCAGTTTCGCTTCTTTGTAAAAGGCAGGGCGTTTTCCGCGGTCTGCAAAGTATTTACTGCTGCAATATACCGTCATCTCATACCGGTTGCCCAGGTGCTCTACCAGGTGGGCGGCCAGGGTTTCAAATCCACCATATTTGGCAGGTAATCCTGTTGTTCCGATGATGGCCACACGCTTCTTCAACATAAACAAGGCTTCTGTTACAGATACTTTATAATACGATATCCCGCTGCGGATATCTCCTGATTTTGTACGCCATCTTACAGGGAAGGTTTTACCAGATGAAAAAAAGAAACTATCACATCTTGCAGCGCCGTTTTTAATGCTGAAAATTCTTTACAACGCTTATACCAGTTTTCCGGGGAAAGGAAGCCGTTAAAAATGCAATTATGGGGCTGGTGCAGCCAAATGCGGTGCAAAATGAACCGAAATCTTACACCGGTATTCAGGAATGTATGCCGCTGACAACCTCTCTTCTGAACGCGTCGGCACGGAAGCGCCGGGCGGTTTTACGCGCACCTTCCGACAGTTTATCCATCATTTCGGGATTAGCGGCAAGGTATTCCAGCCTGAAATCAAGGGTAGCTTCATCGCGGACATCGATGGCATAGCCGTTAAATGCGCTCTGTACCAGTTCGGCAGGGCCGCCCAGCGGAGGGGCGATGACGGGTACGCCATAACACATGGCCTCCAGAAGGGTCATCCCGAAAGTTTCAATACATAAAGAAGGATTGGTAAGATTTACTACCAGGCTGGCACGACGGTAAAAAGCGTCGAGGTTGGTCTGTACCGGAAACAGGTGCAGGTTAACAGGTAAATCTGTTTTACTGAAATAAGCATGTATTTCGGAAGAGGAAGCGTTCAGCACCAGTTCGAAGCGAAAATGAGCATGTCGGCGCGCGAGTTTAATAAACTCCGGGATGCCTTTGTACTCTTTGAGCGAACAGACCATGAGTACGGTAAACTCACTGCCGCTGAATGGGAAATACCTGTGCGTTCCCGCCTGCTGTACGAACTCATCGGGCAGCGCGTTATATACTACCTGTCCCGGCACACCCGCTATATTTTCCTCGCGGTGCAGATAGTGGCTGACATACAATACGGAATCCGCCGTTTTTGCGGCAATAAATTTCAGGAATTTTTTAAAGAAGACCGGCCGTATATAGCTTTCATGCACGTGATACACTACCTTTTTCTTCATCCAGGCGCCGGCCAGTGCCGCTCCAAAAGGAAGCAGGGTATTGATGTAAATGATCACATCGTCTTTGCGGTAGCGCTGCAACTGAAAGAAAAGGTATGCCTGGCTGTAAAAAAATGCTATCAGCCTGAACATTACATTTGGAAAAAAGGCATAAGGGAAATACACGATGGGCAGGCCCGGCTTTAGCAAAAAGCCATCTCTGCCACGGCTGGTATGAATGATCACCTCATGTCCTGCCGCCTGTAAGCCGGAAAGTGCCTGACTGAATACCAGCGGGCTTCCGCTGTAATCATTCAGCAGATGAATGGCAATGATCCTGCTCTTACTCCCGTTCATGCTTAACCGGCCTTCCTCGACAAATGCTCATACAAATTCCTGAGATCCTCACCTTTCAGGTCCCAGTTAAACTTATCATGGAATACCCTGCGCGCACCCAGTGACAGCTGTGTGTACAACCTGGTATTATCGTGCAACAGGCGCAGCGCTTCGGCAAACTTTGTGATGCTGGTATTATAGCGGCTATAGGGTACCGTGATTCCGCAATCCTTGCTTACAAACTCTCCGGGGCCCTCATTGCGGAAGCAAATCACGGGCAGGCCATACGATAAAGCCTCCGCGACTACCATACCGGCGCCTTCATGGCTCGGAAATAAAAATACATCCGACTCTTTGTACAACTTTTTATAGTCGCTCCTGTGCAGCCAGGCAATAAAACATACATGGGCAGCCACCTCCATTTCCACCGCGAGGTTTTTCAGGTAATTTTTACAGGGGCCATCGCCTACCAGCACGAGTTTAACAAATGGCTTTTGATGCGGAGGAAGCTGGTGGAAAAAACGGGCGAAAGAACGGATAGTAATATCAAAACCTTTGAGCGGCACAAACCTGCCCGAAGAAAGAATCGTAAACCCCTGTCCTCTTCGGATTTCCTTCAGCTCTGAAGGGGCCTCCGTACTCACGGAAGTCATGTGAAGTACTTTTTCCTTCGGCAAATGCAACACCCTTTCCACGCCCGAATTCATGGTAAGTACAGTATCGGCATGGTTTACCGTCTGCCGCAGCAAGGGGTCAACTTTCCAGAAATATTTTTTGACCAGCCATTTCAGTTCTTCCGCCAGGTAGGCTTTATATCCATATACATGCAGGATATAATCTTTCGGGATGCGGGGATGATGCCCTATCGGTCCCCAGACAAATGGTTTGTGCAACTTCCAAAGCGAGGAGGGTGTCCAGTCGTTATGGAAATTCAGATTATGGACGATGTCAAATTTCAGTTTCTTACGTTTCACGAAACGTGGGAGGAAAAACTGCCAGAGGTAATAATAAAGGAGTGCTCCCCTTCCCCCTTTCTTCCAGAAGCGAAGCCAGTAGGGCAGGTCATAGAACTGAAAGGTGATGTGTTGGTACAGGGGTGAGGGGTGCTCGCTGATATACCTTTCAATGTCCTTTTTTGTATTCTCGCGGGTAACAGCAATCACGTTGTTAAATCTCGCAATCTGCATGATAAAATTCCATCCCATTCCGTCCTCTGAACCATGATAGGGATTGACGGCATAGGCACTCAGCAATACGGTGGTCTTAACACTGTTATCCATGTATGATTTTTTCTTTTTTATGCGATCATTTCTGAAACCTGTAATCCTGTATTTCCATTGCCTTCGCGCAACCTCAATACCCTGGCAGGTACACCACCGATCACGGCGTTGGAAGGCATACTCTTCGTCACTACCGCTCCCGCGGCAATCACGCAATTATCACCAATCACCACCCCATCAAGGATGGTTACCTTTGCACCCACCCAGCAATTTTTTCCGATCTGTATCCCCTTTCTTTCGGTACCCTGCAAGCGGATCAGTTCGTTCAGCTGGGGAAAGCGGTGATTCTCAGGGTGGCAACTGAAGTAAGGTCCTATGATGCAGTCATCGCCAATCTCCAGGCCGCCGGCGCCGCCCAGGTGCGCGAATTCGCCGATGCCCGCGTTTTTTCCAATACGTATAAATGCACCCGGATCGCTGAAGGAAAAAGAAACTTTCACACAGGAATGACTGCCAATCCGGGAATAATCACCCATGAAGAGTCCCTGCCGGCCCCAGGCAATAATATCCACATGATCGCCTATCTGTACGGCCTTACCGAAGTGTATGGAACCGGCGCCCTGTATGCTTACCCGGCGCCCGAAAAATAAAAGCAGGGAACGCTTTGAGGTGATCGCTTTCCATGCCCGCAGCCAGGCAATGCCCTTGCTAAGCAGGAACCCGGTCAGGACCCCGGCTGTAACAGAAGGATCCAGCTGAAAGGAAGGGTTTTTCTCCCTGGCGAGACGTATGAACAGGGCACGTATCATGGTTACATTTTCCAGCAGGTAGTCTGACAAACAAATAAACCCATCGGCGCGAAGCCGCTGAAACGGTGTACCTCCCTGCCCTCAAGCAAATCAGCACCCAGCCAGTTCACCGGATTATCGCTGTTGTCAAGGACGAGCCATCCTCCGGGTTTCACCTTCGACATCAGCACACGCATGCATTCATTCCGGCGTGTAAAATCATTCATGCAGTCGACAAGTGCTATATCAAGGCTTTTATCGGCAATCAGGGCCATATCGGCAGTGGCCGCTTCTCCCTGCAGCACTTTCATTCTTATATTTTTTTCATGATACCTGAGCGGATTCATCCGCACGGTGCTCATCACATGTCCGGCCCAGCGCTCATTGTGTTCATAGGTAGTTACAGTAGCGCCCTTCTCCAGAAACCATAATGTGGAATTGCCACCACCGGCTTCCACCACCTGCATACCGGGCTGCACAATTTTATCGAGAAACCGGATGGCGTCAAGTACGATAAATGGCACCGGCTCACTCAGGATGGGCGAAGTACGTGTTTGCATCCATGTTTTAAATACATAGGGCAGGCGCAACAGGCTGAAGAGGCTGGGAGGATAACCCTCGTAATCGGTAAAGCGCAAGCTGGCCTTCAGTTCTTTCCTGCTGCCATCGTCACAGGTCCATGCAAGGGTAGTACGGCCCAGCACCCTGTCAATAACAGGATGGGTGTACTTCGCGCTCACAGCATAGCGGTTAGGGGGTGTTAGTGTACTGCGGTTCATGGGAGTAATTTAATTTTTCAACGGTTTAAATAGTTGCCGAAACACATTCTTTCATTACACGGTTAAAGGTTTCATCGAAGTTGGTATTGTTAATTACCAGATAATGCCTGCCGGAACGGGTCCTTCCCAGTTCTTCAAATAACTGTTTGTAATCACCGGTAAGCTGATTGATGTCGCTTTCCGACAATTCATTTTTGCGGCTCCTGATAACATCCGCCGGGGCGAAAAGGAAAACGTTTACCTGCGGTTTAAAGATGAAATGATAGCACCACTTGATAAAACTTCTCGACAGTACAATGTTGGAACGCTTCGCGTCAATGATGAAATCGAAATAATAACGGTCATACAACACGGTATATCCGCGAAGAGTATAGCGGAAAAAGATATAATACTGACCGATGAGGTAATCTATATAGTAGTACATGAACCTGAAAAACGAACTGACTACACTCCTGTTTTCGCCTTGCCGCGGCATCCGCTCCCGGCTTTGTCTTTCGGCTTCTCCTTTACCATGTCTGAGCGTACTCAGGATGGGGAAGAGGGAAGGCCTGTGACGCAGCACCACAGTCTTCTGCCTGTATTTGCTTTGCAATTCCGTCCTTACAGTTTCAATGATGGTGGATTTGCCGGCGCCATCTACTCCGCTGAAAGTAACGGTAATGCCCCGGTGGTGCAGCATATCGCCGGCCAGGTCTCTGAAATATCTCAGCTTATGCCAGGGTTTCAGGAATAAACTATTCTGCGGCAAGGCGGCAACGTGAGCGCTTATCTTTTTCGAGAATCGTGTATTGGGCTCGTATAATTCATCGAGCACATTGATGTTCACTTTATACCTGCCGGTAATATGGGCGAAGATGGCCGCCCGCTGTTCAAAAGTGAAATCAGAGAAGTAATTACTATACTTTTGAGGTACCTCTGCGTTATTGAGCTGATAAAACAAAAGAATGTATTCAAAATTATGGTGGTGTGCCGCCACTTTAAGGCCTTCGCCGTTTAGCACAGCCTGATCCAGTACTTCCGCGGCATCAAGATAAATCACGCCTTTCCTGTCGAAACGGTGAAGCAGGTCGATTTCAAGATAGGAACCGTCTTTAAACAGGATACTTACAAAATCAGCAAATGATTTATGGTGCAGATGAAGACGGTCCACTTCCGGCCCCTGCCTGATGACGCGAAGAATATCCTCCCGCGAACTTTTATCAATCAACAGGTCAACGTCGGATGTTTCCGGCAAATTACTTAATGATCCATGAATAAATTTAAGCAAAGCATAGCGCCGGGGCTGCAGGGCCCTGAAAAAATAAGCAAGGTATGCCTGTCGCTGGTTCATGGCCTGTTGCCGACACCCGGCACCGAAACGAGATAATCCGCTATGGCGCGGGTCCACGCTTCCATCATCCATGTACTCTGCAGGAGCGGCTCCTTCTCGCAGAGGTACTGCCGCAGGTAATGGCTTACGTTGAAGAGGAGATAGAGGGCGTGATGAAGGCCGGTATTTACCCGGTACTTCTTCACGAGCTGCTGTACGAGGGCTTGTTGCATCCATAGGCTGATATTTTCTTTAACTTCCGCATAGGCTTTGCGCTGTTGCAGGATAACACTCTGGTAGGTGAAATGGAATAAATCAAAGAACAAGGGAATACCGTTGCTGGCCAGTTCCCAGTCATATACATACAGGCGCTTTTCATCGCAATACATGTTCCAGGGGGTAAAATCCCCATGCGACAGGGATACAGGTACGGAAAGTCCGGTAGGTACTGTTTTATAAAGTTGCCTGAGGAGCCCCACCAGGTTTTTCACCTTTTCCCGGTCCAGCTGGTTAATAAATACCAGTTCCTGCGTAAGGAAATCCATGTTGGTAAGTATGCTTTGCCAGATGGCAGTATCCGTTACCGCCTTCCTTTCATGGCTCATCGCGTACAATTCCGCCAGGGCTCGTATGTGTATGGCCGTTATACGTCCGGCGGGAATGATCACCGCCGGCTTAATATTGCTCAGGCGGGTGTGCCCGTTGATACGCCCGGATACTTTGGGTATGCTCAGGCTGGTGAAATCATACTTACCAAGTGTTGTTACCATGTTGTATTCATTTTCAAGTAGCCGACGCGCTTCGGGGGTGAATGCCGCCTTGATAAAACCTGCGGAACTCCTTCCCCGGTGCAGTTCGATGACCATTTTGCGTGTTGCGCCCCGCGTACCCGTAAAGAAGGATGGCGTTTCGCCCTCCTGAATTCCATATTTCTTTTTTACTGATTCAACGAGTATTTGTTGCACCCTGAAACTTCCGGATGCCAGCAGCTGTTGCGTGCCTGTCCTCCAGGCCATGCGGGTGATGGCTTTATAGATACCTGCCTTTAATCCACCGGCATTGTACAATTCAAGGTGAGAGGCTTCATCGCCGCCGGAGGGGTAAAACCAACGCATACTTCCATCCGGGTTATTGATATAGAAAAAGCGCAACCATGACTCTTTGCCTTCGGTGTTGTTGATACTGATGGATAACTCCTTCTCACACACATCCATGATACACGCGGAGCCATTCCTGTCAAAGTCATCGTGGTTTACATGCACCTCCTCCCCACCCGCCATACCTGTCACGCGCTTCCCCTTATCGAGTACATACAAATCCTTCTCCGGTGCGAAAAAATCACGTAAGAGACGGAGATCGGTAAGGTGAAGGGCGGCGTTTTTCATCGGGTCTCGTCGCGTTTTTACGGACAAAAGCCCTCGTGGGTTCTGTACTTACGGCAAAAACCAGGAAGAGATAGAAGAGAATACCGTAATTGGTTTCACCAAAAATGCCAAATTCGGTCAGCGAATTAATAAAAAGGGGAACGAAAACAAGCAGCATCCGATGTGCGGCACTCCTGTCTGTCATACGGTAAAGGCTATGCAGGAAAAGGCTCAGTTGCACCAATACCACCCCGAGCCCCGCCAGGCCAAGCCCCAGCAAGACCTGTAAAAAGGTATTATGCGTCATGGCGCCGGCATAGGCGTTCAGCGATTCAAATTTATCGGTGTAATCGATGCGCATATAGCCATAGCCCAGGCCCCATTCGCGGGGGAAATTATACGTCAGCAGATCGCTCCAGAAGGGAAGACGGCCGGTAAAGGTGTACAATTCCGACCACTGGTCCTGCTTCACAAAAAATGACCAGCCGGCAATGGGAATCAAGGCCAGTGCGGCGATAAACAGAAAACCCCTTTGCCAGCGGCTGCCGCTCAGCAGTGCATGCAGCATCAACACGCACACGAGGGCCACAAAGGCAGATCTCGATCCGGTTAGCATCAGCAAATACACGAGTAGGGCTATGCCCGCCAGCACCGACACGCGGATACGCGTATCCTTCACCAGCAGGGGCAGGTAGCAGGCAATTCCAATCACGAATAGCATACCCAGCTCATTGGGATTGATGATATATCCACCCAGGCGGCTGACGTTACCGCCATGCGTGAGGCGGTAAAACTGCCCGGGATCCAGGAGGAGCCCTGCTATGAATCCAAGGCCTGTTATCAGTACCGCGGGTGCGATCACGCGTTGCAGGCTGAAATCAGTATGTGGATACTGCCGGCGCAGGCTATACAGTAAATGCATATACAGGAAGGCGAAAGCGAAACCTTCTATATCCATCAACAGGTGCAGCAGGCTTGAAGCTACAGAACTACTCCATAACAGCGATGCTATACCGAAAACAAGGTACAATACATAGGCCAGCGGAGCGGCGGGTGCACTGAACTGCAAAAAGGGAGAATGGGAATTCCGTAGCCTGATTAGCGCCATCACCAGCAGGAGCAGGGTCAGGCCCAGGCGAAGGCCGGCCTTGAGGGCCTGCACGAGTTCCGGCGAATCGGAAAGCATGAAGTAGGAAGCCATGCGCAGCACCAGCAGGAAGACCAGGAAATTCCTGATGCCGCCAGCGGAGGTATCCTTATCCGGCAAGAGCGGTTTGGGGCTTGCTATATTCACTTCTCTGTATAAATATTCAACATTTTACGGGCAATAGCCGGCCAATTGTAACGGGTTCTTACCATTTGCCGTGCCAGCTCACCCATCGCAATATGTTCCTGCCGGGCATAGATACCGGCAAAGACGCGCAGTGCCTCCTGAATAGTCCCGGCTGTACTTTTACGCAGGTGCAGGCCGCAATAGTTTTTTTCCACATCCCGGCCTACATTGGTTGCGGTACTCACCATCAGCGCCTTTCCCAGTGCCGCCGCTTCGAGTACCGCGGTAGGCGATCCCTCCGAACGGGAAGGGTGACAAAAAATATCCATATTCATAATGCGGTTGACTTTATCTTTGCCATAGCGGGCACCCATAAAAACAATGCGGTCGCTCACATGCAGGGTTTTCACCAGCGCCTCAAGCATAGGACGATCGGGTCCATCCCCAATCAGCCACAATTCCCCTTCACCCCCTTCCCTGCAATAGGCAGCGAAACCCTCTACCAGCAAATCAAGACCTTTATAATAAATATCCATACGGCCGCAAAAACCAAAAACCGGCGAATGCCGGCGCTGCATGCGGTGAAACTCCACTTCCAGCTCGGCGAAATCCTGACCGTTCGGCACCACCACCTTGTTATTGAGGCGTACCAGCGTGGCCACATCATCAAATTCGCTCTGGCCCGGAAACTGCACTTTCTTCGCGTCCTTCAGCATCGGCTTCTCATAGCGGTTGAAATACATTTTTTTCACCCACTTATTTTTCTCCATCGCCACCTTGTTAAAAGCCCCATGCGGCGTGTACACATAAGGGATCTTCAGTTCCCTCAGCAATTTGACTACCTTGTAAAAATCATTGATAAAGGCCCCGTGGATATGAAACACCGTATCTTCTTTGTTATTGTAAATGCTGTGGAGCAGTTGCGGATCCAGGTCGCGGTAAAAGGGTTGGGCCCTGAAAAGGCGGGTTGGGAAAGGCCGAGGATATACGGGGTTCTCCACGTTGCGGGTAATGCCCCATATTTCCACATCCACACCCAGCTCATACAGGCTCATCGTTAAAAAGTGAACCACCCTGTTCACGCCATTCATGCGCTCAGGATTTGCTTTACCCAGTACGAGGTGAATTACCTTCATAGATGGGCTTTATACGTGTAAGGATCCTGTAAGGTTTCGGAAAAAAAAAGAAGAAAATGACAAGGGATTTTAATTTGATACTTCATCTGCCTGAAAATAGTTACAAGAGGCCGCGTTAACAAAGCCACGAATGCACGAATTACAGCAGATGAATTTTTTGCCGGACCCGCTGCGGGGTATTTATATTTTACGCCCTGTGCAGAGGATAGGGATAAAGGATGCCGCGTTAACAAAGCCACGCATGCACGAATGAAAGCATATGATAGCTTAATCGTCTTTGCGTTGTGATTTGCTTTCATCTTGTATCTTTGAAATATTGAAAGCACCTGCCGCTTTGATTAATTGATACGCAAACGTGTTGTGATTTGCTTTCATCTTGTATCTTTGAAATATTGAAAGCACCCCGGTTGGAAAAAATCAAATCCGCCCATTTGTTGTGATTTGCTTTCATCTTGTATCTTTGAAATATTGAAAGCACCTGTACAGAAAATTGTGCGGCGTTGCTCATGTTGTGATTTGCTTTCATCTTGTATCTTTGAAATATTGAAAGCACCTGACCGGGAAAAAAGCGTATGCAACTATAGTTGTGATTTGCTTTCATCTTGTATCTTTGAAATATTGAAAGCACCAGTAGTGCTATATTGAAGCTGTGGTATTCGTTGTGATTTGCTTTCATCTTGTATCTTTGAAATATTGAAAGCACCGGGCCGTAGAGTTTTTCAAGGCTGTTATTGTTGTGATTTGCTTTCATCTTGTATCTTTGAAATATTGAAAGCACCGAAACGCAAAACCCGAACCCGACCCCCGCGTTGTGATTTGCTTTCATCTTGTATCTTTGAAATATTGAAAGCACCGTTATTGCCAATCGTTTTACGGTTGAGCTAGTTGTGATTTGCTTTCATCTTGTATCTTTGAAATATTGAAAGCACCTCAAACAGCAGGGTTGAGACGTTATTACACGTTGTGATTTGCTTTCATCTTGTATCTTTGAAATATTGAAAGCACCATCAACAGGGACTCAAATACCGAGCACCCTGTTGTGATTTGCTTTCATCTTGTATCTTTGAAATATTGAAAGCACCCAACATGTGTGTTCGAATCACACCCTCCTCGTTGTGATTTGCTTTCATCTTGTATCTTTGAAATATTGAAAGCACCCTTCCAGCACTAAGGTCCTCCTTTGGTCCTGTTGTGATTTGCTTTCATCTTGTATCTTTGAAATATTGAAAGCACCCAAAAACATCGGCATATTTACCTGTTGCCCGTTGTGATTTGCTTTCATCTTGTATCTTTGAAATATTGAAAGCACCGCTGCCTGTGAAACTTTGCCCCCGCAAAATGTTGTGATTTGCTTTCATCTTGTATCTTTGAAATATTGAAAGCACCGTCTCTTTTAGAATTGTTGCCTGCGTATCAGTTGTGATTTGCTTTCATCTTGTATCTTTGAAATATTGAAAGCACCAATGCCGGCAAAGCTTTCATCTCTCATTAGTTGTGATTTGCTTTCATCTTGTATCTTTGAAATATTGAAAGCACCGTGAAGGTCTGAGTTAAGTCAGCCTGCTTTGTTGTGATTTGCTTTCATCTTGTATCTTTGAAATATTGAAAGCACCCTTCCGATCTGAGTTGGGTATAATGTATCAGTTGTGATTTGCTTTCATCTTGTATCTTTGAAATATTGAAAGCACCGGTTTGTGGAGGCAAATATAGTCGCTTTTGTTGTGATTTGCTTTCATCTTGTATCTTTGAAATATTGAAAGCACCCTAAAAATATTGCTTTTATGCTGAAATGTTGTTGTGATTTGCTTTCATCTTGTATCTTTGAAATATTGAAAGCACCAGAGGTGGTAATATTTCACTATATTTCAATAGATTAGGCCTGATTTTTGAATGAAAAAATCAGCAGGTAAAAAGCCGGGGGTATTTGGAAATACCCGGCTTTTTGCATTTTATCCCGTAAAAATGAAATTGTTAAAAATAATAGCACGAGCGGTTAAAACAATTCCAGTTGTTGCGGGGTACCGGTTCGCTCAGCTTCCTTGCGTCCGTAAAAAATTTCCATCATTCCAAATTGCTTATCGGTGATGGATAAAATACCCACATGTCCCGATTCCGGCAGTAATTTTTTTACCCGTTTAATATGGACTTCCGCATTTTCGCGGCTCGAGCAATGGCGCAGGTAAATAGAAAACTGAAACATAGTGAATCCGTCCGCCATGATTTCCTTCCTGAATTTGGCAGCCACCCGCCGTTCCTTCCTGGTTTCGGTCGGCAAATCAAAGAGAACGAGTATCCACAAAATACGATATTCGTTAAGTCGCATTTATTCCATTATTGGATATAAAATTTTCTTGCTGCTTCCTTCAAAACACCGGACTATGGATGCGCTTGTTCTTTGAATACCTACCATTAACGGGCTCTTTTCTCCCCCGATTACTATATCCAGTCCGGGAATTTCCAGCAATTGCTTCTTTAAGGGAACAGTAATTTCACTAAAGTCTTCACCACTCTCAACAATTTTGCAAACCACCTCATCTACAATAGGCCGGTATGGCTCCATAATATCGTCAGCCAAACAATAGGCATTGTACTTATTGCGGTGATGAATGCCAAGGGTAGGTAATAATCCTGAAGCCGTCAATCCACGTGCGACTATTGCCCTTAAAACAGCATAGCCGTAATTCAGCAATTGATTGGGCGCTTCACCGTCTCTCCGGCGAAAAAACTGCAAATGATCCGGAAAAATGGATTTCCAATAATAGGCGGCAGCCCGGGCCTCAAAGTTATCCGGATCACCGGAACGGACACTTGCCGCCCAGTTCATCATATTTTCCACTTCCCTGCCTTTTCGTTTCAATACAATTGCCTGGTTAAATATTTTGGCGCTGACCGTTTGCTGCCACATTTGTTTCTTTAACGGGAGTGACGCATCCATCTGTATCCTGAAACGCTCGTTTTGAACAGTGTTAACGTTTAAAGGCAAGAGCAATCCGGAAGGATGATGGGTTTGATCGCAAGGAATAAATGCCACGTTATTTTCAAGCAATGCAGCTATTAATGCCTGCGTAATCGTAATTTGCTGATGATCCAATACTACTACGCCAATATCCTCAACAGGAACAGAAGTCCTTGCCGATCGCCTGACGCTTTCCGGTAGTTCCTTGTTCTTACAGGCCTCCGGTAACCTGATCAGCATTTGCCCGTTTTCGAGACTTAAATAAACCGGATTTCCAAAATACAGCGTTCGCTTGATCATGTTAATAATAAATTATTGAAAATTGATTATCCAGGCTTTCCCTTTCGATGTATCCTTTGCAATTGATCAATATCATACTTGTCTTTAGGACGTCCGGTATTGAATTTCATGGTAATTAAATGTTGGTAATCAACTACCGGCACTTTCAAGTCTTTCAGAGAAAAGAATGCCCTTTTTTCCCATGCTTCATCAAAATGAACCAGATTTACCCTGGTAATAAAATCAATTTGAAAGGGTGGCTCACCAATGGATATAACCTGCGCTTCCTCAAAATTCAAGCCTTCCATTCTCTCCCACACTGACCTGCTGTTGCATAAGTCCTTAAACAGCCCAATAAATTTCTTTTTGTTTTCCTCAGAAGGCCTGAGCCATAAATCCATATCACCTGTATAGCGGCCATATCCATAATAATTCACGGCATATCCGCCAATTACCAGGAAATCTATGTTATTAAACAACAATTTCTCGATTACTTCAACAAAAACCGGCTCAAGAATTTTCATTGGGAGGGTTGATTTTTACTTTATTGAAATTTTTTTGCTTTTCATCTTCCGATAAATCAGATGAATGGCTTGTATCCCGCAATTTTTGAAGATATGCCAATCGTTCTTCCACCGTCATGTTGACCGTATGCATCAGCATTTTTTCATCAGCCTCTTCAAACGTACTCATTGTAATCTTGTTAGCGTATCCAGACCGGCTTTCATTTACAGACGAAGGGATAGTATTAGCGGAAACAAAATCATTTTTAGAAGGTAAAATAATATTGCCAATTCGATCAATGTTGATTTTTAAACATACTTCCTTTATCATTATTTCATCAATAGCTCTCTCCATTTTATTCATTGAAGAAAACTCTTTTTTATCCACTATAGAACTGGCAACATTTGACTGGATAAAAAAACATTGTTTACCGGTAGCGCTCACCACCTTATAAATTCTGTTAAATTGTTCAATATTCCAATTTTCCGTTCCGGCGATCTTTGAATTATCAATTTCTTCAGAGGTTGGCACATAAACCAGTTCGTTGGGTGATAATGTAAAAAGTAATTTGTTGATGCCATTTGATTTTTCCTCCATCTTTGACAGAGGCACAACTGGTAATCTCTGCATTTGATTATACATTACCTCCTGAAAAGGAATGCTTTCAAAACTGCGTTTGCCACCTTCATCCTGATAAATAGCAAAATACAAATTAGTTCCTTTTGCGGCCTCAACGAATTTAGAGGTTTTATTGCCTGTCCTGCCAATGGCAAATTTACTGCCCTTGGTTTCATAAATTCTGACTTTGTAAACAGGATGATGAAATTTGCCGTTGTTCAATGAAACGATATTTTTATTCATATCCTCAATGCCCTCCGGCGAAAAAGCCAACACTTCAGGCAATATTGATTTACCATGTTCGTTTTTTTGATTTTGATATTTATCCTGACGAAGATGTGCCAATAAAATTTTCCTAATCCCTGTGTCGGTTATAGCTTCAATTTTGTCCTCACTTATATCTTCATTCAAACTGACTCTGGATGCAACCAGTTCATTATCGTAGTAATAAATTTCAACCTTTGAAACTTCTTTTCCCATCCATTTATTATCTCTTTCTTTAAAATATTTCAGAATAGCTTTTTTGTCCAATTTCTCATTATGCAATTCACTTATCTTTTTTTTCAGTGCCTTATCGGTCAACATACTAAAATTATCAATTGCCGCGGAAAGCTGAACAGTCTTTTTCAGACGGATATTCACCACACCCTTAACGGTATCTTTATGTAATGACTTCCTTATTGCCCAGTTTTCACCTCGGGTTTGCCTGACAATTTCCTTTCCAACTGCATTTCCGTTTTCATCTCTTTTCCATTGCTGCGTGTAATTGACAGTTTTATTTATGATCCTCATATTCTGCTTGAAGCTCACAATGGTAGTTTGCAGTTTTCTTTTACAATCTTCCGTTATTGTTGGCCATGGTTTATAAAACACCCACATATACTGCTTAGGATTATGTTTATCAAAAACCTTTTCACATAATTGCTTCCTCAAATCATATCTCAAGTCACTTTGCTTCGCCTTTGCATATTCATTATTTAAATAATTAATGTGATTACGTGAGGCACAAGCGATGACCATAGCATCCAGTGCATGGTGCCGGTGATCAATTCTCTTCTTACTAAAACCCTTTGAAAGATTTATCGGGACTGAGATTTGAAAGACGCTCTTCCCCTCCTTATTTTCCCATTTGCCGAAGGCATCAGAGCCTGTCAACTCATTCATTCTTTGGAAACGGGGTGCCATTAAATTGTTCCAAACATCATTTAATCCCCAATCATGCCGCAGGGTTGATGTAATGCTTCCATTACAAACTACAACATTTTTTGAAGTAACCGCTTCTTCACCGTGTTCCCGTACTATA
>CAZHSC010000031.1:33479-36686 GCA_964534995.1 uncultured Bifidobacterium sp.
TACTGATATACCGGGTATCATTTAATTGCCTTTCAATAAATGAATCGGGTATATCCAACATCAATAATTTCTTCATTTTTACCCTGTTGTTCGAATAAAATTTCTTCACAAAGTCCTCATAGGCCGCAAGCGAAAACAATTTAACCTTTTTACCAAAGCTCAATTCTATAATCTTCTCCTGGTTGCCGCTTATATATTGATACGCAGTATTGCTATCCTTATCTTTATTTACCTCACTCTCACAAATCACCTTATTACTCAGGCTATCATCAAAATATCTGGCTTGTGGAATAATGTGTTCAATTTCATATGCAGAAGTAAATAATTTAGCGAGTTCAATTATTTCACCGGTATAGGGTGACCGGTATTTTTGTTCCAGCCATAATTTATAGCGCAATAATTCTGATTTAGAAGGCTCATTTGCTTTTAATATCTTATGTATATCCTCAGGTATTTCGATGTCACTTTTCAAAACACCTTCCTCATAAATTTTCAATATCTCCTGCTGATTGGGTGAATATGGCCGCACATTTTCATACCTTGCATCTTCCTTTAATTCAGCAATCAATAATTTTATCCTTATGTTGGTATTCTCATTTGCATTTATCTGATTAGATATCGCTTTACGTTTATCCGCCGGATTTTTCATATCACGTCCCAGTTCGATGTGGATCTCATCAAAATAATTCACCTGACCTTTACCGTAAAACCTCCAGATATCAACAATCACTTTAAGCGTTTCCTTTATGACTTGCTCAACAATCGGATTACGTAAATACCCCTGCTTAAAAACAGTTTTCAAATAATTTTCAATATCATTGGGATGCTCCCATTTCTGAGTCTCATTTGCCTCAGAATGCCTTCCATAAACAGCATAACATGCCTGATAGGTATTTAAACCCTGAAATTGATCAGCACCTTTCAATTTAGCGAAACTTTTCAAATACTGTCTGGTAATATCATCATCCGCTACTTCTTCTATTTTTTTCTCATTATAATTAATTTCCACCAGTCTTGTTACAATTGCCGAAATTCTATCTTTTACATTTGCCGGAACATGTTCCTCCTTCCAATGCGAACCTCGTCGCATAACCGCCAGTAACTTTTTAATTGCCTTCAGGGAATAAGAACCATAATCCTTTTCCCTAAAACCCACACCTTTCATTGCTTCAATTTCATCAGCTGAAAATCCATTGTCAACCAGCAGATTGTATGTGGAAATTGCATTCGGATTCCTGCTCTTGCCCGGAGTCAATGCCTTGTCAATCTCTGATTTCGAAGTGACAGAATACAATAAATGCCATATCCTAATTTCCAGCTCCTGTGTTAATGTAACTTTTGTTTTTTTATCAAGTTTATTCAAAATAGCATTCCTTGTTCTATTACATGGATATGATTTTTCCTCTACATAATTCCATCTGAATTTATCAGCACTCTTCTTCAATCCAAATGCAGGGTACTTCAATAATGCCTTTTGATCAATTTCCTTTTTATCATTAAGCCATAAAAACAATTTTGAATAATCCTCCTCCGACTTTAAAAAATCAACTGTAACATCCACCTCACTTCCATCAACAATATTGTTCCTTTCATAAATTCTCAGATTATGAATAAATTGCCAAAGTCTGAACTCCTGAAATAATGGGTGTGATTTAGGTATACATTTTACAGGCTGACTCCTTTTCTCATTTGATTTTTTATCAATGTAATATCTATTTTCATACTGGCAGTTACTAATCAATGACTTTTTGCTTTTCAGCGGGCGCTGATAAAATATAATGTCCTCAATAAATAAATATGTAAAGTCACGCTTTCCGGCATTCTTTACATGTGCATCATTTTCAGGATATAGCTCTTCCAAGCATTCTAAATAGAGTCTTTCATCCTTCAATTCAGGGTGGAACCCGCGTTGCATCTTTAATATTTGCTCAAGTTCGGTTTTGTAAAAGTTTCGTTCAATTACACGCACTAATTTCCCCTTTATCTTTTGTTCAGGTCTTTTAAGTAATGTATCATAAATATATGCACCAACTGTTTTACCGCTTTCGCTTATACTCTTCTCGGTCTTAATCTTAATGAGTTTCCATTTCTTTTCCCAGTCATCCTCCGTTGGTATTGCGAATTTTCTTCTTATTGTACCATCCTCTTCCAAACGGTCATTTCCTTCTTTATCTGTATCGACCGTTACTATTATATTTTTTTCCAATCCCAACCATTCCGGGGCTGATTTACTGAAGTATTTACCGGTTTCACCATTAGAAAGTTTTATTTTAAAAATTTTCAAGTCTTTATACACTTGTTTGGTATCAATAATACTTTCAATTTTTTCCGTCAGGAAGTAAATTCTCGTTTGCGTTGTTCTTGTTGGATCCTCATCATCTTCCCCCTGTAATTGAAAATAACCCCGCTTCTGATTAAAATTTAGTAATAGCCAGGCTAATTCTTCCTTTTCAATTTTTTTGGTTAAGGCCTTTTTCCTCAGATAGTATATCGTCCAATCGTAGGGAACTTTTCTATTATCACTTACCAAATCAGGCTGATGGATTTTAAAATCACAAATCATTTCATTAAATGAATTACTAAAAATAAATTCACCTTTCCCGTGTTCGTTTATCCTGTATGCCAATTTAGGCTCTGATTCCTTTTTGAACTGGCCGGGGTGCTTATCAAAATCAATTTGACTTGAATAATGTTCCGGCAAAAACCCAAGTATATTTAACACGCGATGAAGCCTTTCTCTTCGTAACAGCTCTCTTTCACGTAACCGTCTGATACTTCTATACTTTGTTCTATCAGCAGTGGGTGAAACTTTATTTCCTTTTTCAAAATCCCCTATCATGGCAGCATCCATAGGAATTATTCTTGTCCCGATTCCAAGAATTTCTCCTTTTCTCTCATTAAAATTTTGCCTGGTTAATGCCCAACCAATAGAATTAGTACCCAAATCTAAACCTAAAACAATTTTCATGTTATTGTTATTTAATAATTTACAAATAATTTTAAAACCATTATATTATAACTTCAAAAATAAGGTGTACTTTAGAGCCGTACAAGATGAAGCAAATCACAATAAGGATTATTCCGTTGTGAAAACATCCAAGGCGGCGAAAGTCGCCTTTCTTATTTTTCTGCTTCTTTTAAAAATTTTAAACATGGTAGATTCAAGTTTCTAATGCAACGAAGATAAAAACTAATGTTGTATTATGC
>CAZHSC010000032.1:0-36598 GCA_964534995.1 uncultured Bifidobacterium sp.
GCTCCGAACCTGCAATTAATAAATCAACGTAACCGTCATTGTCAAAATCTTCCATCATACTTTCTACCGGTGTCATATCACTGATATCAAATCCTGTGGAAGCGGTAATGTCGGTATAATGCCCGGTTCCATCATTTTCCAGGATCTGACTGTTATGGTCATGGTTGGTTACCAGGAGGTCAAGGTCGCCATCGTTGTCAATGTCGCCGAAGGATGAGGTCCAGGTTTGCCATCCGATGTTGATGTTGCGCGATGCGGCACCTTCCGTAAAATTGTTGTTGCCGTCATTGACGAACATTACATTGATACGTCTTCCGTCGTTGGGATTGGTTACACCCTGTTTGCATTTGGCTATATAAAGGTCAAGATCTCCGTCATTGTCAAAGTCGGTCCATACACTACCATAGTTACCGCTGTCATCGGTACCCGTAACATCAAAGTTGATGGTGCTGGTGGATTCGTTTAAAATACCGGTACCGTCATTTATAAAGATATGGCTCATGGCATTGTCGTCGCAGGTGAATAAATCAATCCAACCGTCATTGTTAAAATCGGCGAAGGTCATGTTTTGTACAAAGAAGCTTGTATTGGGAATACTGACAAGGTTGGCACCGGTACCCGTGCCGTTGGTCATTAATATCCTGACCGCCGGCCCGTATGCGCCCGCTGCAACATCCATGTATCCGTTATGGTCGATATCCGCTACACTCATGCCCCATGCCCAGCCGGGAGTAGTGCTGAAACTTCCCAGGTAAATAGATTGAAACTGGTTGTTGGTTTGCTGTACATCCACGTAGCAATTTCTGCCGTCGTCCAGCCTGATGATATCATCAAAACCATCAAAATTCCAGTCAACAACGGAGATACAATTCCCGCTGTGTGTGGCCGGATTTACAAGCCGGCTGTTCTGATTTTTGAAACTGATCTGTGCCTCACATGCAGCAGTTATCAGGAAAGCTGTTACTAATAATAGGGTATGTTTTTTTTTCATTATTGATGAATTATTGTTTTGTTTTTTTATTTATCAGTGACGAATAATCTTTTTAATAATCTTTTCTTCCTCCTTTCTGAATACAAGATAGTAAATACCGGCATCCGGAGGTAACTGTATCATGGTGATTTTATCCGACCTTCGGATGCTCAGGGCTAATCTTTGTCCTTTTAAATTAAAGCATTCAATTTCAGTACTTTGGTCAAGTCCTTGTACGAAAATCCTGCCATCATGGTTCGGGTTGGGCCCCACTTTTATTTGCGATAGTAACACTTTTTTATCAATACCCACGGGGATGAAGAGGTTGTCAAGGGTATCGGAAGTAATCAGTACCGGACTTTTATCCGCATTGGCATACATAGAAAGGAAAGTGTCTATTTCGGCAGAGCTGAACTGCTGCATTTCAGAAAGAAAAGCGGGAGGAAGGGTTTGATAGTAAACCGTGGCGTAAACGCTGAGGTTGCCACTGTAACCCTGAAGGGGTACATGATAATGCACAATATCGGCACCGCTGCCTTCAATACCGGATACTTTGTTGAAATCGGGATCCTGCAATGCACTGCCTACAATCCTGCAGGTGTCGTATACGGGATGCAGCGTTGTGAATCCCAGAGGGGGAATGCGGTTGTCTTTCATCTGGTCGGCAGCTCGTTCTAATACCGTGGTCCGGTTGCCGTAAACATCTTCCATTACCATTTCATACACCTGCGTCCTGCTGCTGCTGTTGATGATGTCATGATGGGGTTCAAGCATTGTGTTTATTTGTTGAACTTCATAGTTGCTGTCAAAGAGGCCGGAGGAGAATAAAGTGTCTCCGGTGGGTTTAACAGCTACAAACTGAAGTACTGCCCGGCGTGAAGGATATCCGCTGGGGAATTTATGTCCGGCTTTATTGATAAGCTTGATGCTGAAGTATGCGGTATCGGATAGGGAAGAATCAAAGGAGGATACAATATCAAGGGTTTGCTCCCTGAGCAGTGTGGTGATGGCTTTGAGGGTAGAGTCAAAATTTTTATCCGGTGCGCTGACTCCCAGGCTGGCTTTGTTGTCTTTTATCAGTTGAACCATGAAGGAATTTGCCCCTGCAAAAGTGTGTAGGTTAAACGGTGACCTCCCTAACAGCGAGGTGTAACCATTGGCTATTTTTACAGGGTCCTCAATGGAAGGCATATGGCAGGACTGACACGTTTTTTGTATCACAGCCGGATAGTCTGAATTCAGGTATTCATGATAAGTGGCCTGTTCAACAAAACTTCCTCCGGTAGGAGTGCCGCTTGAATCGACAGTTGCGGATATCAGGGTATGGCATGGGGAGCAGGCTTTACTCTCACCCAAATGAGGGCCGTAACTTGGTAAAAGTCCCTCATACAGTTGCATGGGCCCGGTAAATGGTCCCGGAAAAGGTCCGTAAATGATACGGTTGGTGTCGTAGGGGATCTGGCCTGTAAATAAAAATCCCAGGCTGGATGAATCTTTTATTCCATGGCAGCTGTGACAGGAAACTCCCGATTGCCCGAGTGAATCGGTTAAGAGATCGCCAAGGGTGTAATGGGGTTGCCCCTTGTAAAAAGCAGTGTAATGGCCGAGCGGGGCATGGCAACGGGTACACAGGGTTTGCAATTCAAGCGCATGGGCAGGGTTGACCAGAATCTCATGACTGACTTTTGCCCTCCATAGCGGATCAACGGCGGCCAGCCCCATCATAGAAGTCTCCCAGTCATCGAAAAGATTTACGTCCATGCCATTGATGTCAACATTGGCTACTCCCATGGAATCATAACCGTGACAGCCGCGGCAATTTTCGGGCAAGGCAAAATACTCTCCCGAATCCAAAGGGGTTTGTAAATAACTTTTCAGAAAAGTAATCTCTTCCGGGGTGTGAAAAGGCGTACTGGAGTCCCCGGCAAAGGGCGTTCGCAAGAGGATAACACCAATGAGTAATATCGTGAGTATAGGTAATTTCTTTTTCATAAATTATATAAGGTGAAAGTAAAAAATATTGCCCGCCGGGGCAATATTAATTTTCGAAAATTAAGGAAAACAATGAACAGGATGGATAAATATGCTGTTAAATATTTCATCTTTAAAAAGTAGTAAAGTTTTCACATGCCGGAACCGGCAGTGAGGTAAAAGCTGCGCCCTACAGTGGTGTGTTCAATTCAACGGGTAAAAAAGCAGAAAAATCCTGTACTTTATTACCGCTTCCAGGGATAGCTGTTTATTTCCTTTACGGAATGCACCAAAAGGTCAATGCAATAACCGATGTCGTTTTTATCAGCCATTTCTATGGCCTGATGAATGTGCCGGGTGGGAATGCTGATAGCGCCTGCGATAGCACCGGTTTTGCCATTACGCTGTATACCTGCGGTATCGGTACCGCCGGCAGGTAATATTTCCGACTGCCATTTTATTTTATGTTTATCCGCGGTTTTACGGAGGAAGTCGACCATCCGGGTATCACATATGGTACTGGAGTCCATGATTTTTATGCCGGCACCTTTGCCGAGTTCAGTTACCATTTCCTGAGGCCTCGCACCGGGAGTGTCATAGGCGATGGTAGTGTCAAGGTTGATCCCAAAATCAGGTTCAATGTGATGCGCCGCTACTGCTGCGCCGCGTAAACCCACCTCCTCCTGTACCGTGAAGCAGGCAAAGAAATCATAAGGGATATTGCCCTTTAATTTCCGCAAAGCTTCAATCAGAATAAAAACGGATACGCGGTTATCAATGGACTTGCAATTCACACAGTTCCCCATTTCTATTAATTCCCGCTGCCGGGTAACTGTATCGCCCGGCTTCACCAGTTTACTGACCTTCGCCTTGGGCAGGCCCAGATCAATAAAATAGTCCTGTATTTGCGGGACTTTGTTTTTTTCTTCAGGTGACATCAGATGAACCGGCTTGGACCCCATGACGCCAATGATGTCTTCCTTTCCATGAACAATCACGCGCTGCGCCGTCAGGGTCTTGGGGTCAAAACCACCCAGGGTATGAAAGCGGAGAAAGCCCTTGTCGTCAATATGGGTAATGATAAATCCGATTTCATCCATGTGCGCTGCCGCCATGATTTTTTTTCTTTCCTTGCCGCGACGTATGGCGATGAGATTTCCCATATTATCGGTACTGATCTCATCCACGAGCCCTTTCACTTCTTTCATAACAAGTTCGCGCACGCGCTGCTCATGGCCGGGGGCTCCCGGGGTTTCACAGATGGCTTTTAACAAGGGGAGATTCATGCTGAATAAATTTTAAGAGGACTAAGGTAGGGTATTATGCCGGATACCTCTTGTTTTATTACGAAATATTGGTCCGGTTACAGATTTGCAATGGTCATGGAGCGGGCATTTGCCTGCGCCTATTCAATACGGGTTAGTTTTAATGTGTTTGCCGTTGAACGTTCATTAAGGGGGGTGCTGGCAATGTGGATGATGTATTGATCCTTTTCAACCAGTTTTTTTTCAACCAGGTATTTTTTTATGTCAGATATAGTGGTATCGGTACTTTCATATTTGTCGTAGTAAAAACCGCGGATACCCCATACAAGGTTGAGGGTGGTAAGCAGCGAATGGTTATCGGTGAATATGTAAATAAATGCCTTTGGCCGGTGGGCGGCGATTTTAAAGGCGGTGGTACCCGAATGCGTCATCGCTACGATGGCGGCGGCGTCGGTCTGTTTGGCCATTACAGCCGATATATAACAGATGTTTTCAGGAATGAAACCGGGAGAACTGTAAGCCGGCGCCTGCTCCCTGAAAAAAACGGCATCCTGCATTTCAACTTCGTTGATAATACGCTGCATGGCTGATACTGTTTCCACTGGGAATATCCCTATGGATGTTTCCGCGCTCAGCATCAGTGCATCAGCTCCGTCAAATACTGCATTGCCTACATCATTGGCTTCGGCGCGCGTAGGACGGTAATTTACTATCATGCTTTCCATCATCTGGGTGGCTATGATGACCGGTTTAGCCGCCGCATTGCATTTTTTAACGATGGACTTCTGAATGACCGGAACTTTCTCCATGGCCAGTTCCACACCGAGGTCCCCCCGTGCTACCATGATTCCATCGCTGTGCCGGATAATTTCATCAATGTTTTCTACCGCCTCCGGTTTTTCAATTTTCGCGATAACACGGGTTTGGCTTTTTCTGGATTTGATGATTTTTTTCAGTTCAATGACGTCTTCCGGTTTCCGTACAAATGATAATCCGATCCACTCCACGTCATGGGTAAGCGCGAAGTCAAGGTCATTCCTGTCTTTTTCGGTCAGGCTTGGCAGTGATATCCTGGTATTGGGGAGATTAACCCCTTTCCTGGAGGAAAGCGGTCCGCCGTGTATGACCCGGGTTTGAACTTTTTCGTCCGGTAAAATTTTAATGACCTCCAGTTCAATCTTACCATCATCCACAAGCACTTTATCGCCGATTTTCACGTCTTTGTGGAAATGCGGATATTTGATAAATACTTCATGCCGGTTTCCGGGTACTTCCTGCTGGTTCAGGAGCAGTTCGTCGCCGTTTTGTAATACGATGTCTTTCTCCTGTAAATCACCGATTCTGATTTTCGGACCCTGTAAATCGAAAAGTATGGCAATATGCGTGTTTAATTTTTTGTTCAGTGAACGCACCTTATGAATGATGCTTTCCATCATATTGTAATCGCCATGTGAACTGTTGATACGGCATACGTCCATTCCGGCGTAAATCATTTTCTCCAGTGTTTCTTCACTTAAACTTGCCGGACCGATCGTGGCTATTATTTTAGTTCGGTTATATCTGTTTACTATCATTTTACCGGTGGTAGTTTGGGTTTTTCCTCCTCCTTTTCAGAAACAGGTTCGAGGTATAAAAAGTTTTCCGCTGATTTTAGTCCATGCGGATTGATTTCCTGGGTGCTGCTGACAATGCTGATAAAGCGGATTTTCCTTTCCAGGTCTTCCGGGATAGTGTATTGGCTTTGGTTTTTTACGATGAGAAAATAATCACACTGTTTTAGCTCCGGTATGAAAAAACTTTTTGAACCTTTGTTGGATACCACATAAAACTCTTCTTCATCTTCGCTGAGATAAAAAAAATAAGGAAACCTGCCCGTAGACCCCCTGTTGTCAAGACGCAGTTCCAGGTCATTTTGCATTTCCAGTTCAATTTGCAGGTGACGGTTTAACTCTGAGCAGAGCCGGTAATCACGGTAGGCACAAAAAATACCCAGCAGCAGGAAGTCAAATTCCGGCTTGTAGTCCAGTTGGAAGGTGTGTTTTTTCGCCACGCATCAAAAGTATGTAATGCTCTTTCCCCCCTTAGGGTCATTTTTATGGATGACGCCAAGAGTTCTTAACAAGCTACGTTGATATTTTGAATGAATTACGGAATGAGAAAATGGTTAATCGGTGACTGTCAGGTGTTATCCTGATTGGGTTTCAATGCTTCGCTCTGCGGCCGCTTATTTTTTACCTTTGCAGTATGTTGCTTGATGATGAATATTTTATGAGGGCTGCCATTGCCGAAGCCAGGGAAGCTTATGATAAGGATGAAGTGCCTGTAGGCGCGGTGATCACTGCAAATGGTCGTATCATTGCCCGTGGTCATAACCTGGTGGAACACCTGAATGACGTTACCGCTCATGCCGAAATGATGGCCTTTACGGCCGCGGCCAACAGCCTCGGCGGAAAATACCTGAAGGATTGTACTTTGTATGTGACGCTGGAGCCCTGTTTAATGTGCGCAGCGGCAGCCTTCTGGACACAGATTAGCAGAGTAGTATATGGTGCCTCTGATGAAAAAAGAGGGTTTTCGGTGCTGGCAACAAGCGATCATATTTTTCACCCCTCAACAGAAATTAAAGGAGGGGTCCTCGCCGGAGAGTGCGCCAGCTTACTGACGGAGTATTTCAGGGCAAAAAGGTGATTATACGTTGATGGCCTGCAGCACTTTTTCGGTGAGGGGCTTATTCAGAAATTTTCTGACAAAGGGATTTTTGTTGGCGCGGTTCAGGTCACGGAAACTTTCAGACGTGGAAAGCATGATAATTTTAATTTTCATGCGTTGATTTTCAGGTAGTTTTTCGAATTCATCCAGAAAGGAAAAACCATCCATTTCCGGCATGATGATGTCCAGAAAAATGACTTCTGGCCATGCTGCCTCCGGAGCAGATTTTAAAAAAGCCAGGGCGGCACCGGCTTCCTGATAGGTGTCAACTCTTTCAGAAAAACCGTTGGATTCAATCATCTTTTTATTGATGAAGTTATCGAGCGAGTTGTCATCGATTAGCATAACCGATTGATATTTACCCTTACCCTTGATAGCTGTTTCCTCCGTGCTTGACTGTCGCAATGTCTGGCTGCTCATATTTTTCTCTTCAGTTTGTTTATTCTTTTTTAGTGGTATTGGTTGGAGGTTTGATATGGGTTAAAACGCTTTCTTCGCTTTCCGGTTGGGTAAAAATCACGGATGTCTTACACCGATCTTGCATAATTGGGTTCGAACCTTGTTCATCAGCTTTTTGAATGTCGGCGCTAAGCCAGGTACAAAAACAGGAACAGCCGGCTATTAGCCAACTGCTCCCTTCAAACCAACCAACAGCCTGACAAGTGCTAACCTGCCATCCGAAGTTTTTGTTTAACGGTGTCGGGAACAACCGTTTCTACATGATACCCATAGAGTCCGATAAAGCCAGCTTCCGGGTAAGGAACCAGGTCAAACCAGATGTCTAAGCCTCCGAAATTTACCTTACATTCAGTTGCCGTTTTATCGGTAAATGCATGGTTCAACTCAGGATAGGTGTTCAGTACCGCACCCGGAATTTTTGAACCTTTACGACACTTCCATTCACCCAATAGGGGAAGAGCGGTTAGGTTGGAGTCGATAAGGCGTTTGTTGTAGTCAAAACGCATCACCGGAAACGCGTCACGCATTTCATTTTTTGTCAATCTTGTTCTTTTCATGTTTCGTATTTGATTGGCCTGCTATGCAATGATACAGTCAGGGTTACAGTTGAAAAGAGAAATTGTAGCAGGAAACTTACATTTTGCTTGCCGTTTTTATTTCTGCCTTCGTACCTTTGCATCCAACTAAAAAAATAACAATATGCCATATCCGGAACAATTATGCGCACCAATGCGCAGGGAACTGACAAGCGCTGGGTTTACTGAATTGAAAGATGCAGCGGAAGTGGATGCCAGTATTCCGGCTTCGAAGGGTACTTTGTTGCTGGTGCTGAATTCTGTATGCGGATGTGCCGCCGGAGCAGCACGGCCGGGTGTTAAGCTTGCATTGTCCAGATCAGAAATAAAACCTGAACACCTCGTAACGGTTTTTGCAGGTCAAGACATAGAAGCTACCGTCCAGGCACGAAAATACCTGGCCCCTTATCCGCCCTCCTCTCCCTGCATAGCCCTCTTTAAAGATGGGAAACTGGTGCATATGCTCGAACGCCATCATATTGAAGGGCATTCCGCAGAGATGATTGCTGAAAATCTATCCGCCGCTTTTAATGAATATTGCGGGGTGAAAGCCTGAATAATTGAGTAAAATCTTGCAAAAAACGGCCTCCTGAAGGCCGTTTTTTTATTTTGGTTAACAGTGATTTCCGGGAAAACCGGAACCATCCATGGGTCTGGCCTGAAACTTTAATTAAATTTTCCTGGAAAACGGACACCTGCCCTCCTTTTCAAGTGTGTCTCTGATGATATCCCTGATTTGGTCCCGCAGTAAGTTGGCATCGTTTTCTGTGAGACCCACTGTGGGGATCGCTTTGTGAATTACAATTCTGGAAAGTCCTGGTTTTACCAGCATTTTTTCTTTTTCACGGTCGGGAAAAAGACGCCAGTTGTCAAGAAAGGTTATAGGTACAATGGGTACCTGCATTTCAATGGCAAGTTTGAAGGCGCCATTTTTAAAAGGACCCAATTCTGGTGAAAAAGGAGGTATGGTAGCTTCAGGAAAAATGGCGAGGCTGATGCCTTTCGAAAGGTCTTTCCGTGCCCTTTTATAAGCTTTGTGCGAATCCTTGACACTGCTTCTGTTAACGGAAATGTTCATTCTCCTGAAGAAGATGTTAAACATCGGGACATTGCGCAGTTCGGCTTTACCCATAAAATGAAAATAATTTGGAAATGCGATGCTGGTAGTTAAAATGTCCAGGTACGAAGAGTGATTGGGCGTAATAATATAAGCCTGGTTGGGATCCAGCTTCGAGTCCCTCCGGATGGTGTACCATATGCCCGTGGTGGCCAGTATCCAGTGGGCCCATATTTTTTTAAGTTTCCATGCATATCTGAACCAGCTTTCCCGGCTCAGCAAAATCAGGAATATTGGGTAAAGCGGTAAAAAGAAAATGAATCCGCTCAGGAAGAACCATACACACCAGATTCTTCGTAAGAGGAATGATAGATATTTCACCTTCCAAAGATACCAAAGTATTTTTGTTGGATTATTTTCACCGGATGAACAGGCTGGATATCAAACGGGGGTTCAGGAAATGGTCTTCGTTTTTCAGAGACAGTGCCGAACACCCCCTTGCCAGGAAATTGGAACGGAAATACCCGGAGTTGTTTCGTCACTTTATGCTGCGATTCGATCCGCATCACTTTCGAGGCTTGCCGCTGTCCATGCTTTTATTGGGAATTTTCCTGAATATGTTCATTTTGAGTGAACTTGCTGAAGAGGTAAGGGAAATATCAAAACTAAGAAGTGTTGATAGGCGCCTGGCGGCCTTTTTCTTCAGCATCCGTGATGAAAAAATCGCTGTTCCTGTGTATCATTTCACACGCCTGGGAAGTTCGCCCACCGTATTGGCTGTGTGGGGTGTGATTACATTGGTTTTATTACGGAAAAAGGCTTCCAATTCCTGGCTGGCAATAGTGGCTTCGCTGGCAGTCAGTTCGCTCACCGCCTATGCAGGAAAAATATACTACAGGTTTCCAAGGCCTGTGGACACGGCTTGGTATGAAGAGTTTTCCTATTCTTTTCCCAGCGGACATGCAACCGTGGCCATGGCGTATTATGGTCTTTTGTTCTATCTCCTTTTTTTGCATGTGAAAACGTCGAAGTTGAAAGCGCTGGTTTTCATCAGCGCTGTTCTGTTCATAACAGCAATGGGATTCAGCAGAGTGTACCTGGGGGTGCATTATCTCAGCGATGTACTCAGCGGTTTGAGTATTGGCTTCGTATGGCTTCTCTTTTCGGTTACACTCCTGGGCTGGCTTGATTTCAGAAAGGATCTGCAAGGGCTGAAGGGAGAATAGATTATATTCGCATCGTTATGGAAACAGTAGTTAGCGGAATACGCAGTACCGGAAATTTACATCTCGGTAATTATTTCGGTGCCATGAAGAATTTTCTTCGTATGCAGGAAGAATTTAATTGCCTTTTCTTTATTGCCGATTACCATTCACTCACCACACATCCTGCTCCCGGAAACCTGCGAAATAATGTGCGACAGGTGCTGGCCGAATACCTCGCCTGCGGTCTCGACCCGGAGAAGTGTACCTTATATGTGCAAAGTGATGTACCCCAGGTTACGGAACTTTATCTCCTGCTCAATATGAACGCCTATATGGGGGAGTTGGAACGGGCTACTACCTTTAAAGACAAAGCAAGGAAGCAACCGGATAATATCAACGCCGGCCTCCTTACATACCCGGTGCTGATGGCGGCAGATATTTTGCTGCATCGTGCAACCAAGGTGCCGGTGGGTAAGGACCAGGAGCAGCACCTGGAAATGACCAGGCAGTTTGGCAACCGCTTCAACAGGATGTACCAGGTGGACTATTTCCCGGAACCCCATGCTTTTAATTTTGGAGGTCAGTTGGTGAAAGTTCCCGGACTGGATGGAACCGGTAAGATGGGGAAAAGCGAAGGGGAAGGGAATGCCGTTTTTCTCTTCGATACGGACGAAGTAATCAGAAAAAAGGTGATGCGTGCGGTGTCCGATTCAGGACCCGCTGAACCCGGCAGTCCCAAATCAGAAGCGGTTCAGCATCTTTTTACCCTGATGGGTCTGGTGTCTGACGACGCGACCCTGCAGTTTTTTGAACAGGCATATCAGAATTGCAGCATCCGGTACGGAGATATGAAAAAACAACTGGCAGAAGATATGATAGCTTTTGTCAGTCCGGTCCGCTCCAGAATTATAGATACGCTAAAGGATGAATCACTGCTAACAAAAGTGATGAAAACGGGGAAAGAAAAAGCAGGTGTTTCCGCGGCTAAAACGGTTAAGGAAGTAAGGGAAATTATGGGTATTAATTACTGATTTCAGATATTCTTGTAAGCAGATGAATCATAATCACAGATTAGGTATCTGCAGGTTCATCCGGAACAGCAAGGGGTATCAGATCGGCGTAACGGCTTTTATGAATTTAACATTTATCTTCTCCATGAGAGATTTGCAATACTCATAATTGCGCTGGGAAACAGCCCTCCTGAAGATATTCAGGTTTTGAAGTGAGATGAAGTAATAATCGCTTTTGTAAAAATCACTGTCAATTTGTTTGTCAATGATGCCATATTTTATAGCGCCATTTATCAATTCAAATTTTGCAGTTACGTTAAGATGAGGTTCAATTTCGTTACCTTTCATAGTCGGGGATTTATTCACTTTAACGGCAAGTTAAGGAGTTTGGTTCCCGAAAGGATGTATTTTTGATGCATTCCTTACATCTGCCTGCACAATGATGACCATAGCAATTTGCTGCTGTATTAAAAGTCTGTAAAGAAAAAATGAAATGGGCTCCTTGTCAGGTATTCCGCTTCTGCTCCCTGAAAAAACGGATCATATCTGTTGATCCTACAGCGGTAAAGCCTGCAATTCGCAGCATGGTGATCAGTTGTCCTCTGTGATAGCTGCCATGATTCATGGTGTGCATGATGATTTCTTCTATACTGTTGTAAAAGGGCTTGCCGTCAATGGCTTTGTATTCAACCATTTTATCCTTCTCATTTTGGGTTAAAAGTTCCGCAAACCTTACATAGTCGCCCGAGCTGCCCAGAATAAGCTGCACCGCTTCCTCCAGGTTCCCTTTAAAATAATGACTTGGCCATGTATTTATGGATTCTCCATGCAATCGTTTGTACCATATCTCCTGACCGTCCCATAAATGATAGAGCGTTTTACGGATGCTGTGAAAGCTGCTCGTGATTACTTCATCAACAAGCGGACTGCCGGCTTGCAGGATGTATCCGCAGATTCGTTCATTAGCCCAGTAATTGTATTTGCAAAGCTGAATCAGATGTGAAGGCATAGAGAGTATTTCGTTTTGAACACCGAAAAGTAAGAAGATTGAAAGTAATAATAGGGAGCCTGAAGGCGATGTATTACAATTCGCGGTTGATCAGTGGCATATCGAGGATCTTCCGCAGGTATTTTTCCTTTGTTACCTGCTGCAGGGCCTGTGCATGCCGGGTATGATGCATGTCTGTTCCCAGTGCACCTATGATGCCCAGGTCGATTAATCTTTCCGCAATCTTTTTAGCGTCAGGGCCATAATATCCTGCCAGTGAATTCAGGTTCAGTTGCAGGGTAACGCCCATCTCATAAAGTCGCCGGTAATGGTCGAGGTCTCGGTACCAGTAAGGATACCTTTCAGGATGCGCGAGTACCGGTTTATAGCCAAGAACCTGCGCACGGAAAAGTACTTCATATACATTGTCAGGCGGGTTAATGTAAGATACCTCCACCAGCAGGTAATTGTCGCCAAAAGTCAGGAGCTTTTCCTCCTCCAGTTTGCGGATAAAGCCATCATCAAGATAATACTCGGCGGCGGCGGAAATTTCCACCGGAATGTTATGCTCCGCCACGGCCTTGCGTAAATTGTCCAGACCTTCCATGATCACTTCGGGTGTGTTTCTGAAGTAATCACTCATTATATGAGGAGTGGTAATCAGCCGGGTATAGCCCAGTCCATGCAAAATACGAATGAGTTCAAGACTTTCTTCCAGTGTCTTTGCACCATCATCAATCCCCGGTATGAGGTGGGAGTGCATGTCGGCTTTTAAAGTAGAAAAGTCAGTGCTTTCTTCTTCAACGGCTGCAGATGAAAATTTTTTAAATATCGATTTAAGCATGCGCGAACACTTTACGGAACCACGCTACCGTTATTTCCAGGCCTTCAAGGATGTGGTAGTGCGGCTCATATCCCAGCAAATTCTTTGCCATGGATATGTCCGCCAGCGAGTTTTTTATATCCCCTAAACGTTCAGGAACATATTTCGGTTTCCGCTTATTCCCTGAAATTGACGCGATAATTTCGTAAAGTTTGTTTACAGATACACTTTCACCAACGGCTACATTGTATACTTTGTTGTACGCCTCATGGTTGCTGGTAAACAAAGCCCTGATATTGGCCTGAACGGCATTTTCTACAAAGGTGAAGTCCCGCGTTTGTTCTCCATCGCCATAAATGATCGCTTCCTTATCAAATAACAGGGCATTCATGAATAAGGGAATGGCAGCCGCATAGGGCCCATTGGGATCCTGATTCGGTCCAAATACGTTAAAATAACGTAACCCTATGATTTCCATACCATAGTGCAGAGCGAAAACATGTGCATATAATTCGTTGGTCAGTTTTGAAACAGCATAAGGGGAGAGAGGCTTTCCCAGCCGTTCTTCCTTTTTAGGCGATTCTGCACTATCACCATACACCGAACTGGAACTGGCATATACTACTCTTTTTACACCGGCATCCCGGGCGGCAAGCAGCATGTTGAGGTAACCGGTGGTGTTGGCATCACTGGTGGCAAGAGGATTTTTTATGGAACGTGGAACGGAGCCGAGAGCTGCCTGGTGCGTTACATGGGTCATACCTTCGCAGGCCATCCGGCACTGCTCCGGATCGGTGATGTCTCCTTCAATAAATTCAAACCGGGGAAGTCCAACAAAGGAATCAAGGTTTCTCCTGAAGCCATTACTTAAATTGTCCAAAACCCTCACCCTGGCAGCCCCATGCTGTATCAGGTATGATACGATGTTTGAGCCGATAAAACCTGCCCCTCCGCTAACCAGTACTTTGGCGTCTTTTATGGAGGGGTCATGGTAAGCGCGGGTGTATAAATTGCTTTCTGCCATAAATCGATAAACAAAAGTAAGATAAAAAAGGAAGATTTAACAGGAGGGAGACGGAACGTCGTTTTGACAGGATAAAACGAGGTATTCAGCTGATTAGTTTTTAAAGGCGTCAGCGAAGTTCATATTGCTTGTGATAGTAGTTTTGATATTCACCACTGGTAATTTCCTGTATCCATCCGCTATTGTTCAGATACCAGTCCACCGTCTTTTCAAGTCCCTCTTCAAATTGTAAAGAAGGTTTCCACCCAAGATCCCGCTGAAGTTTGGAGGAGTCGATGGCATAACGTAAATCATGACCGGCTCTGTCCTTCACAAAAGTGATCAGTTTGGCTGAACTTCCTTTGCTTCGCCCGAGTTTGCGGTCCATGATATCACACAGCAGATGTATCAGGTCTATGTTTTTCCATTCGTTATGTCCGCCAATGTTATAGGTTTCCCCATTGCTTCCCTTATGGAAAATTACATCAATGGCTTCCGCGTGATCTTCCACAAACAACCAGTCACGGATATTTTCTCCTTTCCCATATACCGGCACAGCTTTGTTGTTGCAGATATTGTTGATGGCAAGCGGAATCAGTTTTTCTGGAAACTGGTAAGAACCGTAATTGTTGGAACAATTGGAAATCACAACCGGCAGGCCATAGGTGTCGTGATAGGCACGCACCAGATGATCTGAACTTGCCTTGGAGGCGGAGTAAGGTGAGTGCGGGTCGTAACGGGTTTCTTCGGTAAATAGTCCGGTGCTTCCGAGCGAACCATACACTTCATCGGTGCTGATATGATAAAACAATTTATCGCCGAAATCATCTTTCCATGCCTCACGGGCCGCATTGAGTAAGTTTACGGTGCCTACAATATTGGTCATGATAAACTCCATGGGATTCGCAATGCTCCGGTCCACATGCGATTCGGCGGCAAGATGAATTACGCTGTCAAATTGATAGACACGGAATAATCCGGTGATGAATGCATGGTCGCATATATCGCCTTTCTCAAAGCGGTAATTAGCGGCATGTTCTACATCACGCAGGTTTGCGAGATTTCCGGCATAGGTCAGTTTGTCAAGGTTGACAATGGTATAGCCGGGGTATGTATTGATAAAGCGACGTACAACATGTGAGCCGATGAATCCTGCCCCACCGGTAATAAGTATGGTTCTTTTGTTCATTAATTTCAGGGTATTGTTAGTACTGTCTGATTAACTGAAAACGCGGCGTTTTATTATCTTAAGTTGGAGCGATGGTACATATGGCTCCTCATTTATTCTTATTGCATTGAGCACTGGGTGCCTTATTTACTTGATACCAGCGCTTTTTTTTGCAATACCTGTTCCCAGGCCCAGGCGGATGTGATCATGTCTTCTAAAGTGTGTGTGGCCTTCCAGCCGAGTTCAGTATTCGCGTTGGTGGTATCGCTGTACACTTTTTCCACATCACCGCTCCTTCTCTCAACACATTCATGGTTTACTGTAACACCGGTAATTTTTTCAAAGGCATGGATGATTTCCAGTACCGATAAACCTTTGCCGGTACCCAGGTTAAAGAGTTCATATTTGTTCCTGGTCTGGCCCGTTAACATCCTGCTGATAGCGATGACGTGGGCACGGGCTACATCCACAACATGTATGTAATCACGGATGCAACTTCCGTCAGGGGTGGCATAATCGGTTCCAAAAACTTTCATTTTATTCCGCTTGCCAATGGCGGTTTGTGTAACAATTGGAAAGAGGTTTAATGGAGCGCCCACAGGATATTCTCCGATTTTTGAAGAGGCATGCGCCCCTACCGGGTTGAAATACCTCAGGGAAATGACAGACAAGTCCTTGACGGCTGCTGTATCACGTAAAATGTCTTCCCCTATTTTTTTTGTATTGGCATAAGGGCTTTGCGCCGGCTTCACGGCTGCGAATTCATCAATGGGTAAATAGTCAGGTTGACCATATACCGAGCAGGAGGATGAAAAAACAAAATGCTTTATCCCGTTTTCAAGACATAATTCCAGCAGGTTGATAAGCGAAACCAGGTTGTTACGGTAATATTCAAGGGGCTTTTCCACACTTTCACCTACCGCTTTAAAGGCGGCAAAGTGAATGATGGCATCAATTTTATGAATGCGCAGGAAGGCCTGAACAGCGGTCTTATGGGTGAGGTCGATGTTTGCGAATCCGGGGCGTGTTCCGGTGATTTCTTCAATGGAAGTGATGACCTCCGCATGCGAATTGCACAGGTTATCAATTATAACCACATCGTATCCCTTTTCAATAAGTTCAACAACGGTATGGGAACCTATGTAACCGGTGCCTCCGGTAACAAGGATGGTGGGCTTCTTGGTCATGGCTGCTTTTTTAAGAGGTATACGCAGCGTTTCTGCAATGGTTATCCTACAAACTCCAGTATCTGAGCTCTTTTATTTTTCCGTTCAGAATACCTTTGAGGTCTACTATTAATGCTTCGGGTTTGGTCATTTTTTTAAAATCCGCTTCGGTGAGTCCTTTGTATTCTTTATGGTTGACCGCAACCACAATGGCATCATAATCGTCGGCCGGCTGCGGGGTGAGTTCATAACCGTATTCATGCTTCAGTTCATCGCTGTTGGCGCGGGGGTCAATCACGTCAACATTTACGCCGTATGACTTGAATTCATTGATGACATCCGATACTTTGGAATTCCTGATATCTTCCACATCCTCTTTAAAAGTGGCTCCCATCACCAACACCTTGCATTTACTAAGGTCTTTACCCATCGCGATGAGTTTTTTAACGGTTTGCTTGGCTACGTAAAACCCCATCGAGTCATTCACGTATCTTCCTGAATTGATAACCTGTGAATGATACCCCAGCTCCTGCGCTTTGTAAGTGAGATAGTACGGGTCAACACCAATACAATGACCGCCCACCAGGCCGGGCATAAACCGTAAAAAATTCCATTTGGTTCCCGATGCTTCCAGCACTTCATAGGTGTTAATCCCCATCTTATTAAAAATGATACTGAGTTCATTCATCAGCGCGATGTTGACATCACGCTGGGTATTTTCAATGATTTTAGCCGCTTCGGCCACCTTGATGGAGGAAGCTTTAAATACACCTGCTTTCACCACGATTTCATAAACTTTGGCGATTTCATCCAGCGCTTCAGGGTCGCATCCTGATACTACTTTTGTGATTTTAGATAAAGTATGCTCTTTATCGCCGGGGTTGATTCTTTCAGGGGAATAGCCTAATTTAAAATCTTTGCGGTAGCTGAGTCCTGAGATTTCTTCCAGCAGGGGAAGACAGTCTTCTTCTGTGCATCCGGGATATACAGTAGATTCATACACCACATAATCTCCCTTTTTCAAGGCTTTGGCGATAGATTTGGTAGCACCCAACAGGGGTTTCAGATCGGGAAGTTTGTGCTCATCGATGGGTGTTGGCACCGCAACAATGAAAAAACTGGCCTGTTTCAGCACCTCTATGGAATCGGTGAATTCAATATCGCAGCCTTCAAAGGCGCTCTTTTCCAATTCACCGCTTGGGTCGATATGATTCCGCATCATTTCAATGCGTTCTTTGTTAATATCGAATCCGATGACAGATACCTTACGTGCGAACTCCAGCGCGATAGGCAATCCTACGTAACCTAAGCCAATTACTGCTATTTTCTTTTCTTTTTTTACGATATCGTTATACATGGCTATAGCGTATTTCAGGTTTATTTAATTTGCGGAGTGCATAAATGCGTTCAATTATGTCCACAACTTTCAGCCCTTCCAACGCATTTGTGGTCATAATGGTTCTTCCTTTTAAGGTGTCAATCACATTTTCAATGATGTAATGGTGGTTGGCTGCCGATCCTTTGTAGGTTCCGTAATCATTGGCCGGATTTACGGGTGGTAATTCCGGCATGGTATATCCTTCAATATGGCAATACACTACTTCGTTCATGTATTGTCCGCCGATTTTAAGACTTCCTTTGCTTCCGATAACAGTAATACTGCTTTCAAGATTTGTATCATATACTGAAGTGGTATAATTGATGGAGCCCATACCTCCGTTGATAAACCGGAAATTCACAATGCCGGTGTCTTCAAAGGAGGTGGATTTTTGATGGTTAAAATCAGCGAAGACCCCATGTATATCCGTTATGTCACCAAAAACCCAGTACATGATATCTATAAAATGAGAAAATTGCGTGAAGAGAGTGCCGCCATCCAGGTCGCTGGTTCCCTTCCATGAGCCTTGTTTGTAATACCTGTCATCCCGGTTCCAGAAGCAGTTCAGTTGCACAATGAATATGTCGCCCAGCAATTTTTTATCAATTACCTCTTTCAGCCACGCGGAGGGAGGAGAGTAACGGTTTTGCATTACCCCAAAAACAGTCCGGGAAACCTGAAGGGCTTTGTAAATTATTCGTTCACAGTCGGCTTTCGTAATAGCCATAGGCTTTTCACATACCACATGTTTGTGAAATTCGAGGGCTTTCAGTGAATGTTCTGCATGTAGGCCGTTGGGGGTACAAACATTCACCACGTCTATATCAGGAACAGTCTTCAGCATATCATCAAGTGAGTTGAAAAATGGGATGTCTTCAACACCTTTCAGGTTCAGCTCATTTTTATTTCTTATATCGCATACACCCACCAATTCCGATTCCGGGTTACGCCGGATCATTTCGGCATGCCGCATGCCGATATGGCCACAGCCGGTCACAGCGAATTTTATTTTCCGGTTCTGGTAGTTCGTCATCAGGATATTCTGGTTACACTGTTTCCTTTAAGTTCATAGCGCTGCTTGCTTTCGGGACAAACAGCTATTCCATCCTTGTCGAATTTCAGTTTGTGTCCGTATTCACTCATCCAGCCGCTTTGACGTGCAGGATTTCCAATCACGAGCGCGTAGTCTGGAACATCTTTGGTAACGACCGCTCCTGCACCTATGAAGGCGTAGGCACCTATGTTGTGCCCGCATACAATAGTTGCGTTGGCGCCAATGGAAGCCCCTTTTTTTACGATGGTTTTTGAATATTGACTTCTCCTGTTTACCGCGCTGCGCGGATTTGTCACATTGGTAAAGACCATGCTCGGACCTAAAAACACATCGTCTTCACAAATGACACCGGTATAGATGGAAACGTTGTTCTGTACTTTTACATTGTTACCCAATGTAACCTCCGGTGAAATGACCACATTTTGTCCGATATTACAATTTTCTCCAATCGTGCAGTCAGGCATGATGTGGCTGAAATGCCAGATCCTGGTTCCTTTGCCGATTTTACATCCTTCATCTATTACCGCTGTGGGGTGTGCGCTGTATTCCATGATCATTGCTTCGTTTACGGGATGCTGTGTTTAGAAATTAACGATCCCGGAAACAGGGAGATAAAATTACATATTTTAATGGCATCGGGCAGAGGTCCGGGCGGTTTTTCAGTGGCAAAGGATGTTTCATGAAAGGAGGATATGTCTGAAATTGTAAACACCGCATCTTTTACTATGCGGTGTTTACTCTCGAAAGATTTCTATTTATGCGAATCTGTGCGCCGTTTTACTGAGCTCTTCGGGAGGCAGACTTCTGAAATAATCATAGGTAATTCTGAGACCCTCTGCTCTGCTGATTTTAGGTTCCCATCCAAGTATTTCACGTGCTCTGGATATGTCAGGGCGGCGTTGTTTCGGATCGTCCTGGGGCAAAGGATGCGTGATTAACTTCTGATTGGTACCAGTGAGTTTAATAATCTCTTCACCAAACTCCCTGATAGTAATCTCCTGTGGATTTCCAATATTTACAGGGTAGGCATAGTCACTGAATAACAAACGATATATTCCTTCTATGAGGTCGTCCACATAACAGAAAGATCTTGTTTGTGAGCCGTCACCAAAAACGGTCAGGTCTTCACCCCTTAACGCCTGGCCGATGAACGCGGGAAGTACCCTTCCGTCATTCAAACGCATACGGGGCCCATAGGTGTTGAAAATTCTCACGATCCTCGTTTCAAGATGGTGATACGTGTGATAGGCCATGGTGATGGCTTCCTGGAATCGTTTTGCTTCGTCGTACACGCCGCGGGGACCGATAGGATTTACATTTCCCCAGTAATCTTCAGTTTGTGGGTGTACGGTAGGGTCACCGTATACTTCACTGGTGGAGGCAATGAGGATTCTGGCATTTTTCACCCTGGCAAAACCCAGCAGGTTATGAATACCCAGGGAACCTACTTTCAGTGTTTGAATCGGAATTTTGAGGTAGTCAATCGGACTGGCCGGTGATGCGAAGTGAAGGATATAATCAATTCGCCCGGGTACATATACAAACTTGCTTACATCGTGATGGTAAAATTCAAACTCTTTCAGCTTAAAGAGATGTTCAATGTTTTTGAGATCACCGGTGATAAGGTTATCCATGCCCACCACATCAAATCCTTCATGGATGAAACGATCACAGAGATGGGAGCCGAGGAATCCTGCGGCGCCGGTAATTAAAACACGTTTATTTGACATAAGGGTTTGTTGTTAAAAATCAGGAGAATGCTGGAATTTGAGGCGAAACGGTTTCACGGCCCATGCTGCTGTAGTAGAATCCTAATTCTGCCATGCGTTGCAGGTCATATAGGTTCCGTCCATCAAAAATAACTTTCTCTTTCAATGTAGATTTCATACGATCAAAATCCGGTGTCCTGAACAATGCCCATTCGGTGGCGATCAGCAAGGCGTCTGCATCCTGGAGCGCTTCGTAAGGATCCTGTGCATAATGGATGATTTCACCCATGGTACGCTTTACATTTTCCATGGCTTCCGGATCAAAGGCACTCACAGAAGCGCCTGCGGCAATGAGGTCACGGATAATATAAAGTGCAGGAGCTTCACGGATGTCATCCGTATCTGGTTTAAAGGCAAGCCCCCAGATAGCAAATTTTTTACCGGCGAGATTACCCCCGTAATATTGTTTTAGTTTTTCAACCATCACAGTCTTTTGTTTCTCATTTACCTGCATAACTGAAGATAAAATTTTGAAATCGTACTTATAGTCCTGTGAGGTTTTATACAATGCCTGTACGTCTTTCGGAAAACAACTGCCCCCGTATCCGATTCCGGCAAATAAAAAGCGTTTTCCAATTCGTGAATCCGATCCAATACCAATCCTGATGGCATCCACATTGGCGCCTACCCGTTCGCACAGATTGGAAATCTCATTCATGAAAGTGATTTTGGTGGCCAGAAAAGCGTTAGCGGCGTATTTTGTCAATTCAGCGGAACGCTCATCCATAAAGTAGATGGGGTTACCCTGTCTGACAAACGGAGCGTAAAGGTCACTCATGATTTTTTTGGCTTTTTCGCTGCGGGTTCCGATTACTACACGGTCAGGTTTCATGAAATCATCCACCGCGAAACCTTCCCTTAAGAATTCAGGATTGGAAATTACATCAAAATGTACCGTACAGGTTTTGGCGATGGCTTCGCGTACTTTTTCGGCGGTGCCTACCGGTACTGTACTTTTGTTGATCACAATTTTATAATCACGGATCAGTCGGCCAAGTTGTCCGGCAACCCCAAGTACATAGGAAAGGTCTGCCGAACCGTCTTCACCCGGAGGTGTGGGCAACGCAAGAAAAATAATGGTGGCGTCTTTAACCGCCTCCTCAAGGTTGGTGGTAAACTGCAGGCGGCCCTGTTTGATATTTCTTTCGAATAGTATGTCAAGATGCGGTTCATAAATAGGAATAATGCCATTACGCATTTTTTCAACTTTGTTCGCATCAATGTCTACGCAGGTTACATGGTTTCCCATTTCGGCGAAACAGGTTCCGGTCACCAGTCCTACATACCCGGTACCAACTACAGCAATATTCATAGTGATTCTTTTTTTATTTTGTTTATGCCCCTTTTATACTGATTACTTTTTGTAAAGTTTCATCAGCGGTTTACAAACTCTAAAACACTCGTGGTAATATAGGCAAGGTCTTCCTGGGTCATTTCGGTATGCATGGGCAGGGAAATGACATGATTGCACAGAGATTCGGTAACCGGAAAATCACCCTGCTTGTACCTGGGATCTGTATATGCTTTTTGCATGTGCAGGGGGATGGGGTAATAAATCATGGAAGGAATACCCTTGCTTTCCAGATGTTCACGCAGCGCCGTCCTCGAAACACCATTCAGAACCAGTGTGTACTGGTGAAAAACATGGGTGGAATCTTTTTGCCGGGCGGGTATTTTTAATTTTGGATTATTGGCAAAAGCTTTGTCATAATAATCGGCAACATGTTGTCTGGCAGCACAATATTCGTCCAGGTGCTTCAGTTTGATACGCAGTATGGCGGCCTGAATGGTGTCCAGCCGGCTGTTGACACCAATTTCGTCATGATGATATTGTATGCTCTGTCCGTGGTTGGCTATCATCCTGATGCGCATTGCCAGTTCATCATTTTGTGTAAATATCGCACCTCCGTCGCCCATACATCCCAGGTTTTTGGATGGGAAAAAAGAAGTAGTACCAATGGTTCCGATGGTACCTGCTTTAAACACGGTTCCGTTCGACATGGTGTACTCGGCACCTATGGCCTGAGCGGTATCCTCAATCACATACAGGTTATGAGCATTGGCAATTTCCATGACTCTCTGCATATTGGCACACTGACCAAAGAGATGGACCGGTACAATAGCTACGGAGCGGGAGGTAATGGCCCGCTCAATAGCATCGCAGTCAATGGTAAAAGTATCCGGGTCCACATCCACCAAAACTGGTTTTAACTGAAGCAAAGCGATCACTTCCGCAGTGGCAACATAAGTAAAGCTGGCCGTAATAATTTCATCACCCGGTTTGAAGTTAAGCGCCATCATGGCTATTTGCAAAGCATCGGTACCATTGGCACATGGTATTACATGTTTCGCGTCGAGGTAATCTTCCAGTTCTTTGGCAAAATGCTTAACATCCGGACCATTGATATAGGCAGATGAAAGTACCACATCGTGAATGGCTTTATCAATTTCAGGTTGAATCTTTTTATATTGACCAATGAGATCAACCATTGGCATTTTTTTAAGGGTCTCCATCTGAATTCAGGCAGTGTTTTTACTGGTTTAAGGGTGCAAAGATACGATAATTTCGGGTGAACGGGCCCTGTGAATACCCTGCGAATTGTTTAATTTTGAAGCCTTATGATAAGCCTGAAATGTAAAAGACTTTTCCCCCTGATATTTATACTGCTCTTGTCGATATGCAGCCTTTCCAAAGCACAGGTAAGCCTGAAGGATTCGGCCATATCGATGGTCATGATTCGTCCCTCTTATGGATTACAACTGCCCGGAGGTGATATGGCCATACGCTTTGGCTTTAATCAATCGGTAGGTTTGGGAGTCAGTTATAAGAATAAAAGAGGATGGATGATTTCTGCGGAAGGCGCATTTATTTTCGGCACAAAAATATCTCAGCCCGGTCTTTTTGCCGGACTTACTACTTCCGAAGGTACTATTATTGGTTCCGATGGCCTGTATGCAGATATACGGGCTTTTGAAAGGGGGTATTATGTAACGCTCGGGGCCGGTAAACTATTTCCGGTGTTGAAGCCAAATCCCAATTGTGGTTTTATTATCGAAGGCAGCCTTGGTTTTATGCAGCATAAAATAAAAATTCAGGATAAAAAGAACTCGGTTCCGGCCTTGAATGAAGCCTATGCAAAAGGCTATGATCGCTTAACTAATGGATTGGCTGTCAGGGAGTTTGTAGGATATTTGTATGTGGGGAATCACCGTCTTGTAAATTTTTATGGAGGTGTGGAAGCCATTCAGGGTTTTACTGCAGGCCGGCGTGATTTTATTTATACGGAGATGAAAGCTGATAAGGAAGCCCGGCTGGACCTCTTGTTCGGAATTCGAATAGGATGGGTTATTCCGCTTTTTAAAGAGGCACCTGATGAATTTTACATTTATTGACAGGTACCTGCCTGCAGTGACTCGCACAGCCTGTCCAGTTAAAAGTAACTTAACAGCAGTACAATGAGTAGAAAGATTTGGATTCAGTCTTGATAAATGAACAAAAGAAACAATAAACTAAAGCAGCAATCAGGGGGCGCAGGATGGAAGTAATATATCGAATTGTTGTTTGGGTGTATGGGATGCTTATTTCTTTCGCCGCGCTTTTTAATTCAAAAGCGGAAAAGTGGGTAAGGGGAAGAGACCGCTGGAGGGAACACCTGGAACAGGCCCTTTCCGGTAAGCCGGCAAAGCGTATTTGGTTTCATTGTTCCTCACTGGGTGAGTTTGAACAGGGGAGGCCCGTGCTGGAGCAGATTCGCGCCGAATACCCAGGCTATTTTATTGTGTTAAGTTTTTTCTCCCCATCAGGATATGAGGTCAGAAAAAATGAAAAGTTAGTGGACTATGTCTGCTATCTTCCACTGGATTCCCGTAAAAACAGTAAGGATTTTATCCGGCTACTGAAGCCTTCACTCGTGTTTTTTGTAAAATATGATTTTTGGTATTATTACGGGAAGGAACTCCACGCGGGTAAAATACCTTTCTTTTGTATTTCGGCGATTTTTCGTCCGGGCCAGGTATTTTTCAAACCCTATGGAAAATTTTTCCGGAAAATCCTTACCAGGTATTCTCATCTCTTTGTGCAGGACCAGGCTTCCCTCGAATTGCTTTACAAAAACCGCATCCCTTCCGTTACCGTTTCGGGAGATACCCGTTTCGACAGGGTGATTGAAAACAGTATACTTGCAGCGGAACTTCCCCTGCTGCAGGAATTTTGCCAGGATAAGTTATCCATCGTTGCGGGCAGTACCTGGCCTAAGGATGAAAAAATTCTGGCTGAACTCACTGAAAAAGATGCATCAATAAGACTCATCATCGCGCCGCATGAAACGGGCGAAGCAAGGTTGAAAGGAATCGAAAACCGCTTTAGAGGAAAAACAATACGATTTTCAAAGGCGGGAAATACTATACCTCCCGGTGTTAATGTGATTATTATTGATAGTATCGGTATATTATCCCTGCTTTACCGCTTTGGAAAATACTCCTATGTGGGAGGAGGATTTGGAAAGGGCATTCACAATATCCTGGAAGCTGCGGTTTATGGTCCCCCTGTATTTTTTGGACCTGAATACAAGAAGTTCAAAGAAGCACGTGATCTGAAAGCATTGGGAGGAGTGATGAGTATCCGCAATATGGCGGATATGTATGCGCATATTAGAAAACTGGAATCAGATGATCAGAATTATATTCTGATTTCGGCCAGGAATAAAAAATACATTGAGGACCGTAAAGGGGCTACTCAGATTTTGATGAACTTCCTCCGCTTGAATTATCCTGTGGAACAGTGATTCATTTCTATGGAATTTTCTGCCGGAACATCCGACAGGCCTGTGCGTGGTTCCGGTTAAATAGGTTTGTTAATTCTACCTTTTTGTATAGGTAAAATCACCTTGTAACAAGGGGTGCCTCCCCGTGAGTCCGCCTGCTGAAACAATAAGGTGAAAATCTTTAAACAGATATTCAAACAGCCAGTCCTCCACTTTTATTTCAAATTTGTTATTACTGCCTTCCGGAACGATGGTCAAGGCATGGTCAGGGCAAAATTCAAATACCACCATCAGGCTGTCAACTTTGCGGTAGTCCAATTCCGCCATCCCATCACTTCCGAAGGGCGCCATAAGTGTATCCATGCCTGTAAATCCCAGGAGGTAGAAGTAGGGGTTAATGGAAGGGTTGCCGTTTATGATCCGGGCTGTCCATTTACCCGTTAAAGTGTCATGCGCATTGACCAGCGACAGCCCTTTGCCTTTTGTTTTTCCGGAGTTAAGGAAGATCACGGGTTTTCCGTCCTTTAAAATACCGTGGTGCCAGTTGCCGCTGCCATAACGGTCGAGGGCTCCCGAAGAGAAGAAAAATTCAAAGGTGGAGTCCGGATTTAATTTAAATCCGGATGCGGTTTCTGCCAGGCCTTCCAGGTAATATTCGCCGCAGGCATCACAGGGAGCATCCTGTGCCGGTAGCAGGGAATGGTTCATCAATAGTAATATAAGAAATAGGTTGAAAATATATTTTTTCATGTTGCCTCTTACCTCAGGATGTATATTCTGTAACTGTCCAGTTTTATCAGTACAAACAACAGCACAGTGAAGCCCCAGAGTGAAGATCCTCCGTAACTGAAAAAGGGCAATGGGATGCCTATAACGGGAGCGAGGCCAATCGCCATTCCCACATTTATCATCAGGTGGAAAAACAGGATAGAAGCCACTCCATAAGCGTATATTCTTGTGTATTGCGACCGCTGTCGTTCCGCAATGAAAACAATCCGGTACAGCAATGCAAGAAAGAGACTCAACACCACAAAGGTGCCGGCAAATCCCCATTCTTCGCCTACCGTACAGAAAATAAAATCGGTACTTTGCTCGGGAACAAAGTCGTATTTCGTTTGGGTGCCCTGTAAAAAACCTTTGCCCGTCAGGCCACCCGATCCAATGGCAATCAGGCTTTGATTTACATTATACCCCGCTCCCTTGGGATCCGATCGTTTGCCAAGCAACACCTCAATACGTTCACGTTGATGCGATTGTAATAATTTGTTGAAAGCGTAATCCACACTGAAAACAACACCGGCACTCAGCAGGGTGATGATAAAGATAACCAGCAAATTCTTCCTGGTTTTTCTCATCAGCAGGTAAGCCAAAACCCCGAGACTGCCAATGATGCCCAGCAGGATTTCATTGGGAACCATCAGCGCCAGTATGAAAAGTACCCCCGCAAAGAATCCGAAAATCAAAATGTTCTGTGACAAGCCCTCCCGGTAAAGAACGAATATAAATGCAAAAAACACAAGGGCCGAACCAGTATCATTTTGTAATAATACCAGCGTCATGGGTAAAAGGATGATCAGCCCGGCAGTAATCTTCGTCTTCAGGTCTTCCATCCTGATACCAAGTGTACTGAGGTACTTTGCCACCGCCATATTTGTAGCGAATTTGGCAAATTCAGAGGGTTGCAATTTAAATGTTCCTATTTCTATCCATGACCTTGCCCCCTGCACATCCCTTGCAATTACCAAAACTACCAGCAAAATGATAATGACCAGTAAATAGATAGGATAAGAAAACGCTGCATAGAACTTTCCGTCAATTACCATGATGGCCAGGCCTATGAGCAATGAACTGCATATCCACAACATTTGTCTGCCATAACTTTGTGTCATGTCAAAAATATTCCGGTGCTCTTCATTATAAACGGCAGCATAAATGTTAATCCAGCCCATGAGTACCAACACCATGTACAGGCCTACCAACAGCCAGTCTGTGTTTTCAAATATGCTCTTTTGTTTGCGCACTTTAATTAGTATTTACACAGGTTTTTTCTGAATTTCACCAGTTGCATTTTGTACTATATTGATTTTTTAATGTCTCGACTGCAGGTGTTTTCTCTGGTGAATTGCATTCGATTTCATGGTTCCCGTTTGCAAAGCGACTCCGGAGGTATCCGTTGATCTTCTTTCCGGCTTTTCAAGGCTCTTATTCTCGAGCGGTAGCAGATTTCCCTTCATCATTCTTTCTTCCAGTACTTTTCTCTTCGTAGTGTCATTAAAGTATTTTTCCATCATCAGGCTGGCGATGGGTGCTGCCCATGTGGCCCCAAAGCCTGCGTTTTCCACCATCACCGCGATCGCTATTTTAGGATTTTGCCTGGGTGCAAAAGCTACAAATAAACTATGGTCCTTGCCATGTGGATTTTGTGCGGTCCCTGTTTTGCCGCAAATAATTACCGAATCGAAACGGGCAATACGGGCAGTACCGGCTTCCACCACTTTTTGCATACCATCCTGAATAATATCAAAATATTGCTTTTCAACTTTACTGAAGTGTTGTATGGCCAGGTTCCGGGAGGTGTTGGGCTTGCCGTCAATTTTTTTAATTACATGCGGCGTATAATAAAATCCTTTATTGGCGATGATGCATAAAATATTGGCCATCTGCAAAGGATTGATGCCAAGTTCACCCTGTCCGATACCCAGCGAATAAATGGTTGAGGCCTTCCATCTTCCTTTACCATAGATCTTATCATAAAACTCAACGGAAGGTATCAGTCCTTTCAATTCATGCGGCATATCCACTCCGATTTTCTTACCTATGCCGAAGCTCATCTGGTATTCGCGCCACAGGGCATAACCTTTTTCGCTTCGACCGTACTTCCGGCTGTCGATAAAAGAGCGGAAGGTGTTACAGAAATAAGGATTGCAGGAGTACTGAATAGCGCCTTCCAGCGCGACCGGCGGATGCGGATGACATTTCACGCTTTTACTGCCAACGACAAAGGAATGCGGATAGATGGTGCCCGGTTGTAATATTCCCTCCTGCAACGCTGCCAGGGCATTGGTAAGTTTAAAGGTGGATCCGGGAGGATAGTAGGCCTGCATCGCCCTGTTGAAAAGCGGTTTCAGCGGATCTTTTAAAAGGTTGGAGTAATTTTTTGAACGCACCCTTCCCACCAGCAGATTGGGGTCATACGAAGGACTGGAAATCATAGCTAATATTTCACCGGTGGCCGGCTCTATGGCAACCAGTGAACCAATTTTATTCTGGAGCAATTGTTCTCCGTACGCCTGTAAATCTGCATCCAATGTTGCAATCAGGTTTTTACCCGCAATGGCAATGGTATCATAAGTGCCGTTTTTATAGCTGCCCTTCTCGCGGTTGAAGACATCCACCATGATGATGCGAACCCCTCTTCTGCCCCTCAGTTCTTCCTCATAACTCTGCTCTATACCGCTGATACCAATATAGTCGCCCTGCCGGTAATAGGAGTTTTTTTCAATCATCGCATCGTTCACCTCCCCGATATAACCCAATACATGCGCAGCGGTATTGTTGGGGTATTTTCTTAGGGTTCTGGGCTGTACAAAGAAGCCCTGGAACTTGTATAATTTTTCCTGAAAGGTGGCAAAGGTTTCAGCGGAAATCTGTTTTTCAAAAACGCTGGCTTTCATCCTGGAAAAGGATTTCGCTTTTTTCATTTTTTCAATGAAGGAGGAAACCGGCATATCCAGCAGGCGGCAAAACTCGGCAGTATCAAGGTTTACCACCTGTTTGGGCACCACCATCAGGTCATATACTGCCTGGTTATATGCCAGGATTTTACCATTTCTGTCGTATATCATGCCCCGTGCAGGGTAGTCAGTGATATAACGAAGTACATTATTGGTAGCGGAAACAGAGTAGGTTTCGTTCAACACCTGAATATAAAAAAGGCGAATGATAAAAATGATCACTACTGCGGTGAAGATACTGAGTATGACGATTCGCTGTCCTGTGCCCGGATTATACATCCTTTCGTTTAATTGATTTAATGGAGCTAACTCAGAAGAGGGTTAATTCCTGGTGACTCAAGCCTGACCCAGGCCCTAACAAATTGCCAACCGGGGTGGAACCGGATGGTTTTTTCCGGAGGGTGTTTGCATACTCACCGGGACCTACTTCAACTTCATCCATATTGCTATAAACTGCTCCGCGGCTTCATGGTCAGGTAATGGGAGATAATAACCAGCAGCAGGGTAAGGAAACTGCTGAGCAATACCCGTATAAAAGTATCCAGAAATTCACTGAACCTGAATACTTCAATATAAAAAAGTAACAAGTGATGAATAAAAACCAAAAGTGCTGAATAAGCCAGATACCATGTAAATCCGAATTTTCGGATGGATGGTTCAGCATCCGCTTCATATCCGTCCCGGGGTGCTATGATTTTCAACCATCGTGGGCGGACATAGGCGAGCAAAACACAGGCAGATGCGTGCATCCCCGGCGTATTCTGAAACATATCTATGGTTAAGCCGGTGCCGAGTGCGATGATGAGCAGGAGCAACCTGGGCAGGTTTACGGGCAGGGAAAGTATAAACAGCAGGTATAGAAAGGGGTTAATAAAAGTACCCAGCTGGATATTGTTGAGGAGGACAACCTGAACAGCCATCAGTATAACAAACCGGAATAAATGACGAAGGATGAGAAGTATCATGGTTCGTCCTCTTTAGGTTTGTTTTTTAACTCCAGCAGCTCTTGTTCCTGCTTAAAAAGATTCTTTACGATATACACGTGGCTCAGATTGCCAAAGTTCAACGACAGTTTTACCTTTATTTTAAAGAAGGGGGACCCCGGCTCAGTTAAAGTCTCTACCACCTTGCCTATCATAATTTCCGCCGGGAAGACGGTCGAAAAGGAGGTGGTCACCACTGTATCCCCTTTCATAACCGGAACGGTTTTATCAATTTCATTCAGGTAGGCATAGGATGGGTTTTTTCCATCCCACTTGAGGGATCCGAAAAATTTATTTCGTTTGATCATCGCGCTTACGTTGGTTTCCTTATGAAGCAGCGACATTACCGTGCAGTAATGATCCGATACATGATTTACAATACCCACCACCCCTTTTTCGGTAATCACCCCCATTTCGGGTGAAACCCCCTGTAAACGTCCTTTGTTTAACGTGATAAAATTATTGCGGTGATGTATGGAGTTGTTGATGACTTTCGCTTCCAGGTATGAGTACTGTTGCTCATGGATGGAATCTGTTATGTCAACGGTGTTTTGATTTGGATTATAATGTGAATCGGATAACAGCGCTCTTAATTTTGCATTTTCTTCAGCCAGCAGGTTGTTGTTATCGCGCAAATGAATATACTCTTTTACATAATTTACTCCCTCCATGGTGGTGGTAACCACCGCATTGGTGGCATTGAAAACACTGGCCTGCTGAAAGCGGTTGTTTCGGATTAACAGGTAAAGGCAAAGCGATTGCAGCAGAATAAAAAGCAGGGTAAAGTTATTGCGCCATAGAAGGAGGAATAGTAGCCTCATGTTGGTTCTTTACAAATTGCGCTTTTAATTTTAATAAAATACAAAATCACATTTCCGGATTATTTCTTTCCGGTATTAATGCTGAAGGAATTTGTAACGGTGTATGTTTTTGAGTGCAATACCGGTACCCCTCACTACGGCACGAAGTGGGTCTTCCGCAATGTGAACCGGTAATTTGGTTTTCATGCTTATTCTCTTGTCGAGGCCACGCAGGAGTGCCCCGCCACCGGTCAGGTAAATACCGGTTCGGTAAATGTCAGCCGATAATTCAGGAGGGGTAATTTCCAGGGCCTTCAGGATGGCTTCTTCAATTTTGCTAATGGACTTATCCAGTGCATGCGCTATTTCAGGATAGCTGACAGTGATCTCTTTTGGGATGCCGGTCATAAGGTCGCGACCATGAACGGCAAAATCGGGAGGGGCATTGTCAAGTTCAGGCAGCGCCGAACCTACCTCAATTTTTATTCTTTCTGCGGTACGCTCTCCAATCAAAATGTTATGCTGGCGGCGCATGTAATCCCAGATGTCAGTGGTGAAACCGTCGCCCGCAACACGGATACTCTGGTCGCAAACGATTCCACCCAAAGCGATCACCGCGATTTCACTGGTACCACCACCTATATCAATGATCATATTACCCATAGGCTCTTCCACATCAATACCAATACCTATGGCCGCCGCCATGGGCTCATGGATAAGATAAACCTCTTTTGCACCCGCATGTTCTGCCGAATCACGCACCGCGCGCTTTTCAACTTCAGTAATGCCGGAGGGAATACAAATAACCATTCTCAGCGAAGGAGTAAACAACTTGGATCCCGTGCTGATCATACGGATCATCCCTTTTATCATCTGCTCAGCGGCTTCAAAGTCGGCGATAACGCCGTCCTTCAAAGGACGTACGGTTTTAATATTCTCGTGGGTTTTTCCGTGCATCATCATCGCTTGCTTTCCAACAGCGATAACCCTGCCCGTAGTACGGTCGATGGCTACGATGGATGGTTCATCAACAACTACTTTGTCGTTATGAATGATGAGGGTGTTTGCAGTCCCCAGATCGATGGCGATCTCCTGTGTGAGGAAATCAAAGAGTCCCATGCTTTAGCGTTTGCTTGTTAATGCCTGTTCCTGCGAACTGACTGATTAGTAGAATAGGTTAGGTGGAGGTGTGTCCATTTCACGGCCGCTGCAAGGTAATCGCATCAGCTGTGCAAAAATGAAGAGAAAAAATTGAATTATGAACGCGCTAGTGTTTAAAATGACGAAATCCTGTTAAGACCATACTAAGGCCGCATTCATTCGACTTGTCAATCGAGTCCTGGTCCCTGACAGATCCTCCCGGTTGAATGATGGCAGAAATCCCCGCGGCTGCGGCAATTTCAACGCAATCAGGGAAGGGGAAGAATGCGTCGGAAGCCATCACTGCTCCGTTCAGTGAAAAACCAAAATGTTCGGCCTTGGCAATGGCTTGTTTCAATGCGTCAACCCTGGAGGTTTGACCCACGCCACTGGAAAGCATTTGTTTGTTTTTCACTAATACGATGGCGTTACTCTTACTGTGCTTCACAATTTTGTTTGCGAACAACAGGTCCTCTGTTTCCGCGGTGGAAGGCCCTTTTACAGTTACCGTTTTCAAATCTGTAGCTGTTTCGGTCTTATGGTCCGGTTCCTGTTCCAAAACACCATTTAAAATGCTTCTGTACAGCATAGCGGGAAGCTTGAAGTCCTTGATTTTAAGAATGATACGGTTTTTCTTTGTTGAAAATACAGTAAGCGCATCATTACTAAAGGAAGGTGCAATCGCTAGTTCAAAGAAAAGGCTGTTCATGGCTTCGGCCACTTCTTTGGTGATTTCGCGGTTGGTAATGATTATCCCTCCAAATGCAGATACCGGATCTCCTGCCAGTGCTTTTTCCCATGCGGTAAGCAGCCTTTGGTCAGACGCGAGGCCACAGGCATTGTTGTGCTTGATGATGGCTACGGTAGGCTCCGGGAAATCATTGATCAATGAAATGGCGGCATCTACATCCAGCAGGTTATTGTAGCTTAGCTCTTTACCGTGAAGTTGCGTGTAAACCTCCTCCGGTTTACCGTGAAACATCGCTTTTTGATGCGGATTTTCACCGTATCGAAGTGAACGGGAATTCCAGTCGCTGGGAAATTTCAGATTTGCCGATTTTTTATCCCCATCGCAAAACCAGGCTTGTATAGCAGCATCATAGTGACTGCTTATCCCAAATGCCTTCAGCGCCTGTATCCGGCGTTGTTCAATATTTGTATTACCCTTCTGATTTTTAATTATTTCACTTAAAGATGAATAATCCGCTAATGATGGGATTATAAGCACATCCTTGTAATTTTTAGCCGCAGCTCTGATCAGGCTGATGCCTCCAATATCTATTTTTTCGATGATCGACTCCGGACTTCCTCCGGCTTTTACCGTTTCTTCAAAAGGGTAAAGATCCACCACTACCAGGTCAATAAATGGCAAACTGTGAGCTTGCATTTCTTTTTCATGAACCGCATCGGACCTCTTTGCCAGAATACCACCGAATACCGCCGGATGAAGTGTTTTAACACGTCCACCTAAAATGGAGGGATACCCGGTGATATCTTCTACTGGAGTCACCGGAATATCGCGCTTGCGGATGAAATCGTAAGTGCCTCCTGTTGCATATAGTTGAACACCAAGGTGGTGCAAGTCATCGACAATGCGGTCAAGACCGTCTTTATGGTAAACGGACAGGAGGGCAGTACGAAATTGAATTTCCATAATATTGAATGTAAATTAGGCGAACAAGGGCGCAAAATTAGGACATTACGGCCATTCCATGCATTTCATTTTGCTGTATGAGTACCTGTACAAGATAAATCTACCTATTTAAAAAGGTCATGAATTAATTTTGAAAGAATAAGAACATGTCGGGTAATATTTTCTCTTAACATTTTTGTGAAGATTATCTTGCTGCGTCTGATAAGATTTTATTTATTGTCGAGGAGGAATTGTTTCAGTTAAAATCATGGTTTTAACTGATATGTGTCATATCAGTTAAAAGCGTGGCACGGTAGCTTCGTACGCTTAAACAGTCGAATTATGCCCATCTACCGTCAAGTCGGACTCATTCCCCCAAAACGTCATATCGTATTTCGTCAGCCCAATGGCGCACTCTATCATGAGGAGCTCTTCGGCACGGAAGGGTTCTCAGGTATGTCCTCACTCGTTTATCATCTGTATCCACCCACACAGGTAAAAGAGCGGGGTGAGGTTTACTCGGTCCGGCCTAAAATTGCCATTGAAGATAATCTTCAGGCCCGATCTTATCTGGGTTTTGATCTGGCTCCCTGTGATGATTACCTGGAAAGCCGAACGGTGTTGTTTTTAAATGGAGATATGACCATCGGCATTGCCGCGCCACGTAAGAGCATGGAAGATTATTTTTACAAAAATGCGGATGCGGATGAGTTGATTTTTGTACATCGTGGTTCAGGAACACTTAAAACCATGTATGGCGCCATCGATTTCAGCTACGGTGATTATCTGGTGATTCCAAGAGGTACCATTTATCAGTTACGTTTCGATACCAACGATAACCGTTTACAGATTACAGAGTCATTTAGCCCGATTGAAACGCCTCCGCGTTACCGCAATCAGTATGGACAGTTTATGGAGAATTCTCCGTTTTGTGAGCGGGATTTTCGGCTCCCTCAAAATCTGGAGACCCATGATGAAACCGGTGATTTTCTCATCAAGATTAAGAAACGCGGTTTGATCTACCCCTACGTTTATCACAATCATCCTTTTGATGTAGTGGGTTATGATGGTTGCTCCTATCCATATGCGATGTCGATCTTCAATTTTGAACCCATTACCGGACGTATTCATATGCCGCCTCCGGTGCACCAGCATTTTCAGGGTCGCAATTTTGTGATTTGTTCATTTGTTCCCCGTTTATATGATTACCACCCGCAGGCCATTCCTGCTCCGTATCACCATAGTAATATTGACAGTGATGAATTGTTGTATTATGTAGATGGTGATTTTATGAGCCGTAATGACATTAAACAGGGGCAGTTTACCCTGCATCCCGGAGGTATTCCGCATGGGCCTCATCCGGGCGCCATCGAACGCAGTATCGGTAAAAAGGAAACAAATGAACTCGCAGTCATGATTGATCCATTTAATCCTGTGATGATAACGGAAGCGGCACTGAAGCTTGAAATCGGCGACTATTATCACAGTTGGATGAATACCAACGGACAGATGAAGAAGGAGTCGCTGGGTGTATAAGTCCCGTAATGGTGACGGGTAATTTGATGGCTTCTTCAACACTTACCCGGCATAATAGGATTGCGTAATTGACTTAAGGCTGGCTGAAATTTATTTACCTGACCCGATTAAAGTACACCGGAATGAATAAACATATTAATTAAAAGAATAGTTATGGATAATCTTACAGAAGTTAAAAACTACCAGTACTCGGGAGCAAAAATCTTTGATAAAGCCCAGGATTTTCTTCCGATCAATGGCACTGATTACGTGGAGTTGTATGTAGGCAATGCTAAGCAATCGGCCCACTTTTATAAAACAGCCCTGGGTTTCCAGGAATTGGCTTATTCCGGCCTGGAAACGGGTCAAAGGGACAAATGTTCATATGTGCTACATCAGGGTAAAATCCGCCTGGTGCTTACTTCTCCTTTTGATCCGGAATCTGAAATTTCAGATCATATTCGTCGCCACGGCGATGGGGTGAAGGTTATTGCGCTTACCGTGGATGATGCCTATGATGCTTTTGAACAAACCACCAAACGGGGGGCAAGGGCATACCTGCAGCCTGAAACCATTAACAGTCCGGAGGGGGTAATACGGCGGTCCGGTATACATACCTATGGCGATACGGTTCATATTTTTATTGAGCGGAAGAATTATAATGGCTTGTTCCTACCGGGATTCGAGAAATGGCAAACGGAGTACAATCCGGGTTCCATGGGCCTCAAGTATATAGATCATATGGTGGGCAATGTGGAATTAGGGGGTATGAATAAATGGGCGAAGTTTTATAACGATGTAATGGGATTTGCCAATCTGGTCACCTTTGATGATAAGGATATCAGTACCGATTACACGGCCCTGATGAGCAAAGTAATGACTAACGGCAATGGATATATTAAGTTTCCAATCAATGAACCCGCTCATGGTAAAAAGAAGTCTCAGATTGAAGAATACCTTGACTTTTACAAGGGTCCGGGATGTCAGCACATTGCCGTAGCTACCGATGACATCGTTTTCACCGTTTCCGAAATGCGCAAGCGCGGCATCGAGTTTCTGTATGTTCCGGGTACTTATTATGATACGGTAAAAGAAAGGGTGGGTATTATTGAAGAGGACCTTGAGGTGCTTAAGCAGTGGGGCATTATGGTGGATCGCGATGAAGAAGGGTATCTCCTGCAGATTTTCACCAAACCCGTTGAGGACCGGCCAACCCTTTTCTTTGAGATCATTCAGCGTAAAGGCGCCAAATCATTCGGTAAAGGGAATTTCAAAGCCTTGTTTGAGTCCATAGAGGCGGAACAAGCCCGACGTGGCACCTTGTAAAAAGTACTGTTTGTTAGGTTCAATAAAAAAATAAAGCCGGTCACCTGACCGGCTTTATTTGTGCTTTGTTTTTTTTATTGGTATAATGGTCAAAAATAGTTGGTAAAACCCTAATGGGGCCACTAAAAATCAGC
>CAZHSC010000033.1:0-35409 GCA_964534995.1 uncultured Bifidobacterium sp.
ATTCAGTAGATGATTTGATTTTTTCCCAACTGGTGGGAGTCGAATTTGAAAAATGCTTTTGCATTTCGGATAATTCTCCCTGTGAAGCAAACACTGCTATGCCGCTTCCCATAGGACTTTGAATTTCATCTGACTGCAGGAAAAAAGAAGTTTCACCGGCAATAAAGTCACCTTCATGGTTGAAGTTGATAAAATAGATGCCTTTTACTTTGCTTTCCATTTCTTTGTTTGCAAACAGATAGCCTGCCAGACAGTTGACATCATCAAACTTATAAACCTTGTTGGTGTTGGTAATAATTTCAGCGCCGAACCTTTTATCGGTTAGCGTCATTTTACAGTGTGCACATTGGTCCTTGCCGTAGTTAATGGGTGCCGGGCCATCGGAAGCGCAGGACGAAAAACAAAAGCTGCCGGCTACCAGCAAGGCAGTAACCATACTGTTACTTTTTTTGCCACTGCTTTTAGTTTTTGATCTTCTCATTTCAAAGAAGAGAAGTAATATGGAAATAATACTGGCAATTATAATTACCCATCCGCCCAGATCGGGTCCTGAGTATGCAGTAAAATTCAACAGATTTTTATACCCGACTACCGGTGGCTGGTATGACATACCGGGAACCTGAATGGCGGCATGGGGATCAAGGTTGTGACCGTAATCATACCCCCAGCGGTAAAAATCATAAAGCGCGGCGGCACCGTAAATGATGCCTGTTGCCACAAAAACCTTGAGAAGGTTTATTTTACCGGATACGGCGGTCAACAAACCTATGCCCATATATACACCAATTAAAATTCCAATATAGGCAAACTCCGGAAACATCTCTTCCTTGATAAGTTTCATCCCAATATAGTGGTTGAGACCATTGATGATATCGAAAGCACCGCTAAGGTGATTGTGCCATATTTTCATATTGAGTCCTTCCGGATATTGAGGTGCCCACAATTGTATCTGCCAAAGTGGAAGAAAGTAAGTGGAAATCATCGAAAGCGAAGCAATTGCAACGAGTATTCTGGTAAGTGGTTTCATAGTTTTTAATTTTCTTCTGCAGGAGTCATCCGGCAGCGGAGTGGAACATTAATATTAATATTTCCATGCATTCAGGGGGTACACATCTAACCCCGGAATTTAGGTAAAGGATATTATGTTGCCGCTCTTTATTTTCCGAATGACTCCTGAGAAGAGTGGACTTATTTAGTGGCCTCAGGTAATCCTGCTTCAGGCGTTTCGCCGGTACTCCATTTCAGCGGCGTGGATGAACCTGCGGGTGATACGCGGGCATAACCCTGCATCTCCTGGTGCAAAGCAGAACAGAAGTCAGTACAGTAAATGGGCTGAACACCTACACGATCCGGTACCCATTTTAAGGTAGCGGTTTCGCCGGGCATAATCAGCAATTCCGCATTGCTGGCACCTTTAACCGCGAAGCCATGGGGAACATCCCAGTCCTGTTCAAGGTTGGTTACATGGAAGTATACTTCATCACCCATGCGGATACCTTCGATATTATCCGGCATAAAGTGGGAACGGATGGAAGTCATATAAACATGCACTTTGTTGCCTTCACGTACCACCTTGGCGTCCTTTTCACTCTTGGTTGCATAGGGGTGTTTGTTGTCCTCGATTTTATAGATTTTAACAGAGTTGGGAGAAACCAGTGATGCAGGAATTGCTTCAGCATAGTGTGGCTCACCGGCAGTGGGGAAATCAAGAAGGAGTTTCATTTTTTCGCCGGAAATGTCATAAAGCTGCGCAGATTGTGTTAACTCGGGACCGGTAGGCAGGTATCTGTCTTTGGTGATTTTATTGTAGGCGATCACATATTTTCCATGGGGCTTCTTGGTGGGGCCGCCTGGCACACAAAGGTGACCAATAGAATAATAGGTAGGAGCACGGTCAACAACAGCCAGTTTCTCAATGTCCCACTTCACAATTTCAGAGGATACGAAGAAGGAGGTGTATGCAAATCCTTTGCCGTCAAATTCGGTATGCAGAGGTCCGAGGCCCGGCTTTTTCACTTCACCGTGAAGAACGGCATCGTACTTAAGTACAGGGATACCATCATATTCACCTTCGTAATTTTTATCGTTAATAGCTTTCATGATTTTATCAAAAGAGAATACCGGGATGATGGCGGCCAGTTTACCCGATCCGACAATATATTTACCGCTTGGATCTACGTCACAACCGTGAGGGGATTTAGGGCATGGCATGAAGTACACGATATCTTTCAGTTCTTTAGGATCCAGCGCAAGTACTTCGTTGATAATAGAAGAAGTTGAAGTTTGTGTTTCCTCATTCCATACATTGTGGGCGTATTTTACGCTCAGCTTTTTACCTTTACCTGAGTTCGCATATTCTTCGCATTTCTTCCAGTTTACAGCCATGATGAAATCCTTGTCTTTTTGTGAGGCATTTACTTCAAGCAGTGTGCTGGCCTGTTCAGTATTGTAGCAGCTAAAGAAGAACCAGTCTTTTGAAGGTCCGCGACCACCCCTTGACAGGTCGAAGTTGATACCGGGCAGTAATACCTGGAATGCGAGCTTCATTTTTCCGGATTCTTTGTCGATACCAACAAATGATACGGTTCCTTTGAAATTCTGCTTATAGGAATTAATAGGTACATCAATGTTGGACCCGCTATAATCAAGAGGGTACGAGAAACGTGTACCGGCTACCGCGTATTCTGAATTTTCAGTCAGGAAAGGGGAGGAGTGATTTCCGGAAGCGTTGGGTATTTCAATGATTTCTTCGGTGCGGAATGTTTTCAGGCTGATTCTCGCGATACGGGGTGTATTGTTACCGTTTACAAAGGCCCATTTTCCGTCATGCTCACCGTTGGTTGTTGACAAAGCGATGTGATGCGAGTCATCCCAGGGCGCGAATCCGTGAGAAGTCATCAGCATGGGTTTTGTTTCTTCTGAATATCCCCAACCACTTTCCGGATTTTGAGAAAATACCGGAATCTGACGGAACAGCCTGCCTGAAGGAAGACCATAGACGGTTACCTGTCCGCTGAATCCTCCTGAAACAATATTGTAAAATTCATCGTGCTTACCAGGAGCAACGTATACTTTTTCAGCCGCGTCGCCTGTAATGGCCTGGGCAGGATTTTTAGGTGCGCAACCATTCCATAAAGTCATGGCCAATGGCAATGTTGCGACTAACAATAGTTTATTGCTTTTCATATTCAATAGTTAAATGTGTGTATATAAATAATGTGTTGTATTATTTTTCACCGTCATTGTGACGCATAAATTCCAAAATCTGCCGGGCCTCATCGTTGCTGACATTTTGGTTGGGCATGCGCACCAAACATTGCTCAAGAAGTTTTTGTGCCTCTTCGTCTTCTTCAAGCATCATATCTACATTGGTAATCATATTAATGATCCATTCCGGCTTACGTTTTTTTGTTACCCCTTTCCATCCCGGTCCCACCAGTTTCTCATCCGTTAGCTTATGACAGGAAAGGCATTTGGTATCATAAATCTTCGTTCCCGCATCTACCCACTCCATATTTAATGGATTGGTCAATGCAATTTCCGTAACTTCCGTTCCGTGAACTTCAGGTTGCTCGGCAGCGGCTTCAATGGGAGAAGGAGAATTTTTTGCAGCATCCTCTGCCTCTTTTTTAGAGGTGCATGCAAACATGGTGATGCTTAATAAGCTGACAACAAGGATTTTGGATTTCATTGATTTGAGTTTTAAGTTTGGCCTAAATTAAAGATAAATCTGTCTTTTTCCCCTGCAAACCTACTTTTAACTAGTGTTTCGGGAAATGACTTTTCTCATTTACGTAAATGATAACCATTGCATATTTGCGTCTAATTCCCTATTAATTAATAATATGACAGATTTGTTCTATCTACAACGCTGTGATATGATATATTCCATGTTATCTTCAGAGTAGGGCCATTACCTTTGCGGCGTCATGTTATCAAAAAAGTATGCTTATGCACTGAGGGGATTATCATATCTTGCTTTGCATGCCAACGCCTCAGGAAAAATAAATTTGCAGTCTCTGTCGGAAGGAGTGGATGTTCCCTTTTTTTTTCTCGGAAAGATTATGCAGGAACTGGTAAGGCGTAAAATAGTTCACTCTGAAAAAGGGCCGGGCGGCGGATTTTGGTTGAATGAAGAAGGGCTTGAACTGACCGCTTTTGATATTTTAAAAATTATTGATCCTAAAATCACCTCTTCAGAGTGCCTGATGGGTAAAAAAAACTGCAATCAGCACAGACCCTGCCCCCTGCATTTTGAGTTTGTTGCCTGCCGGGAAAATTTGTTTAATTCACTGAAGAGAACCAGGCTGAAAGACATCGCTGTAAAAGTAAAATCCGGTGAATTGTTTCTGGATGAATCCCTATGAAGGGCATCTGTTATTAGGATTGTTTGTTATGCAGCGATAAAAAAAAGCCGGCACATCGCAGGCACCGGCTTTCATGATTTTCAGCGGATAGTTTTAATAAACCTGTATCTTTTTGATTCCCTTTTCATCTCCCGAAGTAATGTGAAGAAAATATACTCCCGGCTCCAATCCGGAAATATTGATGGTAATTTCATCTTTTTTTCCATTTGAAAATATCTCTGACAAAACCAGGGCGCCGTTTATGGAATAAATTTCATATTTATCAATGGGGAGTGTGATTCCGGTACTAACGGTAATGTACTCTCCCGCCGGATTGGGATAAAGGTCAAATTGTATTCCCGGATCCAGGGTGGCCAGCCCTGTAGTAAGCCCGTCATAACGTGCAAGGTATTGGCTGGATATTCCGGATCCTGCTGCATTAATCGGAGGCAGGCTGCCGATGGTTAAAGAGCCCCCGAAATTTCCGGCAACAATGCAATCGCCATTGGTATCCCATATCACTGCTTTACCGATATCATTATTATTGGCTCCTATCTTCTGAACCCAAAGTAAGGTGCCGGTCTGGCCGTATTTGGCAACAAAGGCATCTTTACCATTGGTGGCTGTTAAGTTGGTGCCTGTTTGAGAGCTATTGGTTGAAAATACCGTGTTGCCATTGAAGGCACCGGTGATGTAAGCACTGCCTCCCGGATCGGTACTGATGGCAAAGCTGACTTCATTGTTGTCACCGTTGATACACCTGATCTGACGTACCCATTGACAGGTGCCATCTACACTATTTAATTTAATCACGAAGGCGTCGCCATTCCCGGCCGGAGCCATTCCGTAAGCTTCGGTAATTATCATTCCGGTTCCAAAGGACACTGTACCATAAAAGTTGCCGGTGCAAAATGGATTTCCCCATGGATCCTGGCTTATACCGTTGATTTGTTCACCCCAGTTTCCTCCAAAATCCTTGAGCCAGATTTGTGATGCCAATTCATCCACTTTTACAATAAACATGTCGGAGGAGTTATTGATGGCAACCACGCTCTGTCCACCAAAAGTGGCAGTGGCATTAAAGTAACCCGCCCAATAAATGCTGTTTGGACTAACGCTGAGGGCAAGTGCACGGTCTTCGGCAGGACCACCGCCTCTGATACCCCACACGGAGTTGCCGGCGCTGTCCAGCTTAACAAGAAAAGCATCATCAAGGTTATTGGCAGGAGCGGGAAGGCTCACAATACCTATGGTAGCTGCGGCGGTATAGCTGCCGCACATGTACAGATTTGTTCCCAATACCTCAATGGCAGTTATCCTTTCATTACCGTTGCCAGTCAGGGCTTTTGCCCATATAAAATTACCGGAGGCATTAAACTTGGCAACGAAGGCATCGTTATTTCCCGCTGGATTGTTAAAGGTGGTGGCGCCTCCTGCAAAAAGAATATTAAAACTGAAAAATCCGGTAATGTAAATGTTTCCCGCCGCATCCGTGGCTACCCCGCTTCCTTCCAGGATATTGGGTCCGCTTCCGTTAATCTGAATCGTCCATTGATGTGTGCCGCTTGAATTGTACTTTGAAAGATACAAGTCGGTAAGTCCGATGGCGGTTAATGTGGTGGTGCCGAATGAACGCGTGCCTTCAAAATCTCCGAGTATATATACATTACCTGAAGCGTCTTTGTCCATTCCAATCAATCCATCGGCATTATTTCTTCCTCCCCCCGCTCTTGAATACACCCAACTTTGAGAAATGACGGGCGCTGTAAACAATAAACAGGTAATAGCCAGTAATAGCTTTTTCATATTTTGAATGATATTTTTCACTCTACTAAATTACAATATACAAAACAATCCTAAAATACAAACCTCGTAATTCATTGAAATACAAAGTGTAATTAAAATCTTATTGGATCATTAAAGGGCATGCTTCGCGCTTTATCTTTCAAATTTATTCACGTAGATACGAAATTGACGATATCAGACATGAATGGCCCTGTTAGCCGTGGCTGCGAGGCAGGCTTCCTTTAGCGCTTCGCTATAGGTGGGATGGGCATGACTGATCCGTGCGATGTCCTCGGCGGAAGCCCTGAATTCCATTGCTACTACCGCTTCGCCGATCATATCGGCCACCCTCGGCCCAATCATATGTACGCCGAGTATTTCATCGGTGCTTGCATCGGCCAGCACCTTGATAAAGCCTTCCGTATCCATGCTGGCCCTGGCCCTTCCGCTGGCTTTAAACGGAAAGCTTCCGCTCTTGTAGGGCCGGTTCATGCTTTTCAGCTCTTCTTCCGTGTATCCTGTTGCGGCCACCTCCGGCCATGTATATACTACTCCGGGTATCAGCAAATAGTTGATGTGTGGTTTTTGTCCGGCCAGATATTCAGCAACAAACATCCCTTCTTCCTCCGCCTTATGCGCCAGCATAGGACCTTTCACAACATCTCCGATGGCAAAAATGCCTTTCACGTTGGTTTCAAGATGTTTACTAACGGCAATACGACCCCGTTCATCCACTTCAATCCCTGCCTTGTCCAGTCCCAGCATTGCAGTATAAGGCTTTCTTCCTACCGACACCAGGCAATAATCGCCTTTCAATTCAAGGGTTTTTCCGTTTTTCAGCGAAGTAGCTTTCAGCCGCACTTCATTTCCCTGGTTAATCACCGATTCAACCTGATGTTGCAGGTAAAAGGTGAATCCGTTTTTCAGCAGAGATTTTTGCAGTTCTTTACCCAGGGCACGGTCCATCCCCGGAATAATGGCATCCATGTATTCCACTACGCTCACTTTGGCGCCAAGCCGGGCATATACCGAACCAAGCTCAAGGCCGATCACACCGCCGCCGATGATGACGAGGTGCGAGGGTATTTCATTCAGCGACAGGGCTTCGGTGGAAGTGATAATCCTTTTTTTGTCGGTAACTACTCCCTTCAGTTCGGAGGGTTTGGATCCGGTGGCTATTATGGTGTTTTTTGTTTTCAGTTCAGTCGTTGTGCCATCCTCCCCGGCCACCGTGATGGTGTTGGCTCCGGTAAAAGATCCATGACCGTGATATACGTCAATTTTATTTTTTTTCATCAGGAAGCGGATGCCAGCCACTGTTTGGGAGACTACATCCTGCTTTCGCTGCATCATTTTTTTAATATCCACCTTTACCTCATTCACCTGTATGCCATGTTCGCTGAAGGTGTGCATCGCCTGGTGGTAGTGTTCGGATGAATCCAGTAAAGCCTTGGAGGGAATACATCCCACGTTGAGGCAGGTGCCTCCGAGTGCATTATAACGTTCAATGATAGCCGTCTTCAGACCGAGTTGCGCCATGCGGATGGCGGCAACATATCCTCCGGGTCCGGAGCCAATAACAATCGCATCGTAAACAGACATTCTTCTTATTCCTTTTCATGCAAAAATACATGTAAAAGCGGAGGAATCATGGTCGTTTTTTCCACGAAAACAACTTCGCTAAGAAGGTGATTGCCAAGAGTAAAGCAGATGCAATAAAGGCAGCCTTTCCGGGGATATCCCCATAGCGGCTGTAAAAACTGAGGGTATTGTTTAGATTGAGTTCCCTTTTTATTACCGCGGGGACCCACCATTCCGTGGCATTCAGGATTCTTCCTTTCTGGTCAATAAAACAGGATATTCCGGTATTGGCCGACCGTGCAATGCTTCGCCGGTGTTCGATAGCACGGAGTCGAGCGTATTGGCAATGTTGTCTGTAACCGGGCGTATCGCTCCACCATCCGTCATTCGTCATGATGCAAATTAAATTCGCTCCCCGTCGCACATATTCCCCCACATAATCTCCATAAACGGATTCATAGCATATCACAGGCGCAGCGGCAATACTATCGCCATTGAAAACGCTGGGCCAGTCCTGTACACCGAGGCTTCCGGTGGTACCACCCAGGTCAATAGCGAAGTCTTCAAGAAAACCGAAAATAGCGGGGAATGGCATTTTTTCTACACCCGGAACAAGTTTTGATTTAAAATGCAGGGGTATTACCTGTTCGCGGCTGATCTGGATGGCTGCATTGTAGGCATCAAAATATCCGGTGCCATCCCTGAAAGGTCTCGCGGTTTGGCTGAGGATTTCTCCCGGACGATACAGCCTGTAATAAGATAATCCTGTCAAATACCGGATATCAGGATGCTTCCTGATAAAATCTTTGATCCGGAGTATCTGCGGATGGATGGTCAGCTCTTCGTTCCAGATGCCTCCGGGTAAAGCGGTTTCGGGGCATACCACCAGCCTTGTTTTGGAAGACACCTGCGACTCAGCCAGCCCGATCATTTTTTCCAGTTGTTCATCGCCGCTTCCATTGAATTTTTCATGGTAAGGGTCTATGTTGGGTTGTACAACTACTATTTCCACCGGATGCTTTTGTTCTTCGTAAGCGGAAACGATGAGGCCGGAAATAATAAGAGGAGCAACGATGATGACCAAGCCGGCAAACAAACTTTTCTTCCGGAATACTTTGTCATCCCAACGATGGATGGTCAGAAAAAAAAGAATGTTAACTACCCACACCCAACAAGTTCCGCCTTGCGTTCCGGTATATTCATACCATTGAACCATGTCGGCCCAGGCTGCAAAGCCGTTACCCAGGTTCAGCCATGTCCAGGTGAGGTCCCAGTCCAGGTGAAAATATTCGAATCCCATCCAGTAAATTACCAGCGATGTATAACCAATGCCATTACCGAAACGCAGCTTTGTGATATGGAAAAGTTGAAAAGTAATGGCCATTAAGAGTGAATTGGCAAGCACGGCGCCGGCCATCCCGAACGGACTGGCAAACCAAACCCACCAGGTGGTGAGGAGGTTAAAAAATACAAAGGAAAGATAACTATAAGGAAATAGACGGGACTTAAGTTTGTTTTTTTGCCGTTTACAGACGGCATCTTCCAGCAGTAACAAAGGAACGAGGGCAATAAACAAAAAAGGGGCAATGCCTCCTGCAGGCCATGAAGCCCAGAGTAACAGTGCGCTCATCGCGCCTAAACCTGCTTTGGCCAGTGGAGTGTCTTTTATCATGGTTGCAGCAAAATTATAGCTTCCCATTAACAAACGGGTAAAGTAACCCCTGTCAGATATACTATTTCAATGGCTGGGGCGGTGATGCCTTGCTTTTTTTATGTCCGGGGATGCCTGCAACAGCCATTATGGCGATCAGCGGAAAAACCGGCAAACGGAACCTCGCCGATGCGGAGGGACCGGTGAGTAACATAAAGTAAGCGATAATTAACAGTAGAAAAACTTTAAATCTCCGCCGGATGCCGGAAGAAAAAACACCCCGTATAAAGAATAGAAAGATCAGGAGGCTGGCGACAAATACCAGTAGATAATACAGGGTAAAAATGGCCGACCACTTTTGAAAGATCTGGTTAATACCACTCAGACCATTTGCTTTCCAGGCAGAAATCAGGGAGGGTCTCCGTCCTGCTTCTTCAGCTCCATGGAGCCACATTTCAAGGTCCCAGCGACAGGATTCAAGGAAAAAGCCGGTGATGCCACTCAGTTGAATGTACAGGAAGTCAAGCGGACGTGTCAACAAAGTGGTCCGGATGAAATTGTCGGTTTGAACACATTGCATCACGTAGGGCAAGTGACTGACTGACTCCTGCAGTGAATCTATTTTATGCCTTGCAGTTTCTTCGCCGTAAGAATAAGTCAGTACGGCGGGAACCGTGTAGTTGATGATCACTTTCCGCCCGATGCCGGAGTATTCCGCTATTCCGCTGTGCATGTAATTGGCTGTAAAAAATGCCCCTATTAATACAAAATGAAAAAAAGCCAGAAGGGCCAGGTGTTGTGAGGTGCGGTTTTCCGATTTACTGGTAATGGAAAAAAACAGTATCAGCAGCCATATGAAAATGGCAATGGGTTTGATAAGATAAGCCAGCGCTGCGAATAAATGACTTGTATAAAGCTTGTTTACCTGGTTGCTTTCTTCGAAACGCAGTAAAAAAAATATGCAAAGCAGCAAGGATGACTGAAAGGGGATTTCTGCCATATAGGCTCCACCATATATGAATTGTGCCGGAAAAAAAAGAAACATGATAAAATAGGACCATGCGCGGCTTTTTTGAGGAGAAACCATCCGCAGTATTTTATAGCCTATGTAAATATTAAACACTGACAATGCGGCCTGGAATAATAAGGCGAGCCAGTTCACCTGCAGAAAAAGGGTGGTGATGATTAAAAATAGCGCATATCCCGGGGGACGCCGGCTGTAGAGGCTCAGATCTTTTTCCGCCACATCGTAATCGCCGCAATAGAATGAAGCGTGGTGTATAATGTTGTTTGCCTGCTGCAGGTATTCGGCAGAATCTCTGGTGTGGGTATGCTGGCTGATAGCTGCGTAAAGCAGAAACAAAAGCTGCGCTGACAGGATCAGCAGGAGCGGACTTCGAAGGGAGGTAAACACCGATTTTCCGGAGAGCATCAGAATCCGATTTTAAACACTGCTCCGGTAGGGCTTTTCGGTCCGAATAATTTTTGCGTAACTACATAAACGTTACCCTTTTCGTCTTCGCCAAAGCTGTTTATTTTTCCGGGTATTTCATTGGAGTCGCCTTTCGTGTAAACCGGTCCACGGTCCCATTCCCTGCTGTCCTCATTGAATTTCAGATACCAGAGCTTGCCGCTCCAGTCACCAAAGAGGTAATGCCCGTGCAGGGAAGGAAATTCCAGGCCCCGGTATACATATCCTCCTATCACGCTGATTCCTTCTCTATGATCATATTCCGCTACCGGCAACTGCAGAGCGGTCTGATCACAGTCCTGGGCAGGTTCGTAACAATGTTTTCCTTCCATGATGCGCCATCCGTAATTGCCCCCTTTACGGATGATGTTGATCTCTTCGTATTGATTTTGTCCGACATCGGCACAAAATAATTTTTGTGTGGCCCTGTCAAATGAAAACCTCCATGGGTTGCGCAGCCCATAGGCCCAAATCTCAGGTTTGCAGTTTGCCATATTTACAAATGGGTTGTCGGGCGGTATCTTGTATCCTTTTGGTGCATTCACATCAATCCGCAGCAGTTTACCCAGCCAGGTATTCAGGTCCTGTCCGTTCCCCCGGTCTCCATGTTTATCCCCGGCTCCGCCGCCGTCTCCAAGGCCAATGTACAGGTAACCATCTTTACCAAATGCCAGTTGCCCGCCGTTATGATTACTTTCCGGCTGTGGGATTTCCATTAATATTTTTTCGGTTTCCGGTATGGCCAGGTTGGGATCATTGGGCGAAACGCGGTAAACGGCGATGATACCCTTGTGGTCTGTGATTCTGTCATCACTTTTTGCGGAATAATGCAGGTAAAAGAGCCCGTTGTTTTTAAAGTCGGGGTGAAATGCCATGCCCAGCAGGCCTTTTTCGGAATAGGCGATGTTCAACCCGACCAGTCTGGAGGAGATATCAATGAATGGCCTTGCCAGTACTTCCCCTCCTGTGATGATTTTTACTTTTCCGCCCTGCTCCACCACAAATAGCCGGTTGCTGCCGTCATGGGGGCTGCAGAGTCCGACAGGGCTTACAAATCCATCAGCGACTTCGGTCATGCGGAGACGTAAGGGCGTTTGCGCCAGGCAAAAATGGCAGCCGAGGCAGATGAATAATATAAGACGGGTCATGCAGGGAATAAGGCAATAAATGTAGAAAAATTAATGCTATTGGCCGGCTCTTTGTATTTTTACCCTTCCTTATGAATGCACTTCGGTTCAGCGTCCGGCATTATCAGCTTGTCTTTAAAAAACCTTTCGGTATCGCGCACGGCATCCGGACATTTACCGATACCTTGTATGTGAGGGCTTCCTTTATGGGCATGGAGGGTTTCGGGGAAGCTGCCCTGCCGCCGTACCTGAATTATGATGCCGGAAAGCTTGTCGCGGATTTCCATTCTTTTTTTCCGGCCCGCCTGGAGGGCAGTGATGCCATCCGTTCGGTGTTAATAAAACTTAACCGTTCCGGCATGGATATTCCCTTGCCCCTTCGTACGGCTGTGGACATCGCCTTGTACGATCTTTATGGCAAGCTTAGCGGTCGTACGGTTAGAAGCATTTTTGACATTGGCGAAAGAAATAATGTTTTATGTTCATACACACTGGGCATAAGCAGCATCGATGAGATGCTGGAAAAAATAGAGGGAGCACCGGGGGTCAGGCTGTTCAAGATTAAACTTGGCGCGGCGAATGATGAAGAGCGCGTGGATGCATTTAAGCGGGCTTCCTCCGCTGATTTTTGCGTGGATGCCAACCAGGCCTGGACCACTGCAACGGAAAGCATCAGCCGGATTAACCGGCTGAAGGAAAGAGGTTGTCTTTTTGTGGAACAACCGATGCCGGTGAGCATGGCCGGTGAATATGAATACCTGTACCACCATACTTCATTGCCGATTATTCTTGATGAGTCCGTACAGGGATTGCAGGATGTGGAAAAGGTGAAAGGCTATTGTCATGGAATTAATATTAAACTGCTCAAATGCGGCGGCCTGGAGCCGGCAGTGGCGATGGCGCGGCAGGCAAATAAAGCAGGCTTAAAGGTGTTGATCGGATGTATGTCGGAAAGCACCTGCGGGGCCATGGCTGCTTTGCAGCTAAGCGCCTGGTCCGACTGGATAGATCTCGACGGCCCGCTGCTGATTCAGAATGATCCATTTTCGGGAGCGGTGTATGATGAGGGCAGGCTGCTCTGTTCAGGAGCACCGGGAACCGGGGCTGTACTGAAAGATACTGCTTTGTTTCCCGCTGATCATCAGTCCTGAGTCGGAATAATCTTTCAGCGGGTTTTTGCGCACTTCTGTTTTAACTAATTTTGAATTATGATAAGCATCAGGCCTGCAGAGAAAAAGGATGTACCTGCCATTGCCTCCATTTACAATGAAGCCATCATCAATTCCACTGCCACTTTCGATACGGAGGAGAAATCTGTCGAAGACAGGGAGCGCTGGCTGGATGCCCATGATGAGCAGCATCCGGTGATTGTTGCAGAAACCGGCGGACAGGTGGTGGGTTGGGCTTCCGTATCAAGGTGGAGCGACAGGAGCGCCTATAATTCTACTGCCGAAACATCGCTGTATGTTCATCCCGCTTTCCGGAAGCAGGGTATTGGAAAACAACTGATGGAGGTCCTTGTACTTGAAGCGAAAAAAGCAGGCCTGCACAGCCTCATTGCCCGCATCACCCATGGCAATGAACAAAGCATCTATCTGCATGAACGTATGGGGTTTGTGCCCGCCGGCACATTGCGTGAAGTAGGTTATAAATTTGACAAGTACCATGACGTCCACCTCATGCAGCTGGTTTTTTAAAATTTCCGGATAGTATTAATTGAACAAGCGTTCCCGGTAAAATCTATGGCTAAAGTTAAAACAGTATTCTATTGTCAGAATTGCGGCGCGAATTCGCCAAAATGGATCGGGAAATGCCCTTCCTGTAATGAATGGAATACCTATGCGGAGGAAATCATACAGCCGGCGGCGAAAGAAAATCAGTGGAGAAATACCACGCGGAAAGAGGCCAAAGCTGCCAAACCAAGATTGATCTCTGAAATCACCCTTGAACAAAGCCCGAGAATACTCCTGCCCGATCAGGAGTTAAACCGTGTGATGGGGGGCGGACTTGTACCCGGCTCCCTCACCTTACTTGGCGGTGAACCGGGAATCGGCAAATCAACACTCCTCTTGCAACTGGCCATCCGTTTAAAGGGTAAAAGGATTTTATATATCAGCGGTGAGGAAAGCGAACAGCAAGTGCGCATGCGGGCGGAGCGGATCGGAGAATGGCAAAGCGAATGTTTTATCCTGACCGAAACCACCACGCAAAATATATTTCAGCAAATTGAAGCCCTGCAGCCGGAAATTGTGATTGTTGACTCCATACAAACCCTGTATTCCAATATCTATGAGTCGGCGCCCGGAACGGTATCGCAGATCCGCGGATGTGCCGGTGAAATTCTGCGCTATGCCAAAGAAACGGCGACCCCTGTTTTCCTGATCGGACATATTACCAAGGAAGGCTCCATTGCAGGACCCAAAGTACTCGAACACATGGTGGATACCGTATTGCAGTTTGAAGGTGACAGGCATCATGTGTACCGGATCTTGCGGGCCATTAAAAACCGTTTTGGCTCTACCGCCGAGTTGGGCATCTATGAAATGCAGGGGGAGGGACTTAAAGAAGTAGCAAATCCGTCGGCGCTGCTGCTGTCGCAGCGTGACGCCAGTTTAAGCGGCACGGCGGTGGCTTGTACCATGGAGGGTGTAAGGCCCTTTCTTATCGAAACCCAGGCCCTGGTGAGTTCGGCAGTATATGGTACCCCTCAGCGTACTACTACCGGATATGATTTGCGAAGGCTCCACATGATACTTGCCGTTCTTGAAAAACGCTGCGGTTTTAAGTTGGGCGCCAAAGATGTATTTCTCAATATTGCGGGAGGCATCCGTGTAGAGGATCCGGCCATTGACCTGGCTATCATCTGTGCCATACTCTCTTCGGCCGAGGACATGGCCATTGACCCCGCTGTATGTTTTGCAGGGGAAATAGGATTAACCGGCGAAATACGGCCTGTAAACCGTGTGGAAGCGCGTATCAATGAAGCGGCCAGGCTTGGCTTTACACAGATATTTGTATCCCGGTATAATGCAGGTCTGGAAAAATACCAGCAGGAAAAGCAAATAAAAGTGGTTCCTGTAGGGAAAGTGGAAGAGGTTTTTTCGCTGTTGTTCGGATAGAGATTGCTTATATCCCCGGCTTAGCCGATTAAGTGCATCAGGCCCCGCTTTTCGTATCTTTGCACCCGGATGATCACCCGCAGAAATATCAGGCATCTCAGCCCGGAAGAGTTAAAGGATTTTTTTACCGGCCATGGCGACAAGGCCTTTCGCGCCACGCAGGTACTGGAATGGCTGTGGAAAAAATCGGCCCGCTCTTTTGATGAAATGACCAACCTCAGCAAGGAAACCAGGGCGCTGCTGGAAGAGCACTTTACCCTGAATGCCATTCGTGTGGAAACCTCGCAGGTGAGCAATGACAAGACCATCAAAAACGCCTTCAGGCTGCACGACAATCATATTGTGGAGGGGGTGCTGATTCCGACAGATACCAGGATGACGGCCTGCGTGAGTTCACAGGTGGGATGCAGCCTTACCTGTAAATTTTGTGCAACGGGGAAACTGGAACGCCTCCGTAATCTTCATTATGACGAGATATATGACCAGGTGGCCATTATCCGCGAACAATCGGAAAAAAACTATAACATACCCCTAAGCAACGTGGTGTATATGGGGATGGGTGAGCCCTTGCTGAATTACAGCAATGTTTTGAAAAGTATTGACTATATCTGTTCCCCTCAGGGTCTCAACATGGCGCAGCGGAGAGTGACCGTAAGTACTGCGGGAATTGCCAAAATGATCCAGAAACTCGGTGACGACCAGGTGAAATTTAACCTTGCTTTGTCGCTGCATGCGGCCAACGACAGAAAGAGAAACCAGATTATGCCGATTAACGAAAGCAATAACCTGGAGGTGCTGGAAGAGGCGCTGAATTATTTTTATAATAAAACCGGAACACGTGTCACCCTGGAGTATATTCTTTTCAATAACTTCAATGATTCGCCGGAGGATGCGCGTGAACTGGGCGCCTTCGCGAAAAGAGTAGTCAGCAAAATAAACCTCATTGAATATAATCCTATTGACGGAGGTGAGTTTCATAAAACATCCGATCAAAAGACCAATCAGTTTATGAACGAGTTGTGGAAGAATGGCCTCGTGGTGAACCTTCGCCGGAGCAGGGGCAAGGACATAGATGCGGCTTGCGGGCAATTGGCTAATAAATCCGTGGTTTGATTTTAAAAGAGCATTGTGGTTAATGTAAAGCAACAAAGCAAGGGATGGGTCAGAAAATAGTGCATGTTTCTCTTTTGGTGAGGGATTATGATGAAGCCATCGACTACTATACCCGCATGCTGAATTTTGTGCTTTTGGAGGATACCCGGCTCAGTGAAACCAAGCGCTGGGTGCGCGTGGCTCCAACGGCTGATGCCGGATTCTCACTCTTGCTGGCGCAGGCATCCGGCGATTTGCAACTTTCAAGAGTGGGTTGTCAAAACGGAGGCCGTGTATTTTTATTTATACATACCGATAATCTGGACCGCGATTACCATGCAATGAAGGATAAGCAGGTTACTTTTGTACGTGAGCCATCCATAGAAGCGTGGGGAAAGGTTGCGGTATTTGCCGATCTTTACGGAAACCTTTGGGAACTGATAGAACCTGCTCCGGGTAAGCGCTGATCAACGGAACCGGAACCATTATATCATGCGTTAAATGCCGGATGTATGCATGGGGATTTTTATATTGCTTTCATTGCTTATCTTGTCGCAAAAATTATAATGATATGGCAATCAACCTCTCCTTCCTTGAAGAATTAAAAAATGAATCGGCAAAGACCCGGAAATTATTAAGCAGGGTTCCCGTTGACAATCCCACCTGGAAACCGCACGAGAAATCAATGGAGTTGCAGCGTCTTGCCAGACACGTTGCAGAGTTGCCTTCGTGGTGTTCCATAGTTATTACTACTCCAGAACTGGATTTTGCCAAGCCCTATGAGCAGTCTCCCCCGCTGACAAGCGCCGAGGCTTTGGTGGCTGAATTTGATAAAAATGTAGAAAGGGCAGGGAAGGCGCTGGAAGCTACCAATGATGAACATCTGATGGGCAACTGGTCATTGAGAAACGAAGATCATATCTTTTTTACGCTTCCGCGTCATGAGGTATTAAGAGATATGGTCTTTAATCACCTGGTGCATCACCGTGCCCAACTCGGGGTTTATTTGCGTATGCTCAACATTCCCCTGCCGGGCATGTACGGGCCTACCGCCGATGAAATGTCCTGAGCTTTCAGGGACGAAAGCATGCTTGTACCGTAATTGCCGTACTTCCGTTTGATACAGCGGGGAGTATTTCTGATTTATTTTTTCATTTTTGTGAGGGTAATGAAATCCGGATTTACTAAAACGGTCTGGCTCCTGGGTTTTGTCAGCCTTTTCGCTGATATTTCCAGTGAATTGCTTTATCCGGTCTTGCCGGTTTATTTGAAAGCCGCGGGATATACTATGTTCGCCCTGGGGGTTCTGGAAGGTGTTGCCGGAGTAATTGCCGGCATATCGAAAGGATATTTTGGTCATCAGTCGGATGTGCTGAATAAGCGGCATGTATTTGTGCAATGGGGCTATGGTCTTTCCGCATTGGGTAAACTGATGATGCTCGGTTCACCGGGATTGCTGAGAATATTTTTAGCGAGAATGACCGACCGGCTTGGCAAAGGGGTACGTACTGCCCCCCGCGACGCGGTCCTGGCATCCGAGTCAGGCGGTGGAAACAGGGCTGCGGTATTTGGCTTTCACAGGGCAATGGATACCCTTGGCGCTGTAACAGGTCCTGTATTGGCCCTTTGCTGGCTTGCATATCATCCGGGCGATTACGAATCTTTATTTACCATGGCCTTTGTTCCCGCGTGTATTGCGCTGGTGATTACTTTCTCGCTGAAAGAGAAAAGGAAGGAAGCCGCGACGCTTAAAAAATACGTCGGCTTTTTTTCTTATTTCAAATACTGGAAGTCGGGTCCGCCTTCCTTTCGCAAACTGATGTTTCCCTTATTGATTCTTGCTCTGGTAAACAGCCCCGATGTTTTTTTACTGATGGCCGTCAAGGAGGCCGGCTGCAGTGATACCATGATGATTGGTGTGTATATAGTGTTTAACTTCCTCTATGCCTTACTGGCTGTGCCGGCGGGCTATATTGCCGATACCATCGGAAAAGAAAAGGTGCTGATGGCAGGGATATTCATGTTTATCATGGCCTATACCGGGATGGCTAACGCCAGGGGCATGGAGATATTTGCGGGGTTGTTTATCGTTTATGCTGCCTCCGTGTCATGTCTTGAGTCGGTCATTAAAGCCTGTATCGCCGACATGACCCCTCCTGAAGACAGGGGCAGGGCGATAGGGTTTTATGCGGGCACCAATAGCATAGGCCTGCTGATTGCGGGTGCATGGACCGGTCTTCTCTGGCCGCTGGGTGGACCAAAACTTGTGTTTAGTATCACGGCTGCGGTGGCTGCCATCAGCCTGCTGATATTGTTTTTTAACAGAAATGTAAGTGTTAAAAAAACAGCAGATACTATCAGTTGACCATGTGTAATCAAAAAAACAGGGGGGCTTTATTTTTGTAAATGCACACCTGACTTCCGCATTTTAACAGCCAATAAGAATATCCGACACACATTTAACGATTGGATTTCCGATTTTATCGTTTTAATTTTTGATTGCGGAAGTCAGGAGAATATAAACGAATACAAATGCTTATTCCTTGCTCATGTAAAATTATTTCACTAATCTTAACTGGGGCGGGGACGGAGTCCCCCGGTCCTTACCAGGCAGATCCGGTTACTTGCCTGTAATTTCAGGCAAACGAATACAAACGCGTATAAATATTTATTCTTTGTTTATGTAAATTATTTCCCCGATTTTTAACTGGGGTGGGGACGGAGTCCCCCGGTCTTTACCAGGCAGCTCCGGTTACTTGCCAGTAATTTCAGGCAAACGAATACAAGTGCTTATTCCTTGCTCATGTAAAATTATTTCACTAATTTTAACTGGGGTGGGGACGGAGTCCCCCGGTCTTTACCAGGCAGCTCCGGTTACTTGCCAGTAATTTCAGGCAAACGAATACAAGTGCTTATTCCTTGCTCATGTAAAATTATTTCACTAATTTTAACTGGGGTGGGGACGGAGTCTCCCGACTATTTTCTGATTTCCGCATTTTAGCACCCAATATGAATGTCCGGCATACAATTAACGACCGGAGTTCCGAATTTATCGTTTTTAATTTTTGATTGCGGAAGTCAGGTAAGTGTGAATTAAGCAGCAGACACCTTCAGCTAACCATGAGTAATCTGAAAAAACAGGGGACCTTTATTTTTGTAAATAGGCCTTTACATATTTGCCGATAATGTCAAACTCCAGGTTCACCTCCTCACCAGGTTGAAGACCTTTGAAATTTGTATGTTCGTAGGTATAGGGGATGATGGCAACGCTGAAGCTTCCGGCGGAAGAATCCACCACCGTAAGGCTCACCCCATTCACCGTTACGGAGCCCTTTTCTACCGTGAGATGACCTGAGTTTTTATCATAGGAAAATGTTATCAGCCAACTGCCGTTCTTGTCGCTGATATGCTCACACCGGCCTTTGAGGTCAACATGCCCCTGTACCAGGTGGCCATCAATGCGGCCATTCATCCGCATGCAACGCTCCAGGTTGACGCGGTCACCGGCTTGCAGGGAATCAAGGTTCGTTCTTATAAGTGTTTCGGAGATGGCGGTAACCGTATATTCCTCCCCGGAAATCCCGGTAACCGTAAGACATACTCCGTTGTGCGCAAGGCTTTGGTCCGCCTTTAATTCATGGGTGAAGGGACAGTGGATGGTAAAGGTTTTGTTACTGCCTTCGCTGCTGATACTTTTTATAATGCCGGTTGCTTCAATGATCCCTGTAAACATGGGTCAAAAATAGCTAACAATTAAAAGCAGGATGCCGGAGATCAAGGTACATTTTCGTCGTTGTTTTTTCAGGGCATGTCGATTTAAAGCGATGGTCAAACCCCATTAGTCCTACTTTTGTGTCAAATTAAATAATAGCTGCAATGCGTACCAAAGTAATATTGTTTCTCTGCCTCTTGCTCGCCGGGGGAGCATTGGCCCAGGATAAAAAGCTATCCATAGAAGATGCTGTGCTCAGGCAAAGAACCACCATGTATCCCAAGCGCCTGCCTCAGTTACAATGGATACCCTTCGGGAATGATTTTTCCTATGTCGATGAAAGGCCGGATGAACAGGTGCTGGTGAAAGGCGCTGCTTTGAAAAGCGGTGTCACCGACATCCTCTCACTGTCGCGCCTGAATGCTTTGTTTAAAAGCGCAGGAGCAGATACTTTTCCTAAAATGCCTGTGATGAAGTGGAAGAGCCCGGCTGTATTACAGATTGTCAACGGCGATGGAATCTGGCATTATCAGGTGAAAGAGGGGCTGTTGAGTCTGAAGGATTCTGTCACGGTACCCAAAGGTGCGGAAGCTGTGGAAAAGGGAACTGAAGGCTTGTATGCCTATGTCCATGACAATAATATCTGGATTGAAAAAAATCATCAGCGCCGTCAAATTACATCCGATGGAAATTATAACCTGGTGTATGGTAAGACGGTACACCGCGAGGAGTTTGGAATCGTAAAGGGATTGTTTTGGTCACCGCAATCCTCCAGACTGGCATTTTACAGGATGGATCAGTCCATGGTTACAGATTATCCCATTGTGGATTTCACAGAGAAGCCTGCCGCGAGCAAGCCTGTGAAATATCCTTTTGCGGGTGGTAAAAGCCACCAGGTGAGCCTTGGCGTATATGATATGGCAAGCGGTAAAACTATCTATCTGGAAACCGGCGAACCGCTCGACAAGTACCTGACCAATATTGCCTGGAGTCCTGATGAGCAAAGCATTTATATCGCGGTGCTCAACCGTGAACAAAATCACATGACCCTGAATCAATACGATGCTGTTTCCGGAAAATTCCTGAAGACACTGTTTGAAGAAAGGGATGCAAAATATACGGAGCCCCTGCATCCTGTTGAGTTTGTAAGCGGCAATCCCTCGCGATTTATCTGGCAAAGCCGCCGCGATGGCTGGAACCACCTTTATCTGTATGATACCAACGGAAACCTGATCCGCCAGCTTACCAAGGGTGAATGGGAGGTAAGTGATTTTAACGGCTTTGACCCTAAAGGAAAGAAGGCTTTTTTTCACGCGACATCCAATACCGGCATCAACAGGGATTTTTACAGCGTGGATTTATCGGGTGCAAAACTAACCCGTATCACTTCTGCCGATGGGGTTAATAATTGCATAGCCAATGACGGGCATACCTTCTTCATAAACAGCCACAGCAGTATTTCACTTCCAGGAGTAACCTGCATTGTAAACGCGGATGCAAAGGTGGTACAAACCCTGCTTAACTCCGGTAATCCGCTCCGGGAGTATGCTGTTGGAAAAACAAAATTGTTTACCATCCCTGCCGATGACGGCACCCCTTTATGGTGCAGGATGATACTGCCGCAAAATTTTGATTCCACCCGGCGGTATCCGGTTATTGTATATCTCTATGGGGGTCCCCGCGCCCAGATGATAACGAATTCATGGTTGGGTGGCGCCGACCTGTGGTTTCATTATCTTACACAGCAGGGATACATTGTATTTACGCTGGATAACCGGGGTAGTGCCTGGAGAGGAAAGGCATTTGAGCAAAGCACCTTCAGAAAGCTGGGCGATGTGGAGATGGCCGATCAGATCAGCGGTGTTAACTATTTGCGGAAACTTCCTTACATCGACGGGAATAAACTGGGGCTTAACGGATGGAGTTACGGAGGATTCATGACCATTTCGCTGATGACCCGCTATCCGGGTATCTTTAAAGTAGCCGTGGCCGGAGGGCCGGTGATTGACTGGAGTTATTACGAAGTGATGTATACGGAAAGATACATGGACAGCCCCGATGAGAATCCGGGTGGTTATAAGATCAACAACCTTCTGAACCATGTAGATCAGCTGAACGGAAAACTGATGCTGATTCATGGTACCAGTGATGATGTGGTGGTATGGCAGCATAGCCTCCTATATCTCAAACAAGCGGTAAGCAAGGGTGTGCAGCTGGACTACTTTGTATATCCCGGCCATCCGCATAATGTGCGGGGTAAAGACAGGGTGCACCTGAATGAGAAAATCACCAGGTATTTTAATGATTATCTGAAGTAGCCACCCTGCCATGGTTTTTGTAAATTACCGTGGAGGCAAGCATGTTTGGAGTAAGTTATATAACAGCCAGTGACTGTTTAAATACCCGCAGGCACCGTTCCCTTGCCAGGCGATGCTCTACTATCGGCTTTGGATAGCTGAAATCTTCAAAGCCGGGTACCCATTTCCGGATATATATAGAATCCGGGTCGAACTTCCTGGTTTGTTCCCAGGGATTGAAGATGCGGAAATATGGCGCTGCGTCGCAGCCGCTGCCGGCCGCCCATTGCCACCCGCCATTGTTGGCGCTCATGTCGAAGTCGAGGAGTTTTTTTGCGAAATAGGCTTCTCCCCATCGCCAGTCAATGAGCAGGTGTTTCACCAGGAATGAGGCCACTATCATTCGCACACGGTTGTGCATAAAGCCCGTTTGGTTGAGTTCATGCATGCCTGCATCCACAATCGGATAGCCCGTTTTTCCATTGCACCAGGCATCGAATTCCTGCGGATCGTTCCGCCATTGTATATGGTCATAAGCGGGTTTAAAGGCGCCTGTTGCGGCATGCGGGAAATGCCACAGTATCATTTTGTAAAATTCGCGCCAGCATAGTTCATTCAGCCAGGCATGACTATTATCTTTGGCCCTCCTGGCCAGCGTTCTGATACTTAAGGTGCCAAAACGAAGGTGGATGCTGATTTTGCTTGTTCCCCCTTCTATGCCGGGTATATCCCTGTTTCCGGCATAATGCAGCAGGGTGTAATCACTGATGTGACCGGAAGGGAAGTGAAAATGACATTCCTTAAAACCAATATCCTGCATGGCCGGGATGTCCTTTTCAGCCTGTTGCAGGAAATGGTGCAGGTAGTTTCCGGAAGGATAGGAGGAAAGGTAAAAATCATTCAGTTTCGCCATCCACTTACGTGAATACGGGGTGTATACCGTGTACGGCTTCCCGTCATCTTTCAAAATTTCATCCCTGTCAAAAATCACCTGGTCTTTGAAGGTGTGAAATTCAATATGCTTTGCCTGCAGCATAGCGGCAATACGGGTGTCGCGTTCACGTGCATAGGGCTCATAGTCGTGATTGGTGAAAACTTTCCGGATGTTATATTCCCTGCACAATTTTTCCCAGACGTCTTCAGGATAACAGTACCTGACATCCAGCGTGCTGCCAAGGCTGCGCAGCGACCCCTGTAATGAAAGAAGGGTCCTGTGAATGAACAACACACGTTTATCCTCTTTTTCTTCCAGTTTACCCAGAATGCTTTTGTCAAAAATGAAGAGCGGCAATACCTTGTATCCGCTGCGCAGAGCATGGTACAATGCCGCATTGTCATCCAGCCGCAGGTCACGGCGGAACCAGTGAACGCAGATTTCCTTTTTATTGCCCATAAAGATTTTTTAGTGCCGGGATAAGATCATCATATTGAAACTGAAAACCCGATTGCCTGATTCTGGCGGGACTCACCCGGGCGCTTTCCAGTGCCAGCACGCTTTTTTCTCCAAGCAACACGCGCAGTAGTGAGGCGGGAACTTTAAGGGGAATGGCCAGCGGCGCCACTATCTGCCTGAGCGAAAGCATAAATTCACGTTGGGAGACCGCAGCGGGTGCAATGGCATTGTATGCTCCCTGCAATGCTTCGTTTTTCAGGGCAAAAAGGTACATACGGCAAAGGTCATCAATATGTATCCAGCTGATGTACTGATTGCCGGTTCCGGCAATCGGACAGACGCCCATCCTGAGCGGGGCCGCCATCACCGGCAGGGCCCCACCTTCCCGCGCAAGTACAATGCCGGTGCGTAGTATAACGGTACGCACAGGAGAACTTGCATAGGACTGTTCCCATTCCAGTGTTGTTTTACTCAGGAATCCTGCGCCGGGAGGACTTGATTCAGTAAGGATGCAGTCCTTACGGTCGCCGTAAATACCGGTGGCGGAGGCGGCGATGAGGCAGGTAACCCGGTTGGGATGCCTGTTCAGAGCGGATATCAGGGTAGCGGCAGCCCGGGTGCGGCTGTTAATAATTTCTTCTTTGACGGCAGGGGTCCACCTGCCCTCCGATATACTGCGGCCTGCAAGTGAAATAATGACATCGGCGGCGCGGAGTGCTTCCGGGTCCATTTCATTCTTTTCCGGGTTCCAGTGATATACTTTAATCCCGCCCGCGTTGACGGAGGTTCTGCTCAACCACAGCACTTCATAGCCCTCTGCCTGTAACAGCGTGCTGAGTCTTCTCCCTATTAATCCGGAACCTCCGGCCAGCAGAACTTTTTTCATATGGGATCAACAAAATCCGGACTGTTTTGTTTCACGGTGTCGCGTAAGGTTATGAAATGCCGCCGGGTTTTCATTCCACAAGGTAGGCGGGATCAAATCCGGAGTCGCCCGGGTCAAAATTGAGTATGGGAGCCGAGGCAGGTCGTTTACCAAAGCGGACCTGTACGCTGAGCCTGAAGAAGAGACTGGGATTTTGCTTTGCTTTGTATTCATCAAGCTCGAGCCTGCCCCGTCCGGCAATGGCCACTTCCGGTGTAATCACCACATGCCGGTAGGTATAGATACGGCCAACTATCCCCAAGCGTGGGTAGCGGAAGCGGTACACCAGGGGTTCTTCCCGGTAAATACTGTCTGCCTTAAGGTAGTGAAAGCCACCCAGGGTCTGAATACGGCCGATAAGACTGAATTTGCGGGAGAAAATATGTGTATAACTCAGGTTGAAGGGAAAAGTAAACTGTAGCTGATTCTCATTATTGAGTTTTACTCCTGCACCCAGTAATGGCAAGGGCAGATTGCGGCCGCTGATGGTTGAATAGACTACGCCTACGGTATGCCACCAGTTGTTATTGTGATATAATTTTCGCCACACCAGCGCTCCCCCTGCGGTAATGTAGGAAGGTTTAAATGAAAATGATTCGCTGGGCAATGAGGCATTGAGGTTTAACATAAATAAATTTCTCAGTCCTTTAGCCATTAATCCGGTAACTCCGGCGCGACCCAGGGTCAGCATCCTGTCGGGTTCAAGGAAGTCAAGCTGACTGATGCTACCTGAAATTCTCCCCTGTGTAAAAATCGCGTAAAAGGGTTTGCCTCCATCTGCCGAAAGCCAGTCCTTACCTGTATAAACAGGAATACGAAAAGTAAACGAGGCGGCGCTGTAGCCATTTTCCATGCTTGTATCAGTTACCTGGCTGGGCTCAAGATATTCGATATCGGCCTGCCACATCGGCGAAAGTAGGGGGTGAGGCCGGTATCCGCCCTGGGCCATCGTTTTTACCAGTGGCAGCATGAAAATGAAAAAATAGATGGTAAATTTGTAAACGCTGTGCCGCAAAGAAAGTGAGGAAGGGCGATCCGTAATCATTGATACGAAGATAAAAATTGAAAGAAGAACAACTGGAGAAGTATCGCCATGACCTTGCATATTTACGGGCGATGTCGGAGCAAACGGAGAAAGACTTCGGGAGATTCGGATTTGATTTATCCTTTCAAAAAGACGCGAAGGTAAGCTTCGTGCATTACAGACTGCAATTAGCCGCTCATCTCAAGGCCTGGTGTAAGAACGATTACGACAGAATACCCTCTCTGTTATATCATATTGACCTGCCGGAGCATCTCCTGCCGGCGGGTTATGGATGTAAGGATGTTGACAGACTGGCCGAGCTGATCCTTCAGCGAGAATTAATAAAAGTAATTTTACGAAAACATTATAGCCCCTGATTTGTTAACAGATCAGGACAAAAGCCTTGCCGCCTGCCTTCGGTTCAGTAATATCAACATTGGAATGAGTCATTTCTCTATTAAAGATGTAGAAGCCCTTACCGGGATCAAACCACATACGCTGCGTATCTGGGAGCAGCGCTATGGCATACCCCTGCCAAAACGAACGGCTACGAATATCCGGTATTATGAAGATGAGGATATTAAGTTGCTGCTGAGTGTAGCCATGCTCAACCGCCGTGGACATAAGATATCCAAAATTACGAGGATGAGCAGGGAAGAACTGGACAAGCTGGTACTGGAGCTTACTTCGGATTCCGATGATGAAAGCATCTTACTCGAGTCGCTTACCAAGGCCATGCTCAGCCTTGATGAAGTCGCCTTTGAAAAAGTGCTCTCTTCCCACATCATTCAGCATGGCATTGAAAGTACTTTCATCAACCTGGTTTTCCCATTTCTTCTGCGAATCGGAATGATGTGGCAAACGGGTTCCATCAATCCGGCTTATGAACACTTTATAACAAATCTGATCCGTCAGAAATTATTTGTAGCAGTTGACGCGCAGGCAAAAAATGCTCCCGACGGATCCAAAAAATTCCTGCTCTTTTTACCGGCCCATGAACCACATGAAATCGGACTCCTTTTTGCCAATTATCTGATCCGTTCACGGGGACACCATACCAGCTATCTGGGGCCCAACCTGCCGCTCGACGATCTGGCTCCGGTGATGTCCCTCTACAAAGCGGATTATATCCTCACCGTATTTACATCCTCGGTATCAATGTACAGCCCCTTGTCGGTTGCTACCAAACTTTCCGGCGATTTCCCAAAGTCAAAAATTTTAATTGGAGGAAGCCAGGTGTTACAGGCAAACATCCAGTTACCGGCGAATGTCAGGATATTACAATCCTTCCAGGATTTGATTAAATTACTGGATGGCCTGAAGGCAAATTGATCCGAAAACAATTCTTTAGCGATTTGATTTCATCCTTTCACGGCACCCCTTTTTATTAAGAGTGCAGCAAATAGCAATTCAATCATGGCGGGAGGCCAGACACATCCCGTGCCTGGGCTTGTCTTTTAATGTTTGAAGATACACTCTGTTGAAGCTGTTTTACCGGAAACGTGCTGTCAGCTTATTTTTCCTTTCACCAAACTTCGCTTGCAGAGGAATTTTTCGGTGTTGCCAAACCTCTTCAATGGGCTTTTAACATTTGATCCAGTCTGGGGGATTCCCTGAAAGATTACGGTTATGTTTATATAAAGTATAAATATATTAAACAGAATATGTGAAATGTTGAACCGGTTTTTGTCATTAATCCGGAAAATGAGGCCCCTGAATCCCTCAATAAAGCCAATAACACTAAGAATTTATATATTGATATTCAAATATATAAATATTTGTTTAATATTTTAACAAAAAAATTACACAAAATTTTGCGGCGCGTCATATTTGTACATACATTTGTTTAATAAAATGCGTTAAAAATTAAACAACATGACACAATTTGAATTTAATCACCAGGTAAAAGAACACTATACTTCTTTACGGGGCTATGCCATGAAACTGACCCGGGACCCCGAAAATGCCAATGATCTTGTACAGGAAACCATGTTGAAGGCATTTAACAACAGGGATAAATTTAGCGAGGGTACCAACCTGAAGGGCTGGCTGTATACCATCATGAAAAACATTTTTATCAATAACTACAGAAGGATGGTAAATGGCAGCGTTGTCAACGATGATACCGAAAACCAATACCTGCTGCATTCCTCCTCCGCCACAGTTAAGAATGAAGGAGATGGGCGGCTTGTTATGAAAGAGGTGAATAAGGCCATGGATATGCTTGCCGATAACCTCCGCACTCCTTTTATAATGTCCTATGAAGGGTATAAATACGAGGAGATCGCAAGGTATCTTTCAGTGCCGCTGGGCACAGTGAAAATAAGAATCCACATGGCCAGGCAGAAACTGAAAAAGATGCTGGAGGCATATGGAAACCATACCGGTGTATCCCTTACGGAAGGCCGTTAATGTCAGGTCCCGGCACTGTGTCCGGTGTTCCCTTCATTACGGGGCGCATCCTGATAAAATGATTTTCATTTAATGTGCATGACCGCGGGCCAGTATTATACGTGGCTGTTTCTCTACTCCTACCTGATATATTCTTCTTTATACATCTTTATCATCAGCAGAAAGTAGGAAATGAGCAGGGGGCCGAAAACAATGCCTGAAATTCCGAACCATCTGAGGCCAACAATGACCCCCAGTACCGTTACCAGCGGGTGCACATCGGCAAACTTCTTTTGAAGCGTAAAGCGGAAAACATTGTCAATGTTGGTGATGATCAACGCTCCGAACAGGAGGATGCCGGCGCCTTGCCAGTTTTCGCCATTTACCAATTGATAGATGCCGGCAGGAATCCAAACGGCGGCTGTTCCCACAATGGGTATAAAAGACATGAATCCGGTAATGGCTCCCCAAAACCAGGGTTCATCCAGGCCAAATATCCAAAAGCCGAAGCCCGCTGTTAATCCTTGTAAGATGGCCAGCACCGGGGCGCCCAATACATTTGAAAAGACGGCGGATTCCAGCTCGGCAGCGAACTGAATCGCCTTATCTTCTGCTACGGGTAGCATCTTTTCAATGGCTTTTTCAACCCTTCCCATATTGATAAGCAGGTAATAGAGTATGAAATACATCATACCCAGGGTGGCCAGCATATCCGCCGTGGCCCCCAGAATCTGGGGGATAATATTTCCGGCTAATTCCTGTAGTTTTCCCAGCATTTCTTCACTCAGGATCCTGAAACCGCTCATGTTAAAAATGTACTGATCCATTTGCTGCAGGCCGGTGATGAGCTCTGTACTGTGCGACAGTGCGTAATTGATTTTTGAGGAAAGCAATCCATATAAAGTCCATACCGGTCCCAAAATGGTAAGCAAAGTGATCAGCATCGCGAACAGGGCAGCCCAGGTTTTGTTGAACCGCCTCCTGACGAGCAGGTAACGCATAAAAGGCTTCATTAAAACATACAGGATGATGGCCGATAAGAGCGCAGTGAGGAATCCACTCAGCGACCATGCCAGAAAGATGCCCAGGCCAATGATAATGACCAGTGAAATGATGCGTTTGTTGTCTTCTGTTTTCACCGGCTCTAAAATAATGATTTTGAATACGCGTTGTTCTCGTATATTTGGACTCTCCTATCGTTGCATATGACCCCTGTAGTTTCCCCCAAGCGTCGCCGAAAACTGGTATTGCTCATGTTGCTGCCCTTCTCTGTGTTATGCCTGAGTTTTGCGGATGACTATTTCATGATAACCCGGCAAATTGATATTTTTTCAAGTGTTTACAAGGAGGTGAATGAGTTTTATGTGGATGAAGTGAATCCCGGTCAGCTCATGAAAACGGGTGTGGATGCTATGCTGAAGACGCTGGACCCTTATACGAATTATTACCCTGAAGCGGAGATTGAAGATTACCGCATGAAGCATGTGAGTACAGAATACGGAGGGATCGGAGCTTCTTCGTTCAGGATGGGCGACAGCATCATTATTTTCAATGTTTACGAAGGCTATCCCGCGGCGCAGGCCGATATCCGGGCGGGGGATGTTTTATTGTCGGTAAACGGACGTAGCATCAAAGGCCTGAGCCCTGATGAAATTGACGACCTGATTAAAGGACAGGCAGGCACCACTGTAAAACTTGAATTCTCACGTTTCGGAGAACCTTCTCCGCTCGAAAAAATCATTACACGCGGTGAAATCAAAGTAAAGAATGTACCCTACTATGCTATGTTGAATGACAGCGTAGGATATATCAAACTGGATAAATTTCTTCAAAATTGCTTCAATGAATTGCGTGATGCATTGGTGGACCTGCAGAAGAACCCCGGTTTAAAGTCCCTCGTTTTTGACCTGCGCGGAAATGGAGGCGGCTTGCTGGAAGAATCGGTGCAGATGCTGAACCTCTTTGTAAGGAAAGGGGAATTGCTCGTTACCCAGGCCGGTAAAACCGAAGGATCTAACAATGTGTATTATGCCAAAGCGGACCCCATAGCCCCCGATATCCGCGTGGCTGTACTGATTGACAAACAATCGGCATCTGCCAGTGAAATCACCGCGGGAAATTTTCAGGATTTAGACCGCGGGGTGGTCATCGGACAAAGGAGTTACGGCAAAGGACTTGTACAGCAAACGCGTCCATTGTCCTACAATGCCCAGATGAAGCTGACCGTTGCGAAATACTTCACCGCAAGCGGGCGCTGTGTGCAAACCAGGATTTACCATCACAAGAGTGAAGAAGGGGAAGCCGTTACGGAGGTGCCTGAATCATTGATAAAGCCCTTTAAAACAAAGAACGGCCGTACCGTATTTGATGGTTCTGCGGTATACCCCGATCGTTATATTCCGCCAACCGACACTTCCAGCATCGCGAAAACCCTGACGCGGAATATGATCATCTTCGACTATGCCACCCGTTATCGCCAGCAGCACGGGACGATAGCCGCCGCGGAGAAGTACGCCTTCAGCGAGGATGATTATCGGAATTTTGTTAGTTACCTGAACACCCGGAACTTCACTTATTCCACCCAGACCGAAAGCGCCTTCGATGCCCTGAAAAAGACCCTGCAGCGGGAAAAATATTATGCCGGTATCAGCCAGGAAGTAGATGCACTGGGTAAAAACCTGAACCATGACCGGAAAGAAGACCTTGAACTTTTTAAAAGTGAACTGAAATCATACCTTGAACAGGAAATTGTTTTACGCTACCATTACCAGAGCGGAAAGTATAAGTACATGTTCGCGCATGATCCGGTCATCAAAGAAGCCCTGACTGTGCTGGGGGATCCCGTTTTGTATCACACCATCCTGAAGGGAGAGGGAAACTATAATATTATCGGTAAACCCAAAGGTTAATGTTTCTTAGCGGACGCCCCTGAACTGATCCAGGAAGCGTGCGTCATTTTCTGAAAATATCCGGAGGTCTTTGATGGAATATTTGAGCATGGTAATGCGTTCTATGCCCATGCCAAAGGCGAAACCGCTGTAAGTATCCGGGTCGATGCGGCAGTTTTCCAGCACGGCGGGGTCGATCATACCGCAGCCCAGGATCTCCACCCAGCCGCTGTATTTACAGATATTGCATCCTTTGCCCTTGCAGATACTGCAACTAATGTCCATTTCCGCACTCGGCTCCGTGAAAGGAAAATAGGAGGGGCGCAGCCGTATTTTGGTATCCTCACCAAACATCTCCTTCGCGAAATACAAAAGCGTTTGCTTCAGGTCGGCGAAGGAAACCTTTTCATCAATATAAAACCCTTCCACCTGATGGAAAAAGCAATGCGCCCTGGCGGAGATCGCTTCATTGCGGTATACCCTGCCCGGACAGATGGTACGGATCGGGGGCGCCTGGTTTTCCATCACCCTCACCTGAATGGAGGAAGTATGCGTACGGAGCGCCAGCGGCCCGCGGTATCCTGAGGAACTTTGGCCGAGGCTGATGAAAAAAGTATCCTGCATGTCGCGCGCGGGGTGTTCGGGAGGGAAATTCAGCGCAGAAAAATTATGCCAGTCATCTTCAATTTCCGGTCCGTCACTCACGTTAAAGCCTATGCGTGAAAAAATGCTGATGATCTGCTTCCTGACAATGGTGAGAGGATGAAAAGTTCCGGTACGCAGCGGATCCGCCGGGAGGCTGAGGTCCTGCGCTGTGCCGGCCAACGGAAGGTCTTCTTCAAATTGTTCCCTGAAGAGCAGCAACTTTTCCTCTGCCGCCACCTTGAGTTCGTTGACCTTCTGCCCGTACGCTTTGCGCTCTTCGGGCACCACCTCTTTCATCTTTGCAAATAGATCCGTCAACAGGCCTTTCTTTCCAAGAAAACGCAGCCGGAATTGTTCCAGTTCTTCCTTGCTGGCAGGGGTGAAAGCCCTCGCTTCTTCAATGAGCGTGTGTAGGTGATCGGCAGACATAATTGCTTTTTCCTGAAATTCCGGATACCCTCAGCTGCTCAGCGCCAGGATGGCGCTTGAAAATTTGCAGGGGCCATCAACGGAATTGTAATGCTTACTTATTTATAAATCACTTTTACTTTCATTCTGACATCCGTTTCAGGCCGGTCACCGGGCAGGGTTTTTACATCCGCTATTTTATCGATAACATCCAGCCCTTCTATTACTTCCCCGAATACGGTATAATTCCTGTCGAGCCAGGGTGAACCGCCTACCGTCATGTAAGCCTGCTTTTGAGCCTCACTCATTTTAAAGCCCATGCGTTGTTCAACCTGCGCGATTTCGTTTTCGCTCAAGGGCTTTCCCTGCACAATATAAAACTGGCAACCACTGGAAGCCTTTTCGGGGTTACCGTCTCTGGCAGCTGCCAGCACCCCTTTTTTATGGAAAAGGGTATCGTTGAGTTCAGCGGGAATTTTATACCCAACATCTCCGGCGCCGAGGGCCTGGCCGGGCGCCGCATTTTTTGATTTGGGGTCTCCCCCCTGGATCATGAAGCCTTTAATAACCCGGTGAAAAAGAAGGCTGTCGTAAAAGCCCTCACCGGCGAGCTTGATGAAGTTGGCACGGTGCAAAGGCGTCTCCTTGTAGAGCTTTAACTTCATCGTGCCATAATCCGTGCTGATTTCGATGAGGGTGTCGGTTGGGGCGGTATCTGTCATTTTTTTCTTTTTTTGCGCGTAAGTACCCTGTGCCAGGGCAATAATACATACCAGGCAGATCAGGATTGATTTTTTCATAGTATTGATAATTAATTACTTTTGAATTGTAATAAGCGGCTGATGATTATTCATCTTTCTTATGCAAGTTTAACTAAATTTGAACAATCATTCCATTGAATCCGTAAAAGGTCAAGCAAACCATATCATGAATCGTTATCTTATTATTTTATCCCTGGCAATAGCAGGTTTACTGGCAGTATCCTCCTGTAAAAAAACTGAACCCTGCGAAGCCATTATCACTGTTGTGGATACCCTTGGCCGTCCGGTACCTGCCGCCAAAGTAGTGCTTCGCCAGGATAGCGTGGTGAATCCGCAAACGGGGGTTCGTGCCGATATATTTGATGAGGAATTTACCACCAGCAATGGAGAAGCGATTTTTAAGTTTCAGTGGGAAGCCGTATTAAATGTGGAGGTGACCTCACTTACCCTGAGCGCCAAAGATTATATCCGGCTGGAGCAGTCGGAGACCGTTCGTAAGACGGTGGTGGTAAAGTAACCTGAACCGCTGCGCCGGACATGAAATAAGCCGGCAATACAGCATTTTTTATTCCTTTTCCGGAACTCCTTACTATTCCTGAAACAGGTACGGCGTTTTATGTTTGGCGTCACCATTCATCTTGAGCGGGGCTTTGCATAGTTCCCGGACTTACTGCCACTGTCAAAGGTTTGGCATGCACCTAAGGGAAGTATTTAGTTTTTTAGTGAAGTAATTTGCCTGCATGGCGGGTAATCTGGTTAAATCACCACAAAAACAGTTGTGCATAGCTGAAGGCCTACTGCGTTTGCTAAATTGTTGCTAATGGCAAACCGACCGGCCGCGGTTATATGTGATCATCATAAAAAACAGTAACTATTCAAATATTGAACCTCACCTACCGCATCAGGTACATTTTACCCCAGCCTTTCTTGAAGTATGAGTCAGCGGCGGTGTTTCGCTTTTCGATGTCTGAGCCATTGATACCGGTGATTACACGGTAAAGATAAACGCCGTTGGCCAGCTGATCCCCGAACTCATCTTTTCCGTTCCAGGCATAATCGGTGATGTTTCTTCCGATACGGATGGGCCCCAGTTCTTCTTTCATGATTTCACGTACTATTTTTCCGCTTACGGTCATGATCTGGATTTTAAATTCAGTGGGTACTTCTGATCCGGTGAGTACAAATACAAAACGGGTGGAGGTGCTGAAGGGATTGGGATAATTGACGACTTCGGTAATGGTACTCCGGTTGATTACTTCAAACTGCACCTTATAATCATTTGCGCCACTGAGGTTGCCGCTTTCATCCTTCGCCTGTACCGTTAGTTCGTAGGTGCCGTCTTCCTGCAGGTAAGGATGGTAGTCAATGCGGAAACTGTTGTTGGGCAGTACCGCGGGTGTCCAGGCCAGTAATTCGGGACCGCTGCTGCTGCCCTGTACGGGTTCGAAGTGCAGATATTTTAACTGGCCGGAGGGGGATTTGAGGGTGACCCTGAAATTGGAAGTGTCGTTGATGGCGATGTATCGGTTTTCGTCTTTCAGTTTGATGAGGATATTGGGTTTGGCCGATACAATATCTCCGTTTAAGATGTGGATACCGTCAAAGGTGACATCCAGGAGGGGATTGGTGATATCGGACGTTACCTCAAACTTCAGGTTGGCAATGTTGTTGAAGTGATACTGCTCGGGCTGGTCTTTGTCGGGGTTGGCTTCAATCCACAGCCGGTTGCTGCCCTGCAGGGTAATGCTGCTGAAGGAGATGCTGCACATCACGGTGTCGCCGGCAGGCAGATCACGGTGCAGCCTTACCGAAGAAATATTCCGCCTCACATTGGACGCGTCATAAACGAAATAATTTACCAAAAGCGTGTCCATGGCTACATTGCTGATGTTTTCAAAAGCGATGCTGAGGCTGATATTTTCCCCTTCCTGAACGGTGTCGTTGTAAAAACTGTAATAACCCGTGTTCAGCGCGCCTTCGGGCACAGGATCGTAATATACCTGCCATTTTTTAAGCTGGGGAGGTGTTCTGAACTGACTGTCCTGCAGGTAGGCATTCAGGCGCAGGTAAGGATAATCCTGCGCGGAAATTCCGCTGAGGTCGGTGGCCGACACGGTGTTAACGATGGAGTCAATGAGCAATACCTCCTGTCCGGTGCTGGCTATTCCATACACCTGCAGGTAAATGCTGTCGGGTGAGGGAGTGCTTTCGAGGTGTCCGTAATCCCAGTGCAGCTGATTCCAGGAGGTGGCGGGTCCGATGGCGGATGAAGATATAAAGCCTTTGTCCCAGTCACGGCTAAGGAGGTAATCGATGCGGAGCAGGGAGTCCGGGAAAAGCCCGCTTCGGAAAATGACCGACGAAGGGTCGCCTTTTTTCATAAACATCATGAATTTGTCGCCGGTATTTAATGACGCGAATTGCGGCACTCCAATGTCGTTATACGCCGAGGCCAGCAGGCTGAGTGTGTCAAAAGGTGCACTGAAGGTACTCCAGCTGAGCAAGTAGTTGCCATCCGGCACCGTATCCTTTATCATATTGGTAAGGCTGTTGATGCCCGCGGTACTCACGTCAAACAGGAAGTACTTATCGGGACGTGTGCGGAATGCGCAGCCGTCGTTGCTGTAACATACATAGTAATTGAAATTGCCATAATAGCGCGTACAGGAATCCGCGATCCAGGGTTGTTCGAAATTGATGGAATCGAGTACGGCCACCGCGATCTGTGTGGCGCCGGTGCAACCCCCGTAATCCATGTTTACCCCGTTGATTTCATAGCTGGGCCTGTTCAGT
>CAZHSC010000034.1:0-34762 GCA_964534995.1 uncultured Bifidobacterium sp.
ACTTTTTGTGGCTATGCTCCCCACGCTTTTGGCACATTGCCTGTTCCGCTTCGCTACACAGCCAAAGAGCCAAGCCAACCCCAGCATAGCAACAAAAAGACGCTTCACTCCAACCACCACCACCGTTCCGCTTATGCCAGTATAAAAATTGGCGGAAGCTACTTAAACATAATGTTGCCTTATGTGTTCGCTTCGCACAGCCTTTTGCCATCGCTTATGCAAGCATCCAACCGCACAGGCTGTCACATAAGAACATTATGTTAAGTAGCCAACACCATAGCACTTTTTATCAAAAGTGAAGCCGTGCTTTTTGCCAACGCACCCCACCCGAAGAACCCCTACACCCCGCCACCCTTTCAGCGGTGCAGAAAAAAATAAAGCATGATTTGTTTTACGCCCATGTGCTTGCGGTCAGTTCATTCTCTTCGCCTCCATTCCGTTCAGGCGTTTCGTTCATTCCGCTTCTCTTCATTCACTACACTATCCTTCACTTCATTTCGTCTACGTTCATTTCACTCACCTCAGCACCGCACGGCAAAAGCAATTCCTTCTCTGCGTTTCGCAAAGCAACCGCACTGGCTTTCCGTGTCATGGCATTTGCTTAACCCACGCTGCAATGGCTTTTGTGTTTTGATAATTTACAAAAGCCGCCAATGCTTCTAAGCAAATTGCTCATGCCACTCCAAGCCGCCAACCCGATTTGCTTCACTCCGTTCCGTCATTGCATTTGCCCTTGACCCACCGCACAATTGACAGCGGTATGCTTTATTTTTTCTGCGACTTGTTTACCCCATTGCCGACCCACTAAAATCCGTATCCTTCAAACCAAGTATCTACTTCCTGAATGGATCTGAGTAATACTTCATCCTCAATTGGAAATCCTTCAATCTGATTGGTGATTTTGATTTGATGACCTTCATTGATTTGGTCTTGCATAGTCCTTTTAAGTTCCTCAAAAATGTGAGGTTTTCCGTTCTCCAATGGAGTTAGGATTGATTGTTTGTTGTAGTTGTAAACCATAGTTATAATGTTAATTATTATAAATATGTCGGAATTGAGGAAACATCACTTTTTATCAAAAAATATTTTGGAAGCCCACTTTTAAAAAATAAAAAAGGCAGCAAAGTTAGGGCGGCACGCACAAGCCCACGCTGATAAAAAACCAAAAGACTACGGCATAAACACAAGGCCAACGCACAAGGCTATCATTTATTCCGTTTCCTTTTGGTTTTTTGCCCTTGCCGCCCTGTCAAATGGCTTTCTTTTTTCTTTTTTTTTCCGGTTTTTTTTCTGTTTTCTTTTAAAAATGTGTGCGAAGCGTAGCGGAGCAAAATTTTAAATCCCTACGTGTATGCAGTCAGCGAAAATTCAAACGTACAGCCCCAAAAATGAAGTTCCGCAGCACTCATTTTTCATTCTCTGTAAAGGCTTAAATAGTGGTAAGCCTCTGGAGCATCCAACCGCAAACTGTTTTGTAATGTCCTGCGAAAGCGAAGCCGAAATGAAGCGTTTCTACTGGCTTTGTTTCGGGCTTTGGCAGTCTAAAGCCTTTCACCCTCACTTGTGCGGCTCAGTCATTCCATTTTTACGCATCAATGAGTTTAGAAAGATTTTTGCAGAGGCAGCAGCCCAGGCAATCGGCAATGAACCAAAGGAGCAGCGAATGGTTTCCGACCTTCAAAAGTTGCAGCAGCTTGAAAAGCTATACAAGCAAAACCTGCTTCTTATAGCCGATGCAAAAAGGGCAGTGTTTTACAAGTTCATGCGGAGGCGTTAATCGCTTCCGCTTGTTTCGCCTTTTTCCCGACCATGAAGCAAGGATGAAGGCAATATGATTCGCCTCTTAGCGTAAAATACTGGCAGGTATGCCAACAAAAAAGCCCCGGATAAACCGAGGCTTTTTCAATGGAGCAGATAATTCAATCCTTAGAAAATCTCCTGAATCTTCAACGCATTACCCGAGTTGAACAGGTAATAGTTGGAACCGACTTGCTGATAGAACTCGATACCGATACACTGCAACACACTTGCATCAGCAGTAAGGGTTGGAGAACCCGGCAGGGTAGCAGTTACGACAGTTGACGTTGCAACTGGTGAGAACAAATCAATGTAGCCGGAATACTGAACGTCTGAAAGTTCATTATTGGCTGCGTCAATCGGTTCGTAAACTCCGGTAGTATCATTATACGCAAAATCAGATACACAAGCCAAGGCATTGATTAAGCGGAAATGAGTTGCACCAGCAGGAGCATTCACCAAGTTTGCAGGGTTAAAAGCCGGAACGGTCAACGTACCACTGTCACGACCTGGAGTGTGTGACAGAGTGAACGGAGCAACAAACACACCTTCCAAGCTCACGTTCTTGTCAAACGCAAATCCGTTCAGGTACTGGCTTTGCTGCGAAATCAGAATTGCACGGTAACCCCTTGCTTCAGTCTGATCTTCCAGATTGATTTTTTTCATTATCGCAGTGAGGCGACCTGTCATTTGAGGGTCACTCATTTGCTTAATGATTTGAGAGAGGGCAACCCGAACAGATTTACCGGCTGTTGCACAGCCTCCGAACTCGTTCATGTTTTCACGAGTACGTTCAAATTCGGGAGCAGTTAAGATTTGGTCACCATTGGGACCGCCTACAAGTCCTGCGAAGTCGCCTTGCAGTCCTTTGATTTTGAAATGTCGTACACCGCCCATTGTGCCGGAGTAACGAACGAGACCAGTTTGTCTTGCCATTTTGCTATTTTTTTAAGAGTTTGAAAATTCAAATATCTTTAGCAAATTTACATTCTATTACATTGATTTACATCAGTTTACGCAGTGCAAAATGGTGCAATTCAAAGCATACGGACAAGCAATAATCAAAACACACCTCAAAATCACTAAAGTGGTTGATGGGGATGGTCTGTTTGTGGTGAATCCTTTCAATAAACAGGAAGAAGAAATTCGTTTCCTGGGCATAGATGCACCCGAAATAAGACGGTCTAAAAAGCTGCAACAGGATGAAAGAGAAACACACTTACCCGGCCAGCTTCTGTTATTATTGGGTAAGAAGTCAAAGGATTTTCTGAACTCAGTTGCACCAGTTGGAACGTCTGTAACTATCCAACTGGAAAAGCCTCATAGCATTGATTCTTTTGGCCGTACATTGGCTTATGTGTTTCTTCCTGATGGTACTTGCTTAAATGAATTGATGATTAAGGAGGGCTTTGCAAAGCCTTATAGCAGGTATTATTGTGAAGCGTTAGCAGAGTTTCAGCAAATCAATATATTTGCAAAGTCGAATCAAAAAGGACTGTACCAAACAGTCAACGACTTTTAGCCAAAAGCAGTATTTTGTTACCTGCTTTCCCTTGTTTCACTCAACTTTGTTGCCTATTTGTTGCCCAATCGGCTGAAAGCCTTGATACACAAGGGTACTATACTTTTTGTATCGGAAAGTAACCGGCCTTGAAAAATCAATACGTAAAAGCACCTCTTCAATAAACGCAGCCTACACATGACCGGAAAAATAATTCTGTTTCTGATATTAAACTTTGGCGCCCTGGCACTGGGTGGACTTTTTACCGGAAACGGTGTTAGTTCGGAATGGTATGCCGGTTTGGAAAAAGCGCCCTGGACACCGCCGGGATGGGTCTTTGGCTTTGCCTGGACCACCATCATGCTTTGCTTTTCCTTTTACATGGCGCGACTATGGATGCAGGCATCCAATAAAGCCATGCTCTCCGTCCGGTTTTCGATGCAGTGGCTTTTAAATGTTTCCTGGAACCCCGTTTTTTTTTATTTCCATCAAACAGGCTGGGCCATGCTGCTCCTCCTATTACTCACCCTGCTGATTGCCTATATGCTTTTTACGTACCGGACGATTTTAAAATCAACATCCCTGCTCCTGCTGCCTTACTTTATCTGGTTGTTAATTGCCTGCTCCCTGAATGCATACATCCTATTAAACAATTAATAGAAGATGCACCTGAAAACAATAAATACGATGGAATAAGGGGTATTAGTGTTCAGGAATAAGCTCCCCTACCACTTTAAATTCACATCCGTTATTGATTTGCTGAAATGAACGGGATGTTTACTCCAGGTTTCAAGGGCATTGCGGTGTTTGAAGACTAACAGATAGGAATTGCCGAAAACCGCGGGTGGAAACACGACCGTCATATTGCCGCCGGTATCAACAAGTCCGTCAGCAGTGAAGGCGATTGTATAAGGAGCCGATGGATAACGTAGTTCGATGCGCAGCGAATCAGCTATGGAGGCATTTGCGCTTAGCCCGCTATTAAACAAAGCCGGAATCAACTGTCCGGAAGCATAAAGACCTTCAATATTTACTTTGAGTGACACAACCGGAACCAAACAAGGCGTCAGTGGCAAATCCACTTCCCACAATCCTCTGCCGTAGGTGCCGGCTCTCAGTTTCATGGTGGAATAACATATCTTTAAATCGTTCACGATTACATTGGGAAATCCATTGTTGTAAGCGACCCAATTGCTCATCGTCGAGTCACGGTAGAAAACGCCAAAATCAGTTCCTATATACACTGCATCATAGGTACCACTCTGGTAAGTAATACAATTGACGGGTACATTGGGCAAGCCTGAACCGCTGTAATTTATCCAGGTCATGCCACCATTCTTGGACAGATACACTTTATCAGAAGAGGAGTATCCGGAAAAAGTGACAAATACTTTCTTTGAATCGGAAGGGCTCACGACAATATCCGAAATTGCTGCAGCAGTAACAGGCAAGCCGGAAGTGATATCTGTCCAGTTGGCACCTCCGTCAATGGAGGTTACCAGTTTTCCGAATTTGGCCGCGTACACAACGCTTGTATCAGCCATCGTGACGGCAACTCTGTGTACGGTATCAATGACACCTGCCGAAACGCTAAACCATGATAAAAATGTGCCTTCATCAAAGGATTTACGAACCCCTAACCAGGTACCACAGTACATCGTTTCCGGATTTAACGGATTCATAACATATGAAGAAACCCAGGATGCATTGCCGGCAGAAGCTACAGTGAAAGTCTCGCCCCAATCGGTAGATTTTTGCATATTTCCGGAAGGCTTACAGGTAAACTGTATGCGCGGATTGTGAAAATCGAACAAGGGCTGCATGCCATCACCCGAGCTGAGCATCTTTAAACCGGCACTGTTGAAGGTATAACGGTTACTGGCGCAATCCTGGGTTCCATAATAGAGCGTATCCGCGCTAAAAGGGTGATTGGCAATTCTATAAATTTCAGATATCTGAAGCCCCTGACTGAGGTTCGACCAGGTTGATCCGGAATTATTGGAAACAAAAATTCCACCATCCGTCAGCGCATATACAGTTGAACTAATCCCCGGTCTGAAATAAATTTTTTTCACATCCTGATGAATATAGTTTGCAGCCAGATGATCTGTATAATCGGCGGTAACATTCCAAAATCCCCCTCCATCTGTGCTCTTTCCGGCCAATGTACCGGCTACAAAAACTTCATTCACATTTGATGGAGATACACTCACACCTCTGTCATACAATCCATAGGGAAGTACTTTCGCATCCGGACTGGTTTTGAGCGTAAATGAATTCGTAACGGTATTGTACTTTTTGAAAGCGCCTCCCTGCCCCCATAAATATACGATACTTGTATCTGCATTTGAAATGGCCAGTGTTACCCGTACGCTACCACTATTTGGATAGGCACCACCTTTATATTGCCAGGAAGTTCCACAATCATTCGAACGCCATAAACCGTTTATATCCGTTGCAAAAACAATATTGGGTTGTTTGGGATTAAATTCCATACTAAAATAAATGCCTGATTTTATCTTCAGCCAATTATTGCCTCCATCGAGCGTTCTCCATATCCCATTAAAGGAAGCAACTAAGAGCGTATCGGTATTGACAGGATGCATAAGCATACGCTGAGGCACCTCCAGTTGATTCTGAGCGAAAGAGAGCCCAGTGGATCCCCAACTTTGACCACCGTCGGAAGATTTTAAAATACCCGCGCTGAAATGTCCCTGCAAACTCTTCCCAACTCCGGGAAATCCGGCGAACATATCCCCGGTTGCAATAAACAATTCATTGGTATCGGCGGGATTAATAACTATTTCGGTAATACTCATCGAAGGCAGTAAATCAGTGTTCAAACAGATCCAGTTTGCACCATTGTCATTGCTCTTCCAGATTCCGCCGGTAGCTGCACCTACAAAAATTGTATTGGGATTACCGGGCATGAATGCCATACAATTTATGCGCCCCATACCTGCAGAACTTCCTGCCGGAACATATGTAAAAGGTAAGTTGTACCATTGCGAACTGATTGAAGCTACGGCCGGGTTATTATTCGCAGCAGTTCCTTTCCATAATTGATTATATCGATCCAGTTCAGCCCACAAAAAGGATTGCAAAGGAAACTCACCTGAGGGATACAATCGTTGCTCCTGAAACCATTCCCAGCGTTTGAATTGATTGTAGCCCCGAACCTGATCTCCCTCCTCCAGTTTATATGCTGCGGCCTGCTTTTTACAATATTGCGTAAAAGCATCCCTGATCTCATAAAAATTCAGTGGCCGTGTATCCACATCAGCAAGTCTGTTTCTCCATCCCGGTGTATTTATCCAACTTTGAGCTTCCGCATTGCCGGAACATAAAAAATACAATAGCAGGAATCCGATTGTTTTAAACTGTGCCATTACCAAAGTTAATAAAATATGCGCTGAATTTATTTTAAAGATCAATTTGTAATTCAATGGAAACCTTTTATACGACATCAGGAGATTGAAACGTTATATACTCTTGCACTTTTTTCAATGTCCGGAATAAGTGTTTTTTTGAAAATTTCAGCCTTTAGAATGGTTTAATCAAACATATCACCTTCCTTTTTTTAATATGACCGGATCAAATTGAGGAGATTGTTAAGGAAAGTCCAATCAAAAACCACTCATTTTCAATTTGCAAGTTACTATATAACAACACTTTAAATAAAAAGTATTAAAAATAATGCACCTATAAGTTAGGTTTCAACGTTAATATGGAGTACCTTTGTTGAGTCATATAGTTTATTTTATGATCTCATCAATAAATTAATCAAAATAATTAAGCATTTCCACCTATACGCTCACCTCATTAAATGCCGGTTTTTCGGTTCCCTTTGCAAGCCTTTTCCGCATTTATCCAGATCACATCCAACAACATCCCGGGAATAAGGTTTCCAATACCGATGGCTACTGTTTACTAAGGCCGTTCACCGGTAATAAATAAAAGAAAATTTAAAAACCGCTCATCCATTACGAGCATATTAAAAACAAAAAACAAAAAAATGAAAAAAGGAACAGTAAAATTCTTCAATGAGGCTAAAGGTTTTGGTTTTATCAAAGAAGAGAACGGACAGGAATTATTTGTCCATGTAACGGGATTAAAAGAAAGTATCCGTGAGAATGACGAAGTGGTATATGAAACCCAGGAAGGAAGAAAGGGTTTAAATGCCATTAATGTCAGGCTTGCCAATTCTTAATTGAAAAAGCGGGGGACCCACAGTGTTCCCGAAAAGAATAAGAAATACAAAATCTCTGTAAAAAACTCTTTCCTCCGGGAAGGAGTTTTTTTTTTCAGGAGTATTGATTGTATGGCAGAGAATGTTTTTCACCCTCCTGGCCACCTGGCCCTGGTCATCGTGGCATCCCCTCCTTTCTATACTCCTGCCTACAAAAAGCGATGGGTGCTTCCCCTAAAGGAAACACCCACCCTAATATCATGACATTGTTTTATTTCAGAATCACCAAACGGGTTTTAAGACCTGCAGGATCGTTTACAGCATGCAAATAATATACACCTGCAGAAAGATGGGAGAGATCTATCTTCATTTCTTCTCTGCTTTGTACCTGGAATTCGGTAATCAAACGTGAATGGCCGTCCATAATCCTGTAATTGCCAACCGGCGCCGATTTGAGTGTAAAGACTCCTTTACCCGGATTAGGATACAGCATCAGCTGGCTTGTGTTTCCGTGCTCATTTTCCAAACCTGTTGAAGAACTTACGGTGAAAGTGGCACTAAACGTACATCCGTTGCCGTCCGTAATGCTCACCGTATAATCACCGGCCATTAACCCACTGATATCTTCCGTTGTACTTCCATCGCTCCAATTATACGTATAAGCAGGGGTACCTCCGGTTACCGTCAGATCAATGGATCCGTCGTTTCCTGAAATTTCGTTGGATGTAGTTGCAGCCGCAGAGATGGCAGGCGGTTCAGTGATGCTTACCGATGCCGTGGTTGAACAATTGGTGCCGTCCGTAACCGTATAGGTATAAGTACCGGCACTAAGTCCCTGAATGTTGGAAGTAGTTTCTCCGTTGCTCCACAAATAGCTGTAATTACCCGAACCTGCCGACACCTGCAAATCGATACTTCCGTTGCTGTCGCCGTTGCATAACAGATTTGTACTGTTAACTACAGCCAGCGGTACGCCGGCGGCATTTACCGTAAAGTTCTGCATCCAGGTACATCCATTATCATCTGTAACAGTAAGCGTATAGGTACCTGCTGCAAGTCCGGCAAGGAGGTCGCTGGTGCCGCCATTGTTCCACAGGTATGCATAATTTCCGGTTCCGCCCGTCGCAGTCACGGTGATGGAGCCATTCAACTGATTGCAGTTTTCATCGCCCGTTGTCGCGCTCAATGTTATCGCCGCAGGTTCAGTGATCGTTATTGAGGAAGTTTCAGTACATCCATTCTGGTCTGTAACCATTACCGAGTAGGTCCCCGCTGAAAGGTTGGTTTCAGTATCGCTGGTTCCACCACTGGTCCATATATAAGTCATAGTTCCCGTACCACCGTTCACGCTTACACTTGCTGTACCGGTACCTCCGTTGCAAAGCGGATCGGTGGAAGCAGTTGTCAGTTGCAATGCTGCCGGCTCATTAATCGTTATCAAGTCAGTAAAAGTACAACCGTTCGCATCGGTAATTGTGAATGTGTATTGTCCCGCGGGCAGGCTGGTTTCAGTATCAGAAGTACCACCTGTTGACCAGAGGTAGGTATATGCTCCTGTACCACCGGTAGTAATAATGCCGGCGCTACCCGTTCCACCATTACATAAGGGGTCGGTAGCGCTGATGGTGCTTGAAATCGCAGCAGGTTCGGATACTGTAATGGTCTGATCGCTTGTACAGAAATTATCATCCATAGCGGTGATGGAATAGGTGCCTGCGCTGAGATTGCCCATGCTGGAACCTGTTCCACCATTTGACCATGACAAGGATATATTTCCCGTTCCTCCAGTGGCCGTTACACTGGCGCCGCCATTCATACCGTTACACAAAGGATCGGTGACGGATACCGACAATGCTATGGCCGGTGGTTCGGCAATCGTAAGGGAGGCCTGGGTAGTACAACCGTTGGCATCTGTGATTGTACAGGTGTAAGTGCCGGCAGTAAGATTATTTTGTGCACCATTGGTATTACCGTTCGACCACACATAGGTATATGGGAAGGTACCGCCGCTCACACCACTTGCCGCCAATCCGGTGGCAGTACCATTGCAGGTAACATCTGAGCCACCCAGATTTACAGATAATGCGGCAGAGGGTTCATTAATGGTTACTGTATTTTGCGTTGTACAACCATTCGCATCGGTGATGGTGCAGATATAGGTTCCACCCTGCAATGCGCTTGCCGCGGCAGATGTTCCTCCCACAGGGGACCAGGAATAACTGAGTGCACCTGTACCACCGTTGGCAGCCACCGTGGCGGTTCCATTTGAATTCCCATAACAATCCACATCAGTTGTTGTAACGGTTGCGGAAATGGCTGCAGGTTGGCTTACCGATACCTGTGTAGCATAGGTGCAGCCATTGGCATCGGTCACCGCGCAAGTGTAAGTGCCGGCTGCAAGGCCGGTAGCGGATGAAGTTGTTCCACCGGAAGGAGACCAGGAATAAGTATACCCGGAGGTGCCACCGCTTACGCTCATGGAAGCAGCACCATCGCTGCCTCCGTTACATGAAACACCGGTAACCGTTACAGAAGCGGACAATGCCGATGGCTCGCTGACAGTGATGTTTTCAAGCGAAGTACATCCGTTGCTATCCGTAATGGTGCAGGTATAATTTCCGGCCGTTAAACCGCTATTTGTAGCGGCGGTTCCACCTCCTGACCATACATAGGTAAAGGGAGATGTACCACCGCTAACAGTAACTGAAGCGCTTGCGTTGGCACCACCATTGCAACTAACATTCGTCACATTGCTGGAAACACTCAATGCGGAGGGTTCGGAGATGGTATAATTCCTGACGAGGATACAGCCATTCGCATCGGTCAGGGTACAGGAATAAGAACCTGCAGAAAGACCTGTGGCGGTAGCAGCATTTCCTCCTGCGGGCGCCCACGAGTAACTGTAAGAGGGTGTACCTCCCGAAGCCAGCAAGGAAGCTGTACCGTTCGACTCTCCATGACAACTAACATTTGTGGCAGCTGTGGTGGCAGCCAATGCGGCGGGTTGAGTAATCGTATAATTTCTGGTAATAGTACAGCCGTTAGCATCAGTTACCATACAAGTGTAACTGCCGGATGACAGTCCTGTAGCGGTAGCCGAATTTCCACCGGCAGGTGACCAAACATAAGTATATCCTGCAGTTCCCCCTCCAACAGTGACGGAAGCGGTACCATTGGCGCCTCCGTTGCACGAAACATTGGTTTGTGCAGTACCTGCCGTTAATGCCGCAGGCTGTGTAAGGGTAAAGCTCTGCACCGAAGTACAGGCGTTTGCATCAGTAACCGTGCATGTATAGGTACCACTGGCAAGGGATGTGACCGAGGAGTTGCTGCTTCCATTAGACCATGCATAGGCATAGGGCGTTGATCCTCCTGAAACAGTAACGGATGCGCTGCCGCTTGCCCCACCATTACAGGAAATATTTACGGACGAAGGTGTGATACTGATAGCTGAAGGTTGTATAATTGTCACCGTTTTGGCTACTGTACAGGCATTGGCATCTGTAATGAGGCAGGTATAGCTACCGGCCGTCAAATTGTTCGCGTTGGCAGCTGTACCTCCCGAAGGCGACCATGAATAGGTATAGGAAGGCGTGCCGCCTGACGGACTTACACTTGCGCTTCCTGTACTTGCGCCATTACACAATACATTACTTGACGACGATCCTGCAGTCAGTGCGGAAGGTTCAGTGATGGTGAAGTTGCGTGTATGCGTACATCCGTTTGCATCCGTTACCGTACAGGTATACGTACCGGCATTCAATCCGGCAACCGATGTGCCGGTAGCCCCGGTTGACCAGGCATAGGTAAAGGGAGTAGTTCCTCCGCTGGGAGTAATACTTGCCTGTCCATTGCTGAAGCCGTTACAACTTACCCCTGTAGTGCTATAGCTTGAACTGATGGCAGGATTAACGGTTTTTGTAATTACCGCGCTCGTATCGGATAAAGAGCCGGAAGTGACAACACGTCTGTAATACGTCGTAGTTGTCAATGTTCCGGGTGAATAATTCGCTCCGGTAATTGTACCGCCGGCATCTGAAAAACCTGTATTTGGCCCTGTGGTTGAACTGATCCACTTGTAGGTATAAGTTCCATAACCACCATAGGGGGTAGCGCCGGTGATAGTAGTTGCCGATGCCCCGTTGCAGATTACCTGCGAACCACTCGCTGTATTTGAAGAAATATTAGTGTAAATAGTTGTATTGGAACTTATGGTTTGCACGGGATCGGTAGCTAAACCACCATATTCCACCACGTAAGCGAGGGAAACCGAATTTGGCAGATCATTCCATGCGCCGGGAGTGGATCCTGATGAGTAAATTTCCCCATAATGCTCACTTCCCACATTATTGGGTTCCCCGCTGTTCCAGTTTGCATACTGCCCCGATTGTGTAACGGGAGAACCATTACCAACCGAAAACATCGTACCCTTTTCAGGACCGGTTACCCAATACCATTTACCCTCAGCGGCGGATTGATTGGCGTAAGTAGTCACTCCTGTGGCGGCGTTTATCTGTGTATAGGAGTCTGAACAGCCAATCCATGCGTCGGCATTCAACACCTGACGTATAAATGAATTTTCATTGGCGGATGTAATGGTGGCCAGATACCCGGTATACCCCAAATATGTTCTCGCCTCCGCATTTGACTTACAAGTTGTCCAGCTACCTGTTGATGATACCAACTCATAAAAGTGACCGTTGGAAGCAGCAGAAAGACTTCCGGCGCTGAACGTAATGGTTCGGTCACCATATTGAGAAACATCCGTATTCTGGAAGGTCACCGTTCTGAGAAATGCCTGCCAGTTGGCTGCGCTTGTTGTACCGTTAAAGGTAAGCACACCTGTTGAACTGTTATAAGGGGTTACCGTTATCCCGGAAGGCAGGGTTCCTGTATAGGACAACACATCCGATGTTTTCTTCCCGGATGAGACAGTCACTTTAAACCCATTGATGGAAGATGCGGATGTGATCGTAATACCGGGATCAACAGCAATGGCTGAGGTATTCAAAGAATAGCCCGCCTGTGTGATTCCCGATGTTACGGAAGTCTGTCCATACAGATACTGTGTATTCAACAGTAAAAGAAGGAAAATGAAAACAATCATTTCCTTCATACTATTGAATCTTACTTTTGTAAATTTTTTATCCATGATGTATTTATAATATAGGTTTTAGCAAATCATCCATTTGTTACTTCAACCAGCAAGTAAAAACCCGCCTCTCCTGCTCTACAACTCTCACACTCGCTCTCAAACTCACTCTATTTACATATATCATCCCTTCGTTTTTAGAGTCCTGTGCATCACCTTTTGCTTGATTTCAGGTAAATGGTTTCAAATCATGATCTGTCATCCATCCAACAGCATAGTTTAATCCGGAAACCGAGAAGCAGCAATTTCTGTATATTGAATCATTTGCATGCAGGATTTCCGGGAAATCAGCATGCCAAGGACTGGTCTGCATTTAATAACATAATTCTATCTCAACTCCATGTTAATCTTTTATCTTTACCGCATATCGTCCACTATGCTCTTCATTGCAAAAACTTTTGCCGGTTGCGAAGAACTCCTTGCCATGGAGCTCGAAAATTTTGGTGCCACCAACACACGGATGCTGACCAGAGCCGTAGAATTTGAAGGGGATCTGCGTGTGATGTACACGGCCAATTTACAAAGCCGCTTGTCGCTGCGGATACTTAAGCCGGTTTATACTTTCGAGGCGGCGGATGAAGAAATGCTGTATCGCGAAATCAGAAACATAAACTGGAGCGAACATTTTTCACTGAATCAGACTTTTGCCATCAATGCTACATTAAATCAGTCGAACTTAACACACAGTTTATACGCGGCACTAAAAGCGAAAGATGCCATTGCAGATCAGTTCAGGGATGCCTGTGGCCAAAGACCTGATGTTGATACCGAAGATCCCGATTTCCGGATTCATCTTCACATTTATGAAAACAAATGCGCCCTCTCCTTCGACAGTTCCGGGGAGTCGTTACATAAGCGAGGTTACCGTGACTATACCAACCAGGCACCCATCAATGAAGCGCTGGCTGCGGCACTTGTGATATTGAGCGGATGGGATCGCAGGATGCCACTCGCTGATTTTATGTGTGGCAGTGGTACCATCCTGATAGAAGCGGCAATGATCGCCCTTCAAATCGCTCCCAACAAATTAAGACAATCGTTTGGCTTTCAAAAGTGGAAGGATTACGACGCGCATCTTTGGCAAGCCATCAAACAGGAAGCGAAGGACGCAGAGCTGAAACCGGATGGTTTACAACTGTACGGATCAGACATCAGCGCTGTTGTGCTTGACAAGGCCCGGCAGAACATCCAACATGCAGGGCTAAGTGAGGTGATCAAATTAAAAAAATGCTCCTTTGAAAATTTCCCCGTTCCGGCAGATCAGGGGATCCTGATATGCAATCCGCCCTACGGACTCAGAATTGAACCCCGTGATATCATGGATATGTATCAGCGCATGGGAGATAAAATGAAAAAAGATTTCAAGGGGTGGACCTGCTGGATTTTTACAGGCAACCTTGAAGTTGCTAAATTCATTGGCCTCAGGCCATCCAGAAAAATCCCCCTGTTCAACGGACCCATTGAATGCAGGTTGCTGAAGTTTGAAGTATACGAAGGATCAAAGAAAGCTTCCCGGCAGATAAAAGAGTGAGGTGTTCATGCCGTATGTATCTGCTCGCTGTTGCTATATTCCGCATGTTTTTCAGCCGGTACAGTACCGGATTTCTTTGCGGACGCCCAGTCTCGTCCCTTATGTACCATCAATTCCTGCTGCAATTCCCTTGATGTTTTTGAACTTCCGTCATGGCTCCATCCCGGAGGCATAAAAATATATCCCAATTTATTTTTCAAGCCCGGTACTTTGCTTACGTCATGGAAGATATTTTCAAACTCATGCGTAATAGCGGAAACCGGATGGCAGGGGTTTACCGGCATTTTAGTGATGCCATACTTTACGGGATATTCGTCTGCATCTTCTGTGAATGTTCCAAACAGTTTATCCCAGATGATCAATACCATGCCCAGGTTTTTATCCAGATAACGCACATTGCTGGCATGATGCACGCGATGATGGGAAGGACTCACAAATACCGATTCGAACCAGGCCGGCATTTTACGGATATATTGCGTATGGACAAGAACGCCATATACCTGTGTGATGGAGAACATAAAAAGGATATCAGCCGGATTAAAGCCAAGAAAAGCGATCGGAAGAAAATAAATGAAACGATATAACGGTTGCAAAACCGATGAGCGGAAACCCGTGGTAAGGTTAAACTCAGGGGAAGAATGATGCGTTACATGCACCGCCCACAAAAAGCGGGTGCTGTGATCCATCCGGTGCTCCACATAAAAGGCCAGATCTTCCAACAGAAAAAGCAAAAACCAGTACAACACAGGATGCTCAGGAGCGGGTGCCATTTTATGCTCAAAACAAAAAAACAAAACGATCAGATACACGCTACGAAAGAGCAGGTCGATGCCTGCATTTACGAGCGTAAAGTACAAATTCATCACGGTTTCCTTCACCGAATAAAAGGATTTCACCTGCCAGTTACTCATCAGTACTTCCAGCAGGATCACCGCTATATAAAGCGGAATGCTGATCATCAGCAAATATTCTTCAAGAACAGAAATCATCACGCTAACTCTTCAAACCGTTACATTTCAATTATTTTCCTTTTTATCATGGTTCATGCCCTGCCGCACTGCAAAAATATGGAGCAGGTGTGGAAACAAAGCATCCATACTTTCTTCCGCCCCTCGTGTTGAACCAGGCAAGGTCATCACCAGCGTTTTACCTGACATTCCGGCAATGCCCCTGGAAAGCATGGCATAGGGGGTGCGCTGTTGTCCGTAAGCGCGAGCGGCTTCCATGATACCGGGTATTTCACGGTCAAGAAGGGGGCTTATCGCCTCCGGTGAAACATCCCTGGGTGAAAGTCCCGTACCACCGGTAAAAACGGCAAGATCAACACCGAGTTCGCGCAATTCCCGCACTTTTGAACGTATCGTTTCCACGTCATCGGGAATCACCTCGTGTATGGATACAGTTATCCCACAATTACGCAGCTTGTTTATTATAGCCTTTCCCGCTTTATCCTCCTTGGAGCCTGCAGCTACCGAATCGGAACAAACGATGACCGCGGTTTTAACGGCAGCGCCCGGTGTATCACGGTATTCGCTTTTACCGCCGCTTTTATCCAGCAAACGTATCGATGAAATAGTGATTCCCTTGTCAATCGGTTTCAGCATATCATACAGTGTCAGGGCCACCACCGAAGCGCCATGCATCGCTTCCACTTCCACACCGGTTTTATACACCGTGTGCACTTCCACTTCAATATTGATCTCAAGCTCTTTTACCTCATATCTTACTTCCGTAAATTCAACGGGCAAAGGATGACAATCCGGAATCATGTCACTGGTCTTTTTCACGGCAAAGAGTCCCGCCACCCTGGCACATTCAAACACATTTCCTTTGGGCACCCTGTTTTCCATGACTGCGGCCATGGTATTGGCAGCGCTCACTTTCACGATGGCCCCGGCCACTGCCTTCCTGAGTGTATTTCCCTTATGCACTATGTTAATCATACTTTCTCTTTATGCTTTCCCTTACTCTTCCTGATAGCAACTGCTACTACTTTATATTCAGGGCACATGGCTTCCGTATCGCTGATGCTGCTGGTGATCTGGTTCAGCAGCATATCGGGGAAATGGAAAGTAGTACTGAGTACGCCCGGCTTCACCTCATCGGTGATCTTTGCCTTGACGTCCACCTTGCCTCTCGCCGATTCCACACAAACCATATCGCCATCGGAAATGGCATGTTTCCTTGCATCATCCGGATGTATCATCAGCACATCTTCTGTAAGAATTTTTACATTACCCGTCCTGCGTGTCATAGTGCCGTTGTTGTAATGCTCCAGCTCGCGGTTGGTAGTGATGATATAAGGATATTCCTTGCCGTTTTGTTTGATTTCTTCCGTCTCTTTCCAGTCGAAATAATGGAATTTGCCGAGGCCACGCTTGAAACTTTCTGTGTGCAGGATTTCGGTATCGGAGCCATCGGGAGCAACGGGCCATTGTTTACCGTTATCACCGAGGTTGTCCCAGGTGACACCGGCGAAGAAGGGAACGATTCCTGACACTTCCCTGAGTACGGTTGCAGGATGATAATCCGGCTGCGGAAATCCCATGCGCTGCATCACCTCGGTTACAATCTGTCCGTCGGGTTTGGTACCGGGCAGGGGCTCAACTGCAGCCTGCACCTTTTGTATCCTGCGTTCACCATTGGTAAAGGTTCCACTCTTCTCGAGGAAGGAGGATGCCGGCAAAACTACATGTGCGTAATCGCAGGTTACGGTATGAAAGATTTCCTGAACGATCAACAGATCGAGGTTCTTCAACGCAGCGATCACATGATTGGTATTTGGATCAGTCTGTACCAGATCTTCACCCATCAGCCATAGGGCTTTCAGATTTCCGGCCAGAGAAGCTTCGTACATCTCCGGTATTTTAAGTCCTTTGCCGAGAGGAATCCTGACACCGTAAAATGCTTCGTACTTTTTATTAATCTCCGGATCATAGGCATCTAGGTATCCCGCACCCTGATGTGGCTGACAACCCATATCCGCAGCGCCCTGCACGTTGTTTTGCCCACGCAGGGGATTTACACCAACACCTCTCCTGCCGATATTTCCGGTTATCATGGCCAGGTCTGAAATGAGCATCACGGTATAGGTTCCCTGACTGTGCTCCGTAACGCCAAGTCCGTGGAAGGACATGGCATTGGGTGCCTTCGCATAAGCCATGGCCGCTGCACGTACCAGCTCTTTCTTAACGCCGGTCACTTTTTCATGCTCGTCGATATCGATAGCAAGGATCATTTTGCGAAAATCATCATATCCTTCGGTGCGGTTCCTGATGAATTCTTTATCCTCTAATCCTTCTTTCACGATGTAATGCAGAAACATATTCAGCAGCGCCACATTGGTACCTGGCCTTAGCTGTAAATGATAGGTTGCGTATCGGGCGAGTTCAGTCCTACGTGGATCAACCACGATACTGAGCTTGCCTTTCATTGCGAACTGCTTGAGTTTAGCTCCTGTAACGGGATGTGCGTCCGTAGGATTGGCCCCAATGATGAGAATGGCATCGGTATATTTCAGGTCAACGATGGAATTGGTGGCGGCACCCGTACCGAAAGCGCGCTGCATTCCAAGCGCGGTCGGTGAATGGCATACGCGGGCGCAGGCATCAATATTATTGGTTCCGATAACGGCCCTGATAAATTTCTGCATGAGGTAATTCTCCTCGTTGGTGCAGCGTGCGGAAGAAATACCGGCTATCGAATCAGGACCCTGCTTTTCTTTGATCTCTTTTAAACGAGTCGCGATAAAATCATAAGCTTCGTCCCATGTGGCGGGCTCCAGCTTTCCGTTCTTCCTGATCAGCGGTGTACGCAGGCGGTCGGGATGATTATAGAATGAAAACGCGAAGCGCCCTTTGAGACAGGTATGACCCTGGTTTACTTCGGCGTCATAGGGAGCCTGGATCGATTTCACTTTTCCGCCAACAACGGCCACCTCCAGGTTGCAGCCAACACCGCAATAGGTGCAAACGGTACGTACCTTTGTACCGGCCACCACCGCCTTTGATTCGAACACATCGCTGATAGCGGAGGTAGGACAAGCCTGCGCGCATGCGCCACAACTTACACAGTCAGAGTGGAAGAAACTGTTTTCAAAACTCTTCACAATATGGGTGTCGAACCCACGGCCGGCCATGCTCAATACCATTTCACCCTGTACTTCATCACAGGCACGAACGCACCTTGCGCAATTGATGCATTTTGAAAAATCAGAAGTCATATAAGGGTGACTCTTGTCTTTCTCATAGTGAAGGTGGTTCTTGCCGGCCGGGTAACGAACATCGCGAATACCCACTCTGGCCGCAACGGTCTGCAACTCGCAGTTGTTGTTCACCTCACAGGTCAGGCAGTCGAGCGGATGGTCGGTAAGAACCAATTCGATAATATTTCTGCGGAGTTTTGTGACACGCTCACTATCGGTATAGATATACGAACCGGGGATAACAGGTGTATGACAGGAGGCCTGCACCTTTGAAGGACCGTCCTTGCTCAATGCCACATCCACGCTGCAAACCCTGCAGGCGCCGTAGGGATCCAGATTCGGAGCGTCACAAAGTGTGGGCACGAGGTCCTTACCCTGATGCCGACGGACAAAACTCAGTATGGTTTCGCCTTCGTTTACCGGGTAAAGCCTGTCGTTAATATATGCAGTCTTACTCATATTTTTTAAGCTTTAAAGTAAGGGGCGAGTTCTTTATCGAAGTATTGGAGTGCATTTTTTACGGGAAGGGGAAGTCCGCCGCCCAGGGCGCAGAGGGAGCCTTTCTCAAGTGTTTCCAACAGGTCATTCATCAGATCCCTGTCCATTTTCCAGGATGAGGTGCGGGCCTTGTCAATCATCTCATAACCACGCGTAGAACCCAGCCTGCAGGGGAAGCATTTACCGCAGCTTTCATGGGCGGTGAAGCGGAAGAGATGTTCGATATAGGCAATTAACGGGAAAGCCTCAGGGATGCAGACAAAAGATGCATGTCCCAGCAGGAATCCCTCCCTGGAAAATGAATCAAAGTCCACCGTGAGTTTATCAATTACCGATACGGGAACCAGCCCGCCAAGAGGTCCGCCGATATGCATGGCCTTGACCGGAACACGAAATCCTCCTCCCAGTTCATCCACCACGTTGCGTAAAGGAGTTCCCATGTCCACTTCATAAAGACCGGGGTGATTGAAATGGCTGTCGAGGGAAAGCAGCTTAGTACCGGAGGATTTTTCCGTGCCGATGGCGGCATAGGCCTTTCCGCCGTTTTTGATGATGAAGGGCAGGTTGGCCAGTGTTTCTACATTATTCACAACAGTAGGCTTGTTGAAGAGTCCCTGCTGTGCGGGATAGGGAGGGCGCACCCTCACCTCGGGCCGTTGACCTTCAATGGATGAAAGCAGCGCAGTTTCTTCTCCGCAGATATAGGCGCCCTGCGCCTTGATCACCTTGAAATCAAAATCGAATGCTGTTCCTGCAATGTTCTTCCCGATCAGCTTCTGATCCCTCAGCCAGTTGATACATTCACTGATCATCTCCACAGATTCAGGATATTCGGCGCGTATGTACAGGACGCCCCAACCGGCGCCGGCCATATAACCGGCCATCATCATACCCAGGAGGAGTGAATGAGGACGCTGCTCCATTATATAGCGGTCAGAGAAGGCACCCGGATCACCTTCGTCAGCATTACAGACAATGAATTTCACATCTCCGGGAGCGTTACGGCAGGCCTCAAGTTTAAATGACATCGGAAAGCCCGCACCTCCCCTGCCCCTTAATCCTGAAGTCTTTAATTCAGCAAGAAGTTCAGCGGGACTCTTCTTCAACGCTTCCTTAAAAATTGCATAGTACTGGTGTGGATCGCCTGTTGATGAAGTCAGAACAGAAGTTCCGATATGACTTGTCCGGTAGGTCTCCGCGCTGAGTTTTTTGTTTTCAACGATCGCTTTAATCTCATCCAGGTCACTGCCGGAATAATTTTTACCATTGTAGTGAAAAGCGCTGTTTTCATGACACCTGCCGAGGCAGCACATCTCCCCGATTTCATTTGCCGAAAAATACTTTCCCAGACCAGCATGCACTTTTTCCTGCGTACCGGCAGTCATGCAGGCGCTTCCGTTGCACACATACACTTTTTTCCCGCGGTTTTCGGGCCGCAGGAAATCATAAAAAGAAACACTCCCATACACATTCGCCTTACCGAAAAGGAACTCATCAGAAAGGCGCTCCATCTCTTCTACTGAGGGCGTGCCCTTGCCGGCGGCCACCTTGCCCATTGCTTCGAAGAGGTTATTTTCAATGCCTTTACGGCCGGATAATTCGCTTAAGTTTTTCGACATAATAACAAGTCTAAGCAATAGGAACCTGAACCATCCGCTCAGGGTGAGAGTACACTGTAAACCGCTTGTCCCTGCAAAAAGCAAGCAAAGTAATGCCGCATGCAAGCGCATTTTCAACAGCCAGGCTGCTGGGTGCCGATACGGAAGCAAGAATGGGGATACCCGCTTTCATTGCTTTTTGAACGATTTCATAACTGATTCTTCCGCTAACGGTAAGGCACTGTGCCATTTCCAGTTTACCGGAAAACAACAAAGCGCCGCTCACCTTATCAACGGCATTATGCCGGCCAATATCTTCCCTGATCACCAGCAGTTCCCCCTCAGCGGTAAAGGCCGCCGCCGCGTGGGTACCGCCACTACGGTGAAAGTCATCCTGGTGCCGGCTCATCGCTTCAAACATGACCGACACGATTTCAGGCTCAAGGTAAGCCGGTCCCGTTACAACTTCGATCTTGTCATCCAGCGATGTTTTTCCGCATATACCACAGGAAGAGAGTGACATGATATTCCTGTCTCCGGAAAAAGATTTCATCAATTTGTAATCCGGAATCTCCACGTTTATGCCGGCAACAAATCCCTTAGCATCAGCAGCAGTAATGTGCATGGCAGGATGAAGATTTTTATCGGTATAAATACCTTCTGAAAACAATAAACCCCTGACCAGGTCCAATTCATTTCCAGGTGTTCGCATGGTCACTGTATAGGGCAGACTATTGATGGTAATACTCAATGCTCCTTCCAGGGCAAGTACATCTTCTACCCCGGAGCAATGGCCCTGGTTGAAAAATAATCCTGGATACTTCTTATCATCCATGCTTCAGGATAAGCCTGTAATATTTCCGTTATTATCAATATCCATACCCTCAGATGCGGGTATCGCCGGCAGCCCGGGCATACGCATGATGGTACCGAGGATGGGCACCACAAATCCGGCACCTGCCGCCAGTTCAAATTCACGAACATTCACTTTAAAGCCTTTGGGTCTTCCAATTTTTTTCTCATCATCCGAGAAAGACATTTGGGTTTTAGCCATGCACACCGGCAGATGGTTGAATCCAAGTTCGATATATTCTTTCATCTGCGACCTGGCTTTAGAAGTATATGTCACATCATCGGCGCCATAAATTTCGGTCGCAATTTTCTTTATTTTATCTTCCAGCGGCAGACTCATCTCATAGAGGGGTTTGTATTGGTTCTTCCCGCTTTCTATGGTTTCAACCACTGCCCGGGCAAGATCTTTGGTTCCTTCACCGCCGAATTCCCATCCTTTGGAAACCACCGCCTTTACACCTTCTTCCGCGCACCGGGCCTGTACATACTTCACTTCTTCTTCAGTATCACTGAAAAAACTGTTTATCGCTACCACCGGTGTAAGGCCAAACTTTTTACAGTTTTCAATGTGCCTGGCAAGGTTTTCATAGCCGCGCTCCAGGTATTCCATATTGGGAGTATTATACTCCGCTTTCTTAGCTCCACCATGGTGACGCAGGGCACGTATAGTCACCACCAGTACCATGGCTTTGGGCTTCAGGCCGGCCATCGGGCATTTTATATCGAGAAACTTCTCCGCGCCAAGGTCGGCACCGAAACCGGCTTCCGTAACGGCATAATCGCACAGGGATAAACCCATTTTCGTAGCTACGATAGTGTTAGTTCCTTGCGCGATATTGGCAAAAGGACCGCCATGAATGATGGCCGGATTATTTTCCAGAGTCTGCACCAGGTTCGGTTTGATGGCGTCCCGCAGCAATAATGCCATTGCTCCTTCTGCTTTCAGGTCACGGGCAAAAACAGGTTTTTTATCAAAAGTATAGCCGATAAAAATATTTCCCAGACGTTTCTTCAGGTCATCAATGTTATTCGACAAACAGATGATAGCCATTACTTCCGAAGCTGCGGTAATATTAAAACCATCTTCACGCATGATCCCATTGGCACTACCGCCAATTCCGATAATGATCTGCCGCAATGCTCTGTCGTTCATATCCATCACCCTTTTCCACACCACAGTTCGCGGATCAATATTGAGGGAACGAGTTTTATTCTGAATGTTATTATCAATGAGGGCAGACAACAGGTTATTGGCCTTCTCTATCGCCGCAAAGTCACCGGTAAAATGAAGGTTAATATCAATCATGGGAATCACCTGTGAGTAACCACCCCCGGCCGCTCCTCCTTTCATTCCAAATACTGGTCCCAGGGAAGGCTCTCTCAGTACCACTACTGAGTTTTTACCAATTTTATTCAAGCCATCACTCAGCCCGATAGAAACGGTTGTTTTTCCTTCACCGGCAGGAGTAGGATTAATCGCTGACACAAGAATGAGGTTTCCCTGCGCCACTTTTTCTTCATTTATCAGAGATAAGGGCAACTTGGTTTTATACTTTCCATATTGCTCCAAGAGGTCAAGGTTGATGTTCAAGGAGCGGGCAATATCTCTAATCGTTTTAATATCAGCCTTTTGAGCAATTTCAAGATCAGAAAGGTGTTCGGTGCTTATCATATTAACTGTTTGCTTTTTCGGTATTTTCTTTCCAAATATAAGTCTCATCTTCGAGAATTTCCCTGCCCCAGACAGGAACTTCCGCTTTAAGTCTTTCCACAATTTCGTTACAGGCATCCATGGCCGCTTTCCGGTGAGTTGATGATGTAAAAACAAAGAGCGATATCTCTCCGGCCTTCACAATGCCCAGGCTGTGGAAAATATGCATACAAGTTAAGGGAAATTTACTGAAAACATCTTCACGGATTCCCTGCAATTTTTCCTCCGCCATTTCTTCATAGGCGGTATATTCAATGGCTTTTACCTCCTTACCCTGCACCTGATCAGCCCTCACCTGTCCCAGGAAAATACTATGTGCCCCGATGCTTGTTTTGACACTGTGCTTTGCAATCGCATCAGCGATAAACACGGTTGATACCGGTTCATTAATAAATACTTTCCTGTTTTTTTTCTTCTCAGGCATAGACTTTAAATGATTGATAATTTGTTATCAGGTACAGCCTTCCATCCGCCTTTCAGGCTGAACATTCTTGTATCCGGAAACAAGGGCTGCGCCCATGCCAGGGCTTTCGCACTTCTGGCTCCCGATGCACAAATAAACAAGACCTGATTCCGGAGGGGCAAGCCGGGTAAAATCTGCTCCAGGTTTTCGAAAGGAATGTGTAAGCCCACAACACCTACATCACCGGAAACTTCATCATCCCGGCGCAGGTCAATGAGTGTCCATTCCTCCTCTTTTTTTAAGTTCTCAAATTCATTATAGGTAATTTCGTTTTCGGCAAGCGGTGGAGCGGAAGAACAGAAAATGTCATATTCATACTTCAACATTGCATGGATGGATGACGGAACACCGTTATTGTTTGTAGCAGGAATTGATGTTACCTGCATCCTGTAGTCGGTAAAATCGATGGTCAGCACCTTATTCAGCAAGGCGGAACCGGTGCCTGTAATGATTTTTATAATTTCCGAAGCCTGTAATACCCCTGTCATTCCCGGAATAACGCCAAGGATACCCTCTTCCGTACAGGAATTCACTTCGTGCGCTGCTGGAGGTACAGGATACAGATCTCGGTAAGTTGCCGCCGACCTGCCCTCAGAGGGTCCAAAAACAGCAATCTGTCCTTCATAACCTGATACAGCACCGTAAACCAGCGTCTTATTCAATAAGAAGCAGACATCACTCAGCAGGTATCTTGTAGCGAAATTATCACAAGCGTCCACGATCACATCATAATCCCGTATGACTTCAAGAACGTTTACTTTTCCGATAAAACAATTATAAATTTTCAGCGATACATCATCATTGGCCTCTTTCAGCTTTCGCGCTGCCACTTCTACTTTCGGAAGTCCGATATCGTTAGTTCCAAAGAGTACCTGACGAGGCAGGTTCGACAATTCCACCCTGTCTCCATCGGCCATACCCAGTGTACCCACACCGGCAGCGGCAAGGTACAAAAGGACGGGGCAGCCCAGGCCGCCGGCACCGATTACCAGTACGGAAGCATTCATAATCTTCCGCTGCGCCAATGGACCGAAATCTTTCAGTAAGAGTTGACGACTGTATCTTTCCATCACCATTACAAGATATTAGCCACCGGAAAAAGGCGGCATCAGGGCAATTTCATCACCAGAGCAGACACGTGTATCATGCGACGCGAGCACACGATTTACCGAGATGGCATATTTCATACCCCGGAGCTTATGAAATTTATCTTCAAGTACTTTTTTCAATGCTTCGACATTTTCTGCTTCCTCTATGAAGAACTCCTTAAGTCCGGTTATTTCCGCTAATTTACCAAAAACAAGAATTTTTACCGCCATTTTCCTTTCAGTATTGCCAATTTAAGATCTTCGGGTGTATTAACATTCATAAAAGCCATTTCATCCGCAAGCAGGACGGTGCCGGCATCCAGCGTCCGGTAATTGAAATTTTCAATAAGGGTTTGCATCTTGTGAATACCGCTTTCCACCAAAGCGTTCCATTTCCCATAGCAAGAGGCGGTGTATACACCACAGAGTGGTTCCATCCAGCCGTTCAGCCGTGGAATTGTGATGTCGGCGCCCGCCGACATTGAAATGATTGTTTGTATCAGGGAGGTATGTATAAAGGGCGTATCGCAGCTGATCACAAAAAAGCTACCGGTAGCTGCGTGCTTCATGGCTGCTGCAATACCGCGGGCAGGTCCTTCATTTTTCACTTCATCTCCGATCACTTCGCAACCAAATTTACGGTACTCGGTATTATCCGAACAAATAAAAATGTCGCCAACCGCATTTTTTAAATTAGCGATCACATATTCTATCAGATAACGGCCATGTACTTGTATTAAGCCCTTTTCAGACCCCATTCTGGAACTCCGGCCTCCCGCAAGAATATATCCATCCGGTTTCCACTGCATTTTCAAATCAGTATTAGCTTAAATGAAGCAGTTAATAATACCAGGGCAAGTACCCTTTTCAGCAGCCTATTGTCAAATTTCCTGGCACCGGATAATGAACCGGCAAGGGCCCCACCCAGGGCAAAGATGATCATAAAATAAGCTGAAGTACCGGGTACAATTCCTATTGAAGATTGAGCGATGAGTCCCGCCGTGGAATTCACAAAGATAAACAAAGCTGATGCGGCGGCCGTTTCCTTCATGGTAGCCCATCCCAATAAAAGCAATAAGGGGCTAAGAAATATGCCCCCACCAATGCCGATCAGGCCGCTTATAAAACCAATCACCACACCTATAAACAAAGCAAGCGGTATATTCATCCCATCTGTTTGAGTATCCTTTTTAAATCGAAACATTCCCAACAGATTCATTACCGGTACCAGCAACAAGACCCCAAGGATTCTTTTAAAAATGTCATCATCTACCACCAGCAAGCCACCGGCAAAGGAGGCCGGGATGGAGGAAAGAGCAAAGGGAGAAAACAATTTCCAACTGAAATGACCGGCTCTGGAAAACTGTAGGAAGGCAAGCAGGGAAACCATGATGTTCAGCATCAAAGCAGCAGGTCTTATGAATTCGGGAGCAAAGGAAAATAAAGACATCAGGGCTATGTACCCGCTAGCACCACCATGGCCAACACTGGCATACATAAAAGCGATTAAAGCAAGCAGCATATAAAACACCCAGGTTGTTTCCATATCCTATTTATGAATCATCCATACATGAAGGGGGTCGCCGGGCATTATCTGCCTACAATCCGGAGGTACTATCACCAGGCAATCCGCATTTGCGAAGGAATTCAGTTTATAACTTTCCTGGTCCTTCAGTATTTCAACACCTTGCGCATGGGTAAGCGCTCTAAGCACCAGAGTAAGGTTTCCTTTCCGCGTATAAGCATTCATGGCTGGCAGTGACCGGCATGGAAAATAATTTACCGCCGTTAATTCACAGATGGCTTTTGCAATAAAAGTGTAAAAGCAGGTTAATACCGCGGCCGGATTTCCGGGCAGGGCGAATATCAGTTTATCACCTTTCGTTCCGAAGTACAGCGGTTTCCCGGGTTTCTGCCTTACGCCATGAAATCTTTTCAGCACCGAACATTTTTCCAGGGATTCTGCTACAAAATCATAGTCGCCGACAGAAACACCACCCGTAATAATGAGTATATCTGTATGTTTAAGAGATTTCTTTACTGCACCGATGATTTCATCCGGATGATCCCTGCAGTAGGTAACAAGTCGTGGTACAATATGCATCCGTTCCAGGGCTGCTGTAAGCGCGAAAGAATTGCATTCATACACTCCTCCTCCCTTTCGTTTTCTGCCGGGCTTTGTCAATTCATTTCCGGTGATAATAATACTCACACCCGGCCGGGCGTATACTTGCACTTTATCCACTCCAAGCAGCGCCAGGTAAGCCAGCGCGGCGGGCGTTAATGAATGTCCCTTTCGTAAGGCGATGCGACCCTTTTTTATCTGGGATCCTTTTCGCCTAACATTGGCCCCCTTCTTAATATCCGGATCCATCACACAGATCATCTCATCCATCTCCCTAACCCTTTCCTTAATTACCACAGTATCCGTGTCAGCAGGAAGCACGGCTCCGGTGAAAATTCTTACTGCACAATTCCTGTTCACTTTACCTGAAAACACTTTACCTGCGGGTACAGCGGCAACAACTTTCAAAGGTGAAACTTTATCCCATACTTTGAAATTAAAAGCATAACCATCCATCGCACTCTGATGAAAAGGGGGTGAATCGGTTTCTACAATTACATTCTCAGCAAGTACTGCCGCGTTCGAAAGCGAAAGCGGAACAGTTTCTATTCTTCTTGCAGGCAGACTGCGGAACATTAATTTTATTGCATTATCAAACTCCATCCCTTTACGCTTTCAGCCAATGTAAATTAACCACCAATAGCAATCATGGATCTGTTTTCAATTGCATCTGCATCCATCCTGGTCCATTCTGTATCCATTTGTCCACCTCGGGCCGCTTTCTTATCCAGGACGCATTGCAGAATCATCGATTCAAGATCACCATTATTACGTAAAACAGAAAGCAGATTGGCTTCATCGCCTGAAAAAAGACAATTCTTCATTTTTCCGTCGGCGGTAAGTCGCAAACGGTTACAGGTATCACAAAAGGGATCAGACATAGTGCTGATAACAGCAAAAGTACCGGTAAAGTCATTCACCTTGTAACAACGGGCGGTATCATTAGGACGGTCATCCAGCTTCCGGAAGCTATAATGACCTGCCGCTAAAGAAATAATTTCATCAGCGCTGAAGACTTTCAAATGACTCCAGTTATTATCTTTAAAGGGCATATATTCGATGAAACGTACATGCAATGGAAAGTCCTTTGTCCATTCAATAAAATCCAGTATCTCAAGATGATTAATACCTTTTAAAACCACCATATTTACCTTTACATGAAAGTTTTCTTTTAGAAGAAGCTGAATATTTGAAATCACTTTCTCAAACTGATCCCTTTTAGATATGATCCTGAAGGCATCTGCTTCGAGGCTGTCGAGGCTGACATTAACAGCTTTGATACCCGCTATTTTAAAGACATCAATAAACTGATCAACCAGTACACCATTGGTACTCAGCGTCAGTTTAACAGGCAGCAATGACAATCGTTGAATAATATCAGCTGCTTCCTTTCGTACCAGGGGTTCGCCTCCGGTAAGTCTGATTTTCTTAACTCCCAATTTTACAAAAACGGAAGCGATTTTTTCAATTTCCTCCGCCGACATCAATTTCCTGCCGGAAGAGAATATTTCCTTCGGCAAATCATGCGGCATACAATAGGTGCAACGCAAGTTACACTTATCCGTAATAGAAATTCTGAGATAATCGTGTATCCGGTTAAAGGTATCTTTCAGCATCGGTCCTCCGCATTCCAAAGCAGTTGCAGTATATGTTTAGAATAAAGGTATGATATTTTCAATTAGCATTCGCATGCAAATCATCAGGCCTTTTACGTTTCCACCTACGGTGGCTCCAAAGCCAGTATTCAGGCTTTTGCAGGATATCCTTTTCGAGCATACGGGTATGCGCTTCGGTGATCTCACCATGAACTGTGTTTGATGGTTCATCAAACAAATCTCTGAATTCAACAGCATATTGGCCACGGCTCAGCTTATGGATACATCCGAAGACGACGGGATAATTATATTCCCTGGCAAATTTTTCGGTACCAAAAAGCACGGCTGTATCCTGATTCAGGAAATTTGTCCAGTATGCCTTCCTGACATTACCCGGTGACTGGTCGGTACCAAATATGGTTAAGGTTGGAGTTCCTTTATACTTTTCAAAGACATGCTTCACCTCCTTGATGGCGATCATTTCCAATCCATACTTCCCTCTGGTGGCCCGCATTTTCTCATCAAAAAAGCGGTTTGACAAGGGTTTATAAATCGCAATACTCTGGTGTTTCACCGCATGATCAATCGCCACTGCAAACAACTCCCAATTGTTGTAATGACCGCCAGCAAGGATCACACTCCTACCTTCATCAAAATAACGGTTGATCACCTCCGGATTAGAAAACTTCATACGCTTTTCGACCTGCTTCTGTGATATAGTAAATACTTTGAGGCTCTCGACAATCAGATCTGCAAAGTGTCTGTAAAAATTTCTGACGATTAGCTCCTTTTCCTTTAAACTCTTGTCAGGAAATGAACGATGTATATTTCCGGCAATCACTTTTTTACGGTAGGCCAGCACATAATAAAAAAGAAAAAAAAGAAAGTCCGAAATCCTGTACAATACAAAATACGGCAGGTATGAAACCGGCAAAATAACCAGGTAATATAAAATTCCGGCGGGTATATTCTTCATTTACGCTTCCGCAAATATCGTAACAAAATGCTTACCGCATACTGTAAATACAAGGAGACAAAACGGCATTAAGGGGTGTGTAAAAAAAACGGCCACAGGAAGCTGCGGCCGTTTTCATAAAATAATTTTAACAGATCAATTTACAACGAGACGGCTGTTAAGGATAGAGCCACCTACATTCACTTTCACCAAATAAACACCGGCTTTCAGCGAATTAACGGGGAGGTTAATTACATTTTTACCAGTCATGGCGTTGTATGTGCGGCTGAAGTTTGCCTTACCCAGCATATCAAATACTTCCACACTAAACTCACCGGAATTGATCATATTGATTTCCAATTGGGCGAAATCAGCTGCAGGATTGGGGTACAATGACATGCTGAAATTTTCATTGGAAACAGGCTCAATATTAGTAGTAATTCCGTAAGCGCCACGGTTGACATTCAAAATGTGGCCGGAATTTACATCATGTAATACACCAATTACCCGCATTTCATTTTCATCCCACCCAACAGGGATAGTGGTGGTAAATGTATAAGAGTAAGTAGAATTTGAGGTAACAGAGGCAGGAACAGAACCGGCTTGTCCGTCAAAACCACCCAGCAATTCACGTCCCACAAAATTATACACCATGGTGGAGAAAGGAACCGGAGTTGGTTCGGTCTGCCAGTTATGTCCGGCGCCTACCAAAGGTATATTCTGTGACTGGAAACTGTAATAATTGGTTTGGCTGTATCCGCTACTGGTACCGGTCACTTCATCTTCAACCAGAATGGCACTCAGCCGGAAATCATTCTCCAGGTCAGCAGCAAAAGTTGCAGACACCACTACATCTACCTGACGGTTTGCAGCATTGAAATACGCGCTAACGGCAACATCAGCAGGTGATACATCGTTGATACGCTCATTATAGCTCAAACCAAAGTCGGTTGGATCTACATCCACATCTTTCCTATCCACAGCACCACTGGGATAACCGCTGATCAATGCATTCATCCCTGCATCATAGGCAGCATTTGTCATTGGATCAGCATTATGCACAGCTACCACAATGGCCGTACCGGGATGTACAGTATCTATTTGTTCTGTGTAAACGGCACCGCGCGGACACCAGCCACACCAGGTTCCGGTACCTTCTTCAATCAGCACCCTTTTGGTTGTTTGAAAGGACAAACCGGTTACCAGTGTATTTAAGGTATCGTCAGTATGATCAGCGTCACCGCTCACGTCCACCCAGACTTTGAGAGGATAAGGAGCAGAATTGTTTACAGCCAATGGTGTATTGTGGATATACTGATATGATGCACCCGATAAAATATTCAATCCGCTAAGCGAGGTGGTAAAGGTAGTACCTGCCGATTCGTATTTAATATCCATGGCAGTAATAGTGTTTGCACCCAGATTTAAAATCTCTCCTTCGATAAAGGTGCTTCCAGGAACGATAACATAGGGGTTCACAATCACTTCATTCATTTTAGCCTGCACAGCCGCCTGCGTACCAAAAATAAATTTATAGTAAGAATTATCGGCTGGGCTCGGGTCGGAGGTTGCGGTGGACGACAATGAGGGTGATCCACTGATGGCGATAGCAGTGGTTCCGTTAATCTGGATACCCGCTGAAACGTTCATCGCCGCACTGTGACGCTGATCCACAATATAAATATTGTCAGTAGTTTCTTCCAGCACTATGGACCAGTAAGTCCAGCCACCGGCAGCTGTTGAATAAGAGGAAAAAAACACCCATAACTGGCGGTTCGGAGCTGAGCCGAAAACCTTGGTAACAATATTGTCATTGGATCCGGTTCCACGAACTCCCAGTACACAAATCGAATTGTCGGGTACATTGGCATTAGGTAATGCTACAGCACCATAGGCTGGCACCGTTACAGCACCTGTGGTGAAAGTGAGCACACCACTGGTGGATACTTTAAATTGCGATACAAGTGCTCCATTAAAATTAAAGGTAAAGGGAATTGTTGCCACAGATGACCAGGCAGCAGTAGCAGCGCTACCAGCATGAATGGATGTCCAGCCAGAAGTAAGACCGCCACCCACAGGGTATTCGTCATCAGTGTTTAATGATCCGGGATTTGTTCCTGCTCCGACAAAGGGCAGGTAATAGTACTGCGCATAGGCTCCATTAACCATAAACAATACTGCTACTAGAATTTTGTAAATTTTATTCTTCATCAGTTTATTGATTTGTGTTTGTATTTTATTGAACATCAAATTTATTAAGTTCAATTGATTATTCAAATTTTTTTTAGATAATTTTATATAATGACTATTACGTCTTTACAAACTATTGTTTTACACATACATATAATTACCGGCGATTATAATGTCCGGAGGGTAATTTATCTGAATTACCAGAACATTCAACAGTTTTTAAAATCGAACCGGGCCAGCCGGAATAAAAAACAAATATTCATTGGTGGGGTAACAAAAATTCCCTACATTTCGAAATCAATATAAAACAAAAATCCCATGAAAAAAATTCTTATTACAACCATTGCCTTAGCAGGATTTGCATTTGCTCATATTGAAACAAATGCACAGGGTAGCTGGCTCCTCACAGGGAATGCACCCACTTCAACTGACTTCATCGGAACCACTAACAATGTCGGTTTAAAATTCAAAACCAAGAATGCAACCCGTATGGTCATTACTTCTACAGGCAAAGTAGGTATTGCCACTTCCTCACCTGTATCAAGATTAGATATTTTAGGTATGACTTCCTCTACTGATCCGGTAGTAAATGTTACGGGTAAATATATTGGTTCGGCAGATGTCATTGCCATCAAAGGCAGTTCAACTCCTTCCGACACCTCCGGTATCGGGTTACAGGGTATCGGTAACCTTGCCGGTGTTGAAGGTATCAGTAACATTTTTGGAGTGGCCGGATCAGGAATCACGGGAGTATTCGGAACTTCCGAATTGCTGGGCACCACAGGATATCCTACCGGAGTTTGGGGACAATCAGATGGCGGAGATCAGGGTAACGGAGTGTTTGGTTACGCTGCCAATTCAAATCAGAACATTTCCGTTTGGGGCGTAGCTACCGATACTACCACTGTGGGAGGAATCCGTGACTATGCCGGTTTTTTCCAGGGCAATGTTTTCGGTTACCGTTACTTTCAATTGTCAGATGAAAGGATGAAGACGAATATTCAACCCGTTCATGGCGTTCTTTCCCGCCTGATGCAGGTGAAAACCGCCACCTATAATTACAAAACCAATGAATTTCCGCTGTTACATCTCCCGGCAGGCCTTCAAACAGGTTTCCTGGCTGAGAACTTACAGGAGCAATTCCCTGACATGGTAGTAGAAACTACTCTCCCTGAAAAGGTGAATCCTAAAACAGGAGTCAGGATCACTGAAAAAGCGGAAGTGAAAGTTGTAAATTACCTGGGAATGATTCCGGTACTTACTTCAGCCATTCAGGAACAGCAAACTCAAATTGAAGCAAAAGACGCTGCTATTACGGAATTAAAAAAGCAACTTACTGCACTCGAAAACCGTCTTGCTCAACTCGAGGCAAAGAGTAACAGCGGTAAAAGCGGACTTCAGATCAGCAGCACCCGCCTTGATCAGAATCAACCCAATCCATTCAGTAACACCACCACCATCCACTTTGAACTCCCGGATAATACCAGCGATGCGAAACTTATCATCACCACCATGGATGGCAAGCTGATCCGTGAAATGAATATCAACCACAGCAAATCCGGCCAAATTCAGTTATCGGCCAATGATATGAATGCCGGTTCGTACCTTTATTCCCTGATCGTTGACGGAGAAGTGACTGCCACCAAAACATTTGTAATTACCAGATAATAACGCTCTTTAACCCTCTATATAAAAGCCGTTACCCTTAAGGTAGCGGCTTTTATTATTTCAGTAATCATTCATTTATCTTTGCCATGTATGCATAAGAAACTACTTCTATCCTTCTCCCTTCTGGCATTTTTACAACTGATCATGCCTTATCACACCATTCATTGTCATGCTCAACCGGCAACAGATATCCTGCAACGCATAATAAAACTGGATGTCACCACCACGGTACTCTACGTTGCAGCTCATCCGGATGATGAAAACACTCGATTGATTACCTGGTTGTCGAAAGAAAAATTATTCAGGACGGCCTATCTTTCCCTTACCCGAGGAGATGGAGGGCAAAATCTGATTGGTGCCGAACTTGGCGTTGAACTGGGTCTCATACGAAGCCGGGAGCTGCTGGCCGCAAGAGCCATTGACGGAGGCGAACAATATTTCACCAGGGCCTTTGACTTTGGCTTTTCAAAATCCCCGGAAGAAACCATCGGTATTTGGAATAGGGATAAAATTCTAGAAGACTTTGTATATATTATCCGGTCCTTAAAACCGGATGTCATCATCTGCCGGTTTCCCCCTGATTCAAGAGCGGGACATGGCCACCATTCTTCGAGCGCCATTCTTGCAAAAGAAGCATTCGATATAGCACAGGATCCGGCAAAATTTCCTGAACAGGTGGGTAAATGGGGGATATGGAAAGTGAAAAGGATGTACTGGAACACCTTCAGATTCGGCAGCAATAATACCACCAGTGAGCAACAGATTAAAACAGATGTAGGTGGATACAACCCACTCCTTGGTAAAAGCTATGGTGAACTCGCCGCAGAGAGCCGCTCACAACATAAGAGCCAGGGATTTGGCGTTCCATCGCAACGAGGTACCCAAATCGAATACTTTAGCCCTGTTGCCGGCGACACTGCCGTAAATGATATTTTCAAAAATGAAAAATACTGGTATGGACTGAAGGGAGGAAAAGAAATTTCAGAGACCATACAAAGGATTGCTTCAAAGTATAACTTCAGTAATCCATCGGCATCCGTACCTGACCTGATTACACTCAGAAAACAAATCAGCTCACTACCGCCGGATCACATCAATACACAAAAATTAAAAGAACTTGATCAAGTAATAACAGACTGCATCGGCTTATGGAAAGCTGCCTACGCCTATAGTACCAACTATGCCATTAACGACACCATGCATGTGAGTTTGCAACTGATTGTGAGAAATTTTGACAGCGTTATGGTTACCATGAAAAGTGATAATATCAGCGGAGAACCAGAAACAATTCCACTAAGCCGCCAGACTTTTTTCAGCAAAAACATCATCGTGAATGGGGCCGGTGCCTTTTCACAACCCTACTGGCTAAGAATGACAGCTGAAAAAGGCGCGTTTCAGATTCCCGACAAATCTCTTACAGGAAAAGCATGGAACGATTATCCCCTTGTATTAAAAGCCAATTTGCGGATTGAGGACGTCAACATACCATTGGAAATACCCATTACCTTTAAGGAAACGGATCCCGTGAAGGGTGAGTCTGTAAAGCCTCTCATCATAAGTCCGCTAATTACAGGAAGTCTATCCGAAGACATGTCAGTATTCTGCGCGCTTCAAAAAAGAAAATACAAACTAAAATTACTTTATT
>CAZHSC010000035.1:0-34674 GCA_964534995.1 uncultured Bifidobacterium sp.
CCGGTACAACCCCCGTAATCCATGTTTACCCCGTTGATTTCATAGCTGGGCCTGTTCAGTTCATGGGTCATCAGCAATGAATAATTGGAGGAGATGAATTTGGTTTGCCGCAGTGAATCTACCCAGATCATATTGGCCAGTTTGCTTTCGTTAAACTGATAATAATGCGCCTGCGACCATCCTGTCTTTCCGGGCTTGTACAGGAAGGAGCTCGTCTTCCACTGGAATTTTGAGGCGATAAGCGAATCCGGGTGGAGGATAGAGTCGTTGGCCACTCTCCAGAACCAGGCAATATTGCTGTCGATGGCTTGTGGTACCGTCCATGAAACGATGCCAAAGGCGTTGCTTACAAGTCCCGACTGTTTCGCGGGGCTGTTGAAAAAGCTGGAAGTATCAATTTCAAACCGGTAGTTTTTCGCGGAGGAAAAAAGGTTGGCAGTGGTCGCTTTTAAGGTGACATTTCCATTGGGGATGATGGCGTATTTCTGAGGATACACCGGATTGATATCGGTGGAATTGATCTGCAGTTGCGCGTTCGCGACATTATTTCCCACGTTGTCAATTTCATCCACTTCATTGTAAATATCTACCGTTACCTCAAAGAGGTTGAGGCCGGCGCCATTGGCAAAGTCAACAGGCAGTGCGATGGTAAATGTGTCGCGGAAGGTGATGTAGGGAATAGGGATGATGGTGTCGCGCTTGCTGCCATCTGGCATGGTACGGCTCAGGAGAAGGTGCAGGGAGTCGCCGGTATTTTTTCCGAAATTGCTCACCACCACCTTTACGGCGAAGGTGTCGGTTTCGGTGGTGACCAGCGGAGGGTCGAAGAAGATACCATCGTTGTTAATGCTGTAGTCCGGTTTTTCCCAGGCGTTCATCGCGATCGCCGGATCCCCGTGCAGGGTCATGTTCATGCAAACGCTTTTCCGCTCAAAGGTGGCATCAATAATTTGTTGCACTGTTTTTTTCATGTTCTCACCAACGCTGGCGCCGTAGTTTTCCCTGAAGGTATTTTCATGGAAGCGCAGCGAATATTCGTCCAGTGGGTCAATCAGCCCTTTGTCGGGTACGGCGATGAAGGCGATGGACCCCTTTTCCGGGGTGAGTACAAAGCGTTCGTTCAGCAGCCTGCCGGTAGTGTGTACGTCACCCACAAAACAGCTCTGGGCAAGCACAACCGGATAGCGGCCTTTGTTATTATAGTTTTCGGGGTCATCAGTGGCAATGTCGAAGGAGGTGCCGGCGGCATGTCCGTAAAAGGTCATCATGGTACAGCCGGTATCGATCAATTGCTGTATGTACTGCCCGAGATTGATCTGGATGGGGTCGGTAGAACTTTTTAATATGGTGGTAACATTGCCGCCAAAGAGGGTGTCTTCCACAATGGTTTTATACACGTTGAGCTTACCGGCAAGGATATTTTGTTCCGCGAGGTCGGTACCGCCGCCAAAGTGCAGGATGTTTTTCATCCAGGGCGATGGCGTATTGGCCTGTTGCCCTTCAAAGGCTATCAGTTTGTCGAGGTAAGCGCTTACGTCGGTTTCATTTTGGGCGGAGATCCTTCCGGTAGCTATTTCCGGAATGAAGTCATTGCTGTTTAACCTTGAAGTAAACATTTGGTCGGAAGCGGGTTCGCCGTAGGTAGGAATGAAATTCTGTTGGTAGGCGGCGCCGCTCCTGGCGTTCTGGTTTAAGACGGATTTCCCCAGCAGGAGCAGGAAACGGGGGGCGGGGCTTACCTGATCCAGCATCAGGTCCGAAAAATTACGGATGGCCAGTACATGTTTGCGTATGCCCCAGGCAAACTGATCATAAAGTTCATCTATATCGGCCAGCAGTACCGAATATCCTTTGCTATTACGGTAAGCAGCGTAATTGGTGGCGCCATTCCATATCGCCTTGTGTGAGACGATCAGGAAGTTTGCTGCGGCGCCGGTGGTGGTGAAGTGGTGGAAGCGAGCGAACCTGTTCGGGTCAGGATCGGCGTTTACACTTTTTATTTCCATGTTCCCCGTGTAACCCAATACCTTGCTGTTGTCGGTGAGGTAGCATTGCTGTGTGTTACCGTTAACGGGAATGATAGCCTGCAAGAGGGAAGGGCCGCTGCCCATCAGCACCATCTTCACGGTATCGCCGCTGATAACATAGAGCCTCGCGGAAGTGGTGTTCACATTGTTCATGTTGAAGAGCACCTTCGGCGCCGCGCTGCTGATATGCATCGTGAGTGGCAGGGTGTCGCCGCTGAAATCAAAGGATCGCGGGTATACCAGTTTGGCATAAGCCATCTGCATATAGTTCAGGTTGCCGCTGAAGGTGGGGTCGTTCTGAGGGGCGAACTGAAATGTATAAGCGCCGGAGGAGGGAAGGTTGCCTATGCCAAAAGTGTGTTTCACAAGTTCATAGGAATAGAAGATGGTGTCGAGCAAGAGGCTGCCCGCGCTGAAAAAGCGGTACGGATGCGCGTTGGCGTTAGCGCCCATAATGAGGGTCTCAATAACAGGTTGCGGCCCGGCTGGTACTAAATTGCGGATGACGAAGCCCACATCGAAAGGGGCAAGTTTGCTGATGCGGCCGGATAGAAATCCTTCCCCTTCGGTAAAAGAGTTGTCGGCGATGTCATTGAAGTCGCGCCAGCCGATATTGTACTCACTTCCGTATACTTTCACCTCTTCCTTCTGGTACCAGGCTTCGGGCGTATAGGCGCTGTAGTTATTGTCGTTGATGACCGGCATGCGCCTGTTGCTGGCCGAGAATGGGTTGTAGGTCAGGAAATAGGCGGCTGTATCATTGTATAAGCTGAAATAGGGGTTGGCCTGGCTGGAGGGGTTGTCGTACAGGGCGGCGTCATATTCACCGTCATTGCCCCTGCCATAAAATTCAATGTAATCTCCCGGTCCGAATATATTGTCCGTGTTGCTGTCTTCTACACGGATGAACTGCTCTTTTCCCCGGTTGAACAACTGGTAACGGTCAGGGCTGAACCAGGCATTAACGGGTACGCCGTTGCTCTGAAGGTCCGCGTAGTTGATCCGGTAAATTCCTTCTTTCCAGATATGGATACGGAAATATTGCTGCGTCGAGTAATCCTGTCCGCCGGCAAAAGCTATCCATTCATTTCCGTAAGGTTGCGCATTTACGGCTGCGGAAGCAAGAAGGAGGAGAAGTACTGTTTGGTAAAAATATTTCATGGTTGCCGGATTTACTTTTTCGCCGCGGCGTCTTTTTGTCTGAAGATGCTTAAGCGAATGGAGAATACATTGGAGTAAAGGGATTCGGAAGTATTCCCGATATTGGTGAGGGCGTAGTCAATGCTGACATTTTTCAAGCGCAGTCCGAGACCAATATTCGGCTGCGCAGTGGTGGAGGTGCTTGCGTCGATGTTCTTCACACTTTGTATATTACCTAAGCCGGCACGCAGGAAGATAAAATCGTCATAGGCGAATTCAAGGCCGATTTTCGGGTCTATACTGACTACATCCGTTTTCACGGGTACATTTCTTTTTCCGTCAAAGGTGATGTCGAGATCGAGCGAAGGCTGCACGGATATTTTTTTTGTGATCCCGGTTTTATAGGCGCTTCCCAGTATGAGGCGGGGCAAGGTTACTTCCAGTCCGTTTTCAGGTATGGCGTTTCCCGTTTGATTAAACACCGCTTCCAGGTTTTCGGTGTTGTATGACCAGGCATTGAAGGTAGAGGTGATGTCTTTCCCTGTCGCCCCGAATTTCCACTTTCCATGTTCATACTGCGCTCCCACATCCAGCCCGAAACCCCATGCTTTGGCAAATTCGCCCACCTTGCGATGAACGATTTTAACATTGGCGCCCATGCTGAGTCCCTGGATTTTCATTTTTTGCGCATAGGAAAGCAGGAAGGCGTAGTCGGCAGATGAAAAGGATTTTAAGCGGTCATAGTCTATATTTCCATCTTTGTCAATAAGGTCGGTAGAATCGATGATATCATCAATGGCGAAACGGATCACGGAAAGGCCGATGGTCCTGGTTTCGTCAACCGGCGCGGCGAAAGATCCGAAATCGTATTTGGCGATGCCGGCAAAATATTCGCTGTGCATCAGGGCGATCTGAAGGTTGCCTTTTACTTTGGTAAGTCCAGCCGGATTCCAGTATCCCGCTGTAGCATCATCTACCACCGCCGTCATGGCGCCGCTGAGGCCCAGTCCCCGCGCCCCGACACCAATGGCCAGGAATTCATTGCTGTATTTGGGCGTCTGGCCTTGCAGGAAGGATGGAAGGATATAAAGCAGGAAGGAGAGCGTGAGGAAATATTTTTTGGTGTACATAGGTGTTGGTTTCCGGGTTTAAACGCTGATCCAGAAATATAAAGTATATCCCTGTGAATGCTTTTTTTACGTGGAAAGGAAAGTAAAGGTTTGCTTATTCAAAAGTAAGCAGGTTTTATACGAAAAGGTTACGGCTGACTATAAAATATTAACAGTTCCCTGAGTTTCCTGCACACGCTGTCCGCCGCAGGTTCTTCAGAAATGCAATATCTTCGCCGGCATGCGTCATTTGCCGAATATGATTACCCTGTGCAACCTTTTTTTAGGCTGCCTGGCAGTGGTAGCAATATTCAATGCAAAGCTGGAACAGGCCGGCCTCTTTATCGTCGGTGCACTCATTGCCGATTTCTTTGACGGTTTTGCGGCACGGGCACTAAAGGCATATTCGGAACTCGGGAAGCAGTTGGATTCCCTGGCGGACATGATGAGTTTCGGACTGGTTCCCGGCATGATGCTCTATACCCTGTTTTATATGGGATCTTCTTCTTCCGATGCCAGTGAAAATGTATTACTCGCCGGACGATGTTTTATGTTTATTGTTCCGCTTTTTTCGGCGCTGCGGCTGGCAAAATTTAACATTGATCCACGGCAGGCCACCTATTTTATCGGCCTTCCAACACCTGCTAATGCACTGGTGATCATGTCATTTCCCTTTATTATCGGTCACGATGAGTTCGGTTTGTCGGCGTTTATTTATCATCCCTTTTTCCTCATCACATACTCCCTTGTCAGTTCCCTGCTGCTTATTGCCGAAATACCCCTGCTGTCTTTAAAGTTCAGTTCCATTGATTTCAGGCGGAACAAAGGTGTTTACTTCTTACTGGCAGGAAGCATACTGCTCGTATTATTTTTCCGCTACGCGGCGGTTCCGCTGATCATTCTTTTCTATGTAATTTTGTCGCTCCTGTTACCTCCTGATAAACAAAAAGCATGAAATTCAACGCCCATATCAATGTGATGCCACAAAAAGCATTGCTCGACCCTCAGGGCCGCGCAGTGAGCAGCGGCATGAAAAACCTGAACCTCCCTGAAATTGTCAATGTAAGAATCGGAAAGCATATTACCCTGGAGGTGGAAGCTTCCAGCAAGGAGGAGGCGCACGAAAAGGTGGACCTCGCCTGTAAGAAGCTGCTGGCAAATCCGATTATGGAAACCTATGAGTTTCACCTGGAACAGGCCTGAGCATTTTTTTTCATGAGGAAATCTATCTTTCTGTACCTGTGTTTTTTCAATGTCGCTTTCGCCCTGGCGCAGGGCGGCAACGCGTCATATGAATCGGCGTTTATACGTTTCCGGACGCAACTGGATGAAGAATATAAAAACCCTGAATCATCCCCACTGGAAAAAGAGGCGGCCCTGGACTTTGGAGGGCATTCATTTTTTCCTTTCGATACCAATTACATCGTAACGGCTTTTGCTGAGCGATTGGCGGAACCTGAACTTTTTAAAATGCTAACCACCGGCGATAAAAGACCGGAGTATGAACGATTATACAAACTGACTTTTTCTATTCGTGACACCATCTGCGTCTTGTATGCTTACCGCAATGTCGCCTTATCGAAAAAAGAGGAATATAAAAACCATTTGTTTCTTCCCTTTACCGATAAAAGCAACGGTTTTGAAACGTACGGCGGAGGACGCTATATCGATTTGCAGGTGCCGGAGGGAGAACTGATGCTACTGGATTTCAACCAAAGCTATCATCCCTATTGCGCTTACAGCAAGAAATATTCCTGCCCCATCCCTCCCCGCGAGAATGCTTTGCCTTTGAAAATAGCAGCCGGCATCATGGCTCCGGCCGAACACCCTTGATGTAAATTGTTTTTCTTTTTTCAGGGATAAAGGCCTTTTTTCAGGCGGATAAAGAAGAGGGTAGCCAGAAAAAGAAAGGGCAGGGTGGAGCCCGTCATGTAAGCATTCATACTCAAAATACCCGCCAGTAAGATCAGTAATACCACCAGCCCCAGCAGCAGGATGCCCGCGATGTTGATTTTTTTAACAGGAGGCGCGGCAATCACACAGTAAAGCAAAAGGAGCTGTCCGGACAAGCCTGAAAGAATTACCGGGTGCGTAAGCACTGAGAAAAGGTCCTTTGACTTTGAAAAAATTTCATATTCCGCCTGCCATATCGTCGAGGCGTTGTTGCCACCCCATTCCATATAGCAGATGGAGAAGGAAAGAATGAGTCCGGCGTTGATCAGTTTGTTCATTCGGCAAGTCCGGATCAGGATTTGATTTACCTTAACTCGAAATTTTTACCCAGGTAAACTTTTCTTACCTGCTCATCATTGGCCAGGTCATGGGCAGTGCCTTCTTTCAATATCCTCCCTTCAAAAAGCAGGTAGGCCCTGTCGGTGATGGTCAGGGTTTCATGCACGTTGTGGTCAGTAATCAGTATGCCTATGTTTTTTTCTTTCAGGGTATGGATGATGCTTTGAATGTCTTCTACAGCAATGGGGTCAACACCTGCAAAGGGCTCATCCAGCAAAATAAACTTGGGATTTACGGCGAGACACCTGGCGATTTCCGTTCTCCTGCGCTCACCACCCGACAGTACATCTCCCCGGCTTTTGCGTATTCGCTGCAGTCCGAATTCTTCCAGCAGCGAATCCACCCGGGCTTCCTGTTCTTCTTTTGGCAGGGCTGTCATTTCCAATACCGCCTTTAGATTATCTTCCACACTGAGTTTCCGGAACACGGAAGCTTCCTGCGCGAGATAACCGATGCCCATTTTCGCCCTTTTATACATGGGTTCTCTGGTGATGTCGGTATCATCGAGAAAAATACGCCCTTCATTGGGTTTTATCAGGCCTACCGTCATGTAAAAGGTAGTGGTTTTTCCGGCGCCGTTAGGGCCCAGCAATCCAACAATCTCGCCTTGTTCAACACGGATGGAAACATTGTCCACCACGGTGCGTCGTTTATACCTTTTTACGAGGTGGTCGCTTCGTAGTATTGACATAGTGCGAAAGTAGTGATTAAACCGATGACCGGCAGGGCAATGAATCAGAAGGTAAGCTGAAAACTACCCCTGATCCCAAATGTAGAAATATCAGGATTCTCGAGGTAGCTCATCCTCCATAAAAAGTCAACACGCAGTATTTTAATGATGTTTTCTACCCCCAGCCCAACTTCTACATAGGGTTTTTTGTTCAGGGAGTAAAAAAGGCTGTTGTCGGTTTGCAGGTTCAGGTTTGAATTTTGCAACTCGCCCCATACCGCTTTCACCTGCGCTACCTCCCTCCATTTGAGTTTGCGTAACAAAGGGATTTTATCGAGGAAAAATCCGTCGAAGTGATGCGTGGCATATCCGCTGAAATAATAGTCACTTACAAATTCAAAAAAATTCATCAAGTTGAAAGCGGCATAATCGTAAAAATAGGTTTCATTGCCGGGATGGATCTCCAGCAGGGGATACGGTACTTTACCCCAGGTCTTGCCTGCGCTCATGACCCAATAGGTGTAACCAAAAGGCGCCAGCCTCAGCAGGTCGTCCACCCTGACCGATAATTTATCATAGTCAAAATCGCCGTTGTACAATCCTTTGAATCCCTTGGTGTAGTTTACCTGCAGGGTAGGATAATCACTTCCCAGGCTGATACGGTCTACTTTTCCGGATACGAATTTTTCACGGTAGGCGAAGCGGGTGAAGAAGGATACCGTAGTTGTTGCGAAACTGTTTTTAATGACGGTACGGTCATCGTTCGCGTAATAGCTTACGTCCAGGTCGCCCAATGGAACAAATTCATTATGTGTAAAAGTGACTTTATTGGACAAGCCCGGAAACCATTCGATTTCATACCATGCCTTCTGGCTTTCGGAAGTATTCAGTTTGGTGGCGGGATTTCTTCTGAAAAGAGAGGAGAGGATATTATCATCCTGAAAGGCGTTGTCGCTTTGCCCGAGTTGTTCCACATCATAGCGGTATTTAATACCGGCGAATTGCCTGGGCTTCGATGAAATTTTATATTTCAATCCCCCCATGTACTTGAACTTTTCATCCTTAAGGCCATAGGCAAGGTATCCTTCCAGTTGTATTTTGGTGCTCAGGTCATCGCTGGTTCTTGCCCCAACGCGAAAGCGGTTGCCTTCAATGGGATTGTAGCTGTATAAAGTATAGTAAGGTCCCAGCTCTATCAGCCCAATATCTTTGTAGCCCGTAAAGAAGAGCGTAATCAGGTCAACGTAAGTTTTGAATGCCGGCAGGGTTTTAATGGTATCTACCATATGGTAAATCTTCAGTTCCCTTTCGGCAAGAGAGTCGTGCCTTGATTCATCCCAGAAACCAGCCGAGCGGGTAAGGGCTTCGTCGCTGACCAGAATATTCTCCGTTCCCTTAAACACTTCATTGGGAATATCCAGGTTGATGAGGATCTTTTTATAGGACGTTGATTTTCGTCCGATAAAACTCATTCCGTTTTCACGTGTGGCAAAATCAAGTACCAGCATGTCTTTTGACAGCATCCATTGTTTATTATCCACTCTCACATATTCCTGAACGATGGCCATGTCTTCCACCCAGTTGATGTTGGCGTCGTGCGCGATACGCATTGAAATTTTTTTCACGGCCCAGGTGGTGTCATGCACCCAAAACTCGCCGCTGAAGGTAAGTTCCTGCGGACGCCGGGGTTTGAATTTCAGTTTATAGCACCATTGGTCATTGATAAAAGTGGAGTCCAGCAGGTAATATTTATAATACACGAGACCCAGGTCGGAGATAGGGCTGATGAAACCTTTACCGAAGAGGTCTATGAAATTGTCGTAAATTTTAACCCGCTGGTACATATCCCCCAGGAACTGAGTAACGGAAGCGTTTTCGAGTCCTGATACCTTGCTGGCCTTGATAATTTCTTTTTTGTTTTGCGGGTTGTTTTTGAAATAAACGTCGGAGATGGTTTCGGAAATGAAAAAGGGCAGAAAGGGCTTACTGTTGGTTTCCGTACTGTCAATATTGTCCCACACAAAAGCGAAGGGCTTCAGCAGTTTGTTGCCCTTCATTTTCTCGCTGATGTTGGTCAGGTCAAACTCCAGCTTGTTGTACACTTCGTACTGATAGGATTCCAGTTGTGAAGGGTCGTTTAGCGTCTTGTTTTTAATAATATTCCTTAAAATGATATTGGCAGGATTCTCACCGGCTTTGATCACTACTTCCTGCAATTCTACTTTACTGGCTTTTAATGAAATATTGATGACCTGCTCCTGGCCTTTCTTTACTTTCATCTTTACTGTTTTATAGCCCACCAGTGTACAAACAATGGAGTCGCCCGGCATATCGGTTACCAGCAGGTATTTTCCGTCAAAATCGGTATTGGTTCCGGTTGTGGTACCTTTAAAAACCAGTGTTGCAAAAGGAATAGGTTCATTGGTCAGTTCGTCGGTAACACGGCCGCTGATTTTCGTCTGCTGCGCGCTTACCCAAAGTGAGTTTAACATCAAAAGGAAGAGCAGAAAACAGGGTATTCTTTTCAGCATAATTTTTCCATCCCGCATGGCTCGCATTGTAACGTAAAAATCATGTTAAAGTTATAAGCTCTTCCCAGTATTCCAGCGCCCGGCGGGTATGGGGGATCACAATGCTGCCCCCAACCAGGTTGGCAATGGAAAAGGCTTCAAACAGTTCTTCGGTGCTTACACCCTGTTCGCGGCATTTGCCGAGATGATAGCGGATGCAATCATCGCAACGCAGCACCATGGAGGCCACCAGGCCCATTAATTCCTTGGTTTTAACCGGTAAGGCGCCTTCCTGATAGGTAGAGGCATCCAGCGCATAGAAACGTTTGATGTTGAGGTTTCCCTGTTCCAGGATCTTACCGTTCATCTTTTCCCGGTAAGCATTAAAATCTTTTACGAGTGACATAATAATTATTCAGGCGAAAATACCGATCCGGATGAATAATTCGCAAAGGAAAGCGATGAAATGACAGGATTATGATATGAAGTTAATAACCGGGGGCCGCAAGGGCCCGGGCATTCAGGCTGCAGCGGCCTTGTCACGTCCGGTGCTGACAACTTTCGAAACGTAAATGCTGATTTCGTAAAGGATAAACAGGGGGACGGCCACCATCAGCTGGCTGGTAATGTCGGGTGAAGGAGTAATCAATGCCGCAATGATGAGGTTAATCACCATGGCGTGTTTCCGGTACTGGCGCATAAATGTGGGCGTTAAAATGCCCAGCTTACTGAGGAAATATACCACCATTGGCAATTCGAATACAATCCCGGTTGACAGGCTCAGCACCGTAACGGTGTTGATATAGGAGTCCATGCTGATGGAATTGCTGATCTCTTCACTTACCTTGTAATTGCCCAGGAAATTAATAGATAAGGGCGTGATAATAAAATATCCGAACAATATCCCTGTCAAAAAGAGGAGGGAAGTAAAAAACACTATGCCTTTTGAATAGGAAATTTCCCTTTCGGACAATGCCGGCTTTACAAACCGCCATATTTCCCATATCAGATAGGGGAAGCCAAGCACGAAGCCGGCCATGAAGGCAATCCACATATGGGTGGTAAACTGCCCGCTAATCGTCAGGTTTACCACGTTGAAGTCCACTTTACTCAGGCACATGTCAAGGTGGTAGCGTTCCGATAATTCGCAAAGGACACGGTAGGTCAGGAAATCGGTGTTTTTGGGAGCCATGATCACTCCGTCAAATACAATTTCTTTATTCAGGAATGCCACGATGGCGATCACAATGATAAATGCCGCCGAGCGTACCAGGTGCCAGCGCAGGGCCTCCAGGTGGTCGAGGAAGGTCATTTCTGAATTTGGGTCTTTCATCAAATGCGGTTTTTCGTGCCCTTGTCCTGTACCTTATTTCATTAAAAAATACCTTCTTTCAACAAGTCGTGCAGATGTACAAAGCCGAGAAATTTCTTTTTATCGGTAACCACGAGCTGGGTGATGTTGAATTTTTTCATGAGGGCCAAAGCTTCCACCGCCATGGTGTCGCTGCCAACGGTTTTTGGCGATTTGGTCATGATGTCTCTGGCTTTCATTTTTTCGTAACGGATGTTCTTTTGCATCATGCGGCGAAGGTCGCCATCGGTGATAATTCCCAGTAATTGTTTGTTACTTACCACGGCGGTAGCGCCGAGGCGCTTGGATGAAATCTCAAAAATCACCTCAGCCAGGTTTGCTTCGGGTCCCACTACCGGCATGGGGTTGCCCGGCCATACATCCGCAATTTTGAGGTACAGGCGTTTGCCCAGGGCACCACCCGGATGGTATCGGGCAAAGTCTTCGGCTGTGAAACCCTTCATTTCCAGCAAACAAACTGCCAGCGCATCGCCCAGGGCCAGTTGCGCCGTAGTGCTGCTGGTAGGGGCAAGGTTGTGCGGACAGGCTTCTTTTTCAACGTGGGTAGACAATACAAAGTCAGCCTGTTGGGCCAGAAATGAGTTTTCCTTTCCCACCATGGCGATCAATTTGTTGCCACCGCTCTTGATGAAGGGGGCTAAAACTTTGATTTCGGGAGTATTGCCTGAATTTGATATCAATATCACCACATCATCTCTTTGTATCATACCGAGGTCGCCGTGAATGGCATCGGCGGCATGCAGGAAAATGGCAGGCGTTCCGGTTGAATTAAAGGTGGCCACCATTTTATTGGCGATAATGGCTGATTTGCCGATACCGCTAACAATGATTCTCCCGTGTGAAGCGTGAATCGTTTTCACCACCGCGATAAAGTCTTTCCCGATAAATCCGGCAATACCGCGTATGGCTGCTGCTTCCAGCGCTAAGGTGTTTTTCGCAAGTGATAAAATTTTTCGGTCGCTCAGCATTTTGTTATAATTTGACGAAGATCATAATAATTTATCCCTTTGGTTTACACTGTGTCATCTTTTTCTTGTTTTTTAAGAGATAAAACAATATCTTCACCAATACGATGTTATTATTAGGTCTTATCAGTATGAAATCAATATGAACCTGTGGTTTTTAATGTAATTTTTATTCTGATCGGGCGCAAAATTAATGTAAATTCGCAGTCCTTTAATTCCCGGTTACAATGTTAGTTGCAGAAAACACGCTTTCAGAAGCGTTAAATAAATACTTTGGTTACGAATCTTTCAAAGGCGAGCAGGAGTCTATCATCCGCAATGTCCTTGAAGGTAGAAATACGTTTGTGATAATGCCCACCGGCGGAGGTAAATCCATGTGTTACCAGTTGCCCGCTTTGATGAGTGAAGGCACCGCCATCATTATTTCACCATTAATTGCCCTGATGAAAAATCAGGTGGATGCGATCCGTGGCTTTAATACCGACGATGGGGTGGCCCATTTTCTGAATTCCTCCCTCACCAAAGCCGAAATTGCCCGGGTGCGTAAGGATATGAAGGCCGGAAAAACCAAGCTGCTGTATGTAGCCCCTGAATCACTGACCAAGGAGGAAAATGTAAAATTCCTGAAAGAAGTCAATATTTCTTTTTTCGCGATTGATGAAGCGCACTGTATTTCGGAATGGGGCCATGACTTTCGTCCTGAATACCGCCGCCTGAGGCCCATCATCGACCAAATCGGCGAAGTACCCATCATTGCACTAACGGCTACCGCCACCGAAAAAGTGCAAGCCGATATTCAGAAGAACCTGGGAATGATGGATGCCAAAGTATTCAAGGCTTCGTTCAACAGGCCCAATCTCTATTATGAAATCAGGCCCAAGATGAATGTGCTGAAGGAGATGATCAAGTTTGTGAAGCAGCATCCCGGCAAGTCGGGCATCATATACTGCCTCAGCCGCAAGAAAGTGGAAGAGGTGGCGCAAACGCTCACCGTTAACGGCATCCGTGCATTGCCTTACCATGCAGGACTGGATGCTTCCACCAGGGCTTCGCATCAGGATAAGTTCCTGATGGAAGAGGCGGATGTGATCGTAGCAACCATTGCTTTCGGTATGGGTATTGACAAGCCGGATGTCCGCTTTGTAATTCACCACGACATCCCCAAAAGCCTGGAAGGCTATTATCAGGAAACAGGCCGCGCGGGCCGTGATGGCCGTGAAGGCCGCTGTGTAACCTTCTACAGCTATAAGGATATCGAGAAGTTGGAGAAATTTATGAAAGGGAAACCTGTGGCAGAACAGGAAATCGGAAAACAACTGCTGCTGGAAACCGTAGGATATGCCGAAACATCGGTATGCCGCAGACGTGTTTTGCTGAATTATTTTGGAGAACGCTATGACCAGGATAACTGCAACAGTTGTGATAACTGCCTGCATCCGAAACCGCTTATTGAAGTGCAGGACGAGTTGAGCCTCCTCCTCGAAACCATTTTGCTGGTCAAGGAAAAGCATCAGTCGGAACATGTGGTGAATGTGCTCGTAGGAAAAGTAGATCAGCAGGTTAAAAATTACAAGCATGATAAACTGGAGGTCTTCGCCGAAGGTGTTGACCGCGGAGATCGCTTCTGGACCGCCTTGGTACGTCAGGCGGTGCTGGCCGGTTTGCTGACCAAGGATATTGATAACTATGGCCTCCTGAAACTGAGCGAGGAGGGACATGCATATCTCAAGAACCCGGCACCCTTCAAGATGGCGCTCGACGCGAATTTTGACGATACGGAATCGGATGATGATGATGAATTTTCAGGTGGCGCAGGCGGTGGCGGAGCGGCGGATGAGCAATTGTTTGAACTGCTGAAAACACTGCGTAAAAATGTAGCCAAGCAAAAGAACCTGCCTCCCTTTGTAGTGTTCCAGGATCCATCGCTCGAGGAAATGGCTACCAATTATCCCATCAGCATCGATGAGCTGAAAAATATTACCGGTGTAGGTGCCGGTAAAGCCGCGAAATACGGTAAGCCCTTCGTGGACCTGATCAAGAAGTATGTGGAGGAGAATGAAATTGAACGCCCGATGGACCTTGTCGTGAAGAGCGTAGTCAATAAAAGCGGCCTGAAAGTGTATATCATTCAGAACATTGACCGAAAGATTTCACTGGAGGATATGGCCGATGCAAAGGGCCTGAAGATGAAAGATATTATCGGCGAAATTGAAAGCATCGTCGCTTCCGGAACACGCATAGATATTCAGTACTATATCAATGAAGTCATTGACGAAGAGCGTCAGGATGAAGTATTTGATTATTTCCGTACCGCCGAAAATGATTCGATAGAAAGCGCCATCAATGAACTCGGCGAAAATGAATATACCGAAGAGGAAATCCGCTTGATGCGTATTAAGTTCATGAGTGAAGTTGGAAACTGATGCCGTCACGCCCGGTCATCCTGGTGGTAGCTGCCTTTATTTGATTCCCTGAGGATTCAATCAACCTTGTTTACATTTTCCGGATATCCTTACCCTGTTAAAGAGTAAGAGTAATGGGGTATTGATGAAGTGTTGTATCTCTATGCCGGGGATCCTGAAAAAGAATCGCTGTTGTTCAGAAAAGGCTCCCGATAGCAGTAAAATTATTTTACCAGCACCCAGGCTCCTTTTTCGAAAGAGTTTTTGATCTCTCCCAACTGCTCCTGTACCTTGTTCATGTCGTGTGAGGAAAAAAGGCTGACAACATGCAAACCTTTTTCATTGGTACCGATCACCCTGGCTTCAAAACCCAGGAGGTTGGCTTCTTCCACAAGTTTGTTGGCATTCTCTTCAATACGAAAGCAACCCCCGATAATATGAAAAGTAGCCGAGGCATCAGCAACATCGCCGGTCTTAGCGGGAGCAGCTACTTCAACAGGCTGTGGCTCCACCTTTGTGGAATCTGCCGGTGCCAGGGATATTTCCTCTTCCTGAATAAGCAGGGTGTCCTGAGGTATATCACTGAGAGAAGTTTCATCACCCGCGGGAGTTGCCGGCGGTACTTCAGAAGGAGGGAGTTCCTCCCTGACGGGCATTTCCGGTGACGAAGAGCTCTTGTCAAAAAAAAGCCCGTGAACAGGAATTATTTCCGCTAATCCTGTGTTGAGTTTGTTGATCACATTCGGGTTAAATAAAAGGATAGCAAGTACTGCTGCAGCAGGGATCAATTCGAATAACCTCCATACCTGCCCGGATTTTTTCTGCTTCTTTGTTGCATCCGCAACTTTTATTTTTCGGGTTTCCTCGCGCCGGATGGCGGGGGAATGAATGGTGACCAGTCCAAAGGAATCTGTCAGGTAGTTTTCTGTGACATCCGGCTCGAACTGTATCCTGTTTTCCTTGTCAAATGTCAGGGAGCCGATTTTATCCATCCATACCTGTTCACCGGAGGAAAGGCGGTGAAAGAGGTCATCAACAAACAATTTTATTTCAGCAATCGCTTCGCCGTAAGTAATACCACATCGGGTGGAGAGGTGCTGTGCCAGCAGACCATCGTTGGTACGCAGGCTGGAATTAAAAACCAGTTTACGCGATGGGGGTGTAAAGGTATGTTGGGCGGGATTGAGGAATGCCGAACGTGTATTGGCCACAAAACCACCCAGGCCAGGCACAATAACGCAATCGTTGGAGAAAAGTAATTCGCTGATATGTAGAGCTATACGCACTGGGGCCGGGGTTCAGAGCGCTAAGATAGTACTTCGGGAAAATAAATTCAAGATAATAAGCAAAAAGCCTTACCGGAGCTTCATGGCATAGTGCTCGGCTTTTTCAAGGTCGCCGGGAGTGTCAACAGCGATGGTTTCGTAATCGGTGCGACGGGTACGGATGCGGAATCCGGATTCCAGCCAGCGTAGTTGTTCAAGGGATTCGGCGCTTTCAAGCGAACTCTGCGAAAGCCGGGTCAGGAGGGGCAGGACCTCCGAAGTGTAACCGTAAATGCCAATGTGTTTGAGGTAGGGGTGATGTACGTGCCATTCCTCCTGCGCTATCCCTTTAAGATGGGGGATCACCTGCCTTGAAAAGTACAAAGCATCACCCTGCAGGCTCACCACGACTTTAGGGATGTTGCTGTTAAACAATTCGTCATGGCTGTGTATATTTTTCACCAGGGTGGCAATCTGGGTACCCTCGTCTTTCAATGCTTCCGCCACCAGGTCGATCTGCCCCGGATGAATAAAGGGCTCGTCTCCCTGTATATTGATCACCGCGTCAAAAGGCTCGCCGCAACACTGTAATACTTCGGCGCAGCGGTCAGTACCCGAAGGGTGGTCCGGCCGGGTCATGCATACTTCTCCTTTAAATAAGCTAACGGCATCGGCGATACGTTCATCATCGGTGGCTACGATCACCCTGTGCAGCGATCCGGCCAGCAGCGCCCTTTCATACACTCTGTGAATCATGCTTTTCCCCGCTATGAGCGCAAGCGGTTTCCCCGGGTAACGGGAGGAACCATAGCGGGCAGGTATGACACCGAGAATACGCATGTCCTATTTGCTGAGCGTGCCCCGGTTAAGGTGGATAAAGCCTTTCAGGATCCGCGGTTCAACGGTGCCGGATAGCCGGATTTCATTGACAACACAAACGTAATAATATACCCCTTCCGGCGACTCTTCCCCGTCGTTGTTTCTTTTACCGTTCCAGTTGATACCGGGATCGGTAGTTTTAAACACCACATCTCCCCAGCGGTTAAAAATGGTCATGTCCACATCCCTCACATCGCGGTACGGAAGCAGGGGATGATAAATGTCGTTGATGAAATTTCCGTCGGGAGTAAAAATATTGGGCAATACATATTCCGGGCAGCTTTCTGTGCATACGGTATTGCCGGCTGCGCTCACATTGCCGTTTGAATCGCTGGCGGTAATGTAGTAACAGCCTGCAATACTTCCCTCGCCGTTGTAAATGTAAGTGTTGTTACCCGCGGGAACTACCGCCAGTAAAACGGGGGAGTTGCCTCCGGCGGGGATGTAGTATATCTGAAAACTGAGTATGTCATTAACGCAGTTGGTATCGGTTTGCCATTGCAGGGTGTCCTGTAAGGCAGGGCAGTTGGGCCCGTTGGCAAGTAAGGGTGGACAGGGCGGTTCATTATCAATGGGCGTGCTGCAGAAGATTTCAGATTTGTTGATGATCGGGTCCACAAGGCCGGTGTCCTGATAGGCTCCTGAGCTTTTTACGTAATAGCAGTAATTCTGCCCGTTGTTGAGGGAGTCGTCCACATAAGTCAGTCCGGTGCTCACGCCTATGGAATCATAAACGCCGGGCAGGTTTTCACGGTAAATGACGTAGTGGGTGTTGGTCCAGGGAACATTGACATTCCAGCTGAGCAGGTTCTTTTCATCACCCGGAGCAATGGTTAGGTACACGCTATAGGCCACCTGGCTGTAGCCTGCAGAGAAGGTGTTGCCGGGGGTTTCATTGAAGAACTCAACCCTGTAACGGTATTGGATAGTAGAAGTATTCAGTCCGTTGTCAGGGTAGGTGGTGTCGTTGAGGTTGGTAAAAGAGGCGATGGCGGCAAAATTTCCGCCCGCGGTTGCGCGTTGCAGTTCGTAGCGGTAGGGTCCCGGCATCTGCACAGGGTCAATGTCAACGGGCTTGCTCCAGGCCACGTAGATCTGACCGTTACCTGCATCGGTAATGTTCACGTCGGCATTGGTGATCACGGGCATGTCGCGGTTCAGGCGGTTGCAGAATTCAACGGAGGCGTAACTTTCGGCTCCGTCGGGATAAAAGGCGGTCACCATATAGCAGTATTGAACGGCGATGGCCAGGCCGCTGCCGTTGTTGTTGTCGGTGTAAGTGGTAGTTGACAGTCCGTTAACAGTGGCGATGCGGGTGTATCCGGTATAGGCGGGCACACCCGTTTCGCAGTAGGAGGGCATAAAACCGTAGGAGCCGATACGCCGGTAAATATGATAGCCCACAGCTTCCGTGCAGGCACTCTGGTCCCAGTTCAGGATGATGCTGTTGCCCAGCGGTGTTGAACCCGGGTTTTTGGGTGAGGGGCCAACCACCGTTATAAATACCGACTCCAGGTCGGCCAGCTGGATCTGTGCATTGTTGTCTTCAGCTTTGAAAACGACAGTGTAAGGCGCTTTTCGTACATGCGCACAGCTAGTATTCCAGTTGAAATCACCTGTGGCACTTCCGGTATCCGCCGAAGTGGTAAAGGTGGCAGGGCTGAGGGCAACTTCAAAGGGTCCTCCTTTGGCGCTCAGCGTTACAATTTCAGATGAATTAGGGTCGGTGGCGGTAACGGTAAAGGCAAGTGTATTGCCGGCCTCAATGCAGGTGTCGATGATGGATGAATATACCGGCGGGTCATTTATCGGCGGATAAATGGTGATCTGCATATCTCGGGTGACATAGCCGATGTTCAGCAATCCGATGCCGGGGATGTTCCTCCACTCCCTGATGATCATGGCCACATTGAATTCCCCCTGTTGCATGGGGCTGTCCCATATTAAATCACCCGTTACGGCATCGAGTGTGAAGGAAGTGCTGGCGGGAGGATAGAAGAAGGTAGGTATCGGGGCGCCGCCAAATCCCTTGCAGGGTACCAGCTCGTAGGAGAGGCTGTCACCATCCGGGTCATAGGCGTTGGGGTTATGAATGAACAGGCGGTTTACGGCGCCGTCATCAATGGGCGGCTGTAGCAACTGCGGGGAAGAGTTGCTGAGAAAGGCCGGTGAAATAATCAGCTGCGTCTGTACGTAAAAAGGGATGTTAACAGAGCCGGGGATATTGATCACATTGGCATTCCTGTTTTCATCCAGGAAGTACATCACATAAGTTCCCGTACCGGGGTAAACATGCGTGTCGTAATAGGTGTTGCGCTGGATGTCGGGGCCTACGTTGAATTCAATACTTGATCTGGGAATGGTGTCGCGCGATCCGTCGCCCCACCAGAATTCCAGTTCGGGCCGGTCGGCGGGACTCGATGTTTTGGTATAGGTTACAATTTTTACGCTATAGGTATAAGTGCTCAGTTTTACGTAGGTAATTTCTCCGGCGCGGTTATGGGTAGCAAGGGTAATTTGAGGCAGCAACAGGAGCGGGAAAAGCAGCCATAGCAGAAAGCCTTTAATACTGTTGTTTATCATAGGTGGTGTTTGGCGTTTAAAATCCGGGTGGGTTCAGTAATTGATTAATTGTTGCTCTATCATTTCCGGCAATTCCCTGTATTCATATTGCTGGTTTCGTAATACCGCTTCAAATCCGGCTTCACGAATGGCCTCCTGTATTCCCTGGCTGGTAAAGCGATGCGGAGCGCCGGCGGCCGACACCACATTTTCTTCAATCATGATGGATCCAAAATCATTGGCGCCTGCGTGGAGGCACACTTGCGCAATGGATTTACCCACGGTGAGCCAGGAAGCCTGTATATTCGTTATGTTGGGCAGCATGACCCTGCAGATGGCGATCATGCGAATGTATTCATCGCCGCTCACGGAGTTGCGGATCCCCTTCACCCGGCGCAGCAGGGTGCCTTCATCCTGGAAAGGCCAGGGAATAAAGGCGATAAATCCTTTGGAGCTTGCCGGCTTTTCAGCCTGTACCTCCCGCAGCCAAACCAAATGCTCAAATCTTTCCTCCAGCGTTTCTATGTGTCCGAACATCATGGTGGCAGAAGTGGTGATATCCAGCTGATGGGCCGCGCGCATCACATCGAGCCATTCCTTACCACTGCATTTTCCTTTTGATATCTTACGACGCACCCTGTCATTCAGGATTTCCGCACCGGCGCCCGGGAGGGAGTCCAGTCCGGCATCCTTCAGAACGGTCAGTACTTCTGTATGGCTTTTATTTTCAAGTTTCGCGATGTGGGCGATCTCGGGAGGGCCGAGCGCATGTAATTTCAGCGCCGGGAAATGTGATTTCAACTGGCGGAAAAGATCCGCATAGTATTTCAGGCCCAAATCGGGATGATGTCCTCCCTGTAATAATAACTGCTCGCCCCCGTAACGAAAGGTCTCTTCAATTTTGGTCCTGTATTGCTCCATGCTCGTGACATAGGACTCGGCATGACCGGGTATGCGGTAGAAATTGCAGAACTTGCAGTTGGCAATGCATACATTGGTGGTGTTTACATTGCGGTCGATGATCCAGGTTACTTTTTGGTCAGGCTTGTGAATTTTCCGCAGTTCATTTCCCAGGTACATCAACTCCGAGGTGGGCAATGTCTCAAAAAGAAATTGACCCTCTTTGGCAGTGAGGAACTCCAGGCGCAGCGCTTTTTGTATTAGATTTTCGCAGTTCATTGTAGGTTGGAAGGCTGCCTTGAATAACCATTGTTCCGCCGAAAAGTTATGAGCATTTCGGTCCGGACGTTGATGATGAGAAAGGCTTTCTGTAATTTCATCCGCTCAAATTTACGCAACTCTATGCAGATCACACTTAAGCGTTCGTCATCATCCCGTAAAGATGGCCATCTCATCGTTCTTTTTAATGGTAACCATGATTTTTCCGAAAAATTGTTCTCTAAGGCGGAGCAAAATTTCATCCGGCAGGAATTAAAGGCGGAGAAAAAGTTTATTGCCGTAAATCAATACAGCAGAATGATTTACCTTCAGAAGATGGAGGGGGGCGATAAAGCCCTGTATCAGCAGCTGGAGCAGGCGAGAAAGACAGGGGCTTCCTTTTTTCAGAGATGCCAAAATTCTAAACATGAAACAGTTACCTTGTCCAGTTCGATGGATGCCGGCCTGGCCCTCGCTTTCGCGGAAGGCTTTTGTCTTGCAGGATATCAGTTTCTGAAGTACAGGAGTAGCAGGAAAAAAGAAGAACATGGTGTGAAAAACCTGGTGCTGGATGTTAAAGGCTTGTCGGAAAGGGAAATACAAAGGCAAAATATCATTGTTGAAGCGGTGTGCAAAGCCCGTGACCTGGTCAATGAACCTCAGTCGTTCCTGACCGCCACCGAGTTAGGGCGTCAGTTTGTTCAAATGGGCAAACAAGCCGGATTTAAAGTCAGTGTTTTCAATAAAGCCAGGATCAAAGCCCTGAAAATGGGGGGACTGTTGGCCGTAAATCTCGGCAGTCTGCAAGCGCCCACTTTTACGGTCATGGAATGGAAACCGAAAAACGCGGTGAATAAGAAGCCATATGTGCTGGTAGGTAAAGGTGTGGTATATGATACCGGAGGCATGAGCCTTAAGCCCACTCCCAACTCCATGGACTATATGAAATGTGATATGAGCGGTGGTGCAACCGTAGGCGCTACCTTATATGCATTGGCAAAAGCGAAAGTACCTGTACATGTTATTGGCCTGGTGCCTGCCACCGATAACCGTCCGGATGGCAACGCCTATGTTCCGGGGGATGTCATCACCATGATGAGCGGTAAAACAGTAGAAGTGCTGAATACAGACGCGGAAGGGCGCTTGATCCTTGGCGACGCCCTGCATTATGCCAAACGCTTTCAACCCTTGCAGGTACTCGAATTTTCGACCCTCACCGGTGCCGCCGCCGCTGCCATCGGCCCACAGGGCATCGTGTGTATGGGTGATGTGGATGAAAGTACGAGGAGGGCCTTGCATGATGCCGGCAACCGGGTATATGAGCGCCTGGCTGAATTTCCTTTCTGGGAAGAGTATGATGAACTGATAAAATCAGATATAGCCGACATTAAAAACGTAGGAGGACCCAACGCCGGAGCGATTACGGCAGGCAGGTTCCTGAAGCAGTTTGTGGATTATCCTTTTATGCATTTTGATATCGCGGCTCCGGCATTCAGTAAGTCTAACGACTCCTACAGGGGTAAAAATGGCACCGGCACGGGGGTGAGGCTGATGATGGAGTATTTCAGCAGCATTGCAGGATAGGCGGTGCCTTGCGGCAGGCCCTTCAGTCATGGTATTGCTTACGCTGCCGGTGGATTGAACGGGATGCCGGAAATAGTTGTAAAAATTTAAATCTTTATCATTCATACAGCATATGAGTACAGAGCAGGAAGGCAGGATTAAGATCGGTATATCGATAGGGGATGTGAGCGGTGTTGGGCCGGAAGTGATTATCAAAGCGCTTTCAGATAACCGTATGATGCAGGTGTGTACCCCCGTTATTTACGGAAGCAGCAAAGTGATATCATTGCACCGCAAGACGCTCAACCTGCAGGAGTTCAATTACAATACCATTAAGAGCATCCATGATATCATTCCCCGTAAGGTAAACCTGATCAACTGCTGGGAGGAGGATATTAAAATTGAGATCGGTACGGCTTCTACGTTAACCGGCCCCTACGCGTTAAAAGCATTGCAGGCCGCGGTGAGTGACCTGCAAGGGGGACACATAGACGCCCTGGTTACAGCGCCCATTGATAAACACAGCATTGCCCCTGAAGGCGGATTTACCGGTCATACGGAATTTCTGGCCAAAGCATGTAACACTTCCGATTACCTGATGTTTCTCGTGTCGGGTTCCCTGAAAGTGGCGCTGGTAACCGGACATGTTCCGGTTTCGAAAGTCGCTTCTCTCATCAACAGGGAGAACATTTTAAAGAAACTGCAGCTGATGGTGAATTCTCTCAAACGCGATTTCGGAATACGAAAACCGCGCATTGCGGTACTCGGCCTCAACCCGCATGCAGGCGATAAGGGTGTTATCGGGAATGAAGATAAAGATATCATCACGGCGGCAGTAAAAGAAGCCTATGCCGGCGGCGTAATGGCCTTTGGTCCTTATCCCGCGGATGGATTCTTCGGCTCAGGCCAGTATACCAAGTTCGACGCGGTACTCGCCATGTACCATGACCAGGGTCTTATTCCTTTTAAAACGCTGGCTTTTGAAAATGGCGTGAATTTCACAGCCGGATTACCGGTAGTAAGGACTTCTCCCGATCATGGTACCGCCTACGATATTGCCGGGAAAGGAGTGGCCAGCGAGTCATCGATCCGTGAAGCCATTTACCTGGCGGTGGATATTTTCCGCAACAGGGCTGAATATGATGAGATCACCGCGAACCCGCTGGCATTCTCCAAACTTTCCGGTGAACGCTGAGCATCGCGGTAAGCTCCGGATTCAATTGCCCTCGAATTGATATTTTTGCAAAAAAATTAAGTCATGCAAATAAAGACCATCGACCATTATAATTTTTCAGGGAAGAAAGCGCTCGTACGTGTGGATTTTAATGTACCGCTCAACAGCGATTTCCGGGTTACGGATCCCACCCGTATCCGGGCTGCCATTCCTACTATTCAAAAAATCCTGTCGGATGGCGGCAGCGTCATTCTGATGTCGCACCTCGGTAGGCCCAAGGAGGGCCCTGTGGATAAGTACTCCCTGCGGCATACGCTATCAACACTCGAAAATTTACTGGGCAGGAAGGTGAAATTCGCCGGCGACTGCATTGGCCCGGATGCGGCGCAGCTTGCCGGTGCACTGAATCCCGGTGAAGTGCTGCTGCTCGAAAACCTCCGTTTCTATAAGGAAGAGGAAAAAGGAAATGTGGATTTTGCGGGTAAGCTGGCCGCTTACGGCGATGTATATGTGAACGATGCTTTCGGTACCGCTCACCGTGCTCATGCAAGCACCGCGGTAATCGCAGGTTTTTTCAAAGGCAACAGCCTGTTCGGTTATGTGATGGCTGGCGAACTTGAAAACGCGGAGCGCGTCCTCAGCAAAGCGGAGAAGCCCTTTACCGCCATCATGGGCGGCGCCAAGGTGAGCGATAAGATACTCATCATCGAACAACTGATGAAAAAAGTAGATCACCTCATTATCGGGGGGGGCATGGCCTATACCTTCGTCAAAGCCCAGGGCGGTGAAATCGGAAATTCCCTGTGTGAAAGCGATAAGCTGGACCTCGCGCTGGAAATACTCAGGAAAGCGGAAGCAAGCGGTGTGAAAATCCACCTGCCTGTTGATTCTGTTAACGGTGATAAGTTTGACAAGGACGCGGCAACTAACCTTACGGATATCCGAAATATCCCTTCGGGATGGATGGGTCTCGATATCGGTCCTGTATCCGCCGCAAAATTCGCTGAAGTGATCAAAGACAGCAAAACGCTGCTGTGGAATGGCCCGATGGGGGTTTTTGAAATGCCTAAGTTTGAATCCGGCACCAAAACGGTGGCCGAAGCGATTGTATCGGCAACGGAAAAAGGCGCCTTCTCGCTGATCGGCGGCGGGGATTCGGCAGCAGCCATTAATCAGTTCGGACTGGCCGATAAAGTCTCTTATGTGTCTACCGGAGGCGGTGCGCTGCTGGAATATATCGAAGGCAAAGAACTGCCGGGCGTGAAAATGGTGAATGAAGCCAACGAAGGTTAATTCAGAATTCAGAATTCCCCTCTATGAACTATTTAGATTTCATCCTCGCCGTTCCACTTGTTTGGGGTGCTTATAAAGGATTTCAACGTGGAATTATTTTTGAAATCGCCATGCTCATTGGGGTGATCCTGGGCCTGTACCTGGCCTTTAAAGTTAGCAGCCTCTTTGAAGGTGCTGTCGGCAAAATAGTTGACGCGCAGGGAAACACGCTGCACATCGTCACTTTCTTTATCGTCTTTATAGCGGTGGTGCTCATCATGATTCTGCTTGCCAAATTTATGGAGGGGATTTTGAAAATCGGCAATCTCAATGCCTTTAATAAAATTGCCGGTGCCTGTTTCGGCCTCCTGAAATTCGCGCTGGTGGTGAGTGTGGTGCTGTCAGTATTCAGGCCGGTTGATGTACAGCTCGGCCTGCTCACCGCCAAAACAAAATCCGGTTCCTGGCTGTATCAGCCGGTGCTCTCCGTTTCGCAGTACCTCTTCCCGGCGCTGAAAGATGTGCAGCAGGAATTTTCAAAACATGTAAATTGATAGTGGACTGTCCCTAACAGGTATTCACCCCGCCCCTGAATGGTAATTATTGAAATATGCTCCACCTCCGCAATATTGAAGAACTAAAATCAGAATGGCTCGAACTGCTAGAGCAACTCAATACACAGTTCGACAATGAACTCGACCTGCAGGGGATCATTTTTCTGATTGGCGTGCAGGAACTGGGACAGGGTGCCAGGCATTTTGCCAAGGATGAGAAACAGGACCTCATGCATATCGCTACCTGCAAGCTCTTGAGTCAGTTTGGCTATTATACCCTGCAAGGCCTCGACGAAGAGGGCTGGCCGCACTGGACCCTGGTGCAGAAATTGCCGCCCATGACGCTGGGAGAACAGGATTATCTGTTGAAGCAGGCGGTAATTGATTATTTCAGGGAACAGGGGCTGTTCTGATCACCGGAAGTACGATATCTTAAATTTTAAAGACGATAAGTTTTAAGAATTTTTTTACCCTATTATATTATACCGGCTCCGGATATTCTTCATAAACCCTTCCGCATTTTCGAGATGCATATTTTGTTTAGCACTGTCCATTTTATCAAAAGATTTCATCAGCATATTTAAGCGCGGGTTTTGCAGGAAAAAGGAGTGGTGCCGGTTCAGAAAGCTCCAGAAAAGTCCGTCCCATATTTTTTGCCAGTTACCTTTAGGGTAATTACTCATTTTGTTTAAATAATTGCTTCCGGAGATGTAAGGTTTTGTCGACATCAGACCTCCGTCAGCAAATTGGCTCATGCCGTATACATTGGGTACCATGACCCAGTCGTAGGCATCGATGTACATTTCCATGAACCACTGATACACATCATCCGGATGTATTTCGCAAAGCACCATGATATTGCCCAGCACCATCAGTCGTTCGATGTGGTGATTATAAGCGGTATTCAGCAGCTTTTTAATGGTGACATCCACCGGGAGGAGCCCGGTGCTTCCATCGTAAAATGAAGCGGGAAGCCTGTTCGTGAAATTCCAGAAGTTACGTGTTCTTTGCGCCCCGCCTTTCAGGAGATAAACAGCCCTTATAAATTCCCTCCAGCCCAGTATTTGTCTTATAAAACCTTCTAAGCTGTTGATAGGGATATCCTGCCTGCTTGCGTATGCTATCGCTTTGCTGATGACAAGGGCTGGGTTCAGTAAGCCCACATTCAGGAGAGGGGAAAGTAACGCGTGATGCAGTGTGCTTTCCTCCGCGATGATGGCATCTTCGTATTTACCGAAGTCATGGAACCGCCTTTCCAGGAAATCCTGCAACCAACTTTCCGCTTCCCGGTAGTTGGATGGATATTTGAAGCGTGTTTGGCCGTAATTGTCTGTAAAGTTTTTTTCAACGTATGTATTCGCCTCCGTATCAAACCCGTTTTCCGGAAGTTTTATCACCGTAGGAGGCACTTTATTTGCCGGGTACTTTAAACGGTTTTCCGCATCGAATGTCCAGTGGCTTCCAAGCGGATGTAGGTCATCATCCACGAGAATTTTCCTTTTTTTGCGTTGCTCTTTGTAGAATTCAGTTTGATTGAGGCGCCTTTTATTTTGAAAAGCTTCCAGGATCTCTTTCCTTGTGTTGATGAATAGCAGGGATTCATACTCGTGGATCTTAAGTTTTAATGCGGCGCAGGACCGCCGTATTCTCTGTTCCAGCCAGTCATCGCATACATCGCAAACGTGGATTTCAGTAACGCCTGAATTTGCCAGGCTGGCTAATAATTTTCTTATATCACACAGTTCACCCAGGGCATCTACGTAAATTACCCGATAGCCCTTTTTGTTCAGGTAATCCTCATAAAATTTCATGGTTGACCTGTGAAAGGCGATTTTTTGTTTGTGGAATTTGTACTGCCGGAAGAAAAGATATTCCTCTATGATATAAACATCTCTGTTGGGAGCGATACATGGATTATTCTCAAATAACTGATGCGGGAATACCAGACTGGCTTGTTTCATTTTATCACTTGCATTAAATGGATTGTTTTTTATTGACCTGTTTAGCCGGGAACCACTGATGAAGCATTAATCATATTGATTTCCTTGATGATTTGCGTCCCTCACCCGCATCCTGGCCCTGAGCTTCACGGGTACCTGGCCATTCCCCTGAAATCAATTCTTTTCCAGGATTCAATCGTTGTGCTTTAAGAAATTATAAGGTGGAGATGCCTCCGTCAACATGCAGTATCTGTCCTGTGATCCACGAAGACTTAGGGCCTAATAAAAATGCTGCCGTTTCTGCAATGTCTAAGGCATTTCCGATTCTTTTTAGGGGATGCCGCTGTGTATGTGCGGATATTTTTTCGGGACTGTTGAGCAGGAATTCCGCAAGTGGGGTTTGGGTCAGTGAGGGCGCTATACAGTTGACCCTGATGTTTGGGGCAAACTCGGCTGCCAGTGCTTTTGTGAGTCCTTCCACTGCGCCTTTGTTGGCGCTGACCAATGCATGAAAGGAGAAACCCTTTTGCACAGCAACTGTTGATATCAGGACAATGGAAGCAATTCCGCCGGCCTTCAAGCGGGGCAGTACAGCCTGAATGCACTTCACGGCACCCAGCAGTTGTAAGGTATAGTCTTCCAAAAATAATTCGGGGGAAATTCTGTGAAAAGGTTTCAGGATAATAGATCCGGGACAATAGCAGATGCCATCGAGGGTATCCGGCAGTGCCGAACAGTCTAAGCTATCCCGTACATCATAGGAGAAATAGTGTATGTTGGAGGATGCGGTCTTGTTTTTGTGGTAGGTTGCGTACACTTCGTGCTCACCGGCTAACAGTTCTGCCAGGGCTTTTCCCGTTCCTGATGAAGCGCCGATGATCAGATAATTTGACATAGGGTGGTTATTTTGTTAATGAACAAATCAGGCTGCAAAAAGTTCCCTGACCCCCATCATTTTAAGCGGCTTTGTATCAGGCGGAGCCATAAAATCCTCCCCCGGCAATGGTGTACCCGTCTTGTTTAGTCAGGAAAGCGTATAGATATATTCTTCAATGACGGCTTGCCGGGCATTTGCATAATAGTGATCAACACCTGTCTTTATGAAACCACATTTCTCCAACACCTTTTGCGAGTTGATATTGTCAAAGGCTACCCTGCCCGTAAGCGGCCTGGTGTTTTCCAGGCTTAGAAATATTTTCAGGGCTTTTGTCGCGATGCCTTTGTTCCAAAGTTCTCTTTTTACCCGGTAGGTAATTTCCGGAACCTGATTCCGCTCAAACTTTGCTACACTGCCTGCAAGTACGTTATTCACAAAAATCGTGTACATATTTACCGACGCTTCCCGGAGCAGTTGGCTGTGTTTGTCAAGATATGCTTTTTTATCAGCGGGGTCTGTTGAAGTAAAGGCGGCCAGATGATTTGCCTCCTTATCCAGTTGAAAGAGGTATAAGGACGCTAAATCACTGATGACTGTCCTGCGTAAAATAATATCAAGGTCTTTTATCATCCGGGTATTAATGAAACGGTTTCTGACTTAACACCGGGCGGCAAACAGCTTATTCAATTTGTGTCCATAACAGATTTATAATCTTCCATTCTCCATTGATTTTCCCTAAATGGATAAAGTCTTCGAACTTGAATTTATTTTGGGTGACCTTTACGGAGGCGATTTCATGGCTTATATCAAAAATTATCACTTCTGCCTGAAAAGGTTCACCGGGTTTTTCATCTTTAATTTTTATGGTCTTTGTGTAGTAAATTAGTTCTGAAAATCCCATATTGCTTAAGCGGTAATTGCCTTCTTTGTCTTTTCTTATTACTCTTTTGGCTAACTCCGGGTGTATGGCTTTCTCCATCCTTTCAACGTTATTGGTAAAGAGGCCTTCTATGTAATGTAAGGCCGTCTCTTTGATCATTAATGAATCATTTTTTACCTGTGCATGTAGATGGCCGCTTGAGAGGATAACAGTTACACCCAGCAGTAATAAATGGGATGTTTTCATGATTACTATGATTATTATTTGTTTGACTTTGGTTTCTCTTGCTTCGGCGCTCATGCTGTTTGTTTTCTTCGAAACCGTGCACTTGCTTCTTCTTTAGGATGCATGATGCCTTCCTCCTGTATCTTTTTCAGGGAATTCTTGCTTTGACATCCCATCTGTAGCCGGTATCCGGTTACGGGCTCCACATGATTTCAATATATTACGCTTGTTACGCTTCATCACAGGTGGAATAAATCGTAAACCGGCAATTCTGTGTAATTTTGAAATATGAAGGCCGGGCTTACTTTTGAGGAATGTGGACGATGTGGATACATCATTTATCAGGATGCGATAGGAATTTTGAAGTTATATTATGAGTTTGGCGATAAATATGTAGTTTGCGTTTTCGTACCCGATAGCGCGTCATGGACAAATGTAACGAAAAGGCCCCTTAACGGGCGCCTGCCGCTATTAACTTTTATCGCTATGGAGTTGGTAAGTACGAAGGCTCCCGGCTGTGCCTTTGAGATAAGTGAAAATTTTATAGAGTTTTGGCAGGCATGAGACAACGGATGGCGCGCTTCGACATAGAGCCGGGATCGGGTATTTTTTTTATCTTTATTTTCCTTTTCCGGAACGCAATTAACCGAAAGCACAAAGATGATGGAAACTGCTTCAACAGACAACAAAGACGGGATGATAAAGAAGAGAATGCTGCAATTGAGTATGGCATTCTTTGTTTTCTCCCTGAGCCAGAAAAGTTATTGTACCACGACCAGCTGCAGTGATTCCGTCATGGTTTTTCTATTGGGCTGGGCTGCTATCTTTACTACAGGCGCCGGCATTTGCTGGTTGGCCAATCCCCTGCTTTTTGCCGGATGGATGCTCCTAAAAAGAAATGTTAAATTGGCCATGTTTCTGAGTGTCATATCCACCTTACTCTCGCTTCTCTTTTTGACCTTCTCGTCCATAGTGGATAATGAGGGAGGAATATCCCATCCCATCATATCATATAAAGCGGGCTATTGGTTATGGCTTGCAAGCCATCTGAGCCTGCTGATTTGCACTTTTATACTGATGTACCGGTCCAATGTGAGAAATAAAACCGTGGCGAAGGTACGGCATTTTTGACGGTACATTCAGGAGCAGGGATGAACAGGTTGCCCGTGAGGAAGAGGTAACAGAAAAACAAGTTTTATAGTTGTAAATTTCTTTGTTGTAATATCATGAAAGGAATACGATACCGGTTCACCGCCGAAGTCTGGAAATACGATGGTCCTGCTGCCTGGTATTTTGTATCCTTACCTTTGGCTTATACCGCAGAGATCAGAAAATTCGCTGGTAAGGAGGAGGAAGGGTGGGGCAGACTAAAGGCCACTGCCAAAACAGGAACTTCTGAATGGAGAACCGCCATCTGGTATGATTCAAAGAAGGCAACCTACCTTCTGCCATTGAAAGCGGAGATACGCGGGAAAAATAACATACAGGCCGGAGACCTGGTGGAAATGGAAGTTTGGGTGTAATGGATGCAAGCTGCTGCTTTTTACTTTACGTATTTTTCAATGACCGGGGTGGGTCCTGCAGTATAATGCCTCCCTTTTCTTTTACAGCAACCGTTTAAACCGTAAACCCGTAATCATTACGATGACTCCTGCCATCAGGAAAAAGAGGAATAAGTGTTTTGCCAATAAATAGAAATGTACTGAGTTGCTCTTGTTTGCTTTAACAGATTATACATTGACACCAAAAATATATCCTACCACGGCCGATAATCCCATGGCAATGGTCCCCCAGATAACAATTCTGATGACTGCTTTGCTGATACTTGAGCCGCCTGTCTTTGCAGAAACAGCTCCAAGAATAATGAGAGATAATATTGTAAAGCCGTAGAGGAAATATTCCATGGTTGAAACCGGGGCAAAAATTGTCACCATCAGGGGTAAAAGTCCACCGGCTGTAAATGCTGCACCTGAAGCCAGGGCTGCCTGTATGGGTTTTGCCTGACTTATTTCATTAATTCCTAATTCATCACGTATGTGGGTTCCCAGGGCATCCGCTTCAGTTAATTCTTTTGCAACCTGTAAGGCAGTTTCCTTTTTCAGCCCCCTTTTTTCATAAATCTGAGCCAGTATTTTCAATTCTTCTTCGGGCATTTTTTCAAGTTCCAGCCTTTCTCTTTCAATATCGGCTTTTTCAATGTCGGTTTGGGAACTTACCGAAACATATTCACCTGCTGCCATTGATAATGCTCCGGCTACCAACCCTGCTACAGTTGCTAAGAGAATGGGTTCTCTTGCCGTGCTGGCTGCAGCCACACCAATGGCAAGACTTGAAATTGAAATAATACCGTCATTGGCTCCAAGTACGGCTGCCCTCAGCCAGTTACTTCGGTGTATGTAATGACTGTCTAAATAGTTGTCAATGGTTATCATGTAGTAACCTCCTTTGGCTGTACCATGTTATAAGCCGTTTTTCTTTTTCGCAATTAATATAGTGTGTATATCAAATGTTGTTTCTGATGTTTTGTACTCTACTTCGAAAGTTTCAATTTCGTCAAAGTTAACTTTAATGAGCTGTGTTTTTAAAACAGCTGAATCATGAAACTGAAAGTAAACCCGTCCACCGCTGCCTGTTTTGAAATGAGATTGTTCAGGATCACCAGCTACATAGCTCAAATACAGCAAACCGTTTTCGTTAAGCAGGTCATAAGCGCTTGAAATTAATCCGTTGCTTTCAACAGGTGACAGATATGGCAGACAAAATCCGCAGATGATCCCGTCATACTTATCATTGATGTGCCTTATCTGTCGGCTGTCCATAACCGCAAAACGGGCAGCCGGGTTATTTTTCTTTGCAAGTTCAATCATGTTTGGCGCGATGTCAATCCCGAAAATGTCATAGTCCGGCCGTTGAGATAAAAGATATCTGGTGATATTTCCGGGTCCACAACCAATATCTAACAATTTCGCTTTAGGTTTGGTGATGGCATTGCAGATATGGTCATAGGTACTATTATACACATCCATGTCCATAAACTTTTCCTGGTATAAGGCAGCAAGGTTGTTCCAGGTGTCAAAAGTTTCTTTATATCGGTCCATTTTGTTGTCCTTTAATATCTTAAATTAAATGCAAATTGGTGCACTTCGGTTTGACGACATACACTTCCGCAGGTTTATTTCAGCTTTGTCTGGCAGGTATTTACTTTAACTGCTAATGGCATTTCCCCGTATGGGGGCAAGCTTGCAAAAGAGTGTGTAAAGCTTGGCGCATTGTATGTTATTGTAAGATGGCTGTTGGCAAGCAATGCGAAATTATTTTGTGGTAGATGATAGCTTTCGTTGTCATTGTACGCAATGCTTTATACATATTAAAACAGTACATGAATATGGTTTCAGGACATTGTTTTATTTCTGAATAATGATTTTTGTTGTAAAACTGCCTTTAATGGTTGAAATTGTTACAAAGTATATTCCGTCATCTAAATTGGAATTAACAATTGTTGTTTTATTATTAAGTTTATATTCATGTAGCTTTGTACCAATTGTGTTATTCAACACAAAGGTTATGATATCGTTTGGCGCTTCCGACAGTGTAATTGTGAAATTTCCCATACCAGGATTTGGATGGACCTTGCATGTTGGCCCCTTATCGTTTTCAATAATTCCTGTTGGATTGCAGGTGTTAATTGAAACACTTCCGGTAAAAAGTGGATTAGGAGTATTTTGTAATTGCATGCCTATTGCAGTTCCATTCCAACTCGTATTGCCCTGAACGTTATTATTATTACCATCAAACGTATAATAGGCTTGTAGTCCGTACTGAGATGCCGGATTTAGCAGACTATACATGTTATTGACCAAATCATTTTGCGAGCGGGCTACATTCCATATCCTCACTTCATCAATATAGCCAATAAACTGTTCATAGAAACCTGTCCCCGTGTACCACCGGTTCCCAATTCCTGTGTTGTAAGAATTCTGGGTTAAATTGCCGGTCCAATGTTGGGAGGCAACTGCAATTCCATTCACGTAGTATTTAATACTATCACCATCATAGGTGCCTGCAACGTGATAAGTTGAATCCATGCAAAGTTGTTTTGGATTGGCGAGAGCAATAAATCCTGAAGATGTGCGTATGGCAAATTGAGTTGGGCGGAATAAGTAATTGCAGTCAGTCATATCAAAATGTTTGGAAACAATATCATAGGCGATGGGCACCGGTGATGAATTTTGAGGTGTAATTAACGCCTCAAGGGTAATGGAATCACCTGCAATAGCCAAATTGCCAATATCAATTCTGTTATTATTTATTCCTGATGGAAAATAAAGCCATTGTTGACTGTATATGGATGTTGAGACAAAGTGAGTACAAATGAAGAAGAGTATGAGTTTTTTCATGTGATTAGCTTTAAAATTAATTGCTATTCTGATTGGTTTTCACACTACCCGTTTGGGTCTTTTTGTTTTTGCACTAATTCTACGGTCGTCATGTTTCAGGGCAAGTGGCTTAGCTGTCAGGCGCACTTCACTCATGCCTTCTTATTGACACCTAAAGATACTACAGCGTGCGCAATAAAGCAAATGTGGCCGGATTACCGTTCGTGCGCCTTGTATTTCAGGAGCTGAATGCACAAGAGAACTGGCTTTCCATGGGCGAATTTGGCAGCAGGTACTCTAACCAGCTTTTGAAGCCCTGTAATTCCAATACAACCAGTAGGCACCCCTTAAAACATGACCAAACTGTAAATTTATGCTCAAGTGAACGGAAACATCTGCTACGGCATTTTTGCAGTTCATTGTTTACGCTTCCTTATCAGGGTCTGTCCACCGTATAATTTAATTCTGTTACTCCGCAGGTGAATTGTCGCGTAGCGGGCAAAAGCTTGAGTTTTATTTTTTCATGGATGTCTTTAAACAATGGAATACCATGTCCAAGAATAATTGGATTAACAAATAGCCAGAACCCGTCAATTAAATTCAGTTGCATTAATGAATGAGTGGCTGTGGGGCTGCCAAAAAGTAAGATTTCTTTTCCAGCCTGTTTTTTGATTTCATTTAGTTGGTCAGGAATATGGTCGCTTATGAATGTGGTATGAGTCAATACAGCGTCTTTCATTGATCTGGACAAAACAATTTTGTGAACTTTATTATACCACTTTGCATGTTCAATGTCATGCCTGCTTGCGGTTGGTTTGCTTCCTGCTGTCGGCCAGTAGTTCTCCATCATCTGGAAAGTTACCCGTCCATATAATGCGGTGTCGCCCTCGCTTATTCGATTACCGACATGGTCAAAAATGTCCTGGTCAACTTTAACCCAATCGAGTTCACCATTGGGTCCTGCAACAAAACCATCCAGCGAAATGTGCATAAATGAAATTATTTTTCTCATTAAATTATTTTTATAATTGTTGTTTATGCTTTGTTAATGTAGTTTTAAAATGAACAATAGGGTTTGAGGCATTGTTATCCGATATACATATGCCAATCCCACATTTCTCGGGTATTTCACTGCACTTTTCCAGGAACAATCGTTCATGGGCTCGCGTTGAGTCTGTCGAATCCGTACATAGGTCCTGTAGAAAATGCCGTGGTATATGCATGGGCTGTTTTTATGGTATGCATGAACTCACAAAGCCCGGTTAAGAGCCCCTCCCTGTTGGTATTAATCGGCAGGAAGGGCTACCCGATTATAGGTGGTGTTTATTTCATTACGGTTGATATAGTTCATTTTGTAAATGTCTTTCTGTTGTAAAAATGAGGGTCTTGTTTCAATATCATCGTATAGATTGTAGATCGTCAGCATAAAGTTTACCAAACATGATGTAAATTTAAGGTGGTA
>CAZHSC010000036.1:0-19016 GCA_964534995.1 uncultured Bifidobacterium sp.
GTATGAAGATGTGCAAAGAGAAAGGCATCGAGTGCGGTGACGGAAAGCCCTGCCCTATGCACATGTCCGGCTGCGGAGAGGAATGTATGAAGATGTGCAAAGAGAAAGGCATCGAGTGCGGTGACGGAAAGCCCTGCCCCATGCATAAATCAACAGCCATGCATGATTGCAGCAAAGGTTGCGATGATGCCTGTATGAAAACCTGCAAGGAAAATGGAAAGGACTGCAAAGGAAAACACGGCGGTTGTGCCATGTGATTCGGATAATACCTTACAAAAAGCCTGCGTCTTTTACGCGGGCTTTTTTTTGGCCGAGACCTGCTTTCATGGTTATTATTTCGACAGACACTGAAGCGCCATGCTTTATCTCTGTGCCTTTCCGCTCGTAAAATAATGGGGGAATTCCGTCTTCATCGCGGTGATAATACTTACTTTTGGGAGGAGAAAAAACAATCAACGCCAGGATGACCTCGGTTTTAATAGGTATAGCCATGTTTGCTATGGGACCATGCGTACCTGATGGAAACGACACACTTCTACTTGCCGATTCAAGTCATCAGCAGCAGGATAAAAACTTCACTCCTGCTCATTCCGGCGATCTGCAGTTGTTGCGTTCCCATACCCCTGCCAATCCCTATCCTGCCAGAAAAAAACCTTCATTCTTACTCGTAGGCAAAAAAAAATGGATTCAATACAATCCGGTAAACCTTGCTTTCGGTGGTATGTTATATATCTATCAATCGGTAATCTCCTCACAAATTTCGGCCGATTGTCCATATGAAATCAGCTGTTCGGCCTTCAGCAAGCAGGCTATCCTGGAATACGGATTGATTAAAGGTCTCCCTCTCAGCGCCGACCGCATTACCCGCTGCACCAAATTTTCAGCCAAAGACCTGCACCCTCTTCGTTTCAATGAAAAGGGAATGATCATTGACCCTCCTTCTTATTATTGCAAAAAGCACCGGCATTAATGGGCATAAGAGTCGTTGCGGTTTTAGTTTTTCTATTCATGGGTTTGCGACTGCACGCGCAGGAGGACACCATCCGTGTCGGTGAAGAAATTGATTTCCTTCTTTTCCTGACCGAACAAAAACAGATGAACGACGCGGACTATTATAGTGAAAAGCTGGCGCAGGACACCCTGAGGTATCCTGCAGGTTTCAGGGACACCCTGCACTTTATCTGCGCCGAAGCCTATAATAAATATAAAAATCCGCAGCGGGCAATCCCCTATTATGATAAAGTAAGTGATGCTTCGGTATTCTTTTACCCTGCCGCCTTTACATCGGCATTGCTGGAAGCAGAAAATAAAAAATATGCTGCCGCCTTTGCGAAAATCCGCGGCATACCCTATGATGACCGCGATTATTTTACTGACTTAAAACACTTCGAATTATCGGGTACCAGTTTACTGGTTAAAGATTACGCCACCTTTGATTCCATTCAATCCTTTTATCATCCTTACGACTCCACCCTGCAGGCAGAATATGAGTATTTAAAACAATACCGCTACCTCCTGCAAGCGAAAAAGAAAAAGTCCGCTTTCCTTGCCGGTACCTTGTCGGCACTGGTGCCCGGACTGGGAAAGGTATATACCGGTAAACCGGGGCAAGGCCTGGCCGCTTTTCTGAAAACGGTACCACTCGCCGCCATTACCATTGAAAACTACAGGACCCAGGGTTTCAACAATCCGCAGTTGTATATCTTTGGAAGCCTCTTTGCCCTCTTCTATGTCGGAAATATCTGGGGCAGCAGCCTCAGCGCCAATATCGTTTACCAAGAAAAAATTGATGAAATCCATCACAACATTGTTGTGGGCCTTCGCGTTCCTGTTGACCGCCTCTTCCGCTGAAGTAAAGGCGCAGGATATATTTGCCACTGCCGACAGTATGTTTGCCGCTGCGGCCTATAACGCCGCATCGCTGGAATGTGAACGGGTGGTCTTTCAGCACCCCGGAAACGGCCCGGTAATTGCGGAGGCCTTGCTGCGTAAAACAGAATGCCTGAAAAAGGAAAAGAAATTTGAAAAAATCCCTGCCCTGCTTTACAGGACCGAGGGGTTTTCCCTCAGCGACAGCCTGCGACAGGAAATATATCTTCAGCAGGCCATCGGATATTATTTTACCGACCGTTTTGAACAGGCTGAAAAACGTATACTTCCGGTATTCAATCTCGACACCTATAATCAAAACACCAGGATGATTGCGGGCATGCTGTATGCCCTTTGCCTGAACGAACAGGCCAGGTGGAGTCAGGCGCATATGTTTCTGAAAGATGAAATCAGAAAAAACCCTTCACTGGCTGACAATGAAAAAGCGTTACTTACCGCATCGCTTGACAGCCTTTATAACCCGGATGCCTTTCCGAAAATGAAGAGCATACGTAAGGCGAAAACACTTTCGCTGCTCTTTCCCGGAGCCGGACAGGCTTACAATGGCGACTACGGCCGTGGATTGCTGAATTTACTGCTGGTTTCGGGCAGCGCAGGATTTGGCGTATACAATGTACTGGCCACTAATTACGTTACCGCTGCAACCGCGGGTGTGTACCTGTTTCTGTATTTTTATTTAGGTGGCGCCAATCAGAGCAACTGGACGGTACCGGTAAAAAATTACAAAAAGAAAAATGCCTACAACGAAAAACTTAAGGCCTATATCCACTTCCTGCCTGAACATTACATCAACGCCGCCAACACCCATGATAAAAACTAAGCTTTCAAAAGTACTTCTCCTGCTGATCCTTCTTCCCTGCATTTCTTATGCCCAGACATCGCCCAAACTGATACTCAGCGGACATAAGGAGGGTGTAAACATTTGCGCATTTTCCCCCGACGGTAAAACTATGATCAGCGGCAGTAAGGATGGTGTTCTGAAAACATGGGATGTAACAGCGATGTATGCCCCCCTCCGGGAGCTGGTAACAGGCGATGATGCCATTACCGCGCTGGCCTATAGTCATTCCGGCGACCGTATCGCTGTGGGGACACTCAATACTTTATTCGTTTACGACAGCAAAAGTTTTAAACGACTGGCCAGGAATAAAAAAGCACATGTCACTTTTATCACTTCCGCCGCCTTCTCACCCGACGATAAACTGATTGTAAGCGCCAGTTGGAAAGAAAACGCCTTGATGATATGGGAAAGCAGCTGCCTTAAAAAAGAAAATCAGCTGGGTGAAGGCATCTGGACGGATGAAGCCTTTTTCAGCCCCGATGGTAATACCATTATTTCCTGCAATCATGACAATGTTGCCAAAGCATGGGATGTAAAAACAGGAAACATTCTGAAAACCTTTGCGGGGCACAGCGACTGGATTTATTCCGTTAAGCTCAGCCCGGATATGAAAACCCTGATCACCGGAAGTTTTGATAAAACCATTAAGATCTGGGATTATCAGCAATCAAAACTATTACATACGCTGGAGGGGCATAAAGAAGGCATTTCCACCCTTGCGCTATCTCCTGATAACCGCTTTATTGCCAGTGCTTCTGTTGACGGCAATATCCTGCTGTGGGATCTTTCTACACAGAAGCAGGTAGCGGTGCTGGCTGAGAAAGGCGCATCCGTACTTCATCTTGAATTTGCCAATGACAGTAAAAGCCTGGTATCCTGTTCGGTGAATCACACCATGAGCATTTGGGATGTATCGGGTTTCCCGCAATGATTTGCAAGGGTTTAAAAATGTCTGTAACTTAGTCCACTCATTTAACAAGAATAATTACTTTATCCCCCATGAAAAAAATCATTACCTTATTACTGCTAGCCATAACAAGTCTGGGATATGCGCAGGATGTAATTACGCTGACAGATGGCAGAACGGTTCAAGCGAAAATTATTGAGCTCACCCCGGATGTGATCAAGTATAAAAAATACGATAATCTGGAAGGGCCTACCTACACGGTGCCTGTCACCGATTTATCAAAAATAAAATACGCCAATGGTTCCGAAGATACTTTTTCTGCGCCCAAAGAAGCGGGAGCCAATGGAAATGGCGCTTCCGGTGACAATGGCAATATTCCAAAAATCTTCAAAGGCAAGCTGGACCTCGAAGATGATGAAACCGAAATGTACATTGAAGCAATCGCGAAAAACGCCGGGGCCAAGTTGCTGGAGCGTTGTGTGGGCAAAGCCGACAACCAAACCACAGAAATTTTCTGGGGTGAAATCCTTCGCGATGATATGGCCTATGAACTCTCCGTCCCCATTCAGATTAAATGGGACAAAGGACTGGCAAACAAAGAACGCTGGATACGCGGCGCTGTGGTTGTTGACCGGAACGGAAAAAGAACATGGAAATACCAGGGTGATTCAGGGGGAATGTTCTTTGGTGGTTGCGCTAAGGGTGTTGTTGATTTATAAGCATTCCATAAAAATTATACCTCAGAAGCTGCTTCCGTACGGGAGCAGCTTTTTTTTATTGCCGGAAGGAGGCGGTGAAGGAAAGTCACAGCAGAAAGAAAATATTTTTCAGTGAATGTGCCAAATAGCAGTAAATGGAGTACTTGCGGACAGGCCCGGCTGTTATATTCCATGGTATGGTCAAATGAAAGGTAACATCCCTCCGCCTGCTTATGGGATACGCATATTCAGCTTAATAAAAAGCAAAAAAAAGAGGAAGGGTTTGTGACCCCTCCTCTTTTACTAGATAACTGTAGATATTATTCGCTGGCTTTGAGCTTGCTGGTTTTGATAGGAGTACCCTGTACTACCCAACCGATACGGAAGATTTCATTTCTTTGGTAAACAACACCGTCAATCAAAGCGTCGTAACCAGGACCCGCTTTCTCGATAGCCTTGTCAACAGCGGCTTTCAGCATAGGCTGGCCACACATTTTCATTTCTTTACCTTCAGTACGTGGGCCTTTACCTTCGTTAGGAAGACGGAGCGTTACGTTTTTAGAGCTGATAACGGTAAAATCAATAAGGCGTTGCTGGCAAGATGTCAATGCCATAGCGCAAATCACCAATGCAGGAATAACAATTTTTTTCATAATATTTTTTGTCTTTTTCTATGTGACAAATATAACTCAATTTATTTACAAAGCAAATGACCTGAGCCGGTCCCAAAAAAGTTCAAAAATAAACGTAAGTATTTGATGCTATTGGCATTAAATAATTACTCCAGGCGCCATTTATCAGTACTTATACCCCGCCTTCCGGGGAACCCACCGTTGAAAAATGATAAGGCGAATCAAAAAATATCACGCTGAGCCGGTAAGATATAAGTCTGTTAATGAAATAATATCTTTGAACTGTGCAGAAAAAGAAAATTTCAAATCCTGCGGGCCCTGCCAAGGTAAACGAGCACGTGCAGGCAAGCGCAATAATATCCTCCTATAAAGGGATTTATGTAATTATTGCCCTTCTTACATTTTTACTGTATGCCAATACACTCGGGCATGACTATGCGGTGGACGATGGTACCGTAATTGAAAATAATAAATTCACCACAAAAGGGCTGGGAGGACTAAAAGATATATTCACCTCCTCCTATCGCGCGGGTTTCTGGGAAAGAAAAGAAGGTCTTTACCGCCCTTTATCGGTGGCGATGTTTGCCGTTGAATGGGAACTTGCTCCCGGTAATCCATTCCCGGGTCATCTTATCAATGTATTGCTGTATGTCTGCACCTCGGTATTCCTGCTTTTTGTCCTTAAAAGGTTTCTTGTGAAAATGCACCCCTTTGTTCCTGTTTTCATCACCCTGCTTTGGATATTTCACCCCCTGCATACAGAAGTAGTAGCCAATATTAAAAGCCGCGATGAAATTTTAAGCTTCCTCTTCGGTATCCTTTGCGTGGCCGGTCTTTTTCGCTATATCGATACACGAAGGCGCACCTTTCTTATCGCATCCTGCCTTGCCTTTTTCATGGCATTATTATCCAAAGAAAACTCCGTGGCCTGGGCAGGTGTTTTCCCTCTGGCCATATGGTGTTTCACCAGGTCGGATCTCAAAAGAACAGTACTGCTGTCCTCTATGTTTATTGCGGTCATTCTTATTTATTTTATTATCCGGTGGACGGTACTGGGAGAAATAGGCGGAGGATATGAATTGATGCTCATCAACAATTCGATGATCGGTGCCACGGATGTTGCATCAAGATTGGCCACCGCGTTTTATATCCTTGGAAAATATCTCTGGCAGTTTGTAGTGCCTGCTACGCTGGTTTTTGATTATTCATACAACACCATACCGAATGTAAGTTTTGCACACCCCGGTGCCTTTATCACATTTTCACTGATTGCCTGTGGGTTGATCTATGCGCTAAAAAATCTGCCGAAAAGGAATATGCTCTCCTTTGGTATCCTCTTCTTTCTGGGTACGCTGCTCCTGGTTTCCAACGTTTTCTTCCTGATTGAAGCTACCATGGCGGAACGTTTTCTCTTCACCCCTTCCCTCGGCTTATGCATGCTGGCCGGATATGCCGCCAATCGCTGGATCATGGGAAAAAGGGATTACGATGGCAAGATAACGGTATCGGAGTTCCGTAAAAACAAAATGTTTATACCTGCTATATGCATTCTGTTAATTTTCGGGGGACGCACTTTTGCCCGTAACCTTGACTGGAAAGACAACCTGACACTCCTGGAAAAAGACGTTAACTCCTCTCCCGGAAGTGCCCGCATCCGTTATGCCCTCGGGAGTACTTATCTTGTAGAAAAGGCACTGGAAGAGCCGGAGGGTAGTGTCAGCCGCAAAAATTATCTGGAAAGGGCAGTTGCTGAACTCAGCAAAGGTGTTTCCATTCTTCCAAATTATAACGATGCCTGGTATCATCTGGGGATTGCCTACAAAGAACTGGGCGATGCAAAAAACGCAGTCTTCGCATTCGACCAGGCGAGATCCTACAAAGCATTTACCGATGCGGATCACCTGACCAGTTCCGGAATCGCCTATGGGCAGAACAAGCAATATGACAAAGCCCTCGCCGACCTGGAAGCGGTGCTGAAACTGGAACCCGAAGATCCGGATGCCTGGAACAACTATGGACTTTACCTGAGCGAAGCTGGTAAAATCCAGGAATCGTTGCAGGCATTGAATAAAGCCATCGAACTGAAGAAAGATTTTGACAAAGCTTTTTACAACAGGGGCAACACCTATGCCATGTCGGGCAACTACCGTGCAGCCCTCCGTGATTATTCGGATGCCCTTTCTTTCAACCAAACCTATACCGATGCCCTGAATAACAGCGGCAACTGCTATATCATGCTTCAAAAGCCGGACAGCGCCCTGTTATTTTTCGAAAAAGCCATCCAATCAGATCCCGGAAATGTAAAAGCAGTAATTAACCTGGGAGTGACGTTGCAGAATATGGGGGATACCGTGAAAGCGAAAGCCTATTTTGACAAAGCCAGAAGTATGGGAGCCGGCCTATGAACTACCTGAAATTTATACCGGTTTTGCTCCTGCTGTCCGCTTGCAGTAAACCGGACGAGCCCGGAGAAAAAAGCTTGTTTTCCCTGTCTCAGTTTTTTTCAGGTGAAATCGCTGCTATGCAAAAGAACGGTTGCGGACTGACGAAAACCATACGGAGCGGAAATACATCAGCATCAAAAAAAATCACCTCCCCGGCCTGGGAAAAAGAACTAAAACCATTTATGGATGCTGAAATTGATAAGCCGGCATGGAAAAACTCCTATTCCTCCGATACCTCGTTAAAAGACAGCCTGGTGATCATTACCTACACTACCTCCGCAAAAAAAGCTCCCGTAAAACGGCTGCGGGTTACCCAATGCAATGGAAAGACACAGCATTTACATATATCCACTGTCGAATCAAATTCATGGTTTGAACTAAAACAGGAGCTCAGCTACGATCTGCACAAGGGTTATACCATCAGCAGCGAGCAAAGCATGTTGCTTTCAGATAAAAGCGCCTGGGTAATTACCGGTGAATTCATATCCTGTAAAGAAGATACAGTTATATCCCATAAATAATGAACGGATTATTCAGTATATTGGTGGGTTTCTGGCTGGGCATCCTGCATGTTCCGGGCACAGACATCCCTTTTCAGTTTGAGTTTTCCATTCATGCCGGACAGCCGCTGATGATCCTGAAAAACGGAGATGAAAAAATAATATGTGATGAAATCAGCCTTCATGGCGACTCATTGCTTATCCGCTTGCCTTTGTATGACTCTGAATTCCGGTGTAAGGTGGAAACGGAAACTTTATCAGGCGTGTGGATCAACCGGGGAAGGAAGACAGCCGTTACCGTGCCATTCAGCGCCAGGCAACATATTACCTGGAGATTTCCAGCTATGGAAAAGGGCGTAGCCACTCCGCCATTGAGCAGCCGTACCTGGGAAACGTGGTTCGGCACAGGCACTCCGGATTCATCGCTGGCCATTGGTATTTTTAAGGAAAAGCATGGCCTTGTAACGGGTACTTTTATGACGGAATCGGGCGATCACCGTTACCTGGAAGGAATTCATGACGGAGATTCGCTGAAGCTTAGTGTTTTTGACGGCGCTCATGCATGGCTGTACCTTGCCAGGTTAAACGTCGATACCATGCAGGGAATGTTTTATACCGACAACCTGCGCAAAGTACCTTTTCGTGCATACATTAACGATAGTGTGCGACTGCGAAACGCCGATCAAATTACGCAGGCGCAGGGTAAAATCAGTTTCCGCCTTCCGGATCCCGACAGCGTGATCATGAGTCTGGAGGATGAAAGATTCAGGAATAAAACGATCATTGTTCAGATTATGGGCACCTGGTGCCCGAACTGTATGGATGAATCCGTCTTTCTTGACAGCGTTTATAAAGCCAGGGCCGGAGAGGGCCTGGAAATCATCGGGCTCGCCTTTGAACGACCGTCAGACTTCCGGACCGCTGCCGCTCATGTTAAGAAGCTAAAAAACAGATTACAACTGAGCTACCCCGTACTCATCGCGGGAGTTGCTCAAAAAAATGAAGTTCAAAAAGTGTTGCCCGTCATCCGTGATTTTTTTTCTTACCCCACTACGCTATTTATCGACCGAAATGGAAACATTGTAAAAGTGACCAGTGGCTTTTCGGGCCCCGCAACCGGTGATTACTGGCTCAGGTACCGGGAAAATTTCAAGAAAACACTGGATCCCCTGTTGCACTGATCGCAGGGCACCGGATAAATCTCAACTATCTTATTTACAATTCATTACGCTTAATTTTCTGCATAAAATTTATTCACTCCCTTTCCAGATCATCCTTCCCCCTATAAATCAGAAAATTTGTTCACCCTAAAAAAACGCCTGTTGGCCCAAGAAAAGATTATAACACCTCTTTTCCTTCCGATATTTGAATTATCTTTAAAATGACGTACATCAATAAAAGGGAAAAATTACAAGATTGAACATTTTTTTCAAACGCAAATTGAACCAGAAAAAAATCAAATCGCACATAATACACATGAAAAAACAGTTACTGCTTTGGGTACTCTTGCTGATGTCACCCATCATTACTTATGCTCAATGTACTACTTCGAATGCCACTTCCTGTGCCTGTAAAGATGGTACTACCAACTGTGACCTTTTGCCGGACATTAAAGTAGCGCGACCTCCCCTGCTGGTAAATGGTTCCAGCGGCTATGTGGAATATCCCCAGGTATGCAGTCCTTCCTGCAGCGGAAATGACGGACGTTTACGTGTTTCCGTTTCCACTCCAAACATCGGACATGGTCCACTGGAAGTACGCACCACCACCACCGCCATCTGCGGAACGGATACTTTCTATAACGTTGCTTCAAATTTTACATGTCCTAACGGAGCGTATCTCCGTCAATTGGTAAACCAGCGGGTATACCATAAAAACGGCAACACCATGACCTCCTACGACCGTTTTGCCGGCAGCATGACATATCACCCTACTCACAACCACATGCACGTGGATGACTGGGGTATTTATACACTCAGGACGGCTACGGCGGATCCAAATCCCCTGAACTGGCCGGTAGTGGGAACCGGTTCAAAGCTGGCCTTTTGCCTGATGGATTACGGTACCTGCTCCTATTATAACGGACATTGTGTGGACAGTGCCAACAATGTACTTACCAACGGCAACTTCCCCAACTTTGGTTTAGGAGGTGGTTCTTACGGATGTTCACCTTCTGTACAGGGAATTTCGTCAGGTTATACTGATATTTATTATCAGTCACTGGATGGAATGTGGATCAACCTTCCTCCGGGACTTTGTAACGGAACGTACTGGATGGTTATTCAGTTAGACCCTTACAACTACTTCCTGGAAAGTGATGAGACCAACAACGTACTTGCCGTACAGGTAAATCTTACACAGCAGGGAGGATCCAATCCGGTAATTACAGCCAGCGGATCTACCACCTTTTGCCAGGGCGGCAGCGTATCACTTACTGCCAGCTCCGCTTCAAACTATTTATGGAATAACGGCGCAACCACGCAATCTATTACTGTTAACCAATCGGGCAGCTACAGCGTAACCGTAAATACCGGTACCGCCTGTGTATCTACTTCCGCTCCAACCGTGGTTACCGTATCACAAATACCGGTTACCGCTACTGCCACTCCCTCCAATGTGTGCGCTGGCGAAAGCGTTCAGTTGGCGGCATCAGCCACTTCGGGTGGTACTTCCAACCAGCAGGTAACCTATACCAATAACACGGTATATAATATTCCCGACAACAATGCCACAGGGATATCGAGTTATATCACTGTAAACAACATCGACCCCCTAACCATTAACAGCAATACCGTTGTTTCAGTACAGCTTAATATTACACACACTTACGACGGCGACCTTCAGATTCAACTGATCGCGCCTTCCGGTAATGCAATCAACCTGAGTAACCGCAGAGGGGGCAGTGGTAATAATTTCAACAATACGATCTTCATCGCTTCCGCTTCTCTTGCCATTTCACAGGGCTCCGCTCCATTTGCCGGCAGCTACAGACCCGACGGCCCCTTCACTTCTTTAACCGGTAATTCAAATGGTACCTGGACCTTAAAGGTGATGGACCTTGCCGGAACCGATGTGGGTACTTTAAATTCCTGGACATTGAACCTGAATGATGTGGTTCCGACTACACTCAGTTATAACTGGACTTCATTACCGGCAGGGTTTTCTTCATCGCTGCAGAACCCGGTGGATAATCCTGCTCAAACCACCACTTACAGCGTTACCGCTACTGAAAGCGGAACGGGCTGTCAGGGAAGCCAGACAGTAACTGTTAATGTTGGCAATGGCATTAACGTAACTACCAATACACCGGCGCCCATTTGCGAAGGACAAAGCGCAACCCTCTCCGCTTCCGGTGCTACTACCTATGTGTGGAGCCCTGCTACCGGATTGAGTGCCACTACCGGCGACAATGTGGTTGCTACTCCCGCTCAAACTACTACGTATATGGTAGTGGGTACCTCGGGTGGATGCTCTGACACTGCCTATGTAACCGTGGTTGTAAATCCCCTGCCCAATATCATTGCTTCCTCCAATACCGGCATATGTCAGGGCGGTTCGGTAACTCTTCAGGCTACAGGAGCCTCCAATTTATCATGGAGCCCCGCTACCGGTCTGAATACGACTTCCGGCAACTCCGTCATCGCTACACCCGCGCAAAGTACTACCTACACCATCACAGGTTCTGTAAGCGGATGTTCAAACTCAACACAGGTGACTGTAACCGTGTATCCAAATCCGGTGGTAACTGTAAGTTCCGATACCAGTGTGTGCAGCGGGCAATCGATTATTTTAATAGCCGGCGGCGCACTTACCTACAGTTGGAGCCCATCCAGTGGACTGAATCAGACAAGCGGTGCCTCCGTGAGTGCATCTCCTGCAAGCAATACCACCTATACAGTAACCGGAACCGATGCCAATGGATGTACCGCCTCGGCATCTGTAAATGTTGATGTACTCACAGTACCTATCGCCCCCACTTCCATTGTGGGCACAGGGCATAACTGCCTTCCTATGTCCGCTTCTTTCTTTGTTAATCCTATCGGAAACGCCACTTCCTATACCTGGACTGCTCCTGCAGGAATGTTCATCCAGGGTCAGGGCAGCAACACGGTTACCGTGAATGCACTCACTGCGTCCAGCGGAAACTTATGTGTGGTTTCCAACAATGTGTGTGGAAGCAGTACGCCAAGATGCATTTCCGTATCAGCCAGTAACACAGTGCCTGTACGTCCCGGTTCAATAAGCGGTAAAGGCAAAGCCTGCCAGGGTGAAGTTGTCTCTTACTCCGTTGCCGCTGTTGCCAACGCTTCTTCTTACGCCTGGAGCATCCCCGCCGGAACAACCATTCTCAGCGGCCAAGGTACGCTCACCATCAGTCTGCAGTTTAACGGTGGTTTCACCGGCGGCACTTTAAGTGTTGGTGCAGTAAACGGATGCGGAACAAGCCCATTACGTTCCAAATCACTGTCACTTGACTTTCCGGCTACCCCGGGTGTTATTTCAGGTAACGGAACCGGCGTATGCAACAGCCTTGAAACATATACCGTTGCCAATTCAAGCGGTAAAACTTACAACTGGACCGTCCCTGCAGGCAGCACCATTATGTCCGGACAGGGCACCAACTCCATTTCCGTTCAGTTTGGAGCAGGATTCAGCAGTGGTACCATTTCTGTTACCGCTCAAAATGCCTGCGGCATCAGCACCGCAAGGACTAAGAGCGTCAAAGCCAGTCCGGCAATTCCAGCTACTATCAGCGGCCCCACCAGCGTATGTATGGGCCAATCCGGTGTAAACTACAGTGCGAGCACGGTATATGGTGCCAGCAGCTACACCTGGACAGCACCTGCCAATGCTACTATTGCCAGCGGTCAGGGCACGCAAAACGTCGCGGTTGATTTCGCACTCAATGCTGTTTCCGGTAAAATAAAAGTGAAAGCCTCCAATGCCTGCGGAATATCCTCCAATAAGACCCAATCTATAGCAGTGAACAACTGTCTGGAGATTTCTGACTTCACCACTTCTTCTGTAGCCGGCTTGACATTATTGCCAAACCCCGCCACTACCTATGTGGAAATTCAGTTTAACAGCATCTCGGAGAAAGCTTCCATATTAAAACTTACCAATGTGCTCGGACAAGACGTATATACGCAATCTGTAAATCCTTCCAACGGAATCAACAAATACCTGGTGGATGTACGCAAAGTTACACCCGGAGTATACATCGTAAATATAATTCAGGATGGAAAATCCTTTGCCCAGCGCCTCATCATTGAATAATTCAGAAACTGATTAAACTCAATCAAAGCCGTTCTTAATTCTAAGAACGGCTTTGTATTTTTGCAAAGAATATCAATATCATGAAAAATAACATAAAGTCGCTTGCGCTATTGTTTGCTTGCATTTTACTCACTTTTCAAACCGTATCGGGACAGGGGTCTGCCTGGACTTCCTACAATATATCCAACTCATCGCTGCCCGATAATTCTATACGGTGTATTGCCTTTGAAAATGACAGTACTGCCTGGATTGGAACTGACTGGGGACTGGCCAGGCTGGTGAATGGACAGTGGACCGTATTCAATACCGCCAATTCCGGCATAGGCGATAACGGAATCCGCAGCCTGGTTATCGATAAAAACGGTGTGAAATGGATTGGCACCTTTAACAACGGCTTAAGTATTTTCAATGATACCACCTGGATTTTGAAAAACACACAGAACTCACCCTTGCCTTCCGATTTCGTCAGGAGCCTTGGTATTGATACCAACCATGTAGTATGGGCAGGTACCATTGGCGGCCTCTGTCGTATTGATTCACTGACCACCTATACCATTTACGATCAGTTTAACAGCATACTCAATTCAAACAACATGGCATCCATGTATGTGGATACCATCAGCAACAATAAATGGGTAGGGACTATCAACGGCGGCCTGATATCCATTGACAAGGACACCAACTTCACGGAATTTATCACTCAGAATTCAGGGATATCGGACAATACAATTCTTGGCATTGACATGGACAATCTGGGCAATCTCTGGATGGCATCCCCGGCAAACGGGCTTATTGTAAAGCTCAATGGATTTGGCTGGTTCACTTACAACCAGCTTTCGTCCAATATTCCCACCCCGGGTCTTACCTGCGTTAAACTGGACCAGACGTATCAGCCCTGGATCGGTACTTTTGACAAAGGAATCCTCTATAAAAACGGCAGCAATTTCATTGCATATGATACTTCCAATTCTCCGCTCACCGATGTCATGATACAATGCGTAAATATTGATGACAGCGGCAGGGTGTGGATAGGCACACAAACGGGGGGATTATTTATTCTTGACCCCTCACTGTTAACCGGACTGGATGAGGTTTATGATGATATCAGCCTTTCCCTTTATCCAAATCCTGCCGGATCTTTCCTGTATTATAACAGTTTGTTACCGGTACAAAGGGTGGAGGTGTTTGACATCAGCGGGCGTCTGCTCCTGCAGGAATTGCAGGTGAAAAATGCTGTTGATCTCAGTACACTTAAAAGCGGGCTCTACCAGGCACGGTTCCTGTTTGATGATGGCAGGGTGCTGGTGAAGAAATTCATGAAACAATAATGCGGTTATTTTTATTGATACCGGTACGGGAAGGCGGTATAACTATTGCGTATGCCCGAAATTTCGAAAAAACCGTAATAAAACATAAGCCAAGCATACTTTCAAGGCCTGCATGACGCAGGCGACCAAGGAGTTGTCAAAGGAAATTATGGGCCTTGCCGCTCCGCTTCACTTCTGAATAACGGTATTGGTAAATTGATTTAAAAACACCTGTAGACTGTTCACCTTACTGATATCCTCCAGGAGGTCATCGAAAGAAATATCCGCTTCCTGGCGGGCTTTCAACTGCGCCTGTAAATCCGCTTTAATTTTGGCGAGTTGCTTTTTCTTGATGTACATCACAGGATCAATAACCGTTTTATGAAGCTGATCCGTTTCACGTTTCACTTCAATCTGATGCTGATCCCATTTTGCCAGTTCATAGGGAGGTGTCATCAGGCTGATGGCGGTACTCTTTACTTCCGGCGATAGCTGGTGCAAAAATTCCTGCTCGCTATAAGACCGGCCTTCATCAAACTGCGTAAAAAATTCAGCGAGTATGCCTGCGTAGATCTCATTGGTAAAATGAATACCATCATCGCGCAAATGGGAAATAATAAAATCCTTTACCCGGGTAGCGGCTGATTCCTCACCAAAGGGGATAACAAAATTATGATCGGCGTAGAGCAGCATGATTCGGATGATTTCCTCTTCCTGGCTGGCTGTACTGAACTCATCTATTGCTTCTGTTTGCTGTTCTGCAACTGCGGCGGCAAGGGGGTCATCGGGCATTGCCGGTCGGCCGGCAGAAAGGTCTCCATCATGCAAAGGGTCCTCACCCGGTTTGCGCGATTGCTTTCGCAGGATTTTATTCAGTTCATTCAGCAATACTGTTTCGGCCATCTCCATGAGCACGGAGGTATGCTTTATGTAGGCCGCCCTGGTAATAGCATCCGGAATTTTCGCAATGGTTTCAACAATATCCCTGATCAGCGCGGCTTTGCGGATGGGATCACCGGCAGCATCGGCAAGCAACAGTTTGGTTTTAAAAGTGATGAAATCAACTGCCTGACCTTTTAAAAACTCCTTCAGTTCTTCAGTGCTCACTTTTGACGCATAGGAATCCGGGTCTTCGCCATCAGGAAAAAGAACCACACGCACATTCATGCCTTCTTCCAGAATAAGGTCTATCCCCCGGATGGATGCTTTTATTCCCGCCGCGTCGCCATCGTAAAGCACCGTAACATTCCGTGTGTAGCGTCCTATTAATCGTATCTGCTCCGGCGTTAATGCCGTACCGCTCGACGCCACCACATTTTCTATTCCGGCCTGGTGCAGGCTGATAACATCCGTATATCCCTCTACGAGGTAACAGAGGTCATGGGCGGCGATCGCCTTTCGCGCCTGGGAGATACCGTACAGGTTTTTGCTCTTGAAATAAATTTCGGTTTCCGGTGAATTAAGGTATTTAGGGCTTTTTGGATCCGTTTTTAATATACGCGCGCCAAAAGCGATGACTCTTCCAGTCAGGTTATGTATCGGAAACATCACCCTCCCCCTGAAACGGTCATACTGCTTTTGATCCTGCAAGATGAGCAGGCCGGCTTTTTCAAGGTGCTCAGGTTTAAATCCGGCTTTAAGGGCAGCCGAATACAGGTTATCCCATTTGTCGGGAGAATAGCCCAGATGAAAGCGGTGGATGATATCATCTGTAAATCCCCGTTCGTGGAAATAAGACAATCCGATGGCCTTACCCTCTTCCGAGTTCCAGAGGTAATCCCGGTAAAAATTCTGTGCATAGGCCATCACTTTAAACAGGTCTTCCCGTTGCGATTGCTGTTCTAGAAACTCAGGATCCGGCGCCTCTTCCTCGATGGTAATATTATATTTCCTGGCAAGGTATCGTAAAGCCTCCGGAAAAGTCATATGTTCATGCTCCATGATGAAAGTAAGGGAATCCCCAGCCTTTCCGCAGCCAAAGCATTTAAAAAAACCTTTTACCGGCGATACGGTAAAGGAAGGAGTTCGTTCGTTGTGAAAAGGACAAAGTCCAAGCAGGTTAGCTCCTCTCTTTTTTAATACAACAAAATCCCCCACTACCTCTTCAATACGGGCAGTTTCGAGAATAAGTTCCTTGGTGGCATTAGCAATCATCAGCTAGTAAAGATACAATACCACCGAAAAAGATCAGAAAGATTTTACAATTAATGCGTACGTTCGGTCGTAAAACGTACCAACTGCATCATCGAATTTTTATAGCCGGAATCAGGAATTTCGTGAATAAAATTAAAGGCCTGATTCTGAAATTGGTGCATTTTCTCCCGGGCATATTGCAGGCCGCCGGCTTCCATTACCATTTGAATCACCTGCTCCACCCTTTTCTTGTTATCACTGTAACTTTTCACCGTATTGATGATAAACTTCTTATCGGATGAGCCCACATGCTGCAGGGTATAAATCAAAGGCAGGGTCATTTTATGTTCTTTGATGTCAATACCCCGGGGTTTACCGGTTTGTTCTGCCTGTTCATAATCGAAAAGGTCATCTTTAATCTGAAAAGCAATGCCCACGGCTTCACCAAAATCATGGAAGCGCTTCACCATTTCCTTATCCGCCCCCGAAGAAGAGGCGCCGGTAGCGCAGCAGGAGGCGATCAACGAAGCTGTTTTAGCAGTAATAATTTCGAAGTAAACGTCTTCCGTAATATCGAGCTTTCGGGCTTTCTCAATTTGCAGCAGTTCCCCTTCACTCATTTTGCGCACCGCCGTGGATACTATTTTAAGCAATTCATATTCCTCGTGCTCCACCGACAAGAGCAGGCCGCGTGAGAGGAGATAATCACCTACCAGTACGGCGATCTTATTTTTCCACAGCGCGTTAATTGAAAAGAATCCCCGCCGCAGGTTACTGTCATCCACCACATCATCGTGCACCAGGGTTGCGGTATGCAACAGCTCAATGAGGGAGGCAGCGCGATAAGTAGATTCTGTAATAGCGCCGGAAGATCCCGCGGAAAGAAAGACGAACATTGGACGCATCTGCTTCCCCTTTCTCTTTACAATATAGTGCATAATTCTGTCAAGTAGCGGGACAGAACTTTGCATAGCCTTTCTGAATTTCAATTCAAACGTATCCATCTCCTTCCGGATGGGTTGTTTGATGAGATCCAGGCTAATCTGCATATTCAGTTCAATCGGAAATTAATAGGCAGGGTAAAGCGCACGTTCACTGGTACCCCGTTTTGTGTTCCCGGTTTCCAGTCGGGCATAGATTTTACCATTCGCACCGCCTCTTTGTCAATATCGGGATGAACACCCCTCAAAACACTCACATCGCTTATTTTCCCCTTTGTATCCACTATGAAAGACAAAAACACTTTTCCCTCGATTTTCTTATCCAGGGCGCTTTGCGGATACTTCAGCTCCTTTGAAAGGTAGGTAAACAAGGCTCCCTCCTCACCGGGAAACACGGGCATTTTTTCAACGCGTATAAAAACGTTTTCATGCTGAGGGTCTTTCTCCGGTAACTGTTGCGAAAGGGCCGGCCGGGAAGCCATCAGCAGCAACAGCAGCAGGATTTTATTCATTTCGATAACAATTTGTGTGCGAAGATACATTATTCCGAACCACACTGGGGGTATATACCGGTCAGGATGCAGGTTTCCTGTAAATGGGTACCGTACTGCAAGGCTCCCCATATAAAATACTTTTTACCACCGGTTGCAATTTAGCAGTTAGTGCTACGTAGGCCTGCAGAGGAACCGGCCGGTTACTGCATCCCTTTATCACCACACGCCGGTCACGGTAGTCTTCCGGATTTATCTGATCCGTTATACGACGGAACAATTCCGTTTCTAACGTTTCCGAATTACCGACAACAACAGTAGCTGCAAAAGGCTGCAAAGCGGAAGACAATAACATCCAGGCCCAGCGCGGCACAATAGCGTCTGTTGAACAATACAATGCAACATGTTTACCGGCATACTCCTGCCATGCATGCCTGGCAATAAAATCCCTGAAATCCTTTTCCCGTAACAGCAATCCTTCCACCAACTGTGTACTGATATCAAAAAGTACCCGCTCACCCGCCGGAAACAACTCCTCCAGGTCAATGGTCACAATACCACTCTGCGCAACTCTATTTACTATTTCCGACATTTAAAAATTAGTTCAACAGTATAATTAATAATATCGCTTCAACATCCACTATCAAACTCCAACACCAATTATCATCACTCCCAAACAAAAGCCCCCTTCACACTTTCGTAACTCGTAACCTTCTCCGCATCCGGACATTCGTAAACTCATCCATATTCGTACATGCGTATATATTCTCTATTCCTACATTCCTACATTCGTATATTCGTATAGATTCGTAATTCGTAACCTTATCCGTAATTCGTACATTCGTATAGATTCGTACATTCGTAACCCTATCCGCAATTTGCAACCTTTTCCTCATTCGAACATTCGTACATTCGTAACCTTATCCGTAATTCGTACATTCGTATAGATTCGTAC
>CAZHSC010000036.1:19116-34413 GCA_964534995.1 uncultured Bifidobacterium sp.
GTAACCTTATCCGTAATTCGTACATTCGTATAGATTCGTACATTCGTAACCTTATTCGTACATTCGTACATTCGTATAGATTCGTACATTCGTAACCTTATTCGTACATTCGTACATTCGTAACCTTATCCGTAATTCGTACATTCGTATAGATTCGTACATTCGTAACCTTATCCGTAATTCACATTCCCCCTCACCACATACCCAACTCCAGCCTTGCCTCTTCGCTCATCATCTCTTTTTCCCAGGGCGGGTCAAAAGTAATCTCCACCTTCGCCGTATTCACATCCGGAATGTCGCGCACTTTCTGTTCTACATCGGGTGGCAGGGTTTCAGCTACCGGACAGGCCGGTGACGTAAGGGTCATTTTAATATGTACATCGTTTCCTTCCGAAATATTGATTTCGTATATAAGTCCCAGTTCCCATATATCCACCGGGATTTCCGGGTCATAGCAGGTTTTCAGCGTATCAATAATACGTTCACGCAAAGGTTTTACTTCAGGAAGCTGATCGTTTTCTGACATGACTGTGTCCGGTGTATTCTTATCCTTTAGTTTATCGCGTATGGCTTGCAGCAGCAACCGCATAAGTTTTCATTTGCTTAATCATTGAAGCGAGTCCGTTGGCCCTGGTAACGGCTATATGTTGCCGCAAACCGATTTTATCAATGAAGTCAAGTTTCGCGCGTATGATATTTTCCGGCGACTGACCGGAGAGTACTTTTATCAGCAGTGCAATTTCCCCTTTCACAAAGGTTGAATCACTGTCGGCGCTGAAATACAGTTTACCGTCTTTCTCTTCACCATGTAACCATACTGAACTCTGACATCCTTTGATTTTAAAATCATCGGTCATATACTTCCTGTCAAGGGGCGGAAGTTTCTGTCCCAGTTCAATGATGTACTGGTACTTCTGCTCCCAGTCATCGAAGAGGGCGAAGTCCTCCACTATTTCCTGTTCCGTTTCGTGTACGTCCTTCATAATGTTGCCTGGGGTTGCAGGAAGCGGATGGCCCTGAACAGGTTCTCCGCGAACACATCAATTTCTTCTTTGGTATTATAAAACATAAAAGAGGCGCGTAGGGTACCCGGTACCGCGTAACGAATCATGACGGGCTCGGTACAGTGGTGTCCGGTACGTACGGCGATACCCTTTGTATCGAGGTACATCCCAGCGTCAAGGGCGTTCACCCCTTCAATCACCAATGAGAGTACGCTTGCCTTTTCCTTAGCGTTGCCAAGGATGCTAACGCCGGGTATAGCCGAAACCAGTCCGGTGGCATATTGCAATAAGTCCTGTTCCCAGGTTGCAGCCGCGGCTCTGTCCATCGCCTTCCAGTAATCAAAAGCGGCACCCAGCGCGATGACCCCTGAAATATCGGGTGTTCCCGCTTCAAACTTATACGGGACTTCATTATAGGTCGTTCTTTCGAAGGTAACGGATGATATCATCTCGCCTCCACCCTGGTAAGGCGGCATCTCTTCGAGGAGCTGACGTTTGCCGTACAGGCATCCAACACCTGTAGGACCAAGAACTTTATGGCCGCTGAACGCAAAAAAATCTGCATCCATATCCTGCACATCGGTCACCTGGTGCGCCGTACTCTGCGCCCCGTCAACCAGCACAGGTATCCCCTTTGCATGTGCCTTGCTGATGACTTCCTTCACCGGATTTACCGTACCCAATGAATTGGAGGTATGCACCAGCGATACCAGCTTTGTCCTTTCAGTCAACAGGCTATCCAGCGCATCCATCATCAGTTCACCACGGTCATTAATTGGTATCACTTTCAGGCAGGCGCCCTTTTCCTCACACAGGAGTTGCCAGGGAACGATATTGCTGTGATGCTCCATCGCGGAAATCAGTACTTCATCTCCTTTACCAATATGCTTGCGGCCATAGGTGGCAGCCACAAGGTTAATCGCTTCGGTGGTGCCTTTTACAAAAATGATTTCGTCAGCGGTAGCGGCATTGACAAACTCCCTTGCCTTCTCCCTCACCTCATCAAAAGCCATAGAGGCCTTTTGGGAGAGGAAGTGTACCCCGCGGTGGATATTGGCATTGTAATGCGAATAATAATGGACGAGCGCATCAATCACCGCCTTCGGTTTTTGAGAGGTGGCGGCATTGTCAAAATAAATCAAAGGCTTGCCATACGCCTTCTCCGACAGAATCGGAAAATCGTTTCGGACACTATGTACGTTGAAAACAGACATTCCTTTTTTGTAATTACGCTGTTTTACCCCCTTATCCGGGGGTATAGGTTGAATTATAATGTCTTACCACACCTGTTACACGCCGGCCAGTTTGCTGTCAAGCAGACGCATCAGGCTATCACGCACTGCCGCGTTCTCAATCTGATCTATAACATCCGCTGCAAAGGCATGGTTCAGCAATGCCCTCGCCGTTTTTTCACCGATACCGCGCGCGCGCAGGTAAAACAGCGCCTCATCGTCAAGCTGACCTGTGGTGGCACCGTGGCTGCACTTTACATCATCGGCGAAAATCTCCAGTTGCGGTTTCGTGTTCATGGAAGCCTCATTGCTCAACAAGAGGTTTTTATTAGACTGGTAGGCATTGGTTTTTTGCGCATCCTGCCTCACCCGGATTTTACCATTAAAAACGCCCAGGGCCTGATCATCCAGAATGCCTTTATACAGTTCATTGCTGTAACAATCCGACAGGGCATGATCCACCAGTGTATGATTGTCGATGACCTGGGTACCATTGGCCACATACAGTCCGTTCAGCCAGGAATTGGCATTTTTTCCGTCCATATGTATCTGCAACGTATTTCTCACAAGCTCTCCTCCCAGGCTTACCGTAGTGAGGTGCTGATAACTGTCGCGGGCCATCACCACTTTATGGTAATTGATCTGCCTTGCATTGGCCGCTTCGGCCTGTATTTTTGTTCCGAAATAACGTGCAGCCCGACCCAGCACCACTTCCGTTACGGCATTGGTAAATACGGGGGCATTGCTTTTATAGCTATGATAGGATTCCACGAGCGTACATTCCGACTGCTCGCCGAGTACGAGGAGCACGCGGGCAGGTATCATCAGGGGTTCCTCCACACCGTTCGCCACAAAGGCCAACTGCACGGGGCTGGTAATTTTAACGCCTTTGTCAACCAGGATAACGACAGGATCCATGCACAGCATGGTGTTCATCGCCACCAGTGCATCATCCTCCACCTCCGCGTGTTTGAAAATATGTTCTTTTACCAGTGAGTTATCCAAGAAGCCGGAGAGCGTTTCTATTCTTATTCCTTTCGGCAGATGCGCAAGGTTAGAGGCCTCCCTGTTCAGCAATCCATTCTCAATGATGCAGAGGATCGCGTCGCTGCCGGCCAAGCTAAACTGCATTGCGTCTTTTTCTTTTAGCTGCTGCTCTTCAGCGAAACTAACGGTACGATAGCCCGCATTTTCAATAAACGTAAGATCCAGGTACCTCCATTCTTCATGTTTTTTACCGGGAATTCCCAACTTACCGAAAGCGGCGGCGGCCCTGCTCCGGTGCACAGCAAAGGCTGGTTGACTGCTGTTCAGGCGGCCTGCTATCTTTTCCGCTTCAGGCAGAAAAGAAGATTTCGCCGGTAATATTGATGTGTCTGTTGTCATAAAGGATCAGGTACTTAAGGCTACTTCTTCTTTAATCCAATCGTATCCTTTTTCTTCCAGTTCCAGGGCCAGGTCCTTGTTGCCTGATTTTACAATTCTTCCTTTGTACAATACATGTACAAAATCAGGTACGATATAATCGAGCAGGCGCTGATAGTGGGTAATCACCAGAAATGCCCTGTCGGCGCCTCGCAGGGCGTTCACGCCGTTGGAGACGATGCGCAAAGCATCAATATCCAGTCCGGAATCCGTTTCATCGAGAATCGACAACCTGGGTTCCAGCATAGCCATCTGGAAAATTTCATTTCTTTTCTTCTCTCCGCCACTGAAACCTTCATTCACCGAACGCTGCGTCATGGCTTTGTCCATCTCCACCAGTTTCATTTTTTCATTCATCAGTTTAAGAAAATCCTTTGAATCCAGAATTTCCTGACCACGGGCTTTCCGCACCTCATTCACTGCTGTTTTGAGAAAATTGGCGTTACTTACCCCGGGTATTTCCACAGGATACTGAAAGGCCAGAAACAATCCGGCCCGCGCGCGGTCTTCGGGTGACATTTCCAGGAGGTCGTTACCCAGAAAATCAACATGGCCCCCGGTTACTTCATATTCCTCACGGCCGGCCAGTACCGAAGCCAGCGTACTTTTTCCGGATCCGTTAGGGCCCATGATGGCATGCACTTCGCCGGGTTTCACATCCAGGTTCAGTCCGGTGAGGATTTGCTTTCCTTCCACGGAGGCCTGCAGGTTTTTTATGCTTAACATCTTTAGATTATCGAATTTATATCTTCTTTATTCAGGTTTACGTAACTCCACTCCTGTTATACAACAGGTACTTCACCTCTACTATCCCACCGATCCTTCGAGCGAAATGGCGAGCAGTTTTTGCGCTTCGACGGCGAATTCCATCGGCAGTTGGTTAAATACTTCCTTGCAATACCCGTTTACGATCAGGTTCACCGCATCCTCCGTTGAAATTCCACGCTGGTTGCAATAGAAAATCTGATCTTCCCCTACCTTACTTGTGGTAGCTTCATGCTCCACCTTCGCCGTTTTATTGGATACTTCGAGATAGGGAAAGGTGTGTGCGCCGCATTTATCCCCGATGAGGAGTGAATCGCACTGGGAGAAGTTACGGGCATGCTCCGCTTTCCTGCCTATGCGGACCAGGCCGCGGTAAGAATTCTGACTGCGGCCACAGGATATGCCTTTGGAAACGATGATACTCTTTGTATTTTTTCCGAGATGGATCATCTTGGTACCGGTGTCGGCCTGCTGCATATTATTGGTGACCGCCACTGAGTAAAACTCACCCACCGAGTAATCCCCTTTTAAAATTACGCTTGGGTATTTCCAGGTGATGGCGGAGCCGGTTTCAACCTGTGTCCATGAAATCTTAGCCCTTTCACCCAGGCAAATTCCACGCTTGGTAACGAAATTATAGATACCGCCTTTGCCGTTCTTATCACCGGGATACCAGTTTTGCACTGTGCTGTATTTTACACTGGCATCCGTGTGCGAAACAATTTCCACTACGGCCGCGTGCAACTGATTTTCATCGCGCATGGGCGCTGTACATCCTTCGAGGTAACTGACAAAGGCACCTTCATCAGCGATAATGAGTGTCCTTTCAAACTGGCCGGTTCCTGCGCTATTGATACGGAAGTAAGTGCTTAACTCCATCGGGCAACGCACTCCTTTGGGGATATAACAGAAAGAGCCGTCGCTGAATACCGCGCTGTTTAAAGCGGAATAGAAGTTATCGGTATAGGGTACCACGGAGCCGAGGTACTTCTTCACCAGCTCTGGGTGTTCCTGAACGGCTTCACTAAAGGAACAGAAAATAATGCCGAGCTCCGCCAGGGTTTCACGAAAGGTAGTTTTCACCGACACGCTGTCAATAACGGCATCTACGGCCACACCTGCCAGACGCTTCTGTTCTTCGAGGGAAATACCCAGTTTGTCGAAGGTAGCCTTGATTTCAGGATCCAGTTCATCGAGGCTGTTGAGCGATGGCTTTTTCCTGGGTGCGGAATAATAAATAATATCCTGAAAGTCAATGGCGGGATAACTAAGGTTGGGCCATACCGGTTCCGTCATCGTCAGCCAGTGCCGGTAAGCTTTCAGGCGCCAGGCCAGCAACCACTCGGGCTCATTCTTTTTCATGGATATGAAACGAACGATTTCTTCGTTTAAGCCCTTGGGAGCGGTCTCACTTTCGATATTGCTGACGAATCCCCACTTATATTCCGAGTTGGTTACTTCGTCCAGTATTTTTAAGTCTTCTGACATAGTGATTTTTTATTGAAGCCAGCGGCGGCCCCGATTACCCTGGTTCCGCGGGTCAGACTGCGAATGATTCTCCACAACCGCAGGTACGGCTGGCATTCGGATTGTTAAACTGAAATCCTTTACCATTCAGCCCGTCACTGAAATCAAGTTGGGTACCTACCAGGTAAAGAAAACTCTTTTTATCACATACTATTCTGATGCCTTTATCTTCAAACACTTTATCATCCGGCTTAAGCTGGTGATCAAACTCCAGGCTGTAACTTAATCCGGAACAACCTCCACCCTGTACACCCACACGGATAAAAGAATCTTCCGGACGATGCTCGTTGCGGATTAACTCCATGGCCTTTTCCCGGGCTTTTTCTGTAACTGTAATCATACTTTTTTAATTCTTCTGCAAAGGTACGCCGAAACGGCTTATTTAGAACAATTCTAAGCTAATAAAGTTATAGCCTGTAGGTATCAAAAATACGGTAATAACATATTGATTTACAGTACTTATGAGAATAGATATCCTGAAAGGAGGATTTGGATATGGCCGGGTCATGCCTGAAATGATTGGATTCCAGCTGCAGTGACCGAAATAAGAATAGCATGCAGGGGTCTAATAAAAACGTGGCCCTACCGGAACTAAGCCCCCATGAAGGCTTCCAGCAGGTACAGAACAAATCCGGCGAGGGCTGCGGATACGGGTATGGTTAGTACCCAAGCCCAGATCAGTTGCAGCGTTACTCCCCACCTTACGGCTGAAATCCTTTTGGTTAAACCTACGCCTACAATAGAACCGGTGATGGTATGGGTAGTGCTTACCGGAATTTTAAAATGCTGTGTGGCAAACAAGGTAATGGCGCCGGCAGTTTCGGCGCTAAAGCCCTCGAAAGGGGTCAGTTTGGTCACTTTCTGCCCCATGGTTTTCACAATTTTCCAACCGCCAATCATGGTGCCGAGAGCGATAGAAACATAACAGGCCAGTGGCACCCATTCGGGCAAATCGCTCATTGAACTGATGGTGCCCTGGCTGAGCATGGCCGCGGCGATAATACCCATTACCTTTTGCGCGTCATTGCCTCCATGGCCCAGGGAATAGGCTGCCGAAGAAAGGAGTTGCAGACGCCTGAAAATTTTATCTACCCGCGATGGATTTGACCTCTTACAGATATGCAGTGTAATGACCGATATGATGTAAGACATCAGCAAACCGATGACGGGGGCCAGTACAATGAAATATACCGTTGGCATCACCTTGTCGAATTGAATGGCATCAAAACCGCCGGCATGGGCGATTCCCGCACCTGCAAATCCACCAATCAGGGTATGCGATGAACTGGAAGGGATCCCCCACCACCAGGTAAGGAGGTTCCATATGATGGCTGCAATAATACCGGCCAACACAACCGTTAGTGTAATATTTTCGGGTCTTACTGTTTTGGCAACCGTATCGGCTACCTTCAATTCAAAAATCCAATAGGCGATGAAGTTAAACATAGCGGCCCACACCACCGCCGAAAGGGGACTCAATACCTGCGTAGAGACAACGGTTGCGATGGAGTTGGCAGCATCATGAAAGCCATTAATAAAGTCAAATATCAGAGCGAGAACGATGACAACTATCAGTAATGTTTCCATAAAGGATTATGCCATCTTAATGATGATCGACTCAATTACATTGGCTGCATCTTCGCATTTGTCTGTTGCGGTCTCCAGGCCATGAAGAATTTCCTTGTACATGATGATCTTCACCGCATCTTTTTCATTGGCAAAAAGATCAGCCATGGCATGATCAAAAATATCATCGGCGTGATTCTCTATGCTGTTGATGCGTACCAGGGACGCGGTAATATCCCGCATCTTACGCATATTCTTTAATTCCAGCACGGCGGAACGTAATTCCTGGGTACTCTGCTGAATCAACTCACACAATTTGATCAGGTCCTTGTCAAAATGCTGCACTTTATACAACTCTATTCTTTTGGAAGTACCATGGATATAATCGATCACATCATCAAATGAAGTGACCAGGCGGTGAATATCTTCCCTGTCAAAAGGCGTTATAAAGTTTTTCCCCAGCTCCAGAAAAATTTCATGCGTGATTTCATCACCCGCATGTTCCAGTTGCTCAATTTTCCTGAACCAGCGGGGGCGCTCATCTAATTCGCATGTAACCAGTTGGTATACTGCTTGTCCACCCTCATGAAGGTTGGTGACCGCTTTATCGAAAAGGGGAAAGAATTTACGGTCCTGGGGAACGAAATACTTTAAGAAACCAAGTGATGACATAACGCGTTGTTAGGTTTGCGAATGTAAAGGAATTGTTATGAAATTCTTAACAAGGGCAAAGAAGATTTTTTCCACATACAGGCCTTTTGCGGTATAGTTTTAAAATACAGATATAAAGCAGGTTAGCTACAGCATTGTGAGGTGCTGTACGGCGTGAACTCCATAAATAACAAAAAGCGGATCATGAAAAACGCCCTGTGAAAGGAGCACAATCGCTGTAATCTGTAGCTTCTAGTATCTTTGCCGCCATGTTTGAAAACAAGCAAAACAGGACAGAGTTAAGCAGCATTGGTGAGTTTGGCCTGATTCAACACATCAAAGAAAGCGTACACCTTCAGCAAAAAGGATCCATAAAAGGAATAGGCGATGATGCCGCGGTGATTGATAATGGCCCGGGCAGGACGGTGGTTACTACCGATATGTTGGTGGAAGGTGTGCATTTTGACCTTTCATTTTCGCCGCTCAAACACCTGGGGTATAAGTCTGTGATTGTGAATATCAGTGACATATGCGCCATGAATGCCATCCCGAAACAGATACTGTGCGCCATGGCCATGTCCAACAGATTTTCGCTCGAAGCGGTAGAAGAACTGATGTCGGGGATGTTGCTGGCTTGTGAACGATATGGAGTGGACTTAGTAGGGGGTGACACCTGTGCCTCTCCCGGTGGACTGACCCTCAGCATCACCGCCATAGGACATGCTGAGGAGAGCGACCTGATTTACAGGGATGGCGCGCGTGTGAACGACCTCATCTGTGTTACCGGCGATCTGGGGGCGGCCTATCTCGGCTTGCAGTTGCTGAACAGAGAGAAGAAAATATTCCTGGAAAATCCCGCCGTTCAACCGGACCTGGAGGGTTATGACTATCTGCTGGAAAGGCAGTTAAAACCGGAGGCGCGACTGGACATCATCCAACGCTTCAAGACCTGGTATGTAAAACCAACGGCTATGATTGATATTTCCGACGGACTGGCTTCTGACTTACTGCATATCTGCAAAAATTCAAATACCGGTTGCCAGATTTATGAAGAGAAGTTGCCTATTGATCACCTGACACGTGAACTGGGATTGGAACTGGGCCTGGATCCAAGCGTTGCCGCTCTCAACGGTGGTGAAGATTACGAATTGCTCTTTACACTCCCGCTCAGTGAATATGAAAAGATAAAAGACAGGGCGGAGATCAGCATCATTGGGCATATCACCGATCTTTCAACCGGCTACAGGTTCATTGACCGGCAGAACAATGTACATGAGTTAAAAGCCCAGGGCTGGGATGCCTTCCGCTCCTGATAAATCCTTACACCATTACTCTTATCTATATCTTATATGCGCATTGCAATTACCGGCTCCAGAGGCATACCCAATAATTACGGTGGTTTCGAACAGTGTGCCGAGAATTTAGCAGTACTCCTGGTACAAGCCGGCCATGAAGTGACTGTATACAATCCACATTATCACGACTACAAGGAAAAAACTTTTCACGGGGTTAGGATTGTTACCCGCTGGAACCCCGAAAAAACAATTGGCACCTCCGGCAATTTTGTGTATGACTATTTGTGTATGCAACATGCGCTGAATGAAAAATGCGACATCTTACTGGTACTGGGCTATACCACTGCCTCCTTTTTCTTTCCGGTTCTCAAGAAAGGAAAGAGCATACTTATTACCAATATGGATGGACTCGAGTGGAAGCGGGATAAATGGAATGCCGTAGTGAAGAAAATGGCCAAATGGTTTGAATCGCTTGGTGCAAGATACAGTGATTACCTGGTGAGTGACAACCGTGAAATCAGGAAATACCTCATGCAGGAATACCACAAAGACTCCACTTTCATTCCCTATGGCGCCGACGTTTTTGAGCAGCCGGAAGAGGATATCCTGAAGGAATATGGTCTTGAAGCGGGTAAATATGATTTGCTGGTAGCACGCCTTGAAAAGGAAAACAACATCGAAACCACACTCGACGGTATCGTGTTATCGGGTGCAGGCCTGCCTTTCCTGGTGATCGGTAAACACCATACTGCCTACGGAAAATTCCTGAAGAATAAATATCAAAACCATCCGAGCATACGCTTTATGGGTGGTATTTATAACCTGAGACACCTCAACAACATCCGATGGTTTGGCCGTTATTATTTCCATGGACATTCAGTAGGAGGCACCAATCCCTCCCTGTTGGAAGCCATGGCATCCGGGGCATATATTCTTTCGCACGACAATGTGTTCAGCCGTGATGTGCTGGGTGAACATACCTGGTACTATAAAACTCCCGAAGACATTGCCGCCCTGCTGGCGGATACGGCGAAGCTGGAGGAGAAAAGAAAAATTTTCGGAGAGGCGCAGCGTAAGAAAATCAGTGAGCAATACAACTGGAGAAAAATAGCCGGAGAGTATGAGGCCCTGTTTTTAAAAGTTTTCGCAGCACGCGCCTCCGCCTGAACCATCCATGCAAGTAAGAAGGCGTCAGGGAAAACGGGGATTCCCGCATTCCCTGACGCCTTTGAAGCATCCCTGATCTTACTACTATTAATAATTGGTGACCGCGTAGTTCACAGCTGCAGCCGCATTCAGGTTGCCATAGCCTTTACTGCTGTTCTTGTTCGGATAGAATTGCGAAGTATTGGTAAGGCAGGTCATGAGTTGGGTACGCGTCATGTTAGGCTTTGTGGCCAGCACCAGGGAGGCAATACCGGCAGCGGTGGCCGTTGCGCAGGAACTTCCGCCGATATAGGTGGGCGTGACTCCGGAAGCAGGCAACGACAATGAATTCCGGTTGCTGTTCGCATTTCGCTCCATGGTAATGGTATACATCACTTTACTTCCATCATGGCAAGTCGCGCATTTACTGCCATTTTCCTTCACGCCGGTTACAGCGATGCAGGAAGAATAAGCGGCAGGATAAATAACCCCATACCAGCTTGTCCAGCTGAAAGAGGTGCCGGCAGCAGCAAAAATCGTTTTACCCAGTCCATAGGCATAATCAACGCCGTCCTTCAGCACGCCGCTGGAGAACGGTGAACCCATACTGAGGCTGATGATACGCACATCCTGACGGTTACCCATGCGGATAAAAGCATTTTTGGTAGCGGTTTTTTCGGAAGATGCGTCGAGGACCACATCATTGGCGGCGCGGATGAAATGAAGGTTGCTTTTATACGCAACGCCGGTGGTAGCGTTTTGATTATTGCGCGGGCCCACCGCCTGTCCCGACATGCTGGTGCCATGGGTGCAGGAGGTAAAAGCGCTTGAACCCAGCGTATAATCGGTTGAAACGGTGCGGCCGCTGTTGGAAGCACCATTATTAAACTGTGAACCCAGCAGGGATTGCGAAGCGCTCAGTCCCGCATCGATAACACCAATGGTGATACCCTGACCTTCACTCACCAGCCAGGCGTTGGGAATATTCTGAACCGTAAAATTCCAGGGAAGCAAAGCCCCGGGAGTAATCGTGGTATAATCACTACTGTTCAGGGCTTCCGTACTGGCGCTGCATCCCGATGAAGAACGGTTTGGATCATTGGGCCAGTAATCGAGTGGCTCCAGATACCTCACGTTTTCCAGGTTATACAGGGCCGTGAGCAGGTTTTTATCCGTAATCCGAAGGGTCAGGATGGGCAAAACGGGATCATCCTCCACCAGGATATCCTCCAGCTTTACCGGAGCAGCTGCTCCTTTGTTCAATTCCGAGAGGATCATATCCAGGAGGGCATCATGCACCATTTTATAGGCGCCACTTTTCACATTCACTGTATGAATTTTAGCGCTGATATCTCCTTCCAAAGCGGGTTTGTAGCCAATGGCAAGCGCGTGATCTCCATGCTGAAGGGCGCTCCACAATACTTTTAAATCCACCGTCTCCCATTGAAAATCATTTTTACTTTCAAGTGTAGAAATAACAATCTGGTCGAGTTTTTCTTTATCATAGGCATTGCCGGAAGGTGCGGCAACAGGCGATGTTTTTTGCTTCAGTACGCCGCCATCCTGGTTCAGGCCCTGGTCCTCCTGCTTATTACAGGAAATACTCCCTGCAAGGAAGATCATGATCAGATAGAATACATGTTTTTTCATAGTGCTGGTGTTAAATTGATTGTTTGAAATTACTGAATTTTATTCAGGCAAGGCAACAAAGGACCCACAATATTTCATGATTTTTATTAATACAAGTACTTACTTTCGGATGCAATCGTTTATATATCCAATCAAAATGAATTTCAGGCGCTTCCTGTCATTAATTTAAGGTGGTCAACCGGAGGTTAAAAGCATTCTTGTTACTTTTGCTGTAAAATCAAACCTTCATACCTGAAAAAAATGGCTTTCACACTCGCACCCCTGCCTTACAATTTCAACGCCCTCGAACCACATATCGATGCACGTACCATGGAAATCCACCATGGAAAACATCACCAGGCCTATGTAACCAACCTCAACAATGCCGTTGCAGGCACTGATGCAGAAAACATGAGCCTGGAAGAGTTGTGCCGTAACATCTCAAAATTCCCCATGCCTGTACGCAACAACGGCGGCGGACACTGGAACCACACCTTTTACTGGAGCATCATGACTCCTAACGGTGGTGGAGTACCAACAGGTGCGCTGGGCGAGGCAATCACAGCCAGTTTCGGCAGCTTTGATGAATTTAAAACAAAATTCAATGCCGCAGGTGTCGGAAGATTTGGCTCCGGCTGGGCCTGGCTCATCAAAAATGCAGCGGGCAAACTCGAGATCTGCTCTACTCCCAACCAGGACAATCCGCTCATGGACATCGCCGAAGTAAAAGGAACTCCTATCCTAGGTTGCGATGTGTGGGAACACGCCTATTATCTCCATTACCAGAACCGCCGTCCTGATTACCTTGCAGCATGGTGGAACGTGGTGAACTGGGAAGCGGTGGCGCAGCTTTTTTCCGCTTAACATTCGGGGCCTGACTCCTGAATACAATATATCGCCTGTCTGACCCCGGTATAGCCGGGCAGGTTTTTACTTTGGATAGCTGGAACAGAAAAGGGAGTAACAGTATAAGCATTATGGCACTTACCTTTCCCTTAACATGAATACCCGTGGGCTTACCTGCAGGAGCTAACAGTTTAACGGGTTGGTGAGGTACCTCCCTGCGATCAGGAAACTTTTTTCTCTTCTTCCCGGTTCACGATCTCTCCCTGAATCCTGACAGACTCGTCATGGATCTGAATAAAAATATTACGGATGAAACCGGGATTGATATTCATCTCTTCGCCTTTGGCAATCATTCCTGACAATATCTGGCGCCAGCGGTCAGGTTGAAAAATAGAAATGTTATTCTCTTTCTTCAGGTCACCGATCAGCGCAGAATACCGGATACGTTCGTTTAAGATATGCAACAATGCGCTATCCAGTTTATCAATTTCATCTCTGTATCCGAGGATGGTGCTCAGGGCGGGTCCTGCATCAAATTCCGCTTTGCGGGGCTGCAGGCTTTTCAGGATTTCTATCATCCTGCGGGGAGTAACCTGTTGCATTTTGTCGCTGAGGGCCGCATCGGGATCAATATGCGATTCAATCATCCATCCGTCAAAGCCCAGGTCGAGGGCTTCCTGAGCTATGCTTTGCAGCAGTGGCCTTGCGCCGGCAATGTGGCTGATATCGCAAATCATTTTCATACCCGGAAAATACGAGCGTAATTCAAATGCCAGTTGCCAGCGTGGATGGTTCCTGAACTCCGTTGTTTCATACGAATGAAAACCGCGGTGCACCGCTATCACTTCGTTTCCGGCATGCTCACGTACCCGCTCAATAGCGCCCCTCCATAACTCTACATCCGGATGAATCGGATTTTTCACCATCACTTGCAGGTGGGTTCCTTTCAGGGCGTCTGCCACCTCCTGCACCAGGAATGGGTTAACTGTAGTACGCGCACCAATCCATATCGCATCCAGGCCGGCTTCAATACACAATGTCGCCTGCCGGGCATTCGCCGCCTCGGTCATTATTTTCAGGCCGGTTTCTTCACGTACTTCTCTCAGCCAGTCGAGCCCTTTCTCCCCCACTCCTTCAAAAGCACCGGGGCGTGTACGCGGTTTCCATATCCCCGCTCTGAAATAGCCGGCATTGGTTCCGGAGGCTATCGCCCTGGCAGTAGCAAGCACCTGCTCCCTGCTCTCGGCGCTACATGGCCCCGTCACCAATAGTTTATCATACATTCCGCTGTTCATCATCTACCGTTTTTTCCGGGTCTTTCTTCATTCCAATACTCTAAAACACGACAATCTCATTTTGGTTTTACAGCCGCCTATTAAAAAAATTCCGCAACAACGCGGTACCGGGACACCTGTATACCGACCATAAAATTTACAGTATGATACTGAATATTTTTTACTTCATGTCCGGTAAGAAAACAAAGAGCTTGTCTAAACCGTCATAATTTCCTTCTCCTTTGCCTCCAGGTGCTTGTCCACTCTTTCAATAAAATCATCCGTCATTTTCTGGGTCTTTGCCTCTGCGTCCTTGGCAAGGTCTTCCGGCAAGCCGTTCTTCTGCGCCTTTTTAACATTATCATTGGCTTCTCTGCGCAGATTGCGGATACCCACTTTAGCATGTTCCCCTTCCGCTTTGGCGCGCTTCACCAGGTCACGACGACGTTCTTCACTGAGCGGGGGAATAGACAAGCGGATGATCAGTCCATCATTGGCAGGGGTAAGGCCGAGGTTGGCATCGATAATCGCTTTCTCGATGGCTTTAATGAGGTTCTTCTCCCATGGCTGAATCACGATGGTACGCGCTTCGGGCGTATTGATGCTGGCCACCTGACTCAGCGGCGTCATGGCGCCATAATATTCAACCATCACTCCATCCAGCATGGCAGGAGAGGCTTTCCCCGCACGAATTTTCAGGAGTTCGGCTTCAAGGTGTTGAATGGCTTTTTGCATATGATCCTGCATATGATCGAGGATCGACTTAACATCATTCATGGATGAAACTTTGGAGAGATTAAGATTGTGGGTGGGTAATGGGTTACGGTTAAGGCTACGAATTACGGTTAAGGCTACGAATTACGGATTTTTACGAATGTACGGATTACGGTTAAGGCTACGAATTACGGATTTTTACGAATGTACGGATTACGGTTAA
>CAZHSC010000036.1:34513-34596 GCA_964534995.1 uncultured Bifidobacterium sp.
GGCTACGAATTACGGATTTTTACGAATGTACGAATTACGGTTAAGGCTACGAATTACGGATTTTTACGAATGTACGGATTACG
>CAZHSC010000037.1:0-410 GCA_964534995.1 uncultured Bifidobacterium sp.
TACCCGGTACAAAAAACGCCAAGTTCCCGCCCCGCCTGGCCTTCCGGGTCACTTCAAAACTCGACTCCAGAACAATATTGGATACAGGCGGAGCCGATCAACTCATTGGACGCGGGGACATGCTGCTATCCACAGGAAATGACTTGGTTAGGATTCAATGTGCATTTGTGGATACACCTGAAGTTGAATCTATTACAGAATACATTGGTAATCAACGCGCCTATCCTACACCTTATTTACTTCCTGAATATATTGGGGAGAGTGAATCCGGTGGTTCCGGAGGTGACATGGGCTCGGATGATTTAGATCCTCTTTTTGAAGAGGCTGCGCATATGGTTGTTCAGTTCCAGCAAGGATCTGCCTCTTTATTGCAGAGAAGATTAAAACTCGGATATAACAGAGCGGGTCGG
>CAZHSC010000037.1:420-33151 GCA_964534995.1 uncultured Bifidobacterium sp.
GGGTCGGTTGGTTGATCAACTGGAAGCTGCAGGTGTAATCGGTCCATTTGAAGGCAGCAAGGCAAGAGAAGTGAGGTGTAAGGATTTGGCAAGTTTGGAACAATTATTGAAAGGCCTGAAATCTCCATCCGGTGTCTGATGGTTTGAAATTCTATCTTTGCCACCTCTCCGAAAACAACCGAATATGAAAAAAATACTGGGTACACTGTTGGTAATCATCATCACCTGTACTTCACACCTTCAGGCGCAAACCGATCCTAAAGCTCAGGAAATACTTAAAAATGTAAGTGCGAAGTACAAATCCTATTCTTCATTAAGCGCTTCTTTTAAACTGGACCGGCTTGACCAGAAAAGTAAAAAAACAGAATCCTTCAGCGGAACCATCCTTTTAAGCGGAGCCAGATACAATTTCGCACTTTCCGGACAAACAGTCATGTGTGACGGAAAAACCACCTGGACCTTCCTCAAAGAATCGAACGAAGTTCAAATCAGTGAAGCCAGGTCTTCGGAAAATTCCATATCACCTACTACTATTTTTACCATGTATGAAAAGGGATTTAAATCGAAGTACCTTGGCGAAAAAGTGATGGCAGGTAAAAAGGTTCAGCAAATTGAACTTACACCAGATGATACCCGTAAAAATTATTTCAAAATTATTTTGAATATTGATAAGGCGGGAAACTATGTGAGTGAAGCCAAGATTTTTGAAAAAAGCGGCGGTATCCTCACCTATTCCATTGTGAAATTCACACCCAATGCAAGCGTTTCGGAAGATGCTTTTACTTTCAATAAAGCGAAATTCCCCGGTGTGGATATTGTCGACTTAAGATGACAACCCATTATTCTAAACCCGGTAAACAGGGCATAATTTCAGCGCAATCATCAATTTTTACTTAAAGTTTACAGGTTGTCCGAAATTACCAGAGATATGGTTTTGCATAAATATCAGCGAATCGCGAATTTTACAGGTAAGGCGTAACGTACCAGTGTAGGCTTCCCTTTTAGTTTACCCGGTATCCATGTGGGCATTTCTCTGATTACCCGAACCGCTTCCTTGTCGCAGGATGCGTCTAAACCCCGATCGACATAAGGATAAAGTACTTTACCTTTTCTGGAAATAATAAAACTCACATAAACGATCCCTTGTACTTTGCCTTTCCTTGCATCAGCAGGGAATTTGATGTTTTTATTGATATAGTCAAGAAGCGCCCTGTCCCCCCCTGGAAACTGAGGCATCTGATCAACCATATGCAGGGTGCGCGGGCTGGAGTAGTTTGTTTCCGCACTTTTATTTTTCGCAAACATCTTCCTGTACATGGTTTCAGGCACCGTATCCTCCTCAATAATCATGTTTCCATGGCAGTTATTATCCAGCAACTTAAAGGCAGCCGTATCCCCCAGGGCTAGCAATGAACTCCAGTCACGGCAAGCATGTTCCGGATTATTCATTTCCCAGTTCACCACACCGCGGTTGAAATACGCTTCTTTGTTTCCTTCATTCTTTTCAATTTCCCGGGTAAAAAAAGAGCCGGCCTGCTCAAATTTTTTTTCAAGGATGAGTTCCGTTCCCTGTTTCAAACTTCCTGTCACACTCTGCTGCTCCATCATTTGCTTTACTATGGAGTCATGCCCGGACTCCTGCGCCTCCGCTGTCAAGGTAAAAAACACGGAAATAAAGGGTAAATATTTTCTTGATATCGGCATCATCATTTGTACTTATTCAGGGATTGGGTTCTTATCTTCCGCTAAAGGTACAAATAATCCGGTAATATGAACGAAACAGAAGGATGCTTCTTCCGTCATTTCCTAAGGCTCCTAAACAGCCATAAAGTAAACAGACGGGAGCAAACAGAAATTTCCGGTGCACCCGTCTGTTTTTAAAACAGGCAGTTTAATATTTTCTTTTATCTGACCAGGCTAACGTGGCCAATTTTTTCATGCACCTTGCCCCACACATCGGTTACTTTTACAGCATATACATAAACCCCTTCCTGGGCCGGTTCAGGTCGTCCTGCTACACTTCCGTCCCATGGTATATTATCAGCCCCTTCGCTATAGAAAATCTGATCACCCCAACGGTTGAAGATACTTAATTTCACATCGGCAATATAGATTCCTTTTATGTTGAATCCTTCATTCATGCCATCTCCGTTTGGCGTAAAGGCATTTGGAATCCACCAACTGAATATGGGTTCAACACGTACGGGATGCTGAACGGAATCCCTGCAGCCATAGGCATTGGTGACCCACAATGTTACAATATAGGTGCCGGTGTCACTGTACGAATAGGAAGGTTCAAACTGCGAGGAAGTCCCACCGTCACCAAAGGTCCATGCATAGGACAATCCACCGGTTGATAAATTGATGAAATTGAAATCGGGACTGAGAATGGTCTGTGTGGCGGGATCGGGTTCAAATTCGGCAGACGGACCCGGGTAAATGGTCACCACATTGTTCATTGTAACTGTATTTACACAACCAGAATCGGAAATGACGGATAAACTGACATTATAACTTCCGCTTTGTGTATAGGTATGCGATGGATGCTGTACGTTTGATGTACCTCCATCGCCGAAATCCCATGCCCAGGAAACAACATTACCGGTACTGATATAAGAAGAATCCGTAAACTGAACCGTAATAGGCCCGCAACCCTGAGCGTTGATGTTACTGAAATGAGCTACCGGTAATGGATTTACGACAACCTGACCGAAGATGGTATCAGTACATCCATCACCACTCATCACCACCAGCATAACAGTATAGGTACCTGCCTGAGAATAAATATAGGTGGGGTTCTCCTGACTGGAAGTACCGCTATTGTCCCCAAAGTCCCATGAGTAGCCGCTGATAACGCCTCCGTTAATAGTGGAAGTGTTGTTAAACTGCACCGCCGAATTCAGACAGGCAGTTCCAGCGCTAAATCCTGCAACAGGCAGTGGGCTGATGATCACATTGGTAGTGGCAGTAGCCCTGCATCCGTTCGCGTTAACAGTAGTCAGGGAAACGGTATAGGTACCCGCGGTGCTGTAAAGGTTACTTGCGGCAGCTGAAGCGGAGCTATTACCGTTGCCAAAATCCCAGTCCCATGAAACAATGTTGTTATTGGCGCCTGAACTGGTATCAGCGAAGGGAATATTAACACCCACACAGCCATTACCGGCCACAGGCTGAGGACTTGGGGCAGCAAAAATTTCAACCGAATCGGTGACGGTATTACTGCAACCGTGGTCGGAAGTAACCTGCAGGGTAACGGTGTAATAACCGGGCGCAGGGTAGAAATGCGTCGGGTTTTGCGCGGTATTGATGCTTGAGTCTCCCATATTCCATGACCAGGCACTTAGCGCGCCTAGCGTTAATGTGGAGTTATCCAGCAACTGAACCGGCTCATTCATGCAAACATCGCCGGCGGTAAATGCAGCCTGCGGTAATGGGAATACCGTAACCGTCCTGTTTATGCTTGCCTGGCAGCCCCCCGCCGAAGTAACTGTAAGGGTCACATTATAAGAACCTGCGGATGTATACGTATGCTGCGGATTGGCATTTATATCACTTGTATTGTCACCGAAATCCCAATTGTAACTAAAGGAACCTCCGCCGCTGATCTGTGTCTGGTCAAAGAAACTGGTAGTTCCGTTCAGACATACATCATTATGTGAGAAATCAGCAATGGGAACCGGAAATACATTGATACTTCTGTTTACAGTGTCACTACATCCATCCGCTGTTTGAACAATCAGCTGGACCTGATAAGTACCCGGGCTTGCATAATTATGAGCAGGGTGTTGTGATACATCAGTAGTTCCATCTCCAAAATTCCACTGCCAGCTGTTTATAGCCGCAGTACCTGCATGACTGGTATCTGTAAAGACAACAGGGCTTCCAAGACAGGCATTGGATACATCAAAACCACTTTGCGGTAACGCGTTTACAGTTGTTTGTACGGCTACCGTATCACTGCATCCTTTGTCAGTTAAAGCCACCAGCGTAACGGAGTAGTTGCCGGAGGTAGCGTACTGATGAGTAGGCTGCTGCTGCGCGGAGAAGGATCCATCCCCAAATTCCCAATACCAGGCGTTTACACTGCCTGAAGGTACCGTGCTTTGATCGGTAAAGACGGATGGAGAATTCTGACAGGTGGCAGCGCTACTGAACGCGGCTACTGGCTTAGGATTGACATTTACCATCCTGCTGCTTGTATGTTCGCAGCCCTGGTCGGAACCAATGGTTAAAGTTACATTGTAATTTCCGGGTGCAGTATAAAAATGAACCGGATCACTGAGGGAACTGGTAACACCATCTCCGAAGTCCCATGTGATATCACTGATATTTCCATTGGTAAGCAATGAAGTATTATAGAAAAAGGTGGAATCTCCTTCACAAACATCCTGAACCGTAAAATCCGCTAATGGCATCGGATCAACCGTTACCGACTGCAGCACCGTATCGCTGCAGCCTGAATTGGTGGACACAATCAGCGAGACATTAAATACTCCCTCACCGGCAAACTGATGCTGCGGTTGTTGTTGTTGTGAACCGGTACCATCACCGAAATCCCATGCCCATGCCGTAATAACCCCACCTGATACAGAAGAACCGTCAACAAATGCCATCGGACTGCCTTCACATACATCAAGCGCTGTAAAGGAAGCAACGGGTACCGGCGTAATCTGAACAGGTGCGCTCGCCGAGTCGACGCAACCGAATCCGGAGGTTGCCACCAGCGTCACGTTATAATTACCCGGATTTTGATAATTAACGAAAGGCTGCTGGCCGGAAGAATTTTGACCATTTCCGAAATTCCATGCCCAACTGGTAATGGTGCCACCGGGTATACTTGTGAAATTATTAAAATAAGTGGTGGCACCGATACAGGCACTGTTTGCGGTAAAGTTAACAACCGGTAAAGGCTGGAAACTTACGTTATTGGTAAATGTTGCTGTACAGCCTCCCGCATCCGTTATGGTAACCTGGTAGCTGCCTGCAGTTGATACGTTAATAGACTGGGTTACTTCACCTGTTGACCACAGGTAGCTGGCACCCGAGTTACCGGCATCCAGACTCACGGTGCTGCCCTGACAATCGACAACATTTACCGGATTCGAAGATAATCCTGTTCCTCCTTCAATTACATTGAATGAACCCGAGCCCTGGCAACCCGCTGCATTGGTAACCACCACACTGTATTGTCCGGGAGATGATACCACTATACTTTGTGTTGTCTCTCCGCCTGGCGACCACAGATAATTCATACCAGGATTGCCCGCATCCAGCACGGAACTGAAGCCCGCGCAAAAGAAGGAGTTGGCACCGGTAACCGCTGGTGTAGGAGTTGTAGAAACCTGAATGGTATCGCTGTCGGTACAGCCACCCGCGTTGGTAACAGTAACCACATACGAAGTTGCGACAGCAGGATTAACATAAACCGTAGCTGTTGTGGCTCCGTTATGCTGCCAGTAATAACTGCCGCCACCGCTTGCAGTCAGCGACGTTGTTGTACCATCACATATGATTTTATCGGGTCCGGCAGATGCTACGGGCAAGGCATTAATGGCCACCCGAACGGTATCATTTTTTGTACATCCGTTGGGTGCCGTTACCGTCACAATATAATTAATTGTTGAGGCCGGCGAAACGGTGATTCCGGCGGTAGTGGCACCGCCAGGATTCCAGCTATAAGTACCACCTCCGGTAGCAGTCAGATTTACTGTATTACCCTGGCAGGTTGTAACATCCGGGCCCGCATTTGCATTCGGCAAAGTGCGAACCACCACACGAACACTGTCACGACCTGTGCAACCATTGGCATCGGTCACCAAAACGTAATAAGTAGAAAACGAAAGCGGAGAAACAGTAATGCTTGCCGTAGTGGCACCGCCGGGAGTCCATGAATAGGAAGTTCCTCCGGACGCCGTTAGTGTGGCACTTTGTCCTGTGCAAATTATCTGCTGTGTACCCGCATCCGCTGCCGGAGGAGGATTAACGGTAACATTTTGCATTAATGTATCAGAACAACCATGTGATGTTGTTCCGATGAGTGTTACCTGATAACTTCCTGCGGTTGTATAAGTGATTACCGGGCTTGCCTGGGCAGAAGTCTGTCCGTTTCCAAAACTCCACTGCCAGTTACTTATAGCACCGTTTGAAGAGGTGCTTGTATTGTTAAAGGTTACAGAACCACCCTGGCAAATGATAGTGGGCGAAGAGGTAAAGGAAAGGCTTGGCTGAGGATATACCTGAAGTGTACGGGTTAGCGTTCCCGAGCATCCTCCCGGTGTTTCAACCTGCAGACTTACATTGTAATTGCCGGGACTTGCATACACATGTTGAGGATGTTGCAATGAAGAAGAGGTTCCATCGCCGAAATTCCAGCTCCAGGAAACGATGTTACCGAAGCCGACACTTGACTGATCCGTAAATGAAAGAACCGTTCCTTCGCATCCTTCAATAAAATCAAAGGCAGCCGTTGGCATCGGATAAATATTCAGCGTATCCGTCAGGGTGGAAGTACAACCAAGGTTGGAGGTTACGGTAAGGCCAATTGTATAAGCTCCGGGATTATTATATACATGCGTTGGATTCTGGGCAAAACTGATGTTTCCGTCACCAAGGTCCCAGCTCCATCCGGTAATGGTGCCGCCGTTTACTGCCGAAGCGTCAAAAAAGAAAACCGTATCGTTGAGGCATTCATCATTGGGTGTAAATGCCGCCTGCGGCAGCGGATTAACCTGTACTGTATTGGCTATCGTTCCTGTACATCCGTTGGCATCCGTAACGGTTACCGAATAAACTCCGGCAGCATTAACCGAAATGGACTGTGCAGTTGAACCCGTACTCCATAAATATGTTGAACCGGCGAAACCGGCATTTAAAGTGGCTGATTGTCCCTGACAGATAGCCACCGCCGTTGAACTGCTGATAACCTGTCCCCCTACCGTTACCTGGGTCGAAACCGTGGTTGTACACCCAAACTGGTTGGTAACGGTAACCGTGTACGAACCCTGGCTATTTACCTGGATGGTTTGCGAGGTTGCACCGGTATTCCACTGATAGGAATTTCCGGATGCACCCGGGTCAAGGGTGGCACTGACGCCGCTACATATAAACACCCCGGCTGTTAATGAAGCCGGTGGGTTCTGGTTTACCGTAACGTTAACAAATGCGGTAGCCTGGCAACCATTGCTGTCAATAACATTCACCGCATAGGTGGTTGATGCATTGGGAGTCACAGTAATGGTATCGTTGGTATTTCCCGAAGGGTTCCAGCTATAGGATACTCCTCCCCCTGCACTGAATGTAGCACTCTGACCCTGGCAAATACTAATATCCGGACTCACAGAGGGAACAGGCAACGGATTTACAAAAACATTTACGGTGTCCATTCCCGTACATCCGTTGGCATCCGTAACGATAACAGAATAACTTGTATTGGTTGCCGGTGATACTACAATCGTACTGCCGGTTAATCCACCCGGAGTCCATGAATAGGAAGTTCCGCCATTCGCTGTAATATTGGCGTTGGAACCAATGCAAATGGTGATATCAGGACCAGCAGCGGCCAGCGGCGGACCATTAACCTGTACAGTTTGCTGCATGGTATCGGAACAACCAAAGGCATTGGTCACTATCAGCATGGCGGTATAGGTGCCATTATTGGAATAGGTATGTGTGGGGCTGACAACAGAAGTAGTATCTCCATCCCCGAAATCCCAGAAAATACCAGTTACACCGCCCGAAGATGTATTGGTAAATGTTATCGGTAATCCCTGACAGCTATTTCCATTTACCGTAAAGGATGCCAATGGCTGAGGGTTGACCGTAATATTCTGTGTAACCGTATCGGTACAACCCAGCGAATCTGTAATAACCAGCGTTGCGGAATAATTTCCCGGTGCACCCAGCACTACCGACGGATTTGAAGCAGTGGAAGTGCCGCCGTTGCTGAAAGTCCATGACCATGATACACCTGAAGGTGTGCTGGTATTTGTAAAGTTTATGGAAGATCCCGCGCATACCGTATCCACGCTGAAGGAAGCCTGGGGCAAGGGTGCAATGACCACCTGCTGAATGATGGTATCCGTGCAACCATAAATATTTTCTACAACCAGCGATACGTTATAGGTTCCGCTGCCGGGAAAAGTATGCACCGGATTTTGCTGATTAGACCCAGTGCCATCGCCAAAATTCCAGGTCCAGCTTTGAAAGCCACCCGGCGTACTGCTTAAATCAGTAAACTGCACCGGAGCATTACCACAGGAACCGCTCCATGAAAAGGAAGCCGTAGGTTCAAATGCCGCAATTACATTGACTGTATCCGTACTGCTGCAATTTCCGTCAGAAACCGTAACTACATAGGTACCTACTCCCACCGTTTGCGTTGGACCAGTAAATCCATTGCTCCATAAATAAGTGTACGGCGGATTTCCCCCGTTTGCATTAGCGGTTATGGTTGCCTGGTCACTGCAGGCGATATATTGGTCGGGGCCGGCATCAACCACAATCCCTGTTACTGTTATACAATAGGAATAGGTATTGGAACCAATAAACGGACAGGCATCATCACTTACCCTGACGGTAAAGCAATGCGGTGTATTGCTGATGTCGGCAGTTGTTGGTGTCCAGCAAAAAGTACCTGTGGGATGTGGACTGCCGGCACTGCTGAAATTACCTCCTGAAATACCACTGTTCCAGAAAAGGCTCACCTGCTGTCCTGCATTAATATCATTTGAAAAAATATTAAAGCAAAAATTCTGGTTGGCACAAACCGTCATCCCAAAGTTATTGGTTCCGTTGATACCGGTTAAAGTAGGAAGATCATTTGAACAGTTCAGTACGGTAATTTGTATGTCCCTTACCACCGAACCTATCAACACCCCATTCCGGTATTCCTCTACGAGGACCGCCATCACCGTCACCTGCAATTGAGTGGGAGTAAAACAAATATCACCTGTTTGACCATTGAACTGAATTGCGGGTGTTGAGGCAAGGGGATTTGTGGCATTATAGGGCGCAAGGTAACTTACATCAGCGGTAGCAGTCTGACGAGGATTAACTAAGGTATAAACCAGTGAATCACCGTCAGGGTCGATGGCACCGTGGTTAAAACACAACTGCTGGCCCAGGCATGCAAATGGTACAGGTTTATTTGAAAAGGTTGGAGCACTGTTACATTGTACATCCAGGTTGTTTAAGTTGGCGTAAATGTAGAATGTATTGGATCCGGGGCTGCTGATGGTGGTTATGGCTGCGTTACGACAACAAAGGGAATAAGAAAATTGCCAGTCAACACATTGCATAGGGAGTGTTACAATTCCTTCGTACACCCATTCCTGGATACCCGTAAAGGTTCCGCCGTTACAGGTACTGGTTGCAGTAGGGCATAAGTACGTTACTTCCTGACCGGTACCCGGTACAGGATTACAGGTTACACCAAGCGTCTGTCCGCAACTGACAGACCGGATGTTTACATACACATTGGCCGGAGCAAGGATACCGATACAATCCCGGTAAAAAGAAAGCCGGACTTTATAGGTATTTCCACCCAGACATTCATACGTCAGGTCAGCCCCCATCGCGTGGCTAGCCATGGCTTTTTCGCCTGAGAGAGCGAACAGCATCACTGCCAGGATTAGTAAGCATCTTCGTAGTTTTCTGCTCATAACATCGGGTTTTTCGTTTTTGCCTTCCCGTTAGTTGTTACGATTTCACGGGAATACTTTTATGGCAAAAACAAATCTAACCGCAGCCGCATGGGCAAATTTTTCTGATTAATGCCTATTATAAGTCTTGTAAGACACCTGAAAGAAGTTACAAAAAAGCCAATCAATTAAAATTGTAAATCAGCAACTTGCAATTTAAAGCCCCATTTACAGGGTGCACAAACAATGAAAGAAATTCAGTGCTATACTGTGTAAAGCAAAGCCATGACATTCACAGCTGATGTAAATACGTCAAACATTACAAAGCCTAATCTCCAATCTTATCAGGTCAATCTTACGAAATACATGAAAAAAAATACGTGCAAAGACCTCTAAAAAATCATGCCAAAAATTATAAAAGTTCTCTTTTGAGCATTTCACGAAACCAAAATGTAAAACGCCCGGGATGCTCACCAACTTCGTTTTCCAGTTCAACCCTGCTTATCCACCTGTATTCCGATGCTTCCTCTTTGTTTAAAACCGGATCATCATCACAATTGCCTTTAAAGATAAAATCCAATTCATGTTCCGTTAATCCATTACCGAATTCAGCCCGGTATATAAATGAATTTTCCAGGGTGAGAGGTATTTTAACAAGACCCAATTCCTCTTTAAGACGGCGGCTGGCAGCATCGGTCAGTTCCTCCCCCGGTGCCGGGTGGCTGCAACAGGCATTGGTCCAGAGTCCGGCACTGTGGTATTTATGATCGGCACGCTTTTGCAACAACAATTCACCCTTTGAATTATAAATCAATATGGAAAAAGCCCGATGGAGTAAACCCTTCTGGTGGGCTTCAAGTTTTTCCATTTGCCCCAATTCACGATTATCACTATCAACTAAAACGACCATGTCCATTGCACGAAGATAACAGATGGAACATGAAATTGTTTTTCTGCAAGCACAGGAATCAAAAACACAGGGGTACCAAAATCTGAACCGGCTGGATGAATCCTGTGCCGGATGTTCTGGTCTATGAATTCTTTAAACCGGCAACGGATACCCAGGATCCACCGTTGTACACATCTGGAAAACCATGTTGCTTCAGAAATGCAGTAGCCTGACTGCTTCTGTTTCCGGAAGCACAACAGAAAACAAGCGGTGTCTGATAAGTCCTCAGTTCTTCCAGACGCGTAGGAATTTCAAAAAGTGGAATGTTTACGGAGCCCGGTACATGGCCTTCTTCAAACTCCCAATCATTACGTACGTCGATAACTGTGGCACCTGAAAGGGTGATTTTATCAATATTCATTTTGTATAGCCTATTTAATTTATTGCAAAGTTAAATGCAGCCATACCGGAATTTTTGCAATAAAAGTTACAGATATCCCTTAATAAAAAAGGAGCTGAATTAATTAATAACCAGCTTTTCACGGCCGGAGAAATGCCCGTTCTCCAATACCTCAATGAAATACAAACCTTTGGATAGCATCCCTGCATTCAATTTCATTTCTGAGTTAACGGCCGGGCTTAAAAAGACCAGTGCACCCGTAATATCACGAATATGGATCTCCCGTTTGAAATTCATTCCCTGAAAGATAATATTAAAATCTGTGGTTCCGGGATTAGGAAAAATTTTGAAAGATTGTGTACCTGGTTGCTGTAAACCTCCGGCCACTGTAACCACAAAATCAATGGAATCAACCGGGCCCGGAGCAGTTCCGGGTACACATGGAGGAAATCCATACCCGGCATCCACCTGTAGAACAAACCTGTAATTCCCCGGTGCCAGCAAACCAAGTTGGAAGGTATCGGAATCGTAACAAATCACGGTTAATAGTCCCAGACAATGCAGGGAGTTGGCCTCAAACCGGTTTCCTGTCTGAAAGATATTGAGGGTTTTGTCAACACAATCTCCCGATAAAAACTGAAGGTCAGCAATTACATTTACCGGCGTTGCGCTGGTAGGCTGAGGCGGATCAACATACAATTGAAGTATGCTTTGAGCGTTCACCTGCACAACTGAACTTAAAAAACAAATGATCAGATATTGTAATTCCTTCTTCATAGACCTTGCTGTTTGAAGTATTAAAATTAAGTGGCCATGACCTCTCTTTAAGAATAATGGTTAAGAAATTTTAAAATAAATCACAAATAACTCATTACCAATACTTCAATAACTTGAATTGTACCCATTACATTACAGAAAAAAGGTCGGCCTTATGGCTTTATGGTACATGCAGGCCATAGGGATACAATAAATAAAGCCAACCTGAATGCGGGAACCGGAAGTCCTGATTTCAGAAATCTCCGGTTAATAATTAAAACAATGGTAAGAGTTCGGATAAAAGAAAACCCCGCATGCGCGGGGTTATTTTTCCTGGCGGAGAGAGAGGGATTCGAACCCCCGGACCTTTTACAGTCAACGGTTTTCAAGACCGCCGCAATCGACCGCTCTGCCATCTCTCCGGGGTCAAAAATAAAACATTGCAGCTTACCTGACTTTGCCTATTTAAAATTTCTTGTAATTTTTCTCCATTGATGGAGAATAATTTCTATTCCTATGCCGGAATTCATCAAGTATTTTAGGCTATCACTGATTCCATGGTATGCTTCACGTTGAGGCGGTAGTGTTCACAGGCATCTGAAGTACTTAAATTAAATCTTAGATAAAATACCGGTTCATGCAAAAAACTGATATACCGTAATCACGGGATCAACTTCCACGCATCCAAAACAATCTTATGAAGAAAAGGATATGGGATGTAAAAACTTAACCCGGTACATGGTTCCGGGTTAAGTTTTATGGGGGGTGAATTGACCTAAACTTTCAATCAAATTACTTTAATATCAGTTTTTTGGACAATCTGCTTCCAGATATTTTCTGCACATCCATAAAGTAAACCCCTTTACTGAAACCGGAAAAGTTTAATCTGATCTCTTTTTTCTCCCGGATCTCTTCATCATACACCTTTGCACCCAGGGCATTGTAAACCATTATCCGATTTAAGGGCTCCTGTGATGTAACCACAAATTGATCACTTGCAGGATTTGGAATAATAAGGATGCCACTTTGTACAGCATGATTCTCTAAACCGGTGGTAGATTCATTTTCATCGATAATACGAATGGTTATTGCACTATCATTAAACAAGCCGCCGGCATCCGTGGTACGGAGTCGCAGGTAATAGATGTTTTGGGTTTCATAATCAAATATGGCTGAGGACAACAATGTATTTCCGGCTAAAGTGAAGGAAGCATTGTCCGTATCGCCGGGACCAGCCACCAATTGATAACTATGCGAATCATTGGCATCTGTATCCAAGGTGGCAAGACTGGCCACAAGACTGCCTGCCGCCTGGTTCTCCAATATGGAATCAGCACTTAACTGAACCGAAAGGGGTTGCTCGTTGATATTGGTCACCTGCAGACTTAGCACTTTTTCAAACCATGCAGCCTGACTGTCGGTGACCCGCAAGCGCAGGGAAACCTGGGTCTGTGCTTCAAAATCGAATGGAGAATTATTGATCAGCTGAGACCCATTGATGAGGAAAGAAGCGTTGTCGGTATCACCTACTCCCACTACCAGGGCATAGGTATGGGAATCCACCGCATCCTGGTCGACACCCGCCAGTGAGGATACTGCAGTCCCAGGAGAAAGGTTTTCAGCCAGCGAGGCAGTTGCAAGGGAAATATCTGTTGGTGCATCATTGGCATCTGTTACGGTGATGGTAAAATTTTTCTCCATGTTCAATCCTCCGCTATCCGTACTTCTCACGCGTATGCTCAGGGTAGGGTTCGCTTCAAAATCCAGGCTTGTGGCAGACAGCAACTGCCCGTTATTAATAGTAAAGGATGTATTCCCGGAACTGCCGGGGCCGCTAACCAGCGAATAGGTATGCGCATCACCTGCATCTACATCTATAGTGGTAAAAGAACTGATCACTACGCCGGCCGGTTGATTTTCGGTAATCCCCGAACCTGAAATACTGATATTGGTGGGAACTTCATTTACATTGGAAACCGAGAAACTCAGGTTGCCCTCATAGCTGGCGCCGGAAGGATCTGTAGCCCGTATACGAACACTCAATGGTACGGCAGTTTCAAAATCAAAAGGCGCAATGGCCCTGAGGTCTGCACCCTGAATAGTGAATAAATTGTTATGCGTACTTCCTGCTCCGCTTACCAACAAAAAGGTATGGGTATCATTCGGATCGGGATCAATGGCATCCAATACACTTACTGTTGAATTGGGAGGAAGGTTTTCGGGTATCTGATTCATTGTGGAAGTAAGCCCCGTGGGCGGATCATTGGCTCCCGTCACTGTAATGGAGAAGGGATTTTCATAATACAAACCACCCGCATCCGTTGTGCGTATCCTAATAAAACATACCGGTGTGGTATTAGAATTCAGCACAGCAGCCGTTTTTAGCTGATTATTTACAATAGTGAAAAGCGAATTGTGCTGATCATTAACACCGGTAACCAGCGTGTAAGTAAAGGTGCTACTACCCGCATCGGGATCAACACTTGAAAGGAGACCAACATTGGTTCCTATGGGTTGATTATCGGCAATGCTTGTCCCGTTCAGATTGAGACTTACCGGAGCCTCATTCACATTTGTAACATTCACGGGATAGGGCTTATCATAATATCCACCGCTTTGGTCAGTACATCTGATACGGATATTATACACGTTCTGTGCTTCATAATTAAATACGCCGTTTGAACGCAATTCATTTCCCACAATGGTGAAAGAGGCATTGCCTTGCGACTGCGCACCGCTTACCAGTGAGAAGGTATGTGTATCGCACAGATCGGGATCCTGCGGACTTAAGATACCCACAACGGTACCCGATGGAGAATTTTCAGGAATGGTGGTATTGCTGAGCCAGATAAAAGTTGGATTCGCATTACTTCCATTGCCGATTTCCCAGTTCTCCCCTATTTCGGAAGTATTGCCGCTGCTATCGGTTGCTGATACAGAAATAAACTGTCCGGTACGGATATTCGCATGCGGTATAACCGTTGAAAACTGTACCACACCCGAAGATCCTGTACTAACATTTAATGAACCTATGAGTTCATCGCCTGCCCCAAAGGTGGATGTAGTATTGTTTTCGCTCTTGTAAATCTGCAGCGTAAAATTTTCATTGATGTTGCTGTTCAACTCTCCACAAACCCTGACGCCTCCTGCTACACTATCGGCATCAAACATCTCAGGGAAATTCTGAAGGTAGTTATTCGGTGCGCCGGTTGACGGATCGGGATCAAGGTTATCATTATTGGTTACACCATCGCTTTTCAGGTCAATGGCCAGTTCTTCAAGGCCCGGGAAAATATTGCTGAGAAAAGTATTGCCATATCCTCCATTAAATGTACCGATTCCAAAAAGGGAATTGGCAATTACATTACCTTCTCCTGTGCCGGTCCCTCCGATTCTGTTATTGTTTGATGGAGATCCGTCAATAACAATCGCCACATCATTGATTCCAAGGTCAGACGTTAACGTGGCATCCGTACCTATGTAATTTCCCTGAATTATATTATTGGGACTGTCATCAATGAGGATGATGGCTTGTGTGGCCGTACCGATCACATTACCGGAATTGCCGGTTCCAATCTGATTATGGTGCGTACCTGAATACATACGGATCTGGTATGTTCCGTTATCCAGCGAGGATTGTAAATCGGACTTTACTCCGATATAATTATTTTCAATAGAGTTATATCCGGTTCCGCTGCCATAAATGACGATGCCATAATCATCATTTCCTGAAATCAGGTTGCCCATCGCATCCATTGAACCGCCCACCTGATTATAAGAAGCACTGTCATAAATCATAATTCCGGCGGTATTCCGGTCAATGGCAGTATCTCCGGTAATATCAGTACCAATGTAATTGCCATATATTTTATTCCGCTGACTTCCGTTTCCATAGATGTGCACACCACCCGTAATTACATTACGGTCTGCATTATCAGTGCCTCCAATGATATTATCGGAAGATGCATCTGTACCTGAGCCACCAATCAGGATTCCTTCGATATTGACTTCGGGATAGGTAGTATTCCGGATGCCAATGCTGGTGATACCAATGTAACATCCTTTTACGGAATGGTATCCCCCATCATATAAATTAACGGCCGCATCGCTGGCATTATATATAGCCATACCCTGAAGTGTACTGTTCCGGCCATTCACCAGGAACCCGCTTTTGTTATTACAATTAACATTGATGAGCAGCGTTGCATTCAGGGTTTCTCCGAAATTATTGGTGTTGGCCGAAGCCCCGGGCTGACTGAATCCATTTATCATCACCGGATATTTAATCTCCGGCAATACAGCTGCAAGGGAGATCGTTTGTGCCGAGGCGCCCGGGATATTAAAATTTATCGCGTATACGCTATCCCGATAGTAAGGAGGACGTGCATTGGCTTCCTGAATGGCTGATCTGAGGGTAACACTTGTATATCCTGCAATGCGAGAGACCGCACTTCCATCTCCATAGTTAGCATCATTGGCCGTGGTTGTATTATCAGTAACCGTATTGACAACAAATTCCGGCTGAACAGTCGACTGGTTAAAGCGCACTTTGATGCGAACCAGATCCCGGTTGCTCGCGCTGAGTTGCTTTGTATAATATAGATAAGCTTCTCTGCCTGTATAGGAAAAGTTGCGGGAGGTATCCGTAGGATCTATCAGGGAAGGATATAAAACTTTAGGGTATGAACCGGGAGCCCATGCAATGGGCATTTGCTTAATCAGTTTACGAAAAGACCAGTTGATCAGGTCATCAGAAAGTGAATAATAAAAGCCATAAACGGTGGTACCATTGATGGTTTGCGAACTGGAACCAATCAACATCCATTTATTGAAATAGGTATTAAACGTCAGGTTATCCGACATGGTACCGACATTATCGTTCAGGTCATTTACAGGTGCCAGTATGTGTCCGGCAGGACCAGCGAAACCCGGCGCATATGGGTTACCCAACGTAGCATTGTATCCGCTTCCGTCCCATCCTCTCCAGCTGGTGGGATCCGCTAAATTATTGGTCCGAATTACCCCAACACCGCCCTGCTGAAGGCCTCTGTCTTCGAGATGTATCAGACAATAATAATATCCGTCATTCGGATTCTTTACGATATTGCTCGGTGAAAAATATCCGCAAGGTCCTGTACCGGCGCTATACGTATAGGGCAAGGCCCAAACCAGGTGATTTGGAGAAGGACTTTGGGTATAAGAGTTACCGGTATCTGTTGAAACGGTATAAGTAATGGCATTGTGCCAGTTCACGGTACTTGGACCATTGAACTCCGTATGATTAAGGGAATATACCGTAACGCCATCGAGAGTATAGGGAGCGGCAATCCATGTATTCTGATTAAAATTCGAATAGGTGGGATCTAAGGCCGAAGTAAACACAGGTCCGTTGGTATAATCCCTGGTGAGTGTTTCAAAAGTACTGCCCTTCAAACGATAGCAATCGTAGTGTGATGCAATCATTTGAATCTGGCCGGTAACATCCCTGAAGGCCCTGGCAGCTCCATCGGGATAATCATTGGGTATCCCTTGTGCTGAAAAATCAAAGACCATTTCTTCGCCGGTGAGTGTATCTACGCTGCCGGGATATACCAACTGCGCATAGGAAGCATTCGGGATTTGCAAGGCAAGGGCCAGGCAAACCATACCTGTAATCAGTAGTTTCATCTTTTTAAAAGATTGATTTTAGACTACTTCTACGCAAAAAACCGAAAACGGTTCAGTCTGGTAATTAGTTAGAATTTTCAGCAAGGTCACCTCCGGGTCCTTTCAATAAATTCCATTGATTTACAATAAAGTGACATTAAAATTCATCAGAATACCTACATTCGCTATACTAAACGCAACCCCATGAAAAAGCTTCTCACTATCCTGCTCCTTCTATATATTGGAAGTATGCAGCCGATGGAGGCAAAGAGCCTGCTCGCCCGTTTTTCATACGCTACCTTTTTCGCCCCGGAAAAGGGTCCTTATGTGGAAACCTATCTTTCCATAGACGGACACAGCGTTCACTATCAACCTATTAACCAAGGGCAATACCAGGCTTCCATTGAAGCTAGCATTTTATTAAAACAAGGCGACAGCCTCCGTTATTTTGATAAATTTAATTTGCTGGGACCCGAAACCCCAGATACACTTCATGCGGCAAAGGATTTCACAGATCTTCACAGAATATCGGTACCCAACGGAAGTTATACTATGGAGTTAACCATCAGGGATAAGAATAATCCGGAAGCAAAACCATATACCGCCAGGCAAAATGTGGTTATCAATTATTATCCGAACGTGATCTCTGTTTCCGACATCGAATTGATTTTATCTTATAAACCATCTGAAGAAAATTCAGCCTTTGTAAAAAACGGATACGAAATCATTCCTTACGTGGATAATTTTTTTGGTCAACATAACAATCAATTGATTTTTTATTGTGAATACTACCATACAAAAAGTATTCTGGGTACGGAAGACTTTTTACTTACTTACCAGATTGTCAATTTTGAAAGTCACAGGATTGTAGATGCCAATTCTAACTTTACCCGTCAGAAACCAAAAGAAGTAGGCATTCTTTTAAGTGAATTCGACATCAGCGACCTTCCTTCCGGTAATTACAATTTACAGGTAAGCATCCGTGATAAAGACAACAACCTGCTTGCCTCTAAGGAGTGCTTTTTTCAACGCAGTAAACCATTGCTGCTCGCGTCGGATGCCGGTGATATGAACTATATGAAAATGGATGTTTCCAATACTTTCGCCGCGCAGATTAACAACCGCGATACCCTGGCCGAATACATCCGCTCCCTGTTCCCTATCAGCAGCCCCAAGGAAAATACTTTTGCCATCAACCAGCTGGAGATGGCCGATACGAAACTCATGCAACAGTATTTTTATGATTTCTGGCAAAAGAGGAATGCCCAGAACCCTGAACTGGCATGGATAAACTACAAGGAAGAGGTAAGAAAAGTGAATGAATCATACACGGTGGGCAAGAAAAAGGGCTACCTGACTGAAAGGGGACGCGTATACCTTAAATATGGCCCTCCCAACCAGATATCCAAAGCATACAACGAACCCAGCACTTATCCCTATGAAATTTGGCAGTATTATACATTGGGCAATCAGAGCAACAGAAAATTTGTGTTTTACTGTCCTGAAATAGGTGGCAATGATTTCAGCTTACTGCACAGTGATGCGCGTGGAGAGGTTTTTGAATCGCAATGGATGGTCATACTCAAGCGCCGTACTGAAACCCTTAATGATGTGGATAAAACCAAGGCAAGGAGTATGTATGGCAATCAATTTGAACAATTATATCAGAATCCACGCTAGGTACTCCCGATAAAGATCATAGTTTTGCAAGGCCGGAATTTTACCGGCCTTGTTTTATTATAAGCTGATGAAAAGAATTGCCATTGTCATTTTGAATTGGAACGGGAAACAGTACCTGGAAAAATTCCTTCCGGGGGTAATCCGTCACAGTCATGACCTGGCGCGCATCATCGTAGCCGACAACGCCAGCACAGATCATTCAATATCTTTTCTGGAGTCAACTTATCCGGAGGTAGAAATCATCAGAAATGATAAAAACTATGGCTTTACAGGCGGTTATAACCGGGCGCTGAGAAACCTGAAGGATGAGTTTTTTCTCCTGCTGAACTCCGATGTGGAAGTAACCGAAGGGTGGCTGATACCATTGCTGGATTTCATGGACAAGCATCCGCAAACTGCGGCCTGCCAGCCCAAAATCCGTTCGTACCATGACCGGCAATTACTTGAACATGCCGGGGCCGCCGGAGGATTTATTGATTTCCTGGGATACCCGTTTTGCAGGGGGAGAATTTTTAATTCACTGGAAGAAGATAAGGGGCAATATGATTCAGAAATGGCGGTCTTCTGGGCAACGGGAGCCTGCCTAATGATACGATCGGCAGAATTTCATAAGCAGCAGGGATTTGATGAAACATTTTTTGCCCATATGGAAGAAATCGATTTATGCTGGAGAATTCAACATACAGGTAAAGACATTTTTGTGATTCCTAAAAGTGTGGTATATCATGTGGGCGGAGGCACTTTGCACAAGAGCAATCCGAGGAAAACCTATTACAATTTCAGGAACAATCTTAAAATGCTCTTTAAAAACTTACCGGGTCACCAACTGATCTGGCTGATTCCCGTAAGACTTTTTCTAGACGGTCTGGCAGGATTAAAGTTTCTGCTGGATGGAGATTACAAAGATACCTGGGCGGTGATAAAAGCGCATTTCGCGTTTTACTTTTTTCTGCTCACCTCACTTACTACCCGTAGCCGCCAGCAAAAAAATGTGGTAAAACATGCTTCCAAAGGTATCTATCACAAAAGTATTGTGATCGCCTATTACCTGCGTAAAATAAAATACTTCCACCAGTTATCCGGTGAAGACATCAGCTGATAAACCATGAAAATTATTTGTGTAGGACGTAATTATGCCGCCCACGCCAGGGAACTCAACAATGCGGTAGAAGAAAACCCTGTCATCTTTATGAAACCCGAAACCGCGGTCATCCCGGCCAGGCAGCCATTTTTTTACCCTTCCTTTTCTGAAGACATACATTATGAAACCGAACTGGTAATAAGGATATCAAAAACAGGCAAGCATATTGCGGAGAAATTCGCCGGTCGTTACTTCGATGCTGTTAGCCTTGGGATAGATTTCACCGCCAGGGACCTGCAACAAACACTAAAAACAAAAGGTCTTCCATGGGAGCTTGCAAAAGCTTTTGACGGCTCTGCTCCTGTCGGCAGATTCATTCCCATCATCGAACTGGGTAAAACGGTTCAGGACCTGCATTTCACGATGGAACTGAACGGGGAAATAAAACAAAGCGGACATACTGCCGATATGATTTTCCCGGTGAGTAAAATCATCTCCTTCGTTTCATCCTTCTTCACCTTAAAAATCGGTGACCTTATTTTTACCGGTACTCCTGCCGGTGTAGGCCCTGTTAAAAAAGGGGATCTTATTCAGGCAAGCCTGGAAGGTGTGGAACTGCTGACCGTTAAAATCAGGTGAATTAACCAACATTTCAACGTTGATAGTTTTTTTCATATTCTTCATAATTTTTAGTCATGAAATGCGTATCATTGAGAGATGATTTCCCATCTGTTCCGAAAACAGACCCTCCTGCTTTTAGTACTGTTGCTGCTGCCGCAGGCTTTGAAAGCAACGCATATTGTGGGCGGAGAACTCAACTACCGTTACCTCGGCAACAACGTATACCAGATAAGTCTCACGGTTTACCGTGATTGCTATAATGGAGTTCCGCCCTTCGACAATCCTGCTTCCGTAGGTATTTTCAACGCACTCACCTATTCCCTGGTAAGGGAAAAGCTTTTTACTTTCATTTCGCTGGATACCGTCCCTCCCACCATCAATTCGCCCTGTTTCATTCCACCCACCGATATTTGTTATGAAAGAACCGTGTATATTGATACCGTTTTACTACCTCCCAGTCCAAACGGATATATTTTTTCTTACCAGCGCTGCTGCAGGAACCACACCATCGTAAATCTGGTTTCACCGGATCAAACCGGCGCCACCTACGAAGCATGGCTGGCCGGAACAAGTGCCTTTTCGCAAAATTCAAATCCGGTATTTAATCTTTGGCCTCCGCCTTTCATTTGTGCGGGCATCCCTTTTGTTTTTGATCATTCAGCCAGTGATTTTGAAGGTGATTCTATCTCTTATGAATTAATTACCCCTCTCAACGGAGGCACCATCCCTGATCCGATGCCTCAACCTCCCCTGTCACCTCCCTATCAGACGGTTGTCTTTCAGCCCCCTTACTCTTTGAACGATATGCTTGGAGGTATACCACCATTAAGTATAGATCCCCTGACGGGTCAACTCAGTTGCTATCCGCTTACCCTCGGGCAATTTGTTATTGGCATCAGGGCTAAAGAATTCAGGAATGGCATCCTGGTTGGCTACACACGCAGGGATTTTCAGCTTAACGTGGTGCCTTGTCCCTCTCTGGTAGTCGCTGCATTGCAAAACCCGCTTATCAGTTGTGGCAGCAATACCGTAATGTTTCAGAATTTCAGTTTTAATGCGGGATCCTATGTTTGGGATTTTGGCGTGACAGGGCAAAGCAATGATACCTCAACTGCTTTCAGCCCATCCTTCACCTACCCCGATACCGGAGTATATACAGTCACACTGATTGCTTTTTCAAACCTGGATTCCACCTGCAGCGATACAACCACCGGCACCGTAACCATTTTACCAGACTACGTTGCGGATTTTAGTATCAGTCTTGATACCTGCACCAATACTGTCAGTTTTAATGACACCTCCAATACCATAAGTGGTATCACTACCATAAGAGACTGGAAATTCGGAGATGGCAGCGGTTCATCGCTTCAGGATCCGACACATACTTATCCTGTTGCCGGCAATTACCTGGCAACACTCATCGCCACTTCAGCCAGAGGATGCAGGGACACTGTAATCCGGCAACTGTCAATACCACCTTTACTCGATATCCAGACGCAACAAAACAATTCCGTGCACTGCCATGGCGAATGCAACGGTGAAGCGCTGGTGCAGGCACTTTACGGTCTCCTGCCGTATTCCTTTGTATGGAATGACCCGCTGAACCAGACAAGCGCCTTTGCCGATAGCCTTTGCGCCGGAACCTATACCATTACAGTTACAGATGCGAGAAGTTGTACGGCCTTCGACACCATTTATATCAATGAACCTGCCCCTCTTTCCCTTTCACTCAGTTCAAACCCCGATTACTGCGGCGCCATATGTGGTGGCAGCGCTTCTGCATTTCCTTCAGGTGGTAACGGTAATTACAGCTACCAGTGGAACGACCCGCAAAACCAAACCGGAACCATCGCCTCTGGCTTATGCCAGGGGCTGTATGCAGTACTCATCACCGATGCGCTTGGCTGCACTTTCATAGATTCCATCAACGTAAATTACCTTGATTCCTTCCCTTCTCTGATGGCAACGGCCGACACGACGGTTATTTACATAGGGCAAAGTACCGGCTTGCACGCAAACGGCCCCTCAGCAGGATATACATATGCGTGGACACCTGCCTCAACACTCAACAGCGATAACATCTCCGATCCGGTTGCCAGTCCTCTTGAAAATACAACCTATTATGTTACCGCAACGGACAGCAACGGGTGTGTAACAGGTGACAGCGTAACTATTATCGTGAAAAGCATTTTATGTAATGAACCTGAAATTTTCATCCCAAACGCGTTCTCTCCGAACAATGACCAGCAGAATGATGTTTTATTCGTAAGGGGTAATACCATTGAAAGTATGTTCCTTACCATTTATGATCGCTGGGGAGAAAAGGTGTTTGAAACAAATTCGATTCATACCGGATGGGACGGCAGGTATAAGGGGAAACCTGTTCCTCCGGATGTTTATGTCTACTATCTTGAAACCACCTGTTATAATAAAGCTGAATACAGGAAAAAGGGAAATATTACGGTAATACGTTAACGTGAATACGCTCAAAAAAATAGCATTATTCTTTTTCCTGCTGCCTGCCACGCAGCTTCAGGGACAGGATATTCATTTTTCGCAATTCCCGCAATCGGCTTTATCTGTAAATCCCGCCGACGCGGGTTACTTTCCTGCTGACCTCCGTATCAGCGGAGCATACAGGCGTCAGTGGAGCTCCATTACCGTTCCCTACAAAACCTTTTCTGCCGCTGCTGATGCAGGATTACAGGCCGTGACTGACATACTCAAAGGTTTTGGCGCAGGGTTTCAGGTGAATCATGACGAGGCCGGCGATGGGGAGTTGAGTACGCTTGACCTGCGTCTGTTTTTATCATTCCGAAAGCCCCTTGGAGCGGACTCCGTTCATTTTATCAGAGCCGGTTTTATGACCGGGTTCAGTCAGCGAATTATCGACTTCAGTAAACTCAGTTTCGACGCGCAGTACAATGGCGACCTTTATGATCCGCTGGCCCCTACCGGCGAGAAATTCAACAGCAACAGCGCCTCCTGGCTGGATATTGGCTTCGGCCTGGGCTGGGATATGATTCGGGAAAAAAGCATCTGGCAAGCCGGACTATCTGCCATTCATGTCAATACACCTGACCAGGGCTTTTACAGTGAAGCGGTGCGGCGGCCGGTTTTGTGGCAGGTGAACACCGGTATTCAGTTGCTCCTGAACGAATCTTTTACCCTTATGCCTTCTCTCCTGTTTATGAGGCAGCACGAATTCAGGGAATTCAACGGGGGAGCTGAACTTAAAATGAACATTCCATCGGATAAACGTAGCAGCGCCTCTGTCGGGTTCACCCTTTATCACCGCTGGGAAGACGCGATTATTCCCGGTGTGGTTCTATATCTGGGCAAATTCAGGCTTGGATTTTCTTACGATATCAATACCTCCCCGTTAAAATCGGTAAGCCGCAGCCGTGGTGGCCCTGAACTCAGTATCGTCTATCTCTCCAAAAAAATAAAAGCAAGCGCACAGCGAAGCATTATCTGCCCGGTTTACTGATGAACATCCGATTCCTAATCTTATTATTCATATGGATATTCGCCTTTGCCGTCAAACAGACGCAGGCGCAATCAAAATCAGCATACCTGCAGGCGGGAGAAGAATGCATGGAGCGCAATGATCCCTTTTGCGCGATCAACAACTTCAGGCTTGCGCTCGACTATGGTGAAGACGCCGATGTATACATGCACCTGGGTCAGGCGGAAAAAACACTTCATAATTACAGGGAAGCCCTGCATTGGTACAGAAAATGCCTGGCAAAAAGCAATAAGGAAGATGCAAGAATCATCGCATTCATATATTGCGCCGACCTGTGTAAACGTCTTGGTGATTTTACGGGAGCTGCCAGCTATATCGATGAACTGATCATCCTCGATAAGGCTAACAAGTCAAGGTGGGAAAAAACGAAACTGGATTATGGAATAGCGGAAAAGATATACCATGACAGTATCGCAGTTGAGGTCATACCTGCATCGGGAGATATTAACACAGCCTATTCCGACTTTGCACCTGCACCGGTGGGCGACTCCATTCTCTTTTTTTCTTCCCTGCGCTACTTTCTCTTTGAAAACAATCAGAAATCAGCCACTTCACGTATTGCTTCCCATTCAATCCGGCAAGCGCTTCCGAAAAAATCAAAATTGCTGGATGACGCGATCAATCAAGCAGCCTTTAACAATGCCAATGCATCCGTTAGCCCCGATGGAAAAATCATGGTTTTTACCCGGTGCGTTTATGATGATAACAACAAGCTGATTTGCTCACTTTACGAATCACAATTTATCAACGGTATCTGGCAGGACGCTGTCAAACTACCATCGCTCATCAACCCACCCGGCAGGACTTCAACGCAGCCCTGCATCAGTACTGATAAATCGGAAGGCTACTTACTTTTTTTCTCCAGCAACCGGACCGGTGGTAATGGAGGTATGGACATTTGGTTTTGCCGGCGCAGCGCTGCTGGAAAGTATGATCCTCCAAAAAATCTTGGGGAGAAAGTCAATTCTGCCGGAGATGAATGGACTCCCTTTTACGACGCCGAAGCAGACAGTATTTATTTCAGTACGGAAAAAGACGAAGGGCCCGGTGGATTGGATCTTTTTATCACATCCTTCCCCGCACGGGAAAACACAAATCCCCGCTGCCTTCCCTCCCCCATGAACAGCCCCTATAATGACTTGTATTTTACAAGAAGTTATGGAAATGAAGTGAAACAATATATGGTTTCCAACCGTCCGCCTGCCCTACGACTGAACGGGTCTTCCTGTTGTTATGACATTTTTTCTATCCATGCGATCCCTCCCACTGTTGATTCCCTCCTGACCATGGAAAACAAGGAAGCAATAGTGATGGACACCACACGTAAATTCATCCAACTGAATACGGATGAAAAACTTGCGCATATCAGGAAAAACTTTCCATTACGATTGTATTTCGACAATGACCAGCCGGATCCCAGAAGTACATTGAGTTCCACCGATAAAAGCTATGATAAGCTGGTGGGAGATTACCTGGCCAGACAGGATCAATATGTAATACGGCAGGGGGACTTGAATTCTAAAGATTTGATTACAGGCTTTTTCAATGATTCCGTTGATGCGAATTTTCAACGCCTGGAGGCATTTACCGAATGGCTGTATCAAACTTTATATTCACAACAGGAGGGTATAAAAATTACGATTCAGGGAAGCGCGAGCCCTTTGGCTGAAAGACGATATAACCTAATTTTGTCGGCGAGAAGGATTGAAAGCCTGATGAATTATTGGTTTCAGTGGAAAAACGGCCTTATGAAAGACATGTTGCAGAAGGACAAACTTAATATCCTGTTTATTCCGGCCGGTGAAGAACAGGCCCCGTCGAATATCAGTGATAAGCTTAGTGAACAGGAAAAATCTGTTTACAGTATACAGGCCGCCCTCGAACGTAGAATAGAACTGGTTGACATATCACTTTTAAAATGAAGATGCGTTATTCTGGAATAGTTTTATTTTTTTTACTGACCTTTTTTTCAAAAGAAGGACGGTCTCAAAACCTGGTACCCAATCCGGGCTTTGAAACCACTTTAGGAATACCAACCGGCGCCGGGCAGTGGAACCTGGCCCAACCATGGGATGGCATTAATGGCAGTCCGGATCTATATGTCAGGGGACAGGTTTCCCTTCCTTTAATCCCCTGCGACAATGTTAACATTCCAACCAATGTTGGCGGCTTTTGTGATGAGCGTACCGGGCAGAACTATTACATGGGCCTTCAGTTTGATTTTGTGAACAACCAAAGGGAATACCTAACCGTACCTTTGGTGATCCCATTGAATAACGGTGAAGTTTACCGTATTGAATTTTATGCTCAACTGGCCGACAGCTCCAGATTTGCCTGCAACCGGCTGGGTGCATTACTCACCAACAACATTCCCATTCAACCCGGTACCGGTGTGATTACTTTTCCTCCGCAATTGGAAGCCCTGGCCCAGGTTACTGATACCGGTAACTGGACAAAGGTGACCGGGGTATACCAGGCCTTTGGTGGAGAAAATTATATTACGATTGGTGTTTTCAGAAATGATACGGATCCTCTTTTGTTAAAAACTGACTACGGCGCCAGACTGAGCAACTGCAGTAACCTCGACAATCACGCATACTACTTTATTGACGATGTGTCTGTCACGCCGGTGAATATAACCGTTGAGATTGAAGGCGACACCATTATCTGCCCGGGTGAAAGTACAGTCCTGAGTGCAAACTGCAACGTTCCCTTCTGGTGGAGTAGCTCCACCTTCCCAAATGATACGGTTTGCCTCAGCGTAGATACTATCATTACACCCTCTGCCCCGGTTACCTATTATTTAAATACTGATTTTAAAACCGACAGTGTGCGTATACTTATTGTGAATCCACCGGTGGTAAACTTAGGTCCTGACACCCTGTTGTGTGAGGGTGACACGATTTTCCTGGACGCTACCGCTCCTGATGGCCTTTTATATACCTGGTCAACGGGTGATACTTCCGCCATCATCGCCGTAACTGATACCGGGACCTATTCGGTGTTGGTGGATAACGCGGGTTGCGCTGTTGAAGACTCGGTGGTCATCCCGGCATTTTTGGAGAATCCATTTCTCAGCCTGGGCGAGGATTCTTCCTATTGCTTTTTTTACAATGACTCACTAAAACTGGATGCCGGCGAAGGCACTTCGTATTTATGGCTTCCCACACTGCAGACTTCCCGTGAAATTACGGTACTTACGCCCGCGGTATATTCCGTAACGGTAAACCGTGCAAACGGCTGCAGAAGGACCGCCTCACTGGAGGTTATGGAAATTTGCGAGCCTACCGTATTTGTGCCGAGTGCATTCACTCCTGATGGAGATGGATTAAATGATATCTTCAGACCCTACGTTAACAATTCCCTTCTGTATAATTTCAGGGTTTTAAACCGGCGGGGACAAGAAATATTTTATTCTGAGGACCCTCTGGAAGGATGGGATGGCACCTATGACGGCCAGGATGCTCCGATTGGTATTTATGTGTACAGAGTCAATTACGAAGGACTCGATTCAGATGGCATCAAAGTCAAGAAAAAGAAATTAGGTACCATCATGCTCATCCGGTAAATAAAACAGTATTTAGTAATGATCATTTCACAAGAGGAAGACCATATTCATCACGAAAACCGGATCATCGGTCATGATTTGAAAGTATTATTGGTGGATGATAATAAGGTGAACCAGTTTTTAGGTAAGCGAATCCTCAACAACCTTGGCGTTACCTTTGTTGATTTGGCGGGCAATGGAAAAGAAGCCCTGGAGAAAGTAAAGCAGCATGACTATGATGTTGTATTGACAGACGTTGAAATGCCGGGAATGACAGGCTATGAATTATGCAGGCACATTCGTGAGCAGGAGGCCGCTAACAGGCATCTCACGATTATTGCACTGACAGCTAATGCTTCGGATGAAGACCGTTGTCAGGCACAAGAAGCGGGCATTGATGATTACCTCACCAAACCTTACAGCCCCCAGGATCTTCTGCACATTCTCAATAAAAATATACATGACAAAAAGAGAATCGTGGTTGAAGAATTACCTGCAGGACAAAGTACGGGAATTGAAAAATTATATGCTGTATTCAACCACAATACGGGTGATGTCCTTCAGTTTCTTAAAATGCTCAGCCATCAACTTCCTGAATTGATTGAAGAAATCCGATCAGGTATTGCCGATGAAAACCGTGAAAAATCATTTCATGCAGCCCATAAACTAAAATCACCCGTCAAGCTTATGATGGATCCTGATTTTACGTCTCATTTTAGTGCATTTACTGAAAATTTACGTGACCCGGAAAAATATGAGGCAGCTGCTGCCCTTTTCCCGGTTATTGAGATAACCCTGGAATCCCTCCTGGTCATCATCAATACGGAACTTGAACGGATCAGTCGTTGAATTATTAAGGTTAAACCCTCAAAAAAATAAAGCCTTCCTGTTGAGGAAGGCTTAGTCATTTTTATTGGGTCGGCTTATTTTCCAAGGTCATCAAAACTCAGATCGGAATAACCGGTATTGTGAGCAGCCATCTCCCCACTGTCACCGGAATAATTTTCTTCACTTTCCCTCTTCTGGCGTATGAAGTCCAGTGCTTCATGAAAACCTTCAGAAAATTTATCAAAGTCCTCCTTGTAAAGAAACAATTTGTGTTTCTCAAAAATTGGTCGATCTTCACTTTCACCGGGTTTTCTTTTACTCTCAGTGATGGTAAGATAATAATCATTACCCCGTGTGGCTTTTACATCGAAATAATACGTTCTTTTCCCTGCTTTCACACGTTTGGAGAAGTGCGCTTCACGACTATGCAGGTTGTCAAATTCGGTCATAGTGTAATTGTTTGATAGGTGTAGCAAGATTAAGAAAAAAAAATGAGAAACAAACCAAACCGAAAAAATTTGACCGGATTTCTTATAAACAGCATGGCCCTTTCCGATTTGACCGGATTTATAGCGGCACCTTGGTGGTATTTTCTAAAAGTTGCTTTTCAAATAATTGGCGATACAAACCATGCTTGCCCATCAATTCATCATGCGTCCCTTCTTCCACAATACAACCTTCATCCAGGACAATTATTTTACTGCAGAATTTAACGGTAGCTACACGGTGGCTCACAAAAACAGGGGTCTTGTCTTTCATGATTGCTGATAAATTATTCAAGATTCGTTCTTCCGTTATTGTATCAACGGCTGACAAACAATCATCAAAAATCAAAATGTCCGGATTCCGGATGATTGCCCTGGCAATGGATAAACGCTGTTTCTGGCCACCGGAAAGGGTAATCCCCCGCTCACCCGTACGTGTACTGAAACCTTCCGGAAACTCCATGATATTGGAATAGACTTCCGCTTTCTTCGCGGCTTCCTCTATTAATTCATGCGATGATGCGTGGCCCGGCATGCCGAATGCGATGTTTGCAGAAATGGTATCAGAAAATAAAAAAACATCCTGAGGTACCCAGCCGATATGTTTACGATAGCTATCCAATTCAAAAGATTTGATATCTTTTTCATCCAGCAATATCCTGCCTTCTGAAGGATCTGTCATCCGCAATAACAAATTAACGAGCGAGGTTTTGCCGGCACCGGTGCGGCCAATTACACCCAATGATGAAGCGGCGGGTAATTTAAAACTGATATTTTTTAACACGGGAGGCCGGCTTTTATCATAAGCCAGCGAAACATTAACGAATTCGATTGCCCCTTTTCCATTTTCGCACTTCTGCGTCCCCGACTGTACCTCTGGTTTCTCATTCAAGAATTCAGTGATCCGGCGCTGGGAAGCAGCGGCACGCTGAACAATGGTAATCACCCAACCCAGGGAGGCAACAGGCCAGGTCAGCATGTTCACATAAATAACAAATTCGGCAATATTGCCAAGACTCAGACTTCCACGTATCACCTCAAGGCTACCCAGGTAAATGGTTAATATGGTACTCATCCCAACCAACATGGACATGGTAGGCATAAATAGTGCATTCACCTTAACCATTTCCATGGAACGCTGCGCATATTCGCCGGTTTGCTTACCATAAAAAGACTGATAGTCTTTTTCCCGGCCAAATGCTTTAATCAGTCTGATTCCCGAAAATGTTTCCTGAACAAAGGTGGTCAACACTGAAAGTTGTTCCTGTACCTTTTCGCTCCTTTTATTGATACGATCCTGTACATAATACACCAGATACGCCATTACCGGCAATGGCAGCAATACATAAGCTGACAAAGCAGGATTTACACTGAACATGGCCCAAATCACCAAAACAAACATCACCAGCATATTAATGGTGTACATAATGGCAGGACCAACATACATCCTTACCCTGCCTACATCTTCGCTGATCCGGTTCATCAGATCCCCGGTGGTGTTCCTGGTATAAAAATTCAGGCCCAGAGTTTGGTAATGCCGGTAAATTTCATTTTTCATGTCGTACTCTATATGTCTCGACATTACAATGATCGTTTGACGCATGAAAAACATGAATAATCCTTTCATCAAAGCCATTGACAATACAAGTACGCCAAAAAGCAATACATTAAATATCAGCAATTTGTAAACATCCGTTTGTAATTCAAAGCCATAAAAAAGCCTGTAAGTATCAATATTGGCTGCAACCAGGTTGAGGGCATTCCGGGTGAGCTGGGCGGGAAAAATGCCAAACATATTGGACACGGTCACAAACAGAATTCCACTGAGAAGGTGTTTCCTGTACTTTAAAAAGTATTTATTTAAAGGAAGCAGCTCTTTCAAGACTTTATATTTTGATTTTCAGGGAAAAAGATTTTACATTCACCCATTTACAGGAGGGATAAAGATAGAAATTCCGGGTAGAGCCCCTCCTTCCAACGCTTCAATTTATTTTTCCCTTTAAAGGTATAAAAGCCTACCTTTGTCGTCCCAACAGAAAGCCCTAGTTTCATGATCGAAGTGAAAGACAAAAAGCCTGAAGTGGCCGTATTAAACACAAATATTTTTGAAAACCTTGCCCAAAGTCGCCATGAGCAGGTTGTACATTGTTATGATCCTGAAACAGGACTGAAAGCAATCATTGCGATACATAACACCGTACTTGGCCCCGCATTGGGTGGTACCAGGATGTGGATGTACAAATCCGAATCGGAAGCCCTGAACGACGTACTCCGTCTGTCAAGAGGCATGACCTACAAAGCAGCCATTTCCGGACTCAATCTGGGTGGTGGAAAGGCGGTAATTATTGGTGACAGCAGGAAAGACAAATCAGAAGTCCTGTTCCGGAAATTCGGAAGGTTCATCAATAATCTTAACGGCAAATATATCACCGCTGAAGATGTTGGTACCAGTACCAAAGACATGGAATATGTAGCCATGGAAACCAAACACGTAACCGGTTTACCGGAGTCGATGGGCGGTGGCGGCGACCCTTCGCCTGTAACAGCTTATGGTGTTTATATGGGCATGAAAGCCTCTGCTAAATTTGCATGGGGTAATGACAGCCTTAGTGGAAAAAAGGTAGTGGTACAGGGTGTCGGACATGTGGGTGAGAACCTCGTTAAAAACCTCAGGAAAGAAAATGCCCGGGTTTATATTACTGACCTGAACGAAGACCAACTGAAAAAAGTATCTGTTGAATATGGGGCGGAGGTCATAAAACCGGAGCAGGTGTATGATATTGACATGGATATTTACGCTCCCTGTGCCCTGGGAGCTACCCTGAACAGTGAAAACATAAACCGCTTGCGCTGTAAAATCGTTGCAGGGGCTGCCAATAACCAACTGGCCGATGAAACCATTCACGGTCCGATGCTGGTTGACAAGGGAATTATTTATGCACCCGACTTTCTGATCAATGCAGGCGGATTAATAAATGTTTATTCCGAACTGATTGGTTACAACCGGCAAAGAGCGCTTACCCAAACCGAACATATTTACACGGTGACCCTTGAAATACTGAATAAAGCCAAAGAAGAAAAATCTTATCCGCAAGCATCCGCCATTATGCTTGCTGAAAAAAGAATCGCGGATATCAGCAAGGTAAAATCAAGTATGTAATCGCCTTCCGGGCATTTATTCAGTATCTCCGTTAACAATTCACCGTTCTTGAATTCTATGTTAAGCAGAAGGCATCTACGCATTCGTGTAATGCAGGCATTATATGCCTACTATCAATCCGAACAGAAGGACATCCGTCGTTCTGAACAGGAATTATTGAATGGTACCGATAAAATTTTTGAACTTTACATTACCCTGCTTAAGTTTTTCGATGAACTGGCTCATCAGGAGTTCATGTACTATGAAGATACCCCTGCATCCATGATTACCGGGAAGCGGAAAACTGCCGCTACGACTTTCAGAAACCTTGGTTTTTTTCAATGGATTTCCGGAAATGCAAAGTTGTCAGAGGAAGTCAAAAAGCGGAAAATAAGCTGGCAGCAGGATGTCGATGTAGTTAAAAAAACCTTTTTTCATTTGCGTCAGCTGGATACCTATAAAGAATTTACCGGCAAAGCAGCACTCTCAAGA
>CAZHSC010000038.1:0-32296 GCA_964534995.1 uncultured Bifidobacterium sp.
CCTCATGAACCTGAGTTCTAAACTGTAAATTGTTAACATAAAATTTACATCCTTCCGGATTAGCTGTCTTTATTGGCACTTTTTCTACCGAATTTTGCGTTTACAATCCATTAAAACAAAAACCGATGTTAAAAAAGGTTCTCCTTGGTGCCGGTATCCTGCTGATCCTGATTCTTGCCGCTGCCCTTCTTATCCCTGTCATTTATAAAGACAAAATTGTAGCCATCGTTAAAGAAGAAGTCAATAAAAATATCAATGCCAGGGTCGATTTCGGTGCATTTGACATCACGCTCTTCCGTAGTTTCCCTGACCTTACCTTGCAAATAAGTAATTTAAACGTGACGGGCGTCACCCCCTTTGAAGGCGACACCCTCACCTCCGTTGAACAACTTTCGGTAACACTGGATATTATGAGTGTTATAAAGGGGGGGCAAATCGATGTGGAATCCGTAAACATGGATAAAGCATTTATTAATCTCATCGTCCTTAAAGATGGAAGGGCGAACTGGGATATTGCCAAAGCTGACAGCAGCAAGGAGGAATCAACAGCGGAGGCCTCAACATTTAAAGTTGCGCTAAAGTCATACGAGCTTACCGACAGCAGGCTCTCCTACGACGACGCCTCTCTCGGCTTCACCTTAACCATGGACGCGCTTAACCATCATGGTAAAGGAGATTTTACACAGGACCTTTTCGTACTGAGTACAACTACCGGGGCTGCCGCTACCAACATGTGGTACGGAGGGGTCAAATACATGCACCAGGTTAAAACCGTTCTTAAAGCCGACCTCGATATGAATATGCCCGATATGAAATTTACATTCCGGGACAATGAATTACAGTTAAATGAATTATTCATCGGAATGGATGGCTGGCTGGCCATGCCCGCGGAAGACATCAATATGGACCTGAAATTTTCGGCCAGGAAAAATGAATTCAAAAATTTCCTCTCTATGATTCCGGGCGTGTACCGAGAGGGATTTAAAGACCTCAAGTCATCCGGTACACTTGAGTTAAAAGCTTTTGTGAAGGGCACTTATTCCGATAAGCAAATGCCCGGCTTCGGCGCAGATCTGAAAGTAAACAACGGACACTTTCAATACCCTTCCCTTCCGGTTGCAGTTAATAACGTTCAACTTCAGCTTAAAATCAATAACCCTGACGGTATCCCCGACCACACCTTCATCGATCTGAACCAACTGCACGTTGAACTCGGCAAAGAACCTTTTGATGCCAGTTTTAGTGTACGCAGTCCCGTGAGTGATGCGGATATCAAAGGTGCTGTCAGGGGAACCGTTAACCTGTCCAATATCAATAAAATCATCCCGCTGGAAGCAGGTACCAGTCTCCGGGGTCGCTTGCAGGCGGATCTTACCATGGCCGGAAGGATGTCGGCCATTGAACAAAAGCAATATGAAAATTTCAAGGCTTCAGGTTCCCTCGCCCTGAATGATTTTAATTACAGCAGCCGGGATTATAAGCAGGGCTTTGAACTTACATCCTGCCGGCTGGACTTTAACCCGCAGCATGTGGAATTGACCAACTTTGACGCAAGAAGCGGCAAGAGTGATATACAGGCCAATGGCAAACTGGATAACCTGCTGGCTTACTACTTTAAAAAAGAAACCCTGAAAGGCAGTCTCAACCTGATGAGTAATCACCTTGACCTTTCCGAATTCAGCGGCGGTGAAGAGGAAAAAGCTGTTGCTACTACCGATACCACAGCGATGACACTGATTGAAATTCCTGAAAACATAGACTTTACAGTCAAAACCGCCATCGGCAAACTCAATTATGACAATGTCACCCTCGAAAATATGAGCGGAAGCGTTGTCATTCGTGAGCAGTCGCTGAATATGGAAAACCTGAGCTTCACCACCCTCGGCGGCGCCATGAAACTGAGCGGCAGTTATGCTACCCGTGAAAGAAAAAATGCGGATATAAGCCTGAACATGGATATCAGCGGATTCGACATTCAGCAAACCGTTACAACATTTAATACCGTCAAAAAAATGGCGCCGATTGCTGAAAGAGCCAATGGAAGATTCTCATCCGACTTCAGCATGACCGGTAAACTGGATGAGCACATGCAACCCCTGATGAACAGCCTTCAGGGAAATGGAAAATTATCTACTGCAAATGTTACGATCAGTAACTTCAGTCCCCTCGTAAAAGTGGCGGAAGTGCTCAGGATGGATCGCTTCAGGGAATTGAATGTTAGCAATGTAAATATCAGCTTCAGTTTTGTGAACGGACGCATCAGCTACAAACCCTTTGATGTTGTACTGGAAGGTATACCCACCAACGTAAGCGGAAGCACCGGTTTTGACCAGAGCATCGACTTTACCCTTGCCATGAACGCCCCTGTTTCCAAACTTCCTTCGGCCGCAACGGGAGTGATTTCAGGACTTATTTCAAAAGCAAATGCAAAAGGGGCGAACTTTAGTATGTCTGAAAACGTAAAACTGAATGTGTTGATTGGTGGTACCGTAACCAAGCCGACCGTAAGCACCGATATCAAACAAACTACCGGTAATCTTATCCAGGCTGCCAGCGACAAGGCAAAAGAAGAAATTGAAAAGAAGAAAAAAGAACTGGAAGAAAAAGCCAAAGCTGAAGCGGAACGTTTAAAGAAAGAAGCCGAAGACAAAGCCCGGCAGGAAGCGGAAAAACTGAAAAAAGAAGCGGAAGAAAGGGCTAAAAAGGAAAAAGAAAAACTGAAAAAAGAAGCTGAGCAAAAAGCCAAGGACGCACTGAAGGATCTATTTGGCCCCAAAAAATGAAGTACCCGTAAATTATGCATGATTCCATCAAAAGGATCGGCTTCCTGTTAAGCCTGCTGTTTCTTTCATCCTGCGGAGAAGACAGTCCTGAAAATCCCTTAAATAATATTTCCGACAACTGCTCCTTACCCAACGGGCACCTGAAATGGACCGTTGAAGGAAATGATTATTGCGCCAACGCCAGTTTATTTGCTGACCATGCCCTTGTTATGACCATGAACGGTATTACACTTACCGGAATTACCATCACCCTCGAACTCGACAGCATTCTCCCGGGCACCTACCCCATGAAAGCCGACATCAACAGTATCTTATTTACGGATCAATTGGGTATGGCCTGGCAAACAACGGATGATAATCCCGGCACTTTGCAAATTACATCCAACAATACTTCCACTAACCTCCTGCAGGCCTCTTTCAGTGCCACGCTGAGAAATCCGCTGGGCCTGTCAAAATCACTTAGCCAGGGGACAATAAAAATCCACTATACCGAGTAATACTACCCGTCATAACCTTTTATTTTACGCTCCATACAGACCTCCCATGCCACCTAAAAAAATTATTCCTTTACTTCTTATATGCCTGTTAACCGTTTCCTGCGACAGGAATACCAGGAACGCAACCGTTACGGTTGATACCGTTGAAACCGATTTTTTTGAAAGCCTTGACAGCGGCCCGTTATCCATCACTTATGAGGGAGATCTTCCCTGCGCTGATTGTGAAGCAATACATACTTCACTGTTGCTGACGCCTGACAGCTTATCCTTTACCTTAACTGAGACCTATAAGGGTAAGGGAGGGGAAGATTCTGTGTTTCACACAAAGGGAAATTACAGCAAGATCATGTCAGGAGACAGTGTATTTACGATTCTGGAGCTTAAGCCGGATAATCATGATCACAAACTGTTTTTCAGGGAAGCCGGCGATACCGCAGTTACCAAACTGGACCAGCTTGGCAATATTATTCCCGGTACACTGAACTACACACTGCGGAGAATCTGATCCGGGAAAAGTTGCCTGCAAAGCCCGAAGGCATATGGTGTAATTGCAGGATCTACCCTTTAACCGTGTGTAAATAACCGGTTTTTTATTTTCCGGACGATGGTAATCATTCTTCTTTACCCGAAGTGGATGCGGTTTCCAGTTCGCCCTCCCACTTACTCACCACAGCGGTGGCAACCGCGTTACCGATCACATTGGTAGCGCTGCGCCCCATGTCAAGCAACTGATCGATACCAAGCAATAATAACAAGCCTGCCTCCGGGATGTTAAAAGCCGTAAGCATACCCGCAATCACTACGAGAGAGGCGCGTGGCACGCCGGCCATGCCCTTACTGGTTACCAGGAGCATCAGCATCATGGTGATCTCCTGTTGAATACTCAGATCAATGCCATAAGCCTGGGCAATAAAAACAGTGGCAAATGTCATATACATGATAGAGCCGTCGAGATTAAAGGAATACCCCAAAGGCAGTACAAAGCTGATAATCCTGCTGCTGCAGCCGTATTTCTCCAGCGCTTCCACTGTCTTTGGAAATGCCGATTCGGAGGATGCTGTGGAGAAGGCCAATAGCATCGGCTCGCGAATATGTTTCAATAAACTCAGGAATGGAATTTTCAGGACGAAGCAGATAATTCCAAGTATTACCAGTCCAAAAAACATCAATCCGAAATAAAAACAGGCAATCAGGTAGAGATACCCACCTATGATACTCAGCCCCTGCTTTGCCACCACAGCTGCAATAGCCCCAAAAACACCAAATGGAGCAAACTGCATGACGTAATTGGTAACTTTAAACATGATATGTCCCACGGCATCCATCCCTTTTACAACGGTTTTAGCACGGTCACCCAGCGATGCTGCAGCCACCCCAAAGAACAGGGAGAAAATAACGATGGGAAGAATTTCATTGTTTGCCATGGCTTCCACCACACTTTTGGGAATTACATGGGTGATAAATTCTTTCAAGGCAGGGGCTTTGGTAGTAATACCGCTGCTGGCATCCACCGCCGGCAGTGGGAGCTTCATGACATGTCCCGGCTCGAAAATATTTACCAGAATCAATCCCAGTGCGAGGGCAAGTAAGGTGGCAAACTGAAAATAAAGGATCGTTTTAATGCCAATCCTGCCCACACTTTTAAAATCGCCGACTTTTGCCACTCCGTATACCAGGGTACTGAAAACCAGTGGCGCGATAATCATTTTAATCAGTCTCAGAAAAATATCGCTCAAAATCTGAATATTTTCCGCGAACTTGTTAAACAATTCCGGCTCCGGATTAAATTCTCGATAGAGGTAGCCGGTAAGGATACCGAGCAGCATACCAATAAAAATGCGGGTAGTGAGGTTTATCTTCATAAAGTATGCCCAAAAATAACCGAATTCCTCTAATTAACGCCTCTGCCAACGGACCGGCACAGGCATTTTATATCTTTGCAAACTGTTTAAAAGAACGGATTCACTGTTAATTATGGAGATTTCAAAGACATTTCAGGCAGAGGCAGCAGAAGTAAAATGGTATTCGCATTGGTTGAAAGAGGGTTATTTCCGCTCGGTACCCGATCATCGTGAACCGTATACTATCGTTATCCCACCGCCCAATGTAACCGGCGTGTTGCACATGGGGCATATGCTTAACAACACCATTCAGGATGTGTTAATCCGTCGTGCCCGTATGTTGGGAAAAAACGCCTGCTGGGTACCCGGTACTGATCATGCCTCCATCGCTACAGAAGCGAAAGTAGTGCAGATGCTCCGTGAAAAAGGTATTAAAAAATCGGACCTCACGCGGGAGGAATTCCTGAAATATGCCTGGGAGTGGAAAGAGAAGTATGGGGGTATTATTCTTGAACAGCTGAAAAAACTGGGCGCGTCGTGCGACTGGGACCGCACCCGTTTTACCATGGAAGATGACCTGAGCGAGGCGGTAATTGACGTATTTATTGACCTCCATAAAAAAGGGTATATCTATCGTGGCATGCGCATGGTGAACTGGGATCCTGCCGGCCTCACCGCGGTAAGCGACGAAGAAGTGATTCACAGGGAAGTAAATTCCAAACTGGTGTATGTACGGTATGTGTTGGTGGATAAAGACGAAGACTTCGATCCTGCGGACCCACAAGCCCTGCAGCGAAAGTTTGATAATAATGAAACCATTACCATCGCTACGGTAAGACCTGAAACCATATTGGGAGATACAGGGGTATGCGTACACCCTGATGATCCGCGCTACAAAGGTCTGGCCGGCAAATATGCCATTATACCCATGGTAAACCGGAGAGTTCCGGTGATTTTTGACGAATACATCCTGATGGAATTTGGTACCGGCGCCCTTAAAGTGACACCGGCCCATGACATCAATGATTATAATCTCGGTATTAAACACAAGCTGGAAATCATCGATACGCTCAACCCCGATGGCACCATGAGCCCTGCCGCAGGATTTTACACCGGGCAGGACAGGTTTGCAGTCAGGAAGAAGATTGTAAAGGACCTGCAGGAGATGGGACATGTGGTGAAGGTGGAAGATTATGTGAATAAAGTGGGCTACAGTGAAAGGACCGATGCCGTCATTGAACCCAGGCTCAGCCTTCAGTGGTTTGTAAAAATGAAGGAGTTTTCGCGGCCCGCACTGGATGCCGTGATGGATGGAGAAGTTAAATTAATCCCTGAAAAATTTGTCAATACCTACCGGCACTGGATGGAAAATGTGCACGACTGGTGCATTTCGCGGCAGTTGTGGTGGGGTCAGAGGATTCCGGCATGGTACGATAAAAACGGCAATGCAGTGGTTTGTAAAACCGCCGCCGAAGCCCTTGAACTGTTCAGGAAACAGAACAAGGAGGTAACGGCATCGGACCTACGCCAGGACGAGGATGTACTGGATACATGGTTCAGTTCCTGGCTGTGGCCCATCTCCGTTTTTGATGGTTTCAAAGACCCGGACAATGCAGACATCCGTTATTACTACCCCACCAACGACCTGGTTTCCGCTCCCGAGATATTATTTTTCTGGATCGCACGTATGATCATGGCCGGTTATGAATACCGGGGAGAGAAGCCGTTTAACAATGTATATCTAACCGGTATTGTCCGCGATAAGCAAGGCCGGAAAATGAGTAAATCGCTGGGTAACTCCCCCGACCCCCTCGAACTGATAACTAAATACAGTGCCGACGGAGTAAGGGTGGGTATGCTGTTGTCGTCGCCGGCGGGTAATGATTTGCTGTTTGATGAAAGCCTGTGCGAACAGGGAAGAAATTTCAGCAATAAAATATGGAACGCTTTCAGGCTGGTGAAGGGATGGGAAGTAAACGAAAACCTCGAACAACCGAAAGTAAACGCAGGCGCGATTGAATGGTTTGAATCGAGGCTGAGCGAATGCCTGTCCGAAATCAACGACCATTATGAAAAATTAAGAATATCCGATGCGCTGATGAGCAGTTACAAACTGGTGTGGGATGATTTCTGCTCCTGGTATCTTGAATTGGTAAAACCGGCGTACCAACAGCCTGTTGATCCGAAGAGCCTGGAAGCGACACTTGTTTTCTTTGAGAAAATATTGTGCATCATGCATCCCTTTATGCCTTTTATCACCGAGGAGATATGGCACCTGTTAAGGGACAGGAAGAAAGGGGATGATATTATTATCAGCCACTGGCCCCAGTGTACCGCTGTTAATAAGGATATCCTCCAAGCTTTCCCACTGGCGGCCGGACTTATTACCGAAATCCGGAATTTCAGGCAAAGCAAAGGAATCAGTCCAAAGGAAAGCCTGGAACTGCGGGTGATGCTGAAGCAGGACAGCAACAGGCTGGCTTATTTCAGTGAGGCCGTTTTAAAACTGGCCAACCTTTCGGCCATACATTACATTTCTGAAAAACCTGCCCAATGCTTTCCATTTGTACTACAGGAATTGGAATGTTTTATTCCCATCAGTGAAAACACAGACAAGGAAGCTGAAAAGAAGAGACTACACGAAGAACTGATATACACGCGGGGATTTCTGCAATCGGTGATGAATAAACTCAGCAATACGCGCTTCATCACCAACGCGAAACCTGAAATTGTAGCCGCCGAGGAAAAGAAAAAGTCGGATGCGGAAGCAAAAATCCGCGCCATTGAAGACGCTTTAAGCACCCTCTGATTATGCAGCTCAGCCTGCGACAACTCTTTCTGCGGCATGTGGCTCAAACGAGCCCTTCGCCCATGGCTCTTGAAATTGAGAGGGCCGAAGGCGTGTATCTGTATGATGCCGGGGGCAGAAGTTGGATGGATATGATCAGCGGAATATCAGTGAGCAATGTCGGACATCGCCATCCGGCGGTAATAGGTGCCATCCATGAACAATTGGATAAGCACATGCACCTGATGGTTTACGGCGAGTATGTTCAGTCGCCACAGGTTTTACTGGCCAGTAAACTTGCCGGCATTATTCCTCCCCTTGACAGTGTTTACTTTGTCAATTCGGGCGCCGAAGCCGTGGAAGGCGCCATCAAATTATCACGCCGGGTTACAGGCAGAAAAAAAATATTTTCCTTTAAGAACGCTTATCACGGTTCTACTACGGGAGCATTAAGCCTCATGAGTAATGACTATTTTACAGAACCATTCAGGCCGCTGCTTCCCGAGGTTTATCATCTGGAGCCTGACGATTTCAGTGCTTTGCATCAGATTGATGAAAGCACTGCCGCCGTATTTGTAGAAATAGTAAGAGGAGAAGCCGGCGCATTGCCGGCAGATGAAAGTTTCCTGCATGCCCTGCGCGCACGATGTACGGAAACAGGGTCTATGCTGGTGGCCGATGAAATCCAAACAGGCTTCGGGCGCTGCGGTCATTTTTTTGCCTGTCAGGGTGCAGGCATCGTACCCGACATCCTGGTTATTGCCAAAGGGATGGGAGGTGGAATGCCCATTGGCGCTTTTATGAGTACGCACAAGCATATGTCCGCCTTAAGTGACCATCCGGTTTTAGGCCATATCACTACGTTTGGCGGCCATCCGGTGTGCTGCGCCTCGGCCCTCGCCACCCTTGAAATATTGCAGGGCATGGACCTTCCTTCCGTAATTTCATCCCGTGAAAATACAGCCCGAACAATCCTGGTCCATCCATTAATCAAGACCATCACCGGCAAGGGCTTGTTGCTGGCCATTGGCTTTGAAAATGAAAGAATCGCTCAAGAGGTTATAGGCAAATGCATAGAAAAAGGAGTGATCACCGACTGGTTTCTCTTCGCCCCGGATAAATTAAGGCTTTGCCCGCCACTTACCATCACCGAAACGGAAATGGAACGGGCCTGCCAGATCATCCGGGAAGCTATTCATGAAGTGTATACCGAAAATGAAAACATGGGACAATAACATCCTGAAATCTTCATGACAGGAAAGTAACTTTGGAAAAAAATAAATATAACTGAACAATTTACATCCCGTAACTCATCATAAAAATGAATGTACTAATTGTAGAAGATGAACGCTCCCTATCCCATGAAATGGAGATATACCTTTCAAGGCAAAATTTCAACTGCGACGTGGCTTTCAACGGAAAAAGCGCTTCCGATAAAATTCATGCCAACAGCTATGATTTCATACTGCTGGACCTTGGTTTACCGGACATGGATGGGCTTGAGCTTTTAAAAGAATCAAAAAAAGCAGGCATAGAAAGCGCATTCATTGTACTGACTGCACGCGGTGAAGTAGAAGATAAAATTACAGGCCTTGATCTTGGCGCCGATGATTATATTTCCAAACCCTTTTCGCTTGCCGAATTACACAGCAGGATGCAGGCTATATTACGCCGCAAGCACGGTCTCAAATCAAATGTGATCCATATTCATGATTTCGCCATTGACATACAAAACAGAACCGTTCAGTGTGCCGGCCAGAACATCAGTCTCACCAAAAAAGAATTTGATTTACTACATTACCTGGCCCTTCATAAAAACCGGGTGCTCACCCGGATGCAACTTACTGAGCATATCTGGGGGGATGTGCTGGAAGATGATTACGAATCAAACTACATTGATGTGCACGTTAAAAACCTGCGGAAGAAACTATCGGCGCACGGGAGTACCGACTGGTTTGAAACTGTAAGGGGTGTCGGCTACCGCGTCAATGCTTAACAAGGGGAAATTCATGAAGGGATTCAGCAAAGGCTCCATGACCATACAGGTTAAATTCGCTGTATATAACGCTGTATCCAAAGCCCTGATCATCCTCGCATTCATTGCGCTATTACCCCTGCTGGTGGAAAGGATAGTATATGACCACATCGACAAGAGACTGATAGCAAGAAGTGAAAGAGTACTCCTTACTGTTAAAAAAGGAAGCATTGCCGATATCGTACGGGAACAGGATTGTACTTTTGAAAGTTACAACATCCTGAAGGAAGAATTTGTAGCCATTTACCCCATCGTCGATATTCAACAGATGGAAACAGGTACGCAGATAAAAAATGAAACCTGGTCGATTGAAGGTGAAAAGATGCAACACCGGATAATCAAAAGGCCTTTCCTATATGATAACCAGATGTACGAACTGAACATTGGGGAAGGTATCAGTACAATCGATGAGTTAAGGAGCATCATTCAAAAGTTCCTGCTGGTGATGATGATTGCAGTCATCCTCGTTTCATTGTTTATTGACCTTGGATTTGTGCGGCTCCTGATGAAGCCACTGAATAAAATTATCGGGACCAAATTACTGCCCGTACCCTCCCCCGCGTCTTTCGACTTTACACCAATTGAAAGTACCACTTCCGAATTCAACCAGCTGGACACACGCATCAACGAAATGATGCACAAACTCAAAGATACATTCATGATGGAAAAGGAATTCATCAGCAATGTGTCGCATGAATTGCAGACCCCCATCAGCATCATTCAGAACCGGGTTGAAAATATTATGATTGAGGGAAACGTTTCGGAAGAAGTGATGATAAAGCTCACCGAATCACAACGTACGCTGAACAGGATGAGCCGGATCATCAAAGCCCTCATGCTGATATCCAAAATTGAAAACGATCAGTTTCTCAAGCAGGAGCATATTATGATTAATGCTTTACTTGACGAAGTACTGGAGGAAATTGAAGAAAGAATTATTGAAAGGGATATTAAGATTTACAAGCACTTTTATGATAACTACTCATATGGGCCCTGCAACAAAGCATTACTTTTCACTATGTTTATGAACCTCGTAAACAATGCCATCAAATACAACCGTCCGGGTGGCAGCATCATGATAAGCACCCGGCTTATTGAGGGGAAGTTTCAGGTGGAAATTAAAGATACCGGAATTGGCATGGAGAAAAGTGAACTCCTGAGTATTTTTGACCGCTTCAAACGTCTGAACAAAAGCAAAGCTGATGGCTACGGGCTGGGCTTACCCATAGTAAAAACCATTGCGGGATTCCATCATATCGAAGTGAAGGTAGATGCGGAACCGGAAGTGGGAACGGTGTTTACACTGCAATTTTAACATGCTGAGTAATTGTTTTTGGTACAATAAGGCAGTTCCTCCTATAAAATCTTTCTTACAACAAAAGGTGAGAAAAGGTAATCATTTTCTTTTCTATATTTAAACAACAGGAACTTCTTGTAAAATATTTTTCAACCTTTAGCCATAGGAAATGGCATATTCCATACTATTCCACCTTTACCAGTTTCACGGTATATTTTTTTTACCCACCTGTAAGTGCATTACATACACACCGGCAACTAAGTCTCCGGCATCAATCTGCGGACTTCTATTTTTAAGGCATATTCCCTGCTGTACCAGCTGGCCATCCACTGAAAATATTTTGTACTCCGGATCTTCAGCAAAAGACCCATGCGCTGCATTCACATTGAATTGCTTTGCAAAGGGGTTGGGTGAAATAACAATTTCGGCCTGTTCCTGCTCCTCTTCGGATAGTCCCACCGTTAGTGTATCGCAAGGGCTTCCCACCAAAGCTCCCAGTGTATAATCGGGATTGTTGGGAAGGCCCAGGTAGGTTCGGCAATTGGGCAGGTACACACTGAAGGGTTGATAATCGCAGGCATGAAGATAGCAGTAGGAAGGTATCAGCACATGGCCTGATTGAACAACTATGCGGGCATTCCCGGTCATCTTTATTTCAGTATATTGAATCACCAGATCAGCATCCACAATAAAATCATCGTGAATGAAGACTTCACCCAAAGCAGCTCCGGGTGTTGGATAGGAGACGTTACCAAAGGTGTTATTGGTTGCATTGCCTGCAAACAAATTATTATTCTGCATCCATACTGCAGTAATCGGGTAATTTGTCCACCAGTCCATTGCCGGAGGAGCGGAGACCAATAAAAAATTAGCAGCCGGAATGCCCTGATTTGAAGTTTTGAAATTCAGCAATTGACTGGATTTATTGAAACCCTGCCCGAACATATCGGAAAGGACTACTGTAGGTAAGGTGGTCGTTGGGGGACAAGGTGCGATGGATTGAGCGATTGAATACAAGGGGAGCAAAAGAACAAAAACTGAAAAAATGATAAAATATTTAAGTAAAATAATACGGCTAATTAAAAATAATTTTGTTGGGGGGGGGAGTTTTCATGGGCTTGAGATTTAATACCAAATTTAAATTAAAAAGTTGAGATCCGCAATAATCCATGGTTGGGAGATTGGATATTATACACATTAACAGCAATCCAGATATAAGCAAAAATAATTTCCACTCCTCCTCTATTAAAAACAATTACTCCTCCGCTCCTTTTTCCTGCGAAAGCTGCCAGTCGGCAGGAGGCTGATTGTTGGGGTAGCGGATGAAATGAATCTGCCTGACAAGTCCCATCAATGCGGCACGTAGTTCAGGGATATTAATTTTCTTTTCGGCGGAAATAAAAATAGAAGGGTAAGCACCGCGCGCCATCCATGATCTTTTTAAATCATCGAGGCTGCGGTGTTCGGGTCCCGGTTCGGTTAAATCGTCTGCTTCGCGTTCTGTGTATGTAAAAGCGTCAATTTTATTAAAGACAAGCAGAACAGGTTTTTCCAACACTCCCAAATCCTGCAGGGTTTCATTAACCACCCTGATATGGTCTTCGAAATTTGGATGAGAAATATCCACCACATGCAACAGGATATCCGCTTCGCGCACTTCATCGAGGGTAGATTTAAAAGATTCCACCAGGTCATGCGGGAGTTTACGGATAAAGCCTACGGTATCCGACAAGAGAAAAGGAATAGCATCAATAACCACTTTTCGCACGGTGGTATCGAGGGTAGCAAAAAGCTTATTCTCCGCGAAGACTTCACTTTTACTGAGCAGATTCATCAGGGTACTTTTCCCTACGTTGGTATAACCTACCAGTGCTACGCGTACCATTTCGCTCCGGCGCTTGCGCTGCGTGCTGCTTTGCTTGTCTATTTCGGCAAGGCGTTCCCGTAACCTGGCCAGTTTATCACGAATTACACGACGGTCGGTTTCAATCTCAGACTCACCGGGACCTCTCATTCCGATTCCCCCGCGCTGCTTTTCAAGGTGCGTCCACATCCGGGTCAGCCGGGGAAGCAGGTAACGGTATTGCGCAAGCTCCACCTGCACCTTCGATTGCGCAGTACGGGCGCGTTTTGCGAAAATATCGAGAATCAGATTGGTACGGTCGATAACCCTGCACCCGATAATTTTTTCAATATTTCGTATCTGCGTAGGCGTAAGTTCATCGTCAAAGATGGCGATCTGAATGTCGTTGGCTTTTACAAAAGCGATGATTTCCTCCATCTTTCCTTTCCCCACAAAAGTGCGGGTATCAGCATGCTCCAGCTTCTGCGTAAAACGCCTTACGGTAACGGCACCTGCCGTTTCCGCCAGAAACTCAAGTTCATCCAGGTATTCACTCACCTGTTCCATATCCTGCTGTTTGGTAGCCAGACCAATCAGGATCACCCTTTCAGGAACCACAGCATGATCAAGTGGTAAATGCGCCAAATTAAAACCGGGATCAGATAAGCGTTAAAAAAGAGACTGTTAAAACCAGCCGCGGCCGAATCCTACTTCACGGAAAGGCCAGGGGATAGAAACCAGGATGATCAGGAGACCGATGGTGAAATACAAGGCCTGCACCCTGTACTTATCCTGATCCGTTTTAGCCTTTTTGGTTTTGATATGACCGATGGTCAGCAAACCAATGGCAATTAACATCATGATCAGATGTTCTACCGCCCAAAATCGGGAAACACTATCCTTCATAGACGCCCCCATGTTGCCGATGGCATTTTGAACGGTGGGGCTCACTGCATATAAAAAGCCGCCAAGAATCAACTGCAGGTGGGCCGTGATCATGGAAAACAAAGAGAGCTTTCTGTCGCCGGATCCAAAGGTTTTACCGCCATTACGCCCCTGAAATGCTTTCACAACAATAGCAATCAGGAGGAGCAATAATATCCAGCGTAACAAGCTGTGGAAGTGAAGAAGTCCTATTAACATAGATAAAGGTTTGCCGCAAAAGTAGAAAAAATAAAAATGCACACTCCCCTCCTCCCCATTACGGGAACGGAAAGCAAAGGGGCACACACATCCCCTGATGTCAAAATAATGCAATGAATTGAAAAAAAGCCTGCAAAATGCTGAGACGCCTGTGGAATTAAAGCCGTCTCTTTCTCGTTAGAAAGTAAATATCCAACAGCTAAGTTTATGAAAAACCTCTTTAAAAACTGGGACAATCCCATTTCAAAGGAAAGGCTTGAACTGGTCTTCCTAAACCGAAACCATGCGTACGGTGCATATATCATCCGAAAAGAGTACAATGCTTCTGTTGTACGGGCTTTCGGCATGACCACCCTGGTTCTTCTTGTGCTTGCCTTTATTCCCTCGGTGCTATCCTGCTTTCGCCCTGTCCGTGATATGGAGGAAAATAAGTTTGATGAAGTGGTGCTTACGATGCACCAAATCCCGGCAAGCGGAGAGTTACCGCTTCCCTCCAAAACTAAAAACAGCCCTTATAAAACGACCCGGCCGGCCGGTCAATTCAACGGTTATCTGGTAAAAGACCATGACAGTACCGGGCAGGAACTTAGCCGGGATGAATGGTTCGGGCTCCATGCGTCCAACTCCCCTGTGAGGATAGATAGCGTCACTGCCTACCATGATCTGCCGGAAACCGGACTTCCCGGAAAGCCCGAAGAAAGTAAAGTACATACCTGGGTTGAAGAGATGCCGCGGTTTCCCGGCGGAGAAGCCGCGATGCTCCGTTTCCTCTCTTCCAATATTAATTATCCGGCAGCAGCCCGACAGGATCAGATAACAGGAACCGTGTATATCAGCTTTGTCATCAACAAAGAGGGAGAAATAGAAAATATTGAAACAGTAAGAGGAATAGGAGGCGGATGTGAAGAGGAAGCCATTCGCGTGATCAGGGAAATGCCCGCCTGGAAAGCCGGACGTCAGAATGGACAGGCAGTAAAAGTCCATTACCTCCTGCCGGTTTCCTTTCAATTACGATAAACACTCAATAATAACCAATAAATGCCCGGAAAACCACCGGGCTTTTTTATTGCCGGTTAAGCTACAAAAACAGCAGGGAAACATTCCACCTGTCACATCTCCACAGGTGTCGTTAAAATTCATGCATTTGTCTAATTAATGCCGGCGAAATTGTTCTAATAAGCTATTTTTGAAATAATAATTAAAAAATATGCAGATTAGAAATTTCCTTCTACTCCTCCCGCTTACCTTACTCACTTATGCCTGCAATACCGGCAAGAAGGCTGTATTGGAAAAACGTAATCTTCCGGAAATCACAGTACTTCCAACAGAAGAAGGTGACAATGAATACAAAGGTTCTTATACGAAAAAATATGAGCTTATACATACCGTGCTCGATGTACGTTTTAATATTCCCGCACGTCACCTCTACGGAAAAGCAACACTTACACTGCGGCCCTGGTTTTATCCGGGAGAGGTGCTTTGGTTAAATGCCCGCGGCATGGAACTGAAGAGAGTGGCGTTATTACAGGAAGCGGACACAATACCACTGGCCTATGATTATGCCAATGACAGCATCAAAATACAATTGAACCGGCAGTATACCGCTTCAGAAAAATTCAGGATTTATATTGATTACATCGCCAAACCGGATGAATTAACAAAAACCGGAGGCAGTGAGGCGATACGCAGTGACAAAGGACTTTATTTTATCAACCCTGACGGCAAGGATAAAAACAAACCAGTGCAAATATGGACACAGGGCGAAACACAGAGTAATTCCGTCTGGTTTCCTACCCTTGAAGCCACCAACCAGAAAATGACTCAGGAAATCAGCATCACTGTTGACAGCATTTACAGCACTTTGTCTAATGGTTTACTGATACACAGTAAAAACAATCATGATGGCACCCGCACCGACACCTGGAAACAGGATTTGCCACATGCACCCTACCTGGTGATGATGGCCATCGGTAAATTTTCCATCGTGAAGGACAGTTGGAGAGGGAAAGAAGTGAGTTATTATGTTGAACCCAAATACGAGAAGGTGGCAAGGAAAATTTTCGGAAACACTCCCGAAATGATGACATTCTTTTCAAAAATTACCGGTGTGGAGTATCCCTGGGCCAAATACAGTCAGGTAGTAGTAAGGGATTATGTAAGCGGGGCCATGGAAAATACCACGGCTACGGTGCATGGCGAATTTCTTCAGCAGGACGAACGTGAGTTGCTGGACGGAACCAACGAAGATGTTATTTCGCATGAACTCTTCCACCACTGGTTTGGCGATTATGTTACCAGTGAATCATGGGCCAATATCGCGTTAAATGAATCCTTCGCCACCTATGGTGAATACCTTTGGAATGAATATAAATACGGAAGGGAAGAAGCCGATATATACAGGCTCTTCGACCTGAACGCCTATCTGCGGGAAGCCAAAACAAAGAAGGAAAACCTCATACGCTTTTATTACGAAGAGAGAGAGGATCTTTTTGACAGACATTCTTATCAGAAAGGAGGAACCCTGTTGCATATGCTGAGAAAGCATGTGGGAGATGAGGCGTTTTTTGCCAGTTTCAAATTATATCTTGACAGCCATAAATACAAGCCTGTGGAAGCCCATCACCTGCGCCTGGCCTTTGAAGAAGTAACCGGTGAAGATTTAAACTGGTTCTTTAACCAATGGTTTTATGCAAAGGGTCATCCGGTGCTTGAATTCAGCTATGGATACAATGATATCAGCAAACTTGCCTCCCTTACCATCAAACAGAAGCAGGACCTGAATGAAAGTCCGGTTTACAGAATTCCCATGGCTGTTGACATTTACCAGGGGGAGCAGAAAACAAGACATAACATTGTGCTGAGTAAGGCTGAAGAAACTTTTTCCTTTGCCTGCGAAAAAAAGCCCGATCTGATCAACACAGACGCTGAGAAAATGATAACGTGCGTAAGGACCGACCTGCACAGCACTGAAGAATGGATGACCCTGTACAGAAAAGGACCCTTGTTTCAGGATCGCATGGACGCCCTGCTTGCCATCAGCGCCGACTATAAAGCGGGAAGCCCCGCCTCTGAAATTGTACTGGAAGCAATGAATGATAAAAACCGCAGGATACGGGAAGTTGCCATTCAGAAAATTGAATCATGGGCGAATTCGGAACGAAAAAACGAAGTGAAGAAAATGCTGATGGAAGCAGGGGTAAAGGACAAACATGCAGAAGTGAGGGATGCCGCTGTGTCGGCGCTTGACCAACATTGGGCGAATGACGGGGAATTGATCACCTATTTTAAAAACACCGTGTCCGATAGTTCCTTTTCCGTAATGGAATCCTCCCTTCTTGCGCTTGCCGACAGGGATGAGGAAGCCGCCTTGTCGATCTGCGCCGGGCTTCAAAGCAACAAACACGAAAGGGTTTACAGGATTTTGAGCGGCATTTATGCAAGAATTGGTGATGACAGGCAATTTGTATTTATGAACAAAGCCCTTGAAAACAGCGATGGCATAGGCACCTATAATTTGTTAAAGCAATACGGAAAATTCATGAAGCGGTGCAGGGAGGCTAAAAACATACAGTCAGGCATTGAAAAAATGTATGAATACGGAAAAACAGAAGACCCATGGATCATACGACTCGCTTCCGTTCAGGCCTTAGCCGAATTCGGTAATTATTGCGGCGACCAGATGACGGTAGCAGAGAAGGCCTCGGATAAAACTTCGGCAGAAGCCTGGAATTCATTCAGGGAAATGACTATAAAATACCTGGATGAATTAAAGAAAAATGAAAAGAATGAAATGCTGATTCAAATTTACAATAGCGGAAAATAAGGACCATGGATGAAAAAATATTTTCATGTAGCAGAGATAAATTCTCGGTGATCACGACCTTTCTGGCAGGCGCCCTGGGTATTTCCATGTTCCTGCTGGCAGGAACCGAATTGCTACATTTCGCTGACACAAAATTTCCGGCAGGGATATTCATGGGCACTTTTTTGACGGTATTGCTGGCCGTATGTTACGGATTTTCACCCAGGGCTTATACTGTGAATGAAAGACACATCATTATCAACAGACTGTTTGGGAACAAAAACATTCCGGCAGAGGAAATTAAAACGGTGCGGTTACCTGCGGAAAAAGAATTGAACTGGCCGATAAGGAAACTGGGAAATGGGGGATTGTTTGGATATACGGGATTATATTATACCAAACACATCGGCAACATGCAATGGTATTGCAGCCGCAGAAACAATTACGTCATTATAGAGAGGAAGAATGGCAAAGCGCTTGTGATAAGCCCTGACCAGCCTGCCGGTTTCCTGTTAGCCTGCAAAGGTTTTTCATTTACCGGACAATGAAATAATTGTACAGCCAGCTGCCGGCCAAGAGCAGAAACATGATTTCCATGACCCATGCTTTTTTACCGGATATAAAGTAATAGGCCAGATAAACTGAAAATGGTATGGCAAGTGTATTGAAGCGAAACAACATTTCATCGCGCGAAACAAGCACGGAAAACAGGCAAACGGGGATCAGCAAAACAAAGAGTTGCTGCACGAGCCTCGCTTTGGTCACATTTTTATAGTAATTGGTTTGCAGTCGCAGCAGTGAAAGCACAAAATACAAACCCACAAGACTAATGCTGAGTACATATTTCACATTAAAAATATGGCTCAGGTCAATCTGGCGTTTGATACCCGAAACAAAAACGCGCTCGTAAAAACTCAGGATTTCATCATTTATAAAATAATACACGAAAGCGAAAAAGAAAGGCAGTATCATTCCCAGCAGTCCTGTCATCCATTCCCTCCATGAAAAGGGTCTCAGCATAATCATGCATAAAAAATAGAAGATGAACAGCGCTACCGCAGGCAGATAAAACAAGGCAGCCAGTGACAAGAGGAAAGCGGCATCGAAAGCGAGGGACAAAGGGTGGGGATTCTTATAGAGCGAAAACAAACGGTCGAGCACAAAAATGAGTATGGAATTGACGAACAGCAAAGGATGAAACCACAGAAAGGGCGGCAGCAAGCCCGCAAGAAAAACATACATCAGCGCCGGCAACCATGACTGCTTATACAATACCTCATGCTTGTTCAAAACAAAGTTGAGATGAATGGCCTGACTGCTTACCAGTACACAGCCGATGACGAGTCCCGACCAGGATGGCAATAAGGCCAGCAGGCAGGAGGTCAGGTCGTACAAGGGCATCCCGTTGGGGTCAACCACCTTGTAACCTACTGATTTAGAAATCATCCACATGCCAGCCGAAATGACCACCAGTAAAATAAGCGGAAAAAGACGGGAGGTTTTGAAAGCGCGTATCAGCATGTAAAATCTTTGTCGGGAGTTATTTTTAATTAATTTTGCAACAAATTAAATGAAAATATGACCGCCATCTTTAACGGAATCGCGAAAGCTTCAGAATCCATCTTCTCCCTGCTCCCATATATTGGCAATCTTACCAATTGGTTTTTTGGCATTGCCATTGCCATTGGCACCATTTACTGGCTATGGTATGACGCAAAAGTAAGACGTGGCGGGGAAAACTACATGGCAAAAAAAGGCTGATTCCCTACACTAAAAATACCTGAAAGGAGTTTTATCTGCGGAGATAAGACTCCTTTTTTAATATAGCAATTATGCGCTACTTTTGATCTTAAAGCCAGGCGGCTCTATGCTCTTTAACTCCCTTCAATTTCTGGTATTTTTTGTTTTTGTCAGTACCGCTTACTTCCTGCTTGCGCACCGTTACCGGTGGATATTGCTGCTGGTGGCGAGTTGCTTTTTCTACATGTCCTTCATTCCTGTTTATATTCTCATATTAGGTGTAACCATCCTTATCGATTACTACGCAGGTTTGCTTATTGAAGGATCGGAGGGGCCAGTGAAGAAGCAATACCTGGTGTTAAGTTTACTGGCCAACACCGGAGCGCTCGCTATCTTTAAATACTACAACTTCTTCTCCGAACAAATCAACACCGGCTTTAGTGATGCGGGGCTGACTCCATTTTTACCGGCGCTTGAAATTATTTTACCTATCGGACTGTCGTTTCATACCTTTCAGGCAATGAGCTATACCATTGAAGTATACCGTGGTCATCAGAAGGCGGAAAAAAACGCGGGCATCTTTGCTTTATATGTACTCTTTTACCCACAACTGGTTGCAGGTCCCATTGAAAGGCCTCAGAACTTACTCCACCAGTTTTATGAGAAACATACTTTTGATGCCGAAAGAATCAAGAGCAGCATCAGCCTGATGATATTTGGTTTTTTCAAGAAGGTAGTCATAGCTGACCGCCTGGCGATGCTGGTTGACGCGGCCTACGGAGATCCGGTCCAGCAAAGCGGCCTCTCGCTCCTGATCGCCACGTTTTTTTATGCCTTTCAGATCTACTGCGACTTTTCAGGATACGCCGATATTGCCATTGGTGCGGCACGGATTATGGGCTTTCGCCTGATGGAGAATTTCAACAACCCTTACTTATCCACTTCCCTTGTTGAATTCTGGCGCAGATGGCATATTTCACTTTCCTCCTGGTTCAGGGACTATCTATACATACCTTTGGGAGGAAACAGGGTCCGTCTTCTGAAGCAATGCAGAAATCTCCTGATTGTTTTTGCCATCAGCGGTATATGGCATGGAGCGAACTACACTTTTCTGGCCTGGGGATTAACGCATGGCATATTATTATGCACTACCCTTTTATTTTCAAAAACAATGCAGCATTTCGGCCTGCGGCTACCGGCAAACAGGTTAAGCAGGCTGACCGGTATTGCATTCACCTTTACAGGGGTTTGCGTAAGCTGGGTATTTTTCCGCGCCGAAAACATGAAAGATGCCCTGCTCATTTTTTCTAAAATCGCCGCCTTTTCCATTCATGAACCGGTCCACCCCGGCCTCAACGTTGCTGAATTTATTTTCAGCGGAATACTCATCCTGTTCCTGATCATAAAGGACACCCTGTACCCGTCCCTGTACATGAAAAACAACTTCCGCTTTTTCAGCGTAAATATCTTCTTGCTGGCCTTGTGTTATTTCTTTGGCGTATTTAACCTGAAACAGTTTATTTACTTCCAGTTTTGATTGCATGAAAAAAGCACTTGCCTTCCTGCTCATGATGCTCTCGCTTGCGGTGTATTACCTGAGCAACAGCGCCCGCTTAACCGAAGCTTTTACGGAGTGGCGTTCGCAGCGCACATTCATGGCACCGGCACACCGTGGCAAAGGCGACCTGTACAACATGTGCTTTTTACCTGAATATGATATCCCACTCCGCTATTCTCTTAAAAAGGCTCTCCCCGGTAAAAAGCAACTCAGGATATACCTTTTTTGCGACAGCTACCTGGTTGGACATGTAGAGAAAGAACATTTTTACGGTACTGATTCCCTGATAAAAATAAAATGGTGGGATGCCCTCTCCTACAGAACCATAAGCCGACCCGTGGGACCTGATAAAAACATTATCATCATTGAGCTGGCCGAACGTTTTATCAGAGATGTCTGTGTGGATGTATCTCTCATGACCCAACCCCTCACTGTTGCGAATGAAACAACAGTAAAATCTGCGTACTTAGCGGAGCAGGAAAAGAAATCTATATTCAATCCCAACATCAACACAAACCTTGAATTAAATCTTTTCAGTTATAATATATTTAATCCGGCCAGGGAGTTAAAAAGTAAAATCAATTATCAATTATTCGGAAGGATACATCCGGAGGTGGTGGTGGATGAAAAAAATCACTTTTTATATTACGCACCTACAGTACGGGGATACGGTAAGTCAAACGCATTCCTGCCCCTCTACAGCCTGGAATGTGAAAGCATCCTTCACACGCTGCACAAAACAAGGGAACATTATAAAAACCTGGGCTTTGATGAAGTGTTTTTTGCTTTCGTTCCCAACCCGGCAAGTGTATTACTTCCTGATTTTGGGAAATACAACGGATTGATGTCTTTCCTGAGCACAGCCGACACTTCTCTCCTCCCCCTTATTGATGTATATCCTCTTTTCAGGCAAATGCCGAAAAAATATTATGCACCTAACGATTCCCATTGGAATTCTGATGGCCTACAGGCCTGGCTGGACATCACCAACCGCCGTTTAAAAATTTTTCTGGAAGAGCGTCAAACAGAAAATGAAAAGCCGGGTAATGCCGAAAAATCCGGTTTACCTGAAATACATTAGCCGGGTTACACAGGTATTTTCACCTGTTGCATCTGTTGAAAAAACCAGATATACGCCGGTGCTTACTTTATTCCCCTGCAGATTTCGTCCATCCCAAATCGCCTGTGAACCCAGGGCCGTTGACTGATACACGAGTCCGCCATTTATATCGGTTATTTTAAACACCCCATTCGGCACTACCCCTTTGATGGCAATGGGTCCGTTATATTCTCTTTTTACCGGGTTGGGATACACCACTAAATCGCCACAGCCTGTTACAAACTCACCTGCATCAATGGCATCCCCCTGATAACTCATCAGACCCTTTTCCGTACCAATATACACCCGCCCGGATTTACCGTCAATCGCCAGAGATGTAATATTATTGGAAAACAAGGGGCTGTTAACCGTTGTAAAATGCAGCACCTGTTCCTGGCCATCAGCGGTAAAGAGATAGAGTCCGCCGCTTTCGGTACCTACCCATTTACGGTTGGCACCATCCACCGCGATGGCGGTTACTGTTTCTGAAGAAAGGAGATACTGATATGCGTTATCCTGTCTGATTAAAATCTGCTGAGGGACTATGGAGGGTGGATAAAACACATATACTCCTCCTTCGGTACCCGCCCATATGGTTCCTTCTTTATCCAATGCCATACAACGCACCCTGTTCGTACCGAACTCAGCCACATCAAACTGATCATCGCCGGTATTATCGATGGTATTGTTTGTATTCAGAAAGAGAATACCTTCTTTCCCGCCTGTATTTTCAAAAATGGTAAGCCAGATAAAACCGTTGTTATCGATCAGCATATCCCCAGTGAGTGAATAACTGTTTATTTTTCCCGGAAAGGTAAAGGTCTTCCATGTTCCGTTATTTTTCAGCACTTTCAAAACGCCCGCCACTCCAGCATTTGAAACCCAGAGGTTGCGGTCGCGGTCGAGGGCTATACCATGCACACGGTATTGGCCGGTATTGCCTATCTGTCCCTGAATGGGTGAATTCGAAGTATCATAATGCGCCAGCACCTGACCATTACCAAATTCAAGCAAGCCCGAGCCTGCCGAGCCGATAAACAGATGATTTTTATCGGAGGGATCCACCGCGAGACTCAGGTTATCATAGAAATTATACTGGTAAAACAAGGGTGTTTGCGCCGCTTCGCCGTCATAGGTAACCCAGGATGTTCCGTCAAACCTTGAAAAGCCATCGTATTGATAGCCATTTCTCCACCCACGTGTACGGGGGCCGTGCAACACCCAGAGGGTACCGTCAACTACCTGCATGGCAGTACTCAGTGAATTATTGGGTCCTGCGGGCAAATACTTCTCATATACACCACCGTTAACACTTAACAGGCCCCTTGTTTTTTCTGCCAGCCAAACTTCGCCGGCACCTGTTTCCAGGCCATCGCTAAAATCAGGTGACGGAATGAGGGACGCATCAATAAACTTAATCCGAACCAGTGCATCGTCAAACACGCTGAAGGCTGCCGCTTCGGTTATGAAAAGCCTGTTTCCAAAAGCGCGTATGCTACGTTTTTGCTGTGGCTGTTGCAATTCAGGAGGCAGTGGCTGACCCCAGGCGCCATTCCAGGCAAGGAGGGTATCACCGGTCGCTTTGCTGTAATTAAAAAGCAGCATATTATTAAAAACCTCGGCATGGTTAAAAACCCCAAGGTTACCGGTATCGCTGATTATTTTCGTCCATGCGCTAAAGTTAGACAACAGCGGGTCATTGACGGAGGCCCTGTACACGCCATCTTCGGCGGCAGCATACAACCAGCCAGCATCAGCGGCCACATCCCGCACTTCGGGAGGGGTGCCGGCATTGGAAATATAATAAGTATCCTTTATCTCCCGTCTTTCCAGGTCTATCACCACAATACCGAATCCGCAGGACAAGTACACATACCGGCCTTCCACGCTGATTTTATTGATGACCTTGCCTCCCGGGATATTCTTTCGTTGAATATCACTCATATTTACCAGGTGATCATCATCGTACAACAAATCAATATTCGTATTGGTATAGGCGATAATCAAGACCCGGTACTGATCGCTGTAAGCAATGGTACGGATACCAAAATCATTCAGACCCGACAACCTCGAAAATCTGGTCAGGCTCTGGTCACTCTTCTGGTAGGCAAAAAGGCCTTCTTCAGTTGCGCAATAGATCCGGTCCTGGGATACTGCCACCGATTTCCCCTGCAAATAAGGTAAATGTTCCTGCCAGTTTCCGATTGCGAATGGCTGCCCGTAGGATGGAAGCGCTGAAACCAAAAAAAGCCAGACGATGGCAAGGATAAATTTTCTCATATTTTCTCCAGGGTAATAATAACTCCGTTAACAGGGGTTTATTGTATGCCAAAGATCATAAATCATGCGATAACTATGATGTTTTTATACCGCTTGTTGCGGGATTCCTGTTAAATTCGTAGCCTCAATAAAAAATCTTATGCTTAGAACACATACCTGCGGCGAATTGCGACTTTCAGATTCCGGTACCAGGGTAAGCCTGTGCGGATGGGTACAACGATCACGTGACCTTGGAGGAATGACCTTCATTGATTTACGTGACCGCTATGGCATTACGCAATTGGCTTTTAATATGGACAGCAATGCGACATTGTGTGAAGCGGCCCGTTCACTTGGGCGGGAATATGTTATCCTGGCGAAAGGGAAGGTAAAGGAAAGGGAAAGCAAAAATTTAAAAATGCCTACGGGTGAAATTGAAATCATTGTAGATCAATTTGAAATACTCAATGCCGCCTCTACACCTCCATTCACAATTGAGGAGCAGAGTGATGGCGGTGATGACCTCCGAATGAAATACCGTTACCTGGATTTGAGAAGGAGTAATGTGCGGGCCAACCTCGAATTGCGACACCGTTTGGCTATTGAAACACGCAATTACCTGGACAAACAGCAGTTCCTGGAAGTGGAAACACCCGTATTAATCAAATCAACTCCGGAGGGTGCCCGCGACTTTGTGGTTCCTTCACGCATGAATCAGGGACAGTTTTACGCATTGCCCCAGTCGCCACAGACCTTTAAACAGTTACTCATGGTTGCCGGCTTTGACCGCTATTACCAGATTGTAAAATGTTTCCGTGACGAGGATCTGCGCGCCGACCGTCAACCGGAATTTACTCAAATCGACTGTGAGATGAGTTTCGTTGAAAGGGAGGATATTTTGCACACTTTCGAAGGACTGGTAAGGCATCTCTTTAAAACCGTTAAAGGGATTGAGCTGGATGCCTTGCCCCGTATGAGTTATGCCGACGCGATGAAGTACTATGGTTGTGACAAGCCAGACACCCGCTTCGAAATGCGTTTTTGTGAAATTACAGCTCTTGTGAAAGGCAAAGGATTCAAGGTATTTGACGAGGCTGAACTGGTGGTGGGTATCTGTGCAGGCGGATGTTCAGAATACACCCGCAAGCAAACCGATGAGCTGACTGAATTTGTGAAAAGGCCTCAGGTGGGGGCTAACGGACTTGTATATGTGAAAATGGGTACCGACGGAACCATTAAATCCAGTGTTGACAAATTTTACAGCCATGAAGAACTGAAAAAATGGGCGGAAACGATGGGGGCCCGGGAAGGGGACCTGCTGCTCATTCTTGCCGGCAATGCCGTTAAAACCCGGAAAGCCCTTAATGAACTTCGCCTCGAAATGGGAACACGGCTTGGCTTGAGAGACAAAGACACTTACCGGTGTTTGTGGGTGCTTGACTTCCCGCTACTGGAATGGGGAGAAGATGTGAACCGCTGGTTTGCCATGCATCATCCTTTTACCTCCCCCTTGCCTGAAGACATTCAGTTACTGGCCACAGATCCCGGGAAAGTAAGGGCCAATGCCTATGACATGGTGATCAACGGCGTGGAAGTTGGCGGTGGAAGCATCCGGATTTTCAACAAAGAGTTACAAAAAAGGATGTTCAGTATTTTAGGGTTCAGTGAGGAAGATGCGCAGGCGCAATTCGGGTTCCTGATGAATGCCTTTGAATACGGTGCCCCACCGCATGGAGGTATCGCCTTTGGCTTTGACCGCCTGTGTTCTTTATTCGGAGGATCGGAAAGTATCCGGGATTTCATCGCTTTCCCGAAAAATAATTCCGGCAGGGATGTGATGATTGATGCCCCATCGGTGATTCACGATGAGCAGTTAAAAGAACTGGGTATTGATATCAGTACCACTTAGCCGCGTCTGTTGAAGCATTGGCAGGTACCGCTAACAAAAGGAAAGCTTAAAAGGGATAAGTAAAAAAGGAACGCTAAAGCCGTTCCTTTTTTACTTATCATAAATTTCGTTATGGTGTCACCGTTATTCGTCGTGAAAAAGTTGTTTCCCCCGACTGAATTTTAATAAAATAAAAACCGGGACGTTTGCCGTTCAGGTTTATGGCAAAGGTTCCTGCTGTTTCCCGTTCAACCGGAATATTTTCCACCAGGTTGCCGATCATATCATACACGATCACTTCGGGGGCAAGCGGTAATGATTTATTAAATGCGATATACAGACTACCATTTGTTGGTAATGGATACAATGAAACAGAGAGTTCTTTCTGAACGGTAGAGATCCGGGATTCCCCGGCATCCGACTGAGCGAAAGTCGTATTCATAAATAAGGAACTCAGACAGATAATAAGGAGAGCGTATACGATGCGTTTCATAGGCACCTGTGGTTTTAGTTAATTTCTACGTAACAAATATCCTGCCGTTACTTATTGTTGTATAAATTCATAGTTTGCTGGATCCCTATTGAGACAAAACTTTTCAGGATATCACCTGCCAGTTTTATTTTCTCAGCCAGGACAACTGATTCAGTTGATGACCAATGCCCCAGGACATAATCCACCTGCCGTCCTTTCGGGAAATCATTTCCGATTCCGAAACGGAGGCGGGCAAACTTCTCAGTTTGAAGACTTTCAATAATACTTGTTAAGCCATTATGACCTGCAGCCCCACCGGAAGGCCTCAGACGCAAGGTTCCAAAAGGCAAGGCAAGGTCATCTGTTACAATAATAAGGTTTTCCTGAGGTATTTTCTGAGTTGTCATCCAATACCTTACAGCTTCGCCACTCAGGTTCATATATGTGGTAGGTTTAATAATCAGGAGCGTTCGGCTTTTATACCGTGCTTCGGCCAGCCACACCTTTTTATCACTTTTAAAATTGGTTTCCAATGTATTAGCAAGGCTATCTACCACATCAAAGCCAATATTATGGCGGGTATGTACATAGTCAGGTCCAATATTTCCCAGTCCGGCAATAAGGTATTTCAAGGTGCAAGCGTATATTAAACACCAAAAGGAACCGGCTTAGGGTTCCTCCTGGATAAATCTGAATGTATTTTCACAAATTCTTACCCTTTATTTAATGCAAGGGCAGGAATCCAACAGCCTTTATTTCTTTTCGGCAGTGGCTTCAGCAGCCACATTCCGGGTAATGCGTACACCGACTATCACATTTGAAGGAGAGTCGAGGAAAGTAACTCCCTCCACATTCAGGTCACGCACACGGATATTACCGCCTATTTTCAGGGGTGTGATATCGATAGAGATGTGATCGGGAAGTTTTGCCGGCAATGCTTTCACTTTAAGCTTGCGCACCTTGGTTACCAGTTTACCCCCTTGTTTTACTCCTTCGGAGGCACCGCTGAATTTGATAGGAATATTGATAGTAACAGGCTTATTATCATTAACTTCCAGGAAATCACAGTGCTGAATGATATCCGTTACCGGGTGAAACTGAATATCCTGCAACATGCTTATAAATTCTTTACCATCAATAGTAAGTTTCACAAGATGTACTTCGGGAGTATACACCAGGTTTTTGAAATCAGCCAACTGTGCTGAGAAGTGTACAGGTTCAGCGCCACCATACAGCACACAGGGAACCTGTTCATTGTTTCGAAGGGCTTTCACAGATTGTTTCGTCAAATCTGATCTTTTAGAGCCTTTTATTTCGATCGTTTTCATTGCTTGTAATTATAATTATGCTTTAACGAAGAGAGAGCTGATTGATTCATAAGAGTACACTCTTTGAATTGCTTTGGCAAAGAGTGCAGCAGTAGGCAGTTGTTTAATCTTACTGCCGGGTTTTTTCAAGGGTATAGTATCACAAACCACCAATTCGGTAAGGTGTGAATCCGCAATGCGGTCGTAGGATTGTCCGCTGAGAACGGGATGCGTACAGAATGCCCGCACGCTGGCGGCACCATTATCGATTAACAAACTAGCCGCTTTGGTGAGGGTGCCGGCTGTATCCACAATATCATCCACCAGGATACAATCACGGCCATTCACATCGCCTATGAGTTGCATACCTTCGATTTCATTGGCTCTTTTGCGGTGTTTATCAATGATTGCCATGTCGGCATTAAAATACGAAGCATAAGTGCGGGCTCTGTGTACACCACCCATATCCGGAGCGCAGATGATAATATTGGGAAGGTTCAAACTCTTGATATAGGGTACAAAAATCGCGGAGGCATCCATATGATCAACCGGTACATCAAAGAATCCCTGAATCTGGGGAGCATGCAGATCCATGGTCATCACCCGTGTCACACCCGCGGCGGAGAGGAGATTGGCCACCAACTTGGAGGCGATTGCCACCCTTGGCTTATCTTTCCGGTCGCTACGGGCATATCCGAAATAAGGAATTACGGCTGTAATATAGTGTGCCGAAGCCCTCTTGGCAGCATCGATCAGCATCAGCAGTTCGAACAAATTATCGGTAGGCGAAAAAGTACTTTGAATAATGAAAACATCGCAGCCACGAACACTTTCATCGAATGAGGGCGAAAACTCCCCGTCATTGAACCTGGCCACCTTCACATCTCCCAGAGGAGCACCGTAGCAATCTGCGATTTGCTCTGCCAGGTACCTGGAAGCGGTTCCTGAGAATATTTTAACCTGACGTGCCATGCTGTTATCCTTTCCCTAAAAGGGCTGCAAAGAAACTAAAAATTACCCTCTTATCAAAATGAATAAACATTTACTTGTTGAAAATTTGACTTCGGTATTAATTCGATATAAAATCAGGATCCAATCCAATAATAAATATAAATCATTGTATTTTAGTTATTTAAAAACCAATCCGATTTAAATAACAAGTCAGAATAAAGCTTTCTATGTTTAGTATTAAAAGACCAGAAGGCGGTTTTTCTTCCAGCCTCCTTGTCTGACCCAATTAATAACAAACCTGGAACTATTTTTCAATTCTCATTCCGTTACCGCATTGCTCATGAGGAAGCGCTAAAATGGAATCATAAGTTGATTGGGTCAGGTATTGCGGAATATAAGTAACACCCTGACTGCTCAATTGTGAGGTAAAAGCTTTAATATGGTTCCGTGATCCGCATGTCAGCGCATCATACACCTGTATCAAATCGGATTTAGACGTATTCCTATAAAAGGTTTGGATGTCAGAGATATCGAGATCTTCAATTGTTGCACCTGCTTCCAAGGCCTTAATCAATGATACATCAACTTGTAAGATCAGATCATTGTACAACTGCTGTAAATTTGTATTTACAAAAACACCCGGACCATTACTTTTAACAGGATCTTCAACAGAATATTTATTTAATAAAATTAAAGCCGATGACATGTGCGATGCTTCACTTGCACTAATATTATTGAAAATTGTTACACCATACTTGTTAAACGCATACAAATAAACATCATGTGCTAATTTCTCTTCCTCCCTCAGGAAAGTCAAATCTGATTTTTCCTGAGTACTAATTGAAACAGCAGAAACATTATTATATTCATTGTCATCTTTTATACATGAGCTGAAACCCATCAGTCCGGCAGTTGCAATAATAAGTAGTGTTTTCATGATCAAGAATTTTATTTCATAAAAGTACCATGAGCACTCCCGGATTTATGTTACTTCAGTTACAGTTGAAAGATGATTAAAATCAATGCAATTCATCTTCTCCTCAATGGCTTTACTTTAACACACTAAGTTTCTTTAAAATTGTATCATAACCAGTACTGATTTCAACTATGTAAATCCCGGCATCAAAAGCAGATACATCCAACGAAAAGTTTTCACTCTTCATCTCTTCATATTGCACAATCAATCTCCCTGAACAATCTTTCAATTTCATACGTTTTATCAATGAAGAAGTAGTAGATTTAACTGAAACAATGTCAATAGCCGGATTAGGAAATAAAGTTACTGATTCGTTATGCTCTTGCATCTCATTCACTCCAACCGTAGCCGGACAACTAACGATAAATTGCCCCATCATACCTTCATCTTCATGTGGCAACATATGACAATGGTACATATAGCTTGCCATAGAATCGCAGAATGTTTCAAATTTCGTAATAAATTTTATGGTTTGCATAGCAGGAACAAGTACTACATCCTTTCTTCCCGATAAATTAGCAGGAGGCAGCGAGCCATTTATTTCTGTTATGTAAAATTGCACATCATGAATATGAAACGGATGTGCTATTGGAGATTGATTGGTTAACGTCCACACTTCAATATTATCGAGCGGTATAGAATAATTAACTACATTCATATCAAACGATGTATTATTAATTAAAAAAGGACCCTGAATGGCAGTAGGCCCCATATTGACTGGTGAAAAAGTGAGTGTCTTGAATCCATTAGCTGCGGCAACCGGCCAGGGTGTATTTACAAGTAAGGTAGCGGGGATTGTTGTAACAGCTGAAGTAGTTGGCGCGATCACATTAAATTGAATAATATTAAAATTTGCCCCGTTGAGCACGTTAGAAGTATATCCCGGAATCGTTTGACCGGGCCCCATTCCCGGCTGCGTTGATCCATAAATCGCAGCAGGAAGTTCATTTGCATAGCTGAGCAAATAAACCGATTGCCCCATCATACCGCCAAAATCAATTAGGATTTCTGCCCGTTCCCCCGGAGCAAGTCGCAGGCGGGTTAAACTTACAGGTGCATCCAATAGACCACCATCACTACCAATTTGATAAAAGGGTTGATTTCCTTGCAACCCCAAATTATAAACCCGCTCTGATGACGCATTCAATAATCGAAACCTTACCATTTGCGCAGGGACAGGAAGAAAGGGATTAATGGTTCCATTCACCATCATGACACTATCCGAAGCATTATTTACAATTATTTGTTTCGCTGCATCGAAGCACTTCGATTGAATCACTAATGGAAAGTCATCAATACCGTAAGTTCGTGGCAGATTAAGTGCACTTTCTAATGAGTCCCGAACAATAACCACACCCGCTGCTCCCAATGAAGCGTGTAAATTGGTCATCATGTGTAGGTGCGGATGATACCAATACGTTGACGCATGATCCCGGACCGCAAAAGCCGGATTCCAAATCGTTCCAGGTGGAATGATAATATGCGGCCCACCGTCATTCATTGCCGACACATGCATACCGTGCCAGTGAATAGTAGTAGTATCCATCAGATTATTTACAACATTAATACTTACTGAATCTCCTCTGTTCAATAATAGCGTTGGGCCCAGGTAACTTCCGTTAACGCCAAACGTATTTGTAGTGAATCCGGGGTAAAACACATGACTCGTATCGTAGATATTCAAGGTTATGTTTGACCCAGAAAGGGTATCAGGAATTACCAGAAGATTTTGAGCATTTGTTGAATACATTATGCTAAAAAACAATTGAAACAAGATTATTTTCTTTTTCATACTCTCAATTTGATGATTTCTATACAATAATTATACTTATCGGATACTTTACGATGCAAATTCTACAATTTCAGCAAAAGTATTTTACTGAATCTAAAAGTTAAGATACATTTGTTACAAAGCAAAAATTCTGTTTAATACTTTATAAAACAAACTAAAACTGATCTTACTGATTTAACCCCCTAAATAACCGGACAAGATTAGTGTTAATTTTAACTAATCATG
>CAZHSC010000039.1:0-32272 GCA_964534995.1 uncultured Bifidobacterium sp.
CACCGATATTGTAAGCAAACTTGACCAATCAAGCGTGTATTATAAATTCTTGCAGAACGACTTTGACAGCGACAATATTTTGCAAGTTCACAAAGGATATTTTTCAGGTGATAAAGGAAACGCAGACGAAAAAGTAAAAGCAGGAGTTGACGAAATTCTAAAAGACAAAAAGAAGCTACTTTCGTTTGAAAGTCCAACTCGTTTCATTTTCTCCATTTGGGCATTACAAGAAGGTTGGGACAACCCGAATGTATTTACCATTTGCAAACTTTCCAATCAAGGAAGCGAAATATCCAAACTGCAACAAATTGGGCGAGGTTTACGCATTTGCGTAAATCAAAACTTACAGCGTAACACGCTTAAAAATCTGAATGACGACCAGGAAGCATTTTGGAAAATCAATAACCTTGATGTAATTGTATCAAGTAAAGAACACGGTTTTGTTGAGGCAATTCAAAACGAAATTTTAAGTAACTCATTCCTGATTTCTGAAACCTTTACCGAGCAAGAACTCATTAAGACACTTAAAGAAAAATCGGGCTTTGATGATAATACAGTAGTTACTTTGGTTGATGACATTTTGAAAGAAAAGAAAATGATTGTTCGCAAGGCAATTGTTGACGGTCAAAAGATTTATGAAAAATCGCCAGAGTTTTCTGCAATTCTGAAAGAACAAAATCTGCCCGAAGAACAAGTAAAAGCAATTGAAAGCTTATTTGCAACCGATACAAACACTTATGTTCAGAAAGCCGAGAAGAAAAAAGAGAAAAAGAAAGTTTTCATTAAAGCAACACACTTGCAAGAGTTTCAAAACCTTTGGAACGCTATCAATAAAAACGCTTTCTATGTTTTAGAAACTTTAACCGCAGAACAAGAGAGCCAACTAATACAAAACATAACAGCACAGATTGAAGCCGCAAACATTGAAGAAATTTTGTTGCAAACCATTCGTGCAGAGCTGAACGTAAACAAAATTGGCGAGCAAGGAGCAATTACTGAAAGATTAACCGATACCGTTTCATACAAAAGCAAAGTAGATTATTTGGAATTGGTTCGCACTTTATCCAACAACACCAAAACGCCTATTTCTTTTGTGGTAAAAGTTTTCAATGCTTTGAGTGATGATTTCAAAACCAAAATGCTTTGCAACAATCCTGAACAGGCTCAAAGAGAAATTTCCGAAATAATCAATAAGAACTTAATTGCAATGCTCAAAGCAAACATTAAGTATGACGGAATTAACGGAACAGGTTTGCCAAACGTATTCAAAACAGAAAAAGGCAAAACATACTTAGACACAGGAAGCGTTGGAAAATTCCAAAAGGAAATTGCAAACGACTTTTCTCTAAAAACAAAATGGGTGTTTGAAGAAGTGATTGAATACGACAGCGATTTTGAATTGGAAATTGTAGAGCAAGACCCCGATATGGACAGCATTGAAATTTTCGGCAAACTTCCACGGCTTAAAATCAAAACTCCTTTAGGCGATTACAACCCCGACTTTTGCTATGCTATCAAAAGCACCGAAGGAAACAAAATTTTCCTTGTAGTAGAAGCCAAAGGCTATAAATCGTCAACGGCAATCCCAGTAGATGAAAAAGGGAAAATTGATTTTGCTAAAAAGTATTTTGAAGCCTTAGCAGAACACTACAAAGACCAGGACATAAAAATTTCATTTAAAGAACGTATTAATAAAACGCAATTGGCGGCATTGATAAACAACGCATAAAAAAATGGCAGAACAAGATTTTATAAAAGCAGGCTTTAAGGTAGTTGGAACTGAACCCAACGAAAACAAGCTTTTGAGTTTTTTGAAAGAGAACTACCCAAACGTAATTAGAGACACCGAAATAAATATTGAAGAACTGAAAGCCGTTTTGGGCTTGCCCATTGACGAAAAAGTAAACGGCTACGGTTTAAACTTTGTAGGCAGAAACTTTGCAAGGGCAAAATATGCCCAAAAGACTGAAAAAGAATTACGTCTTAATAGCACGTTGAGCAAAAACATTGACACAACAGAAAATTTGGTGCTGAAAGGCGACAATTTAGACAGTCTAAAAATCTTAAAGAACCATTACAGCGGAAAAATTAAGTGCATCTATATAGACCCACCTTACAATACAACCAAAGATGAATTTGTATATCCTGATAAATTTGACAAAGAAGAGGCGGAAGTTTTAGGATTAGCAAACTTGAGCGAAAGCGATTATGCAAGAATGGACTTTAGCTTTAAAACAAAAAAGAGCCATAATGGTTGGTTGGCGTTTATGTATCCTCGCCTATTATTGGCAAGAGATTTATTGAGTAAAGACGGGGTTATTTTTATAAGTATTGACGATAATGAACAGGCAAATTTAAAACTACTATGTGATGATATTTTTTACGAAGACAATTTCATAGGCACTTTATCTGTAGAAAATAATCCTAAAGGCAGAAAAAACTCGGACTTCATATCAGTAAGCTCTGAATACCTTCACATTTATGCAAAGAATAAACTATATACTTCATTTGTAGAAAACATTCCAAAAAATGCTAACGATATGGATGAGGACGAAGATGGCAACTTTGTTCATAATAGTGGTAAGAGAGTATTAGTTGGAGAGAACAGTTTCAATAAGATTGTAACGGATGAAACCTCTGATAAAAATTATTCAGTCTATTATCGAAAAGAAGATAAGTCATTGAAAATTATAAAAGAGAAATTTGGCGAAGAAAATTCAAATTTAATCACAGAAGGTTTTACGAAGTATTACTCCTATAATGGGCAAGAATTAGTAGAAAACACATATACTGCCAAAAAATTTCAAAGTTTATTTGATGCAGGGGCTTTGGATTTTACAGAAAATAAAATATTTGAAAAGAATTTTAATGATACAATAAGAATTAAAAGTCAGTTAACCAATAAGAAATATGAAGCTATCGTAAATGGTAAGAAGCAAACTTATAGTTTGGAACTAACAACAACAGGTGCAGGAACATTGCTAAAAAAACTATTTGAAGCAACCGAACTATATTTTGATGCACCAAAAAATATAGGATATTTAAAACTAATAATTTCCTTATTCGAGGAAACCGACTTTACTGTGCTTGATTTCTTTGCAGGTTCTGGTTCAACTGGACACGCAGTAATGCAATTAAACGCTGATGATGGTGGCAACCGTAAATTCATTCTTTGTCAGATAGACGAACCAATTAAGGAAGATAAACCAGCTTACAAATTTTGTATTGACAATAATTTGCCGCCAGTAATTTCAAGCATTACAATTGAACGCTTAAAACGTGCAGGTGAAATAATTGTCAAAGAAATAGAATCAGAAAACAGCAAAACAGGAATGTTTGACGAGGAGAAAAAACAAGTTCCAGATATTGGCTTTAAGGTTTTTGACAGCGTAGAAGCGCCAAAATTAAAAGTTGATGACCAAGGGCAAATTTCAATCACAGAGAATGAAACAGATGCTTTAAGTCGTATTTACAATATGATTTTCACAGTTGGTTTAGACGAGCCAACACAAGTTCCCGAAGAAGTAGTGAAAGATTGCATTTATAAAATCGGCAACCATTATTACATCACCAACAGCGATAAAATAACCAGTGATGATTATTCGAAAGCCATTAAAAATGGTAAAGTATTTATTGACGGTTGGACAGCCAGCCTAAACGGGACATTGCAGAACTATAAAGAAGATGTGAAGATTGTGTTTTAAGCCATCGCATTTCAAAAAATATGTACAAGAGCATATGAGTATTTCAAAGCAATTAATAAACGGTTTCATAAAATCAGAATTAGAACTTTTCAAAAAACAATTTAACGAAAGTCCTGTTCCTGAAATTCAGGAGGAAAGAAGTTTAGCCATTGCTTGGTTGTGCTATTATTTTAGGGATTGTGTAAGCAGTGAAAACGTATCTTCCATTATTCGGTTTGTAGGTGAAGTTTATTCAAGCGAGAATTATAGCACATACGGTTGGTTTAGAATTTCTGCTCTGCAAGCATCTGCCTTTATACTAACTTCTGATAATTTCTATGCCAACTCGTTAATACAAAATATAGACTGTGGGCAAGGTTGGGCAAGAGGTTTTATTATTGAAAGTGCAAGTATTATTTGTCCCCTACTTTCATTCGGAAATAATAAACTCAAAAGAGCCACCGAAAAAAATATTAAATACTCTCACGCTTTTTACGAAGAGAACATTATCCTGTATTTATCTACAAACGGCTTACGCGAAGAAAAAATAAATTGGTTAGTACATCAAATCAACATTGACGAGAATGATAATCATAGAAATTTTCTTAATGGTCTTAAAAATGCTGGACGATTACAGCAATCAGGATTTTTTATAACAACATTTAGCAAAGCTAAGTCTTACATACTATTTAAGATGCTCAGTCAACCATTACTTACCGAGTTTCAACAAAAGCTATTTGACAATAATGATTTATCTTTCAATAAATTAACCGAACTCGAAAAGAGGCATCCTTTAAATGACTATTATATTGATTTCAGCTTTTTAAACAATGATAAATAGCCAACGCATACAGGCACACACATTGCCAAACCGCACAATAAACGCCATTCGGCAAAACGTGTTAAAAATACGGCGGTGACCTGGCTGAAAGGAGCCGTATGATGCATAACACCCGGTTAGTCCAGCGCTGCCTGATTCACGGATTCACTTTTCACAATCAGCTTTGCACCCAGCCAGGCCATGGGTAAATAGGCAAGCGCGATGTCCGTCACCGAAAACCACAGGGGCGATGGCAGCAACATCACATTGCTGATACCGCCAATAAGAAACAGTACACCCACGCTTATCGCCAACTTCATTTTTTATGCGAAGCAGCGATCAGCGCCGCAACGATGGCGCCGGCCAGTGTGCCGATGGCATGAGCCAGAAAAGGCATGATAAAATGCCTGGGTTTAAAAAGATGCATAGATTCCTTCAGGCCTTCCAGGGTGGTAACGTCTGCTCCGGCCGGAGGCGGAATAACAGAACTACTCATCATGATAATGGACATGTTAATGATACTTCCAAAGACAGCCCCGGCGATACCTGCCAGTATGTTTTTCAGGATCGGGTTCATAAGAAAGAATTTTTTAAATTAAGATTTCAACGATTTTGCCTCAAAGCACCCCGCTTTTTCTTTTCCCGTATCAAATATAAAATTTTTTCAATACCCATCAAAAATTATTCATATTTCCCGACATACGGAAAAACGATTGATACCCTGTTCTCCAATGCGACGCTTGTTAACCACAGGGCCTGCCGGTATGCGCAATAACAGCATACAAATACCCGTAGCAAAACTCAGTTTATCCTTCCGTTGAAGCAGGATCAGGCTTCCCGTTTTTCCATGGACAGCGGGGGAGCCGGAGGAAGTCCCGTCACCTGCAGGATTTCCTCTTCATCGAGGGTCTCCCTTTGCAGCAGGGCCATCGCGAGGACGTCCAGTTGCCGGCGGTGTTCTTTTAACAGCCTGAGGGCTTCCGCATGACAGGATTCAATAATTTTCTGAACCTCTTCGTCAATCTTTCTGGATGTATCCTCACTCAGATTCTTAGTAGCGGCATATCCGTCAATACCCCCGCTCAGAAACTCATTTTGTTTAGGCGATAACTGCACAAGCCCGAGGGTATGGCTCATCCCCCATCGTGTTACCATTCCCCGTGCAATATTGGTAGCCTGTTCAATATCATTTTCAGCGCCGGTAGTTTTGGTACCATACACAATTTCCTCTGCCGCCCTTCCTCCGAGTATGCCGGTTATTTTAGCAAGCAGATAGGCTTCGGGATAATTGTAACGGTCGGTATCGGGTCGTTGATAGGTTACTCCCAGCGCTTGTCCGCGGGGGACGATACTTACCCTGTGTACCGGATCGGCTCCTGCAATGAGCAAACCGAGTATGACATGGCCCCCTTCGTGGTAGGCAATACGTTCCCTGTCATGATAACTCAGTAAAATAGGGCGTTCGGGTCCAAGTACAATTTTTTCGAGCGCATCCATAAAATCCTTCTGTGTAACACAATCCGCATTTCTCTTTGCGGCGAGCAGTGCGGCTTCGTTCACGAGGTTCTTCAGGTCGGCGCCGGTGAGGCCGGGGGTGGCTGCCGACACTTCCCCGAAACTGAAATCTTTTTCCAGCGGCACCTTACGCGTATGTACTTTCAGGATAGCTTCACGGCCTGATTTGTCGGGAGGGTTTACCACGATCCTCCTGTCGAACCTGCCGGCGCGCAGCAGGGCTTTATCGAGCACATCCGGTTGGTTGGTGGCGGCCAGTACGATGATACCTTCCTTGCTGGAAAAGCCATCCATCTCGGCGAGGATCTGATTCAGGGTTTGCTCCTGTTCGCTGGCGCCTCCAAAAACATACTGACCCCGCGAACGTCCGATAGAATCCAGCTCATCAATAAAAATGATTGCCGGCGCGTTTTCACGGGCAATTTTAAAAAGATCGCGGACCCTGGCTGCGCCAACACCCACTATCATTTCCACAAATTCAGAAGCGCTCATGGAGAAAAAGGGCACCCCCGCCTCCCCTGCTACGGCCCTTGCCAGCAAGGTTTTTCCGGTACCGGGAGCCCCTACCAGCAAGACCCCTTTGGGTGAAGTACCTCCCAGGCGCGTATACTTAGCCGGATTACGCAAAAAATCCACAATCTCCACCAGTTCATTTTCCGCCTCATCAATGCCGGCCACATCCTCAAACGTTACCCTTTCCTGTGCATCCGCGTCGAAGCGTTTTGCCTTGCTTTTACCAATACCCATCATGCCTCCGAGGCCACCCATACCGCCCGATTTCTGAGCACGGCGGAACAGCCATATATAAAATAAGATTAACAGGAGGGCAGGTCCGAACAATGCCAGCAACGAAACCAGAGAACCGGATCCGTCCTCTATCGGCTCCGCAAGAATTTCAACATGATGAGCCACCAGCAAGGTTTCAAGACCAGGGTCGGCAAACGAAGGAAGGATGGTGATAAATCTGTTTACTTCCACAGTAGCCGGCAGTTTGCTGCTGTCGGATAAAACTTCGGTATAGGGTACTTTAACAATAAACTTACCGCTGATCAAATCTCCCTTTGTGTAAATGGCTTTTACATTTCCCTGAATTACCTGCTCCTTAAACAGTGTATAGGGAATGGTTACCTGTTCTTCCTCCTTAAATAAAAAAGTGCGCACCAAAAAGTAATTAAGGATTAGTATAACGATAAACCATATCCAGGTGCCCGGTGGTATTTTTCGTACTCCTTCATTTTTCCCCGGCAGGTTTCTATCAGGGTTTGAAGTGCTTTTCTGGCGTTTAAGTTGCCCGGAGGTATCCATGTCTGCAGGAGTTAAATGAAATATATTCCGTAAAATTTAAAGTAAATCTATAAAATCCTCATGAGGATCCTGTCCGGGAATAGTGCCTTTTCAATCATTATCGGGATTCTGCTGAAGCCTGTATAATTACGGATGCCTGTGATCTGAAAAACAGCAGCTGGTATTTCTCACTGCATACAAGCTAATGCATGACAAGTACCCTCCGCAATTGCAGGTAAGGGGATCAGTTTCCCGCGCCCGCCTCCACACAGGCTGCAGTTTTGAAATCCAGTTTCTCGAGGTGGACCAAATGTTTCTTAATGCGCAGCACCTGCATGATCAGGCCCACGATGAATACCAGCAATGTGAAGACCATCAGGGTATATTCCCAGTTCAGCACCCCTTTCACGGGACCAATCAGTTTAGCGCCCGCAATGCGTCCCAGGTTACCAATGGTCATGTAAATAGTAAACTGGCTGGCCGACACTTTTTTCCAGCAACATTCCATGGCAATGGCGAAAATGCCGATGCAGGAGAACACATACAGAATTTGATAAATGGTCATGAAGCCTGCAATGTACACAGCATTCAACCAAAAACTTTTTAAAAAAACAAAGGCGGACGTGAGCATGATCAGCACCACGAAATAAATGTTCATCATCCGTATTTTTCCAAACCTGTCAATCAATATTCCACCCAGCAGCATCCCGCTGATACCACCTACCAGACTGGCAGTGGCAAATGACTGCGCGTATTCCTGGTCGGTCCAGCCGAGGCCCTGTACCGTAAAAACAGGGAGCAGGGTGGCAATGAAGTTAAAAGCACATTGTGAAAAGAACAACATGACGGCAAGTATCAGGCTGTTGCGTAATGTAAATACATCATACAATGACTTAAATATGATCTTCCAGTTTCCCAGTTGCATTTTTCTGGTTTCATGGGAGGCGCCGCCTTTTGTCCATGGAAGGATTTTTTCGCCGGGCCGCTCTTTCAGAAAAAGAGGTACCAGCATAATAATGGCTACCCCCACCGAAAGCATGAGTATTCCGGCTTTATATCCTTGAGAATTGAAAAGCCAGGTGCCTACGGCAAGGCTAGCCGAAGTGCCGATTATTTTTGAACCCCACATAAAACCATTCGCTCTTGCCTGTTGCGGCACAGGTACAATATCGATGGCCATTCCATCTGTCGCCACATCCTGAAATGCGCCAAAACAGCCCACCAGAAAAGCGGCTGCCATAAATTGTTCCAGGTTATTCAATGGGTCGGGAACGAATGCCATGGCCACAAAACTCAACACCAAACCCAACTGACCAAAAATCACCCAGGGCCTTCTTCTACCCATAGGCAGATAGGTAAACCTGTCCATCAGGGGAGCTACAATTACCTTGAAACTCCAGGGCAATCCTGCTGCCGCTACAAAGGCGCCGATTTCACCCGGACTTTTTCCGTTCATGGCCATCCAGGCGGGTATGCCGAATGAAAGCATGCCTTCGGGAATACCCTGGGCCAGATACAAAGCGATAAAATTAAAATATCGCAGGTAAGCATTTTCAGAAAGTGCGGGCAGACCTTTACCCTTTGCCAGGGAAACAATCATAAAATAAATTTATAAAACCATTTTTGTGAACACTGATTACCGGAACTCCATGAATGCATATCACCCCAACCTGACTTGTCAGGGCGTTCATCAAATATATGAAATTAAAACCATGTGCCCGGTGGAGGAAAAGCAGAAAAAATTCCTTTGAGTGTTTTTCATGAAGGTTATACCATGAAATATGACTAAGCTCCCGCATATTACCACTACTGTATAACAGGCCAATACCCGGGCTATGGCTCTGTCAATTGCATTGGCCGATGTATTGAAATAATATGTCAACAACGAATCCTGACCCTTTAATCATTCACTTCAACCTTTCCAATACCCCTTTTCTCCGTACAATGTTTTTATAATCCCACTGTATACTTTCCGCCTTTTGTAACCACCGCTTTAATCCCTCTGTGTTTATCTGTTCAGCGGCGGTATAGCGTATTTCTGCCGCTTTAAAACTACCCTCCTTCTTTAATGCCTCTTCCCCGAAGGATTGTCCGCTCCAGAACAGTAAACGTATGCAGTTTTTCAGTTTACTGTAACCCACCACAGGGTTCCCCTCTAAAAACCAGACGGGATGCGCATGCCATATTTTATTTTCGGCCGCCGGCAGGCCATGACTTATTTCCCGGAACAAAACCTGGCAGATTTTCCTGTCTTCATCATTCAGCCCTTCATGATACGATTGAATGTCTTTATTCATTTTAAAATCAATTGGTGAAATTTTAATAATCCATTACGATTAAAAATACTGTTAAGCCGTTTTCCATGCTCCTGCCAACTTCCTTATTTTCCGACATGTTTGCTTTTCTCCAGCCTCTCCACATACTTTTTGAAATTATTCAATATCATTTGCCAGCCCTCCCTTTGCATTTCCACCGGGTTTTCGCTTTCCGCATCAAATGTGGTGGTCACACTGGTTCCGGTTCCGGATTTTATAAAAACAGTATTTACTTTTCTGCCATCAGGCATGGTATAGCTCAGCGACTCCCTTTCCACAACATCGTCATACACAGCTTCGAAGTCAAAGCCAAAGCTGCCGTCCCTGGCTTCCATGCGCGCGCAATAGCGACCACCCGGTCTCACATCGTTTTCCGCTGAGGGGCAATGCCAGTCCTCCGACGCGAAATTCCATTGGGTAATATGTCCGGGAGCCGTAAAACAAGTCCATACGGTATCCCTATCCGCCTGTATGGTGACGCTTACCATAACTTTAAGGGCCATATTCAAATTGATTTTATCAGTGAACTATAACAGATGCATTGGCACTTTCATGATATAACCATTATGTGATTTTGAAGCTCATACGGTATCATCAGATTATCAACGGTCATGCAAACCTTTCCCACTCAGGATCAGGGGCACACATTTTTCAATCCTCGCCTCACGGGTAGAGGATTGTTTCGGGGCCGAGAAATACAGCAGGTAGCCCCGCTGGCGCCCCGGTGTCAGCGCATTAAAGGCGGAGTTAAGGGCAGGCATCGCCTTCAGTTTTTTCTCCAGCTCCGCCGGTACTTCGTGACCCGATATGTCTTTAAATTTTACTTTACGTCCGGCTTTCTCCACTTCGATGGCTTCCTGAATGTAGGAAGCAAGTATGCGCTCCAGCTTTATAATTTCAGCTACTCCTTTAAACTTGATGAGACGGGCTGCCTGCGAATTTTCACCGGGTTTACTGAGGATATTATTATCATCTTTCAGCAGGGATCCCTTGAAAAAACTGAGAGAACAATACTCTTTAAAGGCAGCCAGCATTACAATATTTTTTTCTTTACCGGGCCCATCCGTTGCGGACCACGTATAGCAGGGCATTCCCCATTTTATCGTTTCGTTCAGGCCGCTATCCAGCAAAATTTTTCGCAATCTGACCAGTTCTTCCGGCCAGAAATTTACTTTACATGCCGGAGTGCCTCCCAACGCGCAGCGTCCACAACCCTCTGTTAAATACCTGTCAACACCGGGGTTCATCATTAAAAAATCTTTTCAGGACTATCCTTCTCATTTCATTATTCCGGATAAAACTATTTACGAATATAAATAATATAATCCTTATTTCCTGACTTCCACTTCACCGAAAGTAATCTCTGACTAATTTATAAAAAACCATCCATGGCTTCCTGCAACGGCACCGGCAGTAGTCAGTAAACTGAGGAGCAACAATACCCAGTGGGCCCGCTGAATAAACGCGAATGTCTTATCCGGGTCAATCCTGGTATATTTCTCAAAGAGCTTGTGAAGTATTAGTGGTTCCAGTACGTATAACACCAGGGTAAATATTATCCAAACCAGGGTCATGGCATGAATCCACCAATATCTGGCATCCAAATACCGGTTCCACGCATCCAGTTCATACAACATATAGAAACCTGACAGACCGGTTAACAAGGTTGTTATTTTTGCCTGCCAGGCGAAACTGCCTTCTATCTGGCTGAATAATTTTGCCTGCCCGTCTTTGGAAGAAAGTTTCCTGATGGAAGGTATCAACACGGTGGTTACCATGGCCACACCACCAATCCACATGATCACAGCTATCACATGTATTACCCTGGCAAAAGCAAGTTTATCCATCTTAATCTTAACTTTACTTTTTCTTGTTCTGGCTTTCAGAAATCAAAGATCCTGATTGCCAAAATCATTTTTTCTTTGGGTTCAAAACTATATATAAATCCTGACCAGTATTGTTTCCTTTTACCGAAATTCCGCAGCTTTATATAATTATGTTGATTTTTTACTCCCCCATTAATTATCATTGAAGGCAAATACCGATATTCAATCTGCCTGACCTCAATCTTTTCCAGCGCTTTGATATATCTGCGCCCAGTTTTCGGATCAGCAGGGGAAATCAATAAAATTCGTTGATCCGGTACTCTGATTTTCTTACCTTCCATTCCGGTAACAATGAAGCATTTATTTCCCGCCTCTGTATTATAGATTTCATTCCACTAAAAAACTACTTTATAGCCGTCCGTGGCAACAAAAACAAAGTAAAATTCATTGAGATATCCAGGCTTATCATATATAAATAGAGCAGGAGCCAGCAGGTCTTTCAAAAGGATCCCCCGTGACCCTGTGAGGGTATCTTTTATTTCTCCACTGTGATTATAAATTCCCTGATCCGCTATCCCACAGGTGTTAAATTTATCGAGGTCCGAAAATGCGTAACGCAAGGTATTTTAAATTTTACCTGTTATCTTCAGTGTATCACCGGGTACAATGACTCTTTGTGCTGTAACGACAAAACAGGATAATAGCGTAATCATTATAAGTAAGGCTCCTTTGTTCATGGCTCTATATGATTGCTTTAATGAAGGACACACATTTATGCAAAGGGGAATCAGGAAAATAATTATTCTAAAATATCACAGGCTTTGCCGCAGCGACAAGCAAATAATGCCCTCTATAATCGCCGCAAATTTTTCTTTTTAAAATTCATTTATGCCGCTGTCACTTTTTTGCGCTCCGGTTTAAGGAGTTTATTGCAAATACATATACGTTTATCATAACCGGATTATAATACTCCTTTTGCAGGTATCTATAAGACATCCGCATTTTTGATCAGCTACCGTTCGCCCGGTCCCCTTTAAACAGACATACGATTCAGGAGGATGCATCGCTATGGGTTTTGCTTGTCAGCAACACCTTATCAATTCTTGCTCCATCCATATCCACTATTTCAATAATAAAATGTAACCAGGGCAAGGTATCGCCGGCTACCGGAATACGTTTCAGTTCGTGAAGGATCAGCCCGCTGATGGTATTAAACGGGTATTCTTCCGCAAACTCATCCAGGTCAAACTTCCGCAAAAGATCCGCCAAAGGATATTGTCCGTCTATTAACCAGCTACCATCGGTTCTTTGCGAAAAGGTAAATTCGCTGCTGTAAAACTCAGACACATCGCCTACCAGCGCCTCGAGCAAATCATTCAGGGTGATCAGTCCCTGCATCTGACCGTATTCATCCATCACTATGGCCTGATGATTCTTCTCTGCTTTAAAAAGCTTTAAGGCTTCGTAGGCGGAAAGATGTTCCGAAACATACTGCGGTTGTTTTATAAGCTTTTTCAGTTGAAAGTCCCGGTCCTGTAAATTCCTGAACAGATCTTTGAGCAGGATAATTCCCAATACTTCTTTATCGGGGTTCATCACCGGGTACACCGAATGCATTTCACGGTTTACCACCTCGCGCACTACGGCTGCATCAAAACCGGGCTGAAGGAAGACGATATCATGGCGATGCGTCATCAGCGAAGCCACTTTCCGGTTGCCTAAACTGAATACGCGTTCCATAATATCCTGTTCTATTTCTTCAATGGCTCCCCCTTCCAGGCCCTCCTGAATGAGGGCTTTTATTTCCTCTTCGGTAACCCTGTTTTTAGGCAGTGTCTTCATGCGAAAAATGCGGATGATAAGATCCGTGAAAAACGTAAGCAGCCAGGTAAAGGGCGCTGTAATCACAGAAATCCAGTACATAGGGAATGCCAGCAGCCTTGAAATGCTTTCGGGCATTGACAAGCCAATCCGCTTGGGGACCAGTTCACCCAGCACCAGCGAAAAAAAAGTAAGTATCACCACGATGCATGCTGTGGCCAGGTTTTCACTGTAAGGTTGCAGCACTTCAAACCGGTTCAGATACACAATCAGGTCGTCCTGAATTTCCTCACCGCTGTAAACGCCTGTTAAAACCCCAATGAGGGTAATTCCAATCTGAACGGTGGAAAGAAATTTCGCGGGATTTCCGGCCAGTTCCAGCGCCTTTCTGGCGGAGGCATCCCCGCGTTTCGCGGCAATTTCCAATCTCGCTTTACGGGATGAAACCATGGCTATTTCACCCATAGCGAATACTCCGTTCAGCAAAATCAATATAAAAATTATCAGTATTTCCATGAATCACTCATTCAGAAGGCCGCAAGATAATCACAATTCCACCACGGAATTATCCTTTGTCTTATTTAAGAATTAAACGCAGCGAACTATTTTTTGTCAGGTACGTCCAAGCCCAGTTAATGAAAATGATCAGCTTGTTTTTAACCGAAAGTATCAGCATTAAGTGAAGGAACATCCAGACAAACCAGGCAAAATATCCTTTGAATCTGAAAAACGGCAAATCCACTACCGCGCGGTTTCTTCCAATGGTTGCCATTGCGCCAAGGTCATTATATTCATACGCTTTGCAGGACCTCCCGGTAACCATTTTCTTTAGATTTCCTGCGAGTAATTTTGCCTGATTGATGGCTACATTGGCTACCTGGGGATGACCTTTGGGGTATTTGCCTGTTGACATACAAGCGATATCGCCTATTGCAAAAATATTTTCAAAGCCGCTTACCTGGTTACATCTGTTCACCTTGATTCGGTCGTTGGCTACCCATACGTCTTCCGGCAGGCCCGGTAATTTATTGCCCTTTACGCCGGCGGCCCAAATCAACGTAGCAACGGGTAACTGCATGCCGTTAGATAAAACAGCGCTTTTCCCGTCGTAAGCGGTCACCAGGGTTCCGGTAATAATCTGTACTCCCAGTTTTTTCAAATACTGCGCGGAAGCTTTCCTGGCATGTTCACTCATAGCGTTGAGGGTATTGTTACTGCCTTCAACAAGATAAATGGAAAAGCCGCTAAAGTCAATGCCCGGATAGTCGCCGGGTAAAATGTCATTTTTTATTTCCGCGAAAGCTCCTGCCAGTTCAACACCCGTCGGGCCGGCTCCCACTATCATAAGGTTGAGCAGAAACTGCCGCTCTTCCTCACCCGCGCTCACCGCCTTCTCAAATATGGTGATGATGTGATTTCGTATAGCAATAGCGTCATACGTTGATTTTAAAGTAAAGGCATTTTTCTCAATACCCGGATTATTGAAAAAATTTGTTTTGCAGCCGGCGGCAATAACCAGATAATCGTAGGCAAAGTCGCCAAGGGTAGTGATAACCTTGTTTTGGGCATAATCAATGCCGCTTACTTCCGTCAACCTGATTTGAACAGCCGCCTTCCCTTTAAAAATATACCGGAAGGGAAATGAAATACTCGATGGTTCAATTTGTGAGGTGGCCACCTGGTAAAACAATGGCTGAAACTGATGATGGTTTATCTTATCCAGCAGGAAAACATCAAACAAGGAGGTGTTCAGGCATTTAATCAGCTGAATCCCTGCAAAACCACCGCCAATAATAACCACCTTCTTTTTCATTTCCAGAAGGGGTCGCTTTCATTGTCACAAAACTTTTCATCTGTGTGATGTTGCTCCAGCACTTTAAGTTGATGGCTGTCTGCCAGTTTTTGAATTTCATTAAACAGCACCCTTTCCTCAAAACGAATATGATCATTCAATGCATCGCTGAACTCCATCAAACGCTCACGGTCAGGGATACCATTTTCTATAAGACCCTTCAACTGCGCATGCTGCTCCTGCGCTCTTAAGCGGTTGGCGTCGGATGCCGGTAACAAGGTGAAAAGATATTTTTCTTCCACTTCAAAGTGGGGTATCAGGTGAGTATTGTAAAACCAGCGTACATAGTGGTTGATCCTTTCCACTTCTACATTCCGGGATAATCCCGTTTTTATTTTCCAGCTTAAAAGCAAGGCATGATGGTGCTCTTTGCTGAGGCCGGTCAATTCTTTCGACCTCTTGATAGGTTTAATAAACTTTTTTACAGCGGCCCTGAGCTTTCTGATAATATCACTATCCCCTTCCGCAGAAAGATCAGCGGTTTCGAAAACGAGTACCCCCTTTACATCATTTTTACCCGATGAGATGGCATAAACCGCTTTTTCCTGATCTGTCACATTTGCGTCCTGAAACAAGTGCAGTTCTTCCACTTCAAATTCGGAGGCGGCCAATGTGCATGCCGGCTGTTTGCAACCAATACGGTCTTCTTCCTTCAAAACAAAAAATTCAAGAGTAAATCCTTTACGGTGTAATTCGTTTACTGCTGCTGATACGGTTTTATCTGTTGACATAACGATGAATTAAATTCCGGCTGTGTGTCTGTAATATTTACAGCATACGTTTATTGAAAATACTTGTTAAATATTTTAAATGATGATTGTATGGCTTCAAATTTTCCGGCCGCAACGTCCTTGCTTTGCGCTTCAGAAAGTTCATTCACCAAATCAATATAGGGTAATAACCATTTATGCAGTTCGTCGTGGGCCTTTCCTTTCATGGTGCAATTGGAGGTAAGCTCCTCTATCTGCCCCTGCAGTTTACCTGCCAATGCCGGATAATCCTGTTGCGATGCCGCTGCAAAATTGTTCACTTCCTGCTCCATTTCACGGATGATCACCATCATGTTGTCATCTACTTTCCATTTTTCTCCCTTGTTCAGTTCAATGGAAAGGTCGCCGGTATCATGGGGGTTCTGCTGCTCCGTTTCCTGCTGCGCCGCCTTCTGCTCATCAGCAGGGCTTTTACAGGCCATCCACATGCTGCTGATGGCAAAGATCAATATCCCCTTCTTTATCATTTTTCTTAATTTTTTCAAAGGTACGAATGACAGAGATAAAAAAACAGCTTGATATATATCCTTCATGATATTTCCGGGATGATCATTACTGCGTAATTTCATTACCGGGTTAATAATCTCCATTTATGCTAATAAATCACCTGAAAGGCACCTCATTTTGAATACCGTATAAAAAGCTTTTCGCCTGTATACATGGAACGGTTAAGGTTATCAGAAATGAAGGCAGGTTAATCCTCCGGATCTGATCTTTTACTAATACGGGTTTCAACAATTGTGCAGGTTGCACAGGCCCATGGCGATTAATAAATAACGGCACCAATACGCTGAACTTACAAAATTGCTATAAGTGTAAAATACAAAATTGTCAGGTGCTGAAAAAAAAACTGAACCTATTTCGCGGGTCATTTGCATTATTTCATAGACGGCAGCGGTTGTTGCAAATTATACCGCTAACAAACCCTTAAATGGGTTCATATTTGATTCAACTTATAAAATATCAGGCCACCGACCGTGTTACAGTTCTGAAGTAAACCTGTAAGCTTTAATATTCCGCAGAGATTTATTTCTTCTCTTTTTGAGAACAGGTATTTATGCCCAGCGGAGCGTATAGCGGACAGAAGCTTACCAGGCTCGTTAAAACAAAAACGGCGGCCAATACAATAAGTACTGTACCTATGGTTCCGCTAAGGGTTCCGTTAAAATAGAGAACAGCCACTATTGTAGCGATGATTACCCTGATAATCCGGTCTGCATTACCCATGTTTTTTTTCATATTGTTTTTATTAAGGATTACGCCAATGAATGTGTAAAAGTAATTAAATAACAATTTTCAGATAGTAACATTTGTCACCCGGCAGAATAGTTACAGTGCTGCACTCTTCTTCTTACAGAACGGACGGTGAGGCGATCAGCTCAGCCCCAGTTTTTCAATTTTATTACCTACAATACCTTTTTTCATTTCCGCTTCCAGTTCAGTAAACCCGGCTCGCTGAACAGACTTCACCAGACTTCCTTTGCTGAGTAAATGCAGGGTATCGCAGGTGTCACTTAATGTGGAAAAGATGTGCGAGGAAATAATAAGTGTTTTGTTTTGCGTACAGAGAGCATGTATAATCTCTTCAATGATGATATTGCTTTGTATGTCCACGCCGTTAAAGGGTTCGTCCAGTATGAAATATTTATTTTCCTGTAAAAGAATCGCGGTGAGCGCCAGCTTTTTCTTCATGCCTGTTGAATAAACGGATGCGTACTTGTGCAGGGGCAGATCAAAAATATTTTTACGCTCTATATCCGTGATCTTTATGTTCCTGGCATTGCACAACAGACGGATGTATTCGAGCCCTGTAATTTTTTGAAAAAAGAAAGGATCTGTGAACATCAGGCCCAGGTGATTTTTAAGCGGCGCATACGCAGCCGTTATTTTACCTGTATAGTCTTCAAGTCCGGCCATACACCTGAACAAAGTGGTTTTTCCCGCGCCGTTTTCGCCGACAATACCGTATACCCTGCCCGGCTCGAATTCAAGGTTAATATCCCTGAGGGCTTCAAGGGGCCCGAATTTTTTAGATAAATGCTGAACCCTAATCATTTTAACAGGAAGCCAAGTCGTTTTTCTGATTTCCGGAAAAGATACGGTAGGATCATGAGCAGCAAGGGTGGAAAAGATATACAAAGAACCAGGAGAACCCCTTGCATAATATTTATCTCATCGGGGAAGTTGGCGTATTTACTGACAATCATAAAAACCAGAAAAACCCATCCCGCTACTGTAACCAGCAGCAATACATCCATGTTTTCATAAAAAAATATGCCCAGTATGGATGCCAGTGGAAAGGCCATAAAAAAAGAATAGCGCCATGCGGTCTTGATTTTTTCCATCAGAAAGCCCCGGGGAGAAAGGGCGAAGTTCCAGACGTATATTTCATTTTCAGGCTGCGTGTAATAGGTCATGGTGAGGGCAAAAACCAGCAACAGGGCGAATATGCCCAGATTAAAATTGTCGGCATAAACCGCCATAGCAGTTAAAATATAGGCGAAGATTATCAGGTAAAATGTGTTTCTGAAGCCAATGATAAATTCAAATGGTCTCTTTGAAAATGGTGTCGGAATAACTACATGAAGTGTGCTTTGAAAACGGACCAGGGCCATGCTTACTGAAAGAAGGATAAGGAAAAAGGACATTAAGTAGTGTTGCCGGTACACAAGGAATGCAAGAAAAGGCAGGGCCACCAGGAGGTTTTCAAATATCCGTATCTTCCGCCCTTTCGCATCCCCAAAGCAAAGTAAGATAAACTCCGTCCTTTTGGTGTCAGAGAGCTTTCCCATCAGTGCCAGGGCGGTAAGCGTGTACAGGTACCCGGCAAATGCGGTTTTTGTAAACAAATATTCCGAAGACGCGGTAAAGCCGGCGATCAGCAGGGTGTAGGCAATGTACGGCGGGATGCCCGCGTCTTTGAAAACGCGGTGACTCCTCTTACACTGAAGTATAAAATATTCTTTCAATTTTAACAGCTGTTTCTTTTAAAAAGAAAAGCAAAGAATGGATATTTCCCCGGCAGGAGGTGCAAGGTACAGGCCGAAAATATAAAGGATCCTTCGCTTTGTCAACTGCCAACGGATTATATTTTCCTTATCATGGATGATTTGCGGCAATGTATGATGGATAATCAAGGTCCCTGTAAAAGGAATTATACGACTGGTCATACCAATCCATATCCGTTAATTTCCGGAAATCAGCCAACCGCATTCCTCCCTGATCCTGGCGCGGTTTAAATTCCCACAGCCGGATACACACAAAAATGCCGGAGGGAGGAAGCGCGGAGAACACCTGAACGGAATTTCCATGCAACAATGTCTTTCCCCGAATCATTCAAAAGCTGACATACATTTCCAGACCATTATAGCCATCCTTATGAAAGGGTATGATCATCCCGTTCATATGGCTTTTCTCTTTAAAAAAAATACGGTTAATACAGGGATGAATCCAATAAGCAATTTTAGTACTCAACATACCGATGCCTGCCCCTGCCGCAACATCCGAAAACCAATGACGATCATTGTACATGCGGAAGAAACCGGTTCCTGCAGCGATGGCATAGCCGCTTATCCCGTACCATGGGGAGACCTCCTTATATTCCTGATATAAAAATTCCGCACCCATAAACGCCGTGGCGGTATGCCCGGAAGGAAATGAATTTTTTGCCGTACCGTCAGGTCTTTTCACTGGTCCGGTACGTTTCATGATATTAACAGTTCCGCCCATAATCAGGTAGGCGGTAAACAATACGGTGGTACTGTTCCGGAAATTATTATTTCCTTTAATGCCCGCCGCATTTAACGCGTACACAGCTACAAAAGGACTATACTGCGAAAAATCATCCACGGATACTTTTTCATCAATATGCTCGCTTAACTCCTCCTTCGCTTCGGCGTTGACAAGATTGAGTGTATGGTTCTCCAGGTTCAATAGCCCGTACCCTGTCAAGGCCGCAGGAATAATCAAGGCTTCATATTTAAACTCAAGGTTTTTATTATTATAAGTACTGTCTGTTCTTGTTTCCCGGGAGAAAATCTTTAAAGGTAAAAGGAGTAGGAGCGCTGCGATGAATTGATTCTTCATATGATGGCCGACCACGGAATCAGGTTTCCTGCGTCTTCCCTGTAGGTTCACGGAGGTGCAAAGATAGCGTTTATGCTTTTGTTACCCGAAAAATGCTGTGGTCTGTACTTCTGATGGAATTGATGAATGGGTGATTACGAGGAAGCGGGCGTGTATCTGAATTACTCTTATTGCTCAGGGCAGATCCCTGAATGCATATACCACTTTCATGCGTTGTTCGCCTTCTGAATTGGTATAGTATTCTTTGTGTACCGTCGGCTTTGGACATAGCTTATTCTCTAACCAAGCGGGTATTATACAGCAGGGAATAAGGAGCACTATCATGGTAATGGTAGCAGCATCGGCCTGCACCTTTACCACCTCTGTCGCTATCATAATAAGTATTGCCAGTAATGATAACACAGACATAATGCTTATCCAGAAATAGTACCTTATGTTCTTTGAAGCCACCCCTATTATTAATACAACACTCCACAGGATGGCTGCTGATGGGGCCAGGATCAGGTAATATGCAGCGGAGCCTATAAGGAGTAACAGCAAGAGTGTATTCCATTTCCCGTATTTCGCCAGGGCGGGTGCGGAAGGAATATATTTTATTTCTTCCGCAACGTCGCCCGTATATTTATATTTGTCGGCCAGCAACTCAAAGGCCTCCTGTCTGGTTTTACCTTCCTGTAGAATCAGTTTTCGCGCTTCCGCTGCGATTTCGGCGTTATGTTTGTTTCTTATAAGCATAAAATATATGACTACTACTATTCAAAAGGAAAACTTCAGTAAACTAATTATGTAACTCAAATCCGACAGGAACCTTTGCCGCCATCAAAGTTAAATCAAATTAATTCATCCAACAAGAGGAACTTACTGGTCAGTTTAGGCGGATTTTACAGAATGATGAATAAATTATCCTGGCAGAATCTCTCTCCATAGGCTGACACAAATCCAAAACGGCTAAAAGAAACCTCTCCCGTCGCTTTTTCTCAGGCCGGCCCTCCCCATCAGCCGTTCGCCATTTTACTTTTGCGATTACTTATGGCTCTTTGTATCAAAATCTACCATCCATTCAATTCCATACTTGTCTCTGAACATCCCAAAGTATGAGCCCCAGGGACTGTCGGCAATCGGCATTTCAATCTGCCCGCCTGCCGAAAGTCCATGGAAAAGTTTGTCAGCTTCCGCTCTGCTCTCTGCACGTATAGAAATTTTACTTCTCGTTTCGTTCAGGTTGTGTGTGCCCAGTGCTTCAGGAGAGTCGCTTCCCATCAAGAGATTGTGTTCACCAACAGGCAATGCAATGTGCATTATTTTGTTCGCCTCGCTCTCCTTTGCTATGCTTTCCGGAATGTCCATGTCTTTGAAACGAACCAGCATTGCAAATTCTCCACCAAATACCGATCTGTAAAAATTAAATGCTTCTTCCGCATTACCATTGAAATGAATGTAAGGATTAATTTGTGCCATATTTTTATGGTTTAATGGTGAGTTTTTATACTGCTTACTATTGCTTCTTTCGGCATTTCCAGATTAATATCTTCTGATTTTTTAAAATTAATATCATAGCTGCCAATTTTCGCTTTGCCGGTACTTTTGCCCTGTTTTTCTCTTAAAAACATTTTATCTTTCAGTCCCATGATATGCAAGCAATGCCATTGGGGTTGGCTCATAAGCCTATTCTGAAAAAATCACGGGTACGGCTGCCATAATTGGTTATGGTGTAATTCCCATAGCCAATTGTTGGATGACCCACTTGTTTTCCTGCTTCATTTTTCCCCTCAAGGTACCAAAGTTTGCAATCCGGCATAATGGTTAGTATGAGTTCATGCAACATTTTCGTTTCCGTTTTTTTTAGCTCAGCCTGACCCTTTATGAATGCTCTTATCTGAGCTTTTATTTCCATTGGATGGTATCGTTGCATTAATGACCCGTGCCAGGGTTCCAACTGCGTAATACTGCCCCTTAAACAATCTCGCCCCCATTCACGTTCGGGGATTATAACCTGATAAAGCTTCCTGTAGAGTTTTGGCTTTTCAGGATGTAGAATCCCGGTGCCAGCCCGGAGATGTCGATCTTTTCCCCGTTGCGGGCAGCGATGGTCATCACCTGTACGCCCTGCATACTGAATACCTGAACGTTGTGTTCCCGCTCCCCTGCGCCCGGAATATCCAGCAGGATGCTTTCCCTTGCGGGATTGGGATAGATCCCCGCGGGCGGCTGTAGCGCTTCATTCAGGGCGCTAACGTTTCCGAATATACGCACATAATTGCCGGCAAAGGAGTAGACCCCGCCGCAGTTGCTCACCGCATCCCAGTTCACCGACCAGGTCATCATACCACCCAGGGTGGGATAGCCCCCCGCCTGTGCAAGCGTATAGGTTCCGGGTTTCGGGCCCTTGCCCAGCAGGTAATCAAGGGCGGCTTTGACTACGGCCGTGTCGGCATACCCGCCGCCGGCAGCGGCACTGCAGGCCGGCAGGCCCACGGCCACTTTTGAAGCCGGAAGTCCGGTAAAGGGTCCGCCCGACGTGTTAAATCCCGCAATGACGGCTTCCGTCATGGCCACGATAAAATCCGCGGTACCCTGGGTATAGATGTTGCCGTCAATGCCAAACATGGATCCGCTGTTGTACAACTGCACGTGCAGCAATTCCAGCGAATCCCTCAAGGCATGTATAACGGGGAGATAGGCACCCCAGATCCCGCCAAATGCCGACATCCCCCCCTGCACAAAAGCGGTTTCGGGAGCCATGGTGAGCAGCATGCGCTTGTTGTGGGTGGCGTAATAGTCGCTCATCAACTGGCGGATGGCAAAGATGAGGTGGTTGATCTTCGCATCGACAGGCGCGGCGATGGTTCCTCCGCTTACGCTGACGGAACTGCCCTCCAGATCAATGTCAATTCCGTCAAAACCATAGGTAGCCATGAGGTTGTTCATAGTGGCGATGAAGGTATCGCGCTCACTGATGTTGTCGAGCGATACAGGGGCCGTGGCGCCTCCAATGCTGATGATCACCTTTTTTCCCTGGCTCTGCAGGCTTTGTATCTGGCTGATCAGTTGAGCGGGTGTTCCCTGATCGGGAATAAATTCCATTTTAAAATCCGTGCCCGCAGCCGGTATTGCGAAAGCGATGTCGACGATGGTATATCGGTTGTCTACCTGATCGATGGGAAAATAAGGGGCGTTTACGTCGTTCCAGTTATGCCAGTAGCCCACAAGGGAAGGCAGGGGATTCTGGGCATTGACCAGCTGTTGAAGGAAGAAAAATATCAGCAGCGTAAGAAGATTTTTTTTCATGGGTTTTCGAATGGATTATGGGGGTAATGTTTCGCTACTATACAGCCAGAGCTAAGAAGTTATTTTTGATGATAGGGGAGATTTCCGCTCCGGCAATGGACCTTTGATTTACCGGACTCGCCATAGCCTTTGTTACCTGCGTGCCGGGAGTCAGGCATCTCTCCGGTCCCTTTTCTTTTCAAAACTAAAAAAATTGCCGTGTTTATGGTCCATGCGTTGCGGCCACATTGACAATAATCACCGGCATGACAAACTTTTTACCGTGGGTCCTGTTATTGGTTTAAGCCATTAGTTATTACCTCACTATGATTCCTGTGGCCTGAACAGATGTTAAAGGGCCGCATTCCCATCCTGAAATCACCCCAGGCCGGTTCCCGGGGTGCCTGCTATTGTCTTAGTTTTGTCCTGTAAATAGTAAACAAACCAAGCTATGGAAAAACATACTTCTCACACAGCATCCGCTCCCACAGCAAACGGGGAAAGCAAATGCCCCTTTTCAGGCGGTGCAATGAAACAGGTGGCCGGTGGTGGCACCGGTAACCGCGACTGGTGGCCGAATCAGTTAAAGCTTAACATCCTGCGCCAGCATTCCGCCCTGTCCAATCCGATGGGCACTTCGTTTAATTACGCACATGCCTTTAAGTCCCTTGACCTGAAAGCGGTGAAGAAGGACATCTTCGACCTGATGACCACTTCGCAGGAGTGGTGGCCTGCCGATTATGGCCACTATGGTCCCTTCTTTATCCGCATGGCCTGGCACAGCGCCGGTACCTATCGTATCTCCGATGGCCGTGGCGGTGCGGGTTCGGGCACGCAGCGCTTTGCACCGCTTAACAGCTGGCCCGACAATGCCAACCTCGACAAAGCCCGCCTGCTCCTCTGGCCCATCAAAAAGAAATACGGAAATAAAATTTCCTGGGCCGATCTGATGATCCTGGCCGGAAATTGCGCCCTCGAGTCGATGGGCTTTAAAACCTTTGGCTTTGGTGGCGGTCGTGAGGACGTATGGGAGCCGGAAGAAGATGTTTACTGGGGTTCTGAAAAGAAATGGCTGGACGACCAGCGCTACAGCGGAGACCGCAACCTTGAAAATCCGTTGGCTGCCGTGCAGATGGGTTTGATTTATGTAAACCCCGAAGGCCCTAACGGCAACCCCGATCCGTTGGCTGCCGCCCGCGATATACGCGAGACTTTTGGCCGCATGGCGATGAACGACGAGGAAACCGTGGCCCTTATTGCCGGCGGACATACCTTCGGAAAAACGCATGGTGCCGCCGATCCTTCCAAATATGTAGGTCCCGAGCCGGCCGCGGCCTCTATCGAAGAGCAAAGCCTCGGCTGGAAGAACAGCCTGGGCAGCGGAAATGGTGTCAATACCATCACCAGCGGACTGGAAGGCGCCTGGACCACCACACCTACAAAGTGGAGCAATAACTTCTTCTGGAACCTCTTCGGCTATGAGTGGGAGCTGACCAAGAGCCCCGCCGGCGCTCAGCAGTGGCGCCCCAAGCATGGCATGGGAGCGGATACTGTACCCGATGCGCACGACCCTTCCCGCCGTCATGCACCCATGATGCTCACCACCGACCTTGCCCTGCGCTTCGACCCGGCCTATGAGAAAATTTCCCGCCGCTTCCTCGACAATCCGGATGCCTTTGCGGATGCTTTCGCCCGCGCCTGGTTTAAGCTGACGCACCGTGACATGGGTCCCCGTTCACGTTACCTTGGCCCGGAGGTACCGGCTGAGGAGCTGGTATGGCAGGATCCGGTGCCGGCTGTCAATCACCCGCTGGCAGATGATAAAGACATCACCGCCCTGAAAGCGAAGATCCTCGCTTCCGGCCTGACCGTGTCACAACTGGTATCCACCGCCTGGGCTTCCGCCTCCACTTTCCGGGGATCCGACAAACGCGGAGGTGCTAACGGGGCGCGTATACGACTTTCACCGCAGAAGGACTGGGAGGTGAACAATCCCAAACAGCTGGCAGGCGTACTGGAGAAACTGGAGGGCATTCAAAAGGAATTCAACCAATCCGCTTCCGGAGGCAAACAGGTTTCCATGGCCGACCTGATCGTGCTTGGTGGTTGCGCCGGTATTGAACTGGCAGCGAAGAACGCCGGCCACAACATTACCATTCCATTCTCTCCGGGCCGTACCGATGCATCGCAGGAGCAAACCGATGTGGAATCCTTTGCCGTCCTCGAGCCGGTAGCCGATGGTTTCCGTAATTATATGAAGGCTTCCTGCAAGGTGCCCGCGGAAGAAATGCTCATCGACAAAGCCCAGTTACTGACGCTCACCGCCCCCGAAATGACGGTGCTCATCGGCGGAATGCGCGTGCTCAATACCAACTTCGATCATTCAAATCATGGCGTCTTCACCGCGAAGCCGGAAACATTGAGCAATGACTTTTTTGTAAACCTCCTTGACTTCAACACAACCTGGAAATCGGTTTCTGACGATAAGCAAATCTTCGAAGGCCGCGACCGTGCCAGCGGCGAAATCAAATGGACCGCCACCCGCGCGGATCTTATTTTCGGATCGAATTCGGAATTGCGCGGCGTCGCTGAAGTATACGCCTGTGAAGATGCGAAAGAGAAGTTCGTACATGATTTCGTAGCTGCGTGGAACAAGGTGATGAATGCCGACCGCTTTGATCTGAAGTAACAGCGTTTAAGACCGTAGAATTAAGAGAGGTGATCCCTGAAAAGATCACCTCTTTTTTATGGTATTACGCATAATTGTGTTTAGGCGCGATATCAGTTTTTTCCTGACTTCCGCATTTTAACAGCCAATAAGAATATCCGACACACATTTAACGATTGAAGTTCCGGTTTTTATCGTTTTTTTAATTTTTGATTGTTGAAGTCAGGAGAATATAAACGAATACAAATGCTTATTCCTTGCTCATGTAAAGTGATTTCACTAAATTTAATTGGGGCGGGGACGTAGTCCCCCGGTCTTTGCTACGTTGATCCGGTTACATGACTGTAATTTCAGTCAGACGAATACAAATGGGTATACATATTTATTCCTTGTTTATGTAAATTATTTTTCCGATTTTTAATTGGGGCGGGGACGGAGTCCCCCAGCTATATAAAGGAGTTTTTACAGGTAGTCGAAAAATAAATTCAGGTTGATCCGATTTAAACGTGTATAAATGTTTATTATACGGCTAAAACTTTTTTTTCTGATAATTTTGAATTGGGGCGGGGACGTAGTCCCCCGGTCTTTGCTACGTTGATCCGGTTACATGACTGTAATTTCAGTCAGACGAATACAAATGGGTATACATATTTATTCCTTGTTTATGTAAATTATTTTTCCGATTTTTAATTGGGGCGGGGACGGAGTCCCCCGGCTATTTCACGACTTCCACATTATAACAGTCAATATGAATATCCGACACTAATCTAACAAAGGAGTTTCGATTTTATCGTTTTTTAATTTTTGATTGCGGAAGTCAGGATAAGTTCGTACATGATTTCGTAGCTGCGTGGAACAAGTTAATGAATGCCGACCGCTTTGATCTGAAGTAACAGCGTTTCATCCCCTAAAATAAAATAGGTGATCCCTGAAAAGATCACCTATTTTTTTATTACATCACAGGCAAATGCGCCTTGTCGCGATATCAGCTTTTTGCTTTCGCCCAGGTGTCTTTGAGTCCCACCGTACGGTTAAAAACCGGTTTACCGGGGAGGCTGTCGGTATCCGGTACAAAATAGCCTTTGCGCATGAACTGGTAATAGCTTCCCGGTTTCGCGTCCTGCAGGGAGGGCTCGGCCATGGCGCCGGTGAGGACCTGCAGACTGTTGGGGTTGATATATTCCTTAAAGTCGCCTTCTTCGCCGGAGGGATCCTCCACCCTGAAGAGGCGGTCGTACAGGCGCACTTCCGCCCTGACGGCATGGGCGGCACTGACCCAATGAATAACCCCTTTTACCTGCAGCCCGCTTTGGTCATGCCCGCTTTTGCTTTCGGGGATATAACGGGCGCGTACTAACGTAATATTACCGTCAGCGTCTTTTTCAAAGCCGGTACACTCTACGATATAGGCGCTTTTCAGGCGTACCATTTTTCCGGGTGCGAGGCGGAAGAATTTCTTTTCAGGAAGCTCCATGAAATCCTCCCGCTCGATAAATACTTCCCTGCCGAATGTAATTTCGCGGGTACCCGCATTTTCCGCTTCGGGATTGTTCTCCGTAGTGAGTAGCTCGCTCTTATTTGCCGGATAATTTTCAATGATCATTTTGAGCGGATCCAGCACTACCATCACCCTCGTGGCGCGCCGGTTCAGGTCTTCACGCACGCAAAATTCCAGCAATCCTACATCAATAATATTTTCTCTTCTTGCCACGCCCACCCTTTCAGCGAAATTGCGAATGCTCTCGGGGGTGTATCCTCTGCGGCGCAGGGCGCTGATGGTCGGCATGCGGGGATCGTCCCATCCGCTGACGTGCTTTTCCTGCACGAGCTGCAGTAGTTTGCGCTTGCTCATCACCGTATAGTTCAGGTTCAGTCGTGCGAATTCATACTGGCGGCTGGGAAACAACTGCAGCTTATCAATGAACCACTCATAAAGGGGCTTGTGCACCTCAAATTCAAGGGTGCAGATGCTGTGGGTGATCTCTTCGATGGCGTCGCTCTGCCCGTGCGCGAAATCGTACATGGGATAAATGCACCATTCACTTCCCGTGCGGTGGTGTTCCGTATGTTTTATACGGTACATGATCGGATCACGGAAATGCATATTGGGGGACGACATATCGATCTTCGCCCTCAGCACTTTCTCCCCGTCCCTGTATTCCCCTTTTCGCATGCGCTCAAATAAATCAAGGTTCTCCTCCACGCCACGCGTACGGAAGGGGCTGTCCTTGCCGGCTTCGGTGGGACTGCCCTTCATTGCCGCAATTTCCTCGGCGCTGCTGTCATCCACATAGGCCAGGCCCATCTTTATCAGCCGTACAGCAAAATCGTAGAGCTTCGGAAAATAATCGGAGGCATAAAATTCATTGGCCCAGTCAAAGCCGAGCCATTTGATATCGGCCTTGATACTGTCAACGTATTCCGTTTCTTCTTTCTCGGGATTGGTATCGTCAAAGCGCAGGTTGGTAGTTCCTCCAAACTGCCGTGCGAGGCCAAAATTCAAACAGATGGATTTGCTGTGGCCGATGTGGAGGTAACCGTTGGGCTCAGGGGGAAAACGGGTGAGTACACGTCCTCCATGCTTTCCGTTTTTTACATCTTCGGCGATGATTTCCTCTAAGAAATTAGGTCCTTTTTCGATTGACATGGTACAAAGATAACACGAATTTAAACGCCACGAGCGCAGCGATTTCGCGGCGGACGCTACGTTTAAATCTGAAATCTACATCAATAGTAGCGTGAATTTAACCTACGCTACCTTAGCAATTCCATCGCGTATGCAGCATTAAGTTTGAAATCTATAATAGTGCAAATCAATTCGCAGCGATCGCAGTGACCCCGTTGCGTTCGCTGCGTTTAAATCTGAAATCTATAGCATTAAAAGAGCATTATTTATTCTGGAAATAACTTCAGCACGACCCAGCAATTCTACCATTCCAAAGAGATCTACACCACTTCCCTGTCCGCTTACGATGACACGAAATAATTGAAGTACATCTCCCGGTTTCAAGCCTTGCTCCATGGCCAATTGTTCGAAGGCTGATTTGCAGGTTTCTGCCGTAAAATTCTCAACTGCCGAGAGCACCACGGGCAATGCCTGAAAGAAAGTTTTGGACTTTTCATTCCATCGCTTTGCAATTACTTTCTCGTCATAAGAGGTTGGTGCTTCAAACAGATACTTTCCGGTTTTGTAAAACTCATTTTCAAACTGCACTCTTTCCTTCAGCAATTTCACAGCCCCTGTTGCAAAAGAGAGACTTGTACGCGGATCTTCTTCACCCAGCAGCCGCTTTAACTCTAAAGAAAATTTTAATCCTAACTCTTCATCCTTCTTACTCCGTAGCGCTTGTTCATTGTACCACTTCGCTTTATCGGGGTCGAAACGCGCGCCGGCTTTATGTACCCTCTCAAATGAAAATGCGGCTGTCAGCTCTTCCATGGTGAATATCTCCTGCTCCGTGCCCGGATTCCAGCCCAGCATGGCCAGCATATTCACAAAGGACTCCGGGTAATATCCTTTTTCACGATAGCCTGAAGAGATCTCTCCGGTAACCGGATCCTTCCACTGGAGCGGAAACACCGGAAATCCCAGACGATCACCATCCCGTTTACTGAGTTTTCCATTCCCCTCCGGCTTTAACAACAAGGGCAGATGGGCATATAACGGCATGGGTATGCCGAGGTATTGATAGATGAGAATATGCGCAGGAGCCGAGGGCAGCCACTCTTCGCCCCGAATGGCATGCGTCACCTCCATCAGGATGTCATCCACAATATGCGCCAGGTGATAGGTGGGCATGCCGTCGGCTTTGATCAGCACCTTATCATCTACCAGGGAGCTGTCGAAAGAAACCTCTCCCCTTATCATATCCGTAAACGTGAGTGTCTGGCCCGGATTTACTTTCAAACGAATCACGTACTGTGTTCCCTGATCGAGTAAGTGTCTTACTTCCTGTTCCGGCAAACTCAGCGAATTGCGCATCCCCATCCGGGTAGCAGCGTCGTACTGCCATCCCTGCACACCTTCCGTCTCCGCGTTCTTGCGGGCGATATCGATATCTTCCGGCCTGTCGAAGGCATAGTAGGCATTTCCGTTGTTCAGCAGTTGCTGCGCATAGTTCATGTAAAAACCCTTCTGTTTGCGCTCGCTCTGACGATAAGGCGCATGCTTCCCGCCAAAACCCACACCTTCATCCGGAATGATCCCACACCAGGTTAGTGCTTCAATGATATACTCCTCCGCGCCGGGCACATAACGGTATTGATCGGTATCTTCAATGCGCAGGATAAATTGTCCCTGCTGTTGTTTAGCGAAGAGGTAGGCATAGAGGGCGGTACGAACGCCCCCCATATGGAGCGGACCGGTGGGGGATGGAGCGAATCTGGTTCTTGTGGTCATGATGGTCTATGAAATAAAAACTTTAGGGGGTTACGAATTTACGAATTACCCCTGAAGTGTGATAAAGAAGTAGAGAGTGCTCCTCTTCCTTATCTCTACTTCAGGGGTACGAATATACGAAATACGAATGGACGAATCCGCGAAAATCATAAAAAGTCAGCGTATCCCGCTTTGCGGGATCAGTGTTCTCTAAAAAACATTAATCCTTCCAAAAAACAAAATGGTGCTGTAAAAATATTTTCCGAAGAATCCCTCAGCGCGTCAGCACGGTATCAATATCCGGAGTAAAGTAAAGATTGCTCTTCATGATTTTTCCGTCTTCACGGCGTAAAGGCTGTCCGTTCTCATCGAGCTTGCTCATATTGCTGCGGTGAATTTCTTCAAAGACTTCCACGATCTTATGTTGCAGGCCGTGTGCGATAATGGTTCCGCAGAGGATATAGAGTTTATCACCCAGCGCATCCGCTATCTGCACCAGATCATTGTTCTTCGCTGCTTCGAGGTATTCATCGTTTTCTTCGGCCATCAGGCGGTGGCGCAGTTCGATCATGCGCATATCAATATCCGCTCGCGGCGACTCTTCATAATCGAGACCGAAGACTTCATGAAATTCTTTAACGCTGTTGAGGATGGAATGGAAGGAGGACATAGTAAGATGAATTTTATTTATCTAAACTACGGATAAAAGGAAAGCGGAACCACGCCATTTGGCGGCTGTTCAAAACCCTGGAGGCCGGCTCCGGCAAAAGGCAGCCTTTCAGCGGGTTGATGCGGCCATAAAAGACCCATGTTTAAAAATTTAATATGCTTATCACTTCAGGCATGTCCATTGTTCGGATATCAATTAATGCCACGAATGCACGAATGACCTCTACCAAATGAAAGTGGAGGAACATTGCTAAAAAGCCTTTTGACTTTAATTATTGCCTCGAATGCATGATGGTTTTTACATATGTGTAACGGTTGTATTTTTCTGCCACGTTTAATTTTTACTTATGTCAATTCGTAACTTTAGTAAATAAGTTAATCTACTGATTTTTAAACGCAGTTATTACCCTTTAAGCTCCATTTTTAACTTCTCTAAACTTTTTTCAGACCACTTTCAAAGTGACGTAAAATACTATGTTACCCTTTGAATAATATAGTCTGTATTTCCTAAAATAACAGTATCACCTTCCGACCTCCCCATCAACTTCTCTCCCAAGGGGCTTTGCCCTGACAATAAAAAATATTCACTGCTAGACAGTTTAACTTTTCCCAATGAGACACTTAAAAGGAAAACACCCTTATTTGTTGTGATGAGGCTTCCGGCACTGATTTCCTTTGATGATTTTGTAAAATCAATTTGAAGAAGCTTTTCTTTCAGGGTTAATGTTTCTTTCAGCAGCCTCCCTAACTTATCCTGCTCCATATTCATCATGGCCCTTGCTGTTTCGTGTTTGTCGCCGGCAGAACTTTTGGATTCGCCCTGTTTTGAATGTAATAATTCGTCAAGGTCGCCTTGTATTGAAGCTATCTTTTCATCTAAAATTATCAAACAATGTGCTGCCAGTTCCCTTTTTAACATAGGAGTAAAAATACTAATTCTACAAATGGAAAATCAGTATTAAAGCACACAGAAAAATGCTTTATACCGCTAACATAAACTTAATCTCCAATCCCCCGTTACTTGTTGCAGCTCTTTATGCAAAAGCTTTATGAACTTTTCCTCTACAGTATTTGTTTCTCGCGAAGACTTTTGTATCTCGCAGAGCCGCGGAGGTCGCAGATCGTAACGAAGTGAAGATACCGGGTGGAAAGCGAAGCTGACCCGCAGGGAGGCGTGAAAGGTTTCTCGCGAAGGCGCGGAGGGCGCGGATCGTAACGAAGTGAAGATCCCGGGTGGAATGCAAAGCTGACCCGCAGGGAGCCGCGGAACCGTAAAGGTTTTTCAATTGAACTGCCGGAATTTTCTTCAAGAGGCGAA
>CAZHSC010000040.1:0-31697 GCA_964534995.1 uncultured Bifidobacterium sp.
TGCATAATACAACATTAGTTTTTATCTTCGTTGCATTAGAAACTTGAATCTACCTAATTTGACAATACCAGTAATTTTAAAAATAATTTTTGGGAATTAACCGGGTTTCATAAAATAATGAGCGCTGACCAGGACAAAAACCCGAAGGGGTCCTTCAACCACCTGCTATCGTATCCACCTTCTGCACACGAAAGAATTTAAAGCCCGGTAAATTTGAAACCGACAACAGGAAACATCGGTAAATCACTTAGAAATTGAACAAGGGATCCATCCATTCATTTTATAGTATGAAGAAAAAATCAATCCAAATATATCAATCTATCACCACCAGTTGTTGTTGCATCCGCTCCCCTCCTGTCACCAATTCACAAAGATATATTCCGGATACAAGTTCCGGTAATTGCAGCATAAACCGGTCTGCTGATGTATTGAAATAATCTTTCATCAAAAGCCTGCCATCCACAGAAAACAAACTGAACACACTTAATTTATCTTTCATAAATGATGAAGAAATATAAATTAGCTCTTTGGAAACAGCAGGTACCGGAAAAACATTAAACTCACCGGGATCAGTCAACTCCGAAAGCCCTTCCCTGCACACAACAATTAGTTGAAGGGATCTGTCTGCTGAAGTCCCGCACGCATTACCGGCATTAACATTCAAAATACCTGAGGAGGGTCCCATATTCATTAAAATTTGGGGGGTACCCTGACCACCGGTTATTGCAGCGCCTGCCGGCTCGGTCCAGGTATAATTTGCAGCACCATTAACAGGAACGACAGCATACGTCAATCCCATTTGACCCGCACAAACAAAATTGGGACCTGTAATAGCTCCAGGTTTATCAGGACCCGCCTTGATGATCCATTGCGCATCGGGACTTACATTACAAGAAGTAAACGCTTTGCACCTGAGCGTGTCTTTCACAAACCCCGAACTAAAATTGACTGTAATGGAATTTGTACCTTGTCCACTCAATAGCGAAACTCCGGTTGGCAATGTCCATGAATATCCAATCACATTGTTTTGAAGCGGCAATGTATAAATAACTGTATCATTACAGACCCCGCTTAAGGGACCTGAAATTCCAGATGGTGCGACCGCAGCATTCGAATAAATATATTTTACCTGAGCAGGCCCGGGTCCGCAAACATTTGAGAACTGAACTTTTAAATTACCACCCGCAAACGACGGGGCAAAGATTAGTTTAATCTGACTTGTTCCCTGTCCTGAAACCAATGTCGCTCCAGCCGGTACAGTCCAATAATAATATGCAACGGAAAGAGATTGACTCACCGAATAACTAAACCGTGAAGCACCCGGGCAAACCAATGTGTCTCCGCTGATTGCAGAAGGTTTAATGGTTATCGGGTTGACACTGGTAATATTTATAGTATCCGAAAAGATATTTGACACGCAGCCATTCTTTGAAACCCTGCAACTGTACTTCCCGGGTAACGAAGCATATTTATATGAAAGGGTCGCACCTGGTATAATGACTCCATCCTTGAACCATTGGTAACTGTTATAATATACAGGGGCCATTAACTTTGTAGAATCATTTGAACAGATGATATTTCCCTTTGCGGATGTAATGGATGGAGAGGAACTATACACTACAGCATTCAAGGAATCTGACATAATGGATCCACAGGAGTTGAATAATCTACACGTATACTTTCCGGTTTTACTGACTGTAAGACTTGAAGTCGTTGCACCGGCTATCGGAATGTCATTAAAATACCATTGATACGCATTCCAATAATAAGCAACCCCTACCTGCCAGGGTGAACATGAAGAGGTGGTACTACTTGAGATTTCAGGAGGGACAGTGCCGCTATAAGTTTTCCTGATTATAATTGAATTGGTATTAAAAGAACCACAAGAAGAGGTTATATAAGCGTCAAATGCCCCCGAGTAATCTGTAAAACAGGATGAAGAGTTATTGCAAAAAGGCAGCATAGCATTATCATCCCACCAGGTAATAGATGATACACCGGGATCGGAATAAACAATTCCATTACCATCTGTCAGCTTCAAGTAGGTATACAAATTATCACAATCATCCAGCGGAGTTGAAAACAAACCATTTATTGTCAGATTGGGTAAGCTTCCAAAAGTAAGGCCCAATGAATTCGTACTTCTCGATCCGGGACAAAGATTTGTATCTGTCACTTCGCAGGTAACCACACCTCCCTGCGTAAACGAGTAAGATGAATTCGTGGTTTTTGCCACAGAATTACCATTCAGTTTCCAGTTGTAAAGGGGGTTTATATAATAGAGCAAATCTACCCTGAGGTTTACGGAAGTACCTGCACAGGGCGAAGTGGTGGTTAATGGAACCAGCGTAGGATTGTTGGACCCAAGTGTAATGGAACTGGTACTTTTTGAACATCCACCCGGAGCTGAAACGACACAATAATAATTCCCATAACTATAAGTAGAAAACGAATTACCCGTTTGCGGAATAAGTACAGAGTCGCGATACCATTTGTAGGTATATACTGCATTGAACGGCACACTCAATGTTGCCGAATTATTATTTAAACAGTGCCAGCTCGAAAAAGAATAACTTCCATTAAACATAACTCCACTTATTTCATCAAGGTACTTCTTTACTTTTACAGGTTCAGAATAGCTTGTACAGCCATTTACATTTGTCAGAGATACAGAATAAATACCTGATACATTTGCGGTGTAAGCGGCTGAATTTGCATTTACAATAACAGCACCGTTTCGGTACCACTGACACAATGATCCGGAAGGCACATTACAATTCAGGGTAACACTGCTCCCATCACAAAACCCGGTACTAAATGGAACAGTAATCGTAAAGCTGGTTGTATCGCATGAAAAGCAATCCAAACCTGAAACCGGATCATGTATATCCTGCTGCGGAGTATTTCCTTTATACCCATGATATGCATTTGCCGACAAATCTTTAATCTGTTGTTTCGATTTATCGCCCAGACTCCAATTCGCCACCAAACCGGAAGCATTTGATGAAACCTGCTTTCGCATATTCTTCAATATATCAAACTGATCTCTTGCATAGTTCCATATCCTTATATCCTTCAGCAAACCTTTTAAATTATAATGATAAGACGAATTTGACTTTGCGCCGCCAATCTGAACAGAGTCAGTATTCACATTGTTGCTACCCAGGTAGTAGAGCGACTTTGAAGTATCAAAAACACCATCCACGTAAAATTTTATTACGGCAGCCTGTACAACAATTGCGATATGGTGACAGCTGCCATCGGATACGTTTAAATTTGAATTAGCAGAGGTTAAACCACCTCCTGATGTAATATAACTATAAGCAAGGCTTCCATTCGCTGCCACATAAATCCCATATCCTCCCTGATGAAAAGTAATAATTCCTTTGGACAAAATATATTGTGTAGTAGTTAATGTATCTGCTCTCATCCAAAATTCAATTGTAAAATCACCCTTTCTTACATTCAGGTTGTATTTATCCGGAACAATCGCAATATCGTCAATTCCATCGAAGAGAAAACCCTCTTTTACAATCTGTGCGTTGAGATTTATAAAATAGAACACTGCAAATAAAATGAGGAAACACTTTTTCATTTAACAATAATTTTAATAAAGGTACAAATTTTCAATAAAATGCAAAAAAAACGAATCCCAAAAAAAGTAAATTCCATGAATAAGCAGAGATAGTAAGCGGGCACATCCGAAAAATCAATAAAAAGCTTGTTAAAAAAACTTATTTCGTACTGAGTCCTCTCAACCTTAGCGCCATCAGCACCTGCTTTGTCTCTGCCGGGAAATCACCTTTCAGCATCCAATCGTAGTAAGAGGGTTCCCTTTCGAAAACTTCCGCTACCGTGCGGCCCTTGTGTTTACCAAAATTAAAGACTTCTTCCTTTTTTTCATTGTACACGATACGGCCGGCGAGGTCCACATTTTGTGTGAGTGCCGTAAACTGATGCAGGCCTTCCACATCCCTGGCCAGATCAGGATAGCGCTCCAGCTGCGCCATGAACACCTCGTAGGTAGCGGTGATATCCGCTTCGGCGCTGTGAGCATTCAGGATCTCTTTCTGGCAATAAAATTTATAGGCTGCAGCCAGGGTTCGTTGTTCCATTTTGTGAAAAATATTCTGCACATCCACCATGCGGCGGCCTTTCATATCGAAAGCCACTCCAACGCGCAAGAACTCATCAACGAGCATTGGTATATCGAACTTATTGCTGTTATAACCCGCGAGATCCGCATTCCCTAAAAAAGCTGCGATATCCGGTGCCAGCTGCCTGAATGTGGGCTCATTTTCCACGTCCTTATCATAAATGCCATGCACTTTGGAGGCCACCACCGGAATTGGTATTTCAGGGTTTACTCTCTTTGTGTACATCAGCCTGGAATCATCCGGCATCAGTTTCAGGATACTGATTTCAACAATCCTGTCGGCACCCACCGTTACCCCGGTAGTTTCGAGATCAAAAAAAGCCAATGGTCTGGTCAGTTTCAACATGTAAATTCGGGAATTCGGTACCGTTATGGAAATTTAAGTTCCAGCGGAAATCGTGATGTTCCCGGCTCAATAGTAATGTCAGCTTCCGCCTTGCCTGCTTTGGCATGCTTCAGAACAACTTTATAATTTCCGGGGGGAAGCGCCACATCGAACCGGCCATTGGCATCATTCGTTTCCAGTGTGGCTATCGCATCACCGCTGGACGGTGTTGTGATTACCACAAAAGCCCCTTTGGCGGGAGTACCCACGTTGGTGATGCCCTTTCCCGAAAGCCAGCATAAGGGAGATGGTGCCAGGGACTTTTCAAAAGTAACTTTATAGAGGTCATAATCACCGATACCACTATCCCTCACAGCTGATAAGTAAGCTGTTTTCCCGTCCGCGCTCAGCGCAATGTTATAGTCATCATAAACTGAATTGACAGGATATCCGAGATTCACAGGCGCCCCGAATCCTTCGGAAGGACTGCTCATGTAGCTCATAAAAATATCAAGCCCCCCCATGCTCTGATGGCCCGTAGAACTAAAAAAGAGTGTTTTGCCATCCAGCCACATGACAGGGTTATCTTCATCACCATCTGTATTAAGAGGACCGCGCAGTTTTTCAGGGTTGCTCCACGAAGTGGATTCCGTGCGCGTACATACATAAATGTCTTTCCCTGTTTTGCCGTCCATGGCTTCCGCGGAAAAGTACAGTGTCAGTCCATCGGGAGTCATGGTGGCCCCTGTTTCGAGCACTTTTGTCTGAAAATCCTTGCCGAGCAATACGGGTTTGGACCAGGTTTTTCCCTGCAGGGTGGAAAGGTAAATATCTCCATTTGATTCAGGCCCCTCCCGGTAAATCAACATACGGTCGCCATTCATATTTAAAAACATGGTTTCCTCATAATACTCCGTGTTCACAGCAATGCCGGCATTTTTAACTTTCGAACGGGAGGTATCATTTTGCGTAAAAAAATAAACATCCGAAGGAGCGTCCCCGAAATCATCGGTAAGACCACCGGTTGATCCTTTTCTTTTAGAGCTGAAATAGATAACGGTATCAGCTGCACCCATTACCGGACGGTAATCTGCCTGGGTGCTGTTAATGGTTTTGCCCAGATTCTGGAAGGTACAGGCCACCGGTTTTTCCGTAAGTTTTTTGGCATTGTAACTCCAGTCCACCCATCTTGAAAATTTCAGCTTTGCATCCACGCTACCGCCTTTCTGCACACGAAAAGCCTCGTAGGTTTCAATGGCTTTGTCATACAAACTCGCATAATGATAGGCTTTACCCAGTTCGAACAACACATCTTTCGGCTTATCGCTGCTGTTGGCATTCGCGGCAAATTCAAGGTAAGGAACCGCCTTGTGTTTCGCAATGTTGGTAAGCAGGTAACACATACCCAACCTGAAGTTATACTTCGCGTTACCGGGCTCTGTTACTACCAGACGTTCATAAAGCTTATGCGCCATCGGGTAGTTCATTGCTTTAAAATAAGCTTCGGCTTCCTTGTCAGCCGTTTTCAGTTCATCATTGCTGAAGGGTTTTATGGCGGGTTGCTTTTTCTGTGCAAAGGCAAAACCCTGAACAAGAAGCAACATAAGTACAAAGAGGATCTTTTTCATAGCGGATATATTACTTCGCAAAATAACAAAAAAATGTGGCCCTTTATTTCAATAAAATCCGCAGTTATTCACAGTTTTCGCCCCTTCCATTTCTGACTGATGAACGGCCTGATAATAAATGAAAACAAGGTGAACAGAGGATAAAAAACAGACATCAGCAGCACCCCGGACGGTGTAAAAGACTGTCCGCTTACCTTTTCCCATTCCTTTAAGACGACACTTTCCGCCAGCAGGCGTATCGCGCATACGAAGGCTGCCTGCCATAGTGAAACGGAATCAGAAAAAATCAAAAACAATGACCCTAAAAAAGCAATGGACGCGGCCATCACGACGAAGCCTACCAGGTGAATATACCCAAGTGGATAATGCCTCACTTTACCGTTCCACCGTATCCTTTGCCGGAGTATATCCTGAAAGGAGGGCATAGGCTTCGTTTCTACCATCGCTCCGGCATGCACCACCGGCATCACTTTGCCCGGGAAATTCCTGTTGAAATCAAGCATCAGAAACGTGTCGTCCCCTGAAGCGATGTGCTGTCTTTTCCGGTACCCGCCCGACGTCAAAAAGGATCGCCTGTGAAAGGCCAGACTTGCACCGGTATTCAGCAAAGGAAAACCGAATGCCAGCGAACCCGCCCCGCACAGCTGCAACACCGCCGTTTCCATAGCCTGGAATTCGTTCAACGCGCTGCCATCCGTCTTCACTTTCACAAGACCGCATAGCATTTTAACATCCTTCGTTATTGCATATGACATGAGGGTGCTGACCCAGTTATCCGGCATGGTACAGTCTGCATCTCCTGTGATGATCCATTCGCCGCTGGCCTGATCAACACCCGCCGTTAGCGCGGCCTTCTTGCCGCTTTCCGGGAGTCCACTCATATCGATGATACGGATTCCGGGATCCTTTAACTTTTGCAAAAGGTCGATGGTATCATCATCGCTGTGGTCATTGATAAATATCCATTCTGTTTTCTCCGGTGGGTATGTCTGGTTCCGTAAAGAGGCAATGATCGTATCGAGATTCCCTGCTTCGTTTCTAACGGGTATCAATACCGAAACATGAGGAAACATGACGTCTTCCGCCGGAGCAGGATTAAAACGCGAAGCCCTTCTCCATCCTCTGCAGTAAAATAGAAGCAAGGCTGCATATACCAGGTTCAGCAGTACCGCTATCATCTCTTCAAAGAACCACTTTATTTTTCACTTTCAGAAACAGGACGGAAAAGGCGCCCAGCAAGGCCGGCACGGCCAGGTTCAGGCACCAGATACAGAAAGTAACGAGCAGAATATCCGACGAAACCGCACCGGCCCATCCAAAGATGGCGATATTCACACTGCCCCTTATCCCCAATTCACCCAGTGCAATGCTGGGTATAGCCGTAATGAGCATGAAGGAGATTGCGGAGAGTCCGGCCATTTCAAACAAAGGCGGACAAAAACCGAGTATTCTGTAAAAAAGGATCTGCTGGAAAGTAAACAGCAGGTAACGCAACAATGACATTGTCCAAACCTTAATCAGATCATTATGGCTGCACTGATCCCATATATGCGCCTTTTCTTTCCATGAACTCCGGATATTCATGGTATCTGTCAGCCTGACCAGGCGGGGCATTCTCCACCATGTGTAACTGATCACTACCAATGCTATGGCCAGTGCCCATCGCCAGGCTGCAAGCTGTCCGCCTTCAAGCTCAATAAAGCCGGGCAAAAAAATAAGGCACCCCAGCAAGCCCATTTGAAAAGTGATGAGCAATTGTGCGGTACTGCCCACCAGTGAGAGCAATGCCCCCTGTATACGGTGATCCTTTTGCAAATAAATAATTCTTCCCGCAAATTCACCCGAACGGTTGGGCGTGAAAAAACTTATGGTAATACCATTGCACACCGCACGTATAGCTCTTAAAAATGAAACCGTTTCGATTTTCAGCATCAGGAACTTCCACTTCCACGCTTCCAAACTCCAGTTTAACACAGCGAGCAGGAGGACTATAATCAGTAAGAAACGCTGGTCCGGGTTAAAAAGCAGCGTCAAACTACTGCGGGCATTGCCCAGTACGTTTATCTGTTGGTTAAAATGAAAATAAATGAACCAGCATGACAATAAGAATACCGATACTTTAATCAGCCACCAAAATCTGTAATACCATGGACCCTTCATCATCTGCTGTTTTTACGAAAAAAACGGGCTATGGTTCCGGTAAGCATTTACACCTCCGGTGTGTTCAACCCACTTTGTCCGGAATGCAGCCACACAAAGACCAATATTCCGGGAGAGACAAAGCAAAGGGTGTAATCGTGGGATCAACACACAGCGACAAATTCACTCAGGCCTGGGCAGTAGGCCCGCCAAAATTCATGGGAAGCCCTACGCTGTCGGTTTGCTTGATGGTACCATGTACAGCCTCATATTTCTGAACATTGTCGGCAAGAGCGCTCAACAGGCGCTTGGCATGTTGCGGAGTCAATACAATTCTTGACTTCACACGGGCTTTAGGAACACCCGGCATTACTTTAACAAAATCAACAACGAACTCGGCATTGGAATGAGTAATAATAGCGAGGTTTGAATAAATTCCTTCCGCTATTTCTTCGGTGAGTTCTATATTGAGCTGATTGGGATTATTATTAGCGTTATCCATGTTTATTCTTTTTATGTGCGTTTATTGTTTACGAAATTACAAATAATCTTCCGCATATTCCGCAGTAGGCCGGTCATTTACCCGGCGACGTACCCCGGAAAACAAACTTATTAAATGATTTATCTTCCTGACAGTTGCTATACCGGGACTCACTCACCTTTCCTGTAAAAAAAAAGCGCCCGGGTAAGAGGGCGCTTTTATTGTAAAGTTTAGTTCATTTATACTTCTTCAGCTTCCTTTTTCGAAGCCATGAGCAAATCATATTCTTCCTGCGAACCAACGATGAGTTTTTCATATTCACGGAGTCCGGTTCCGGCAGGAATCAGGTGACCCACAATCACATTTTCCTTGAGTCCGTTCAGGAAATCAACGCTACCGCGGATAGCGGCTTCATTAAGCACCTTGGTGGTCTCCTGGAAGGACGCTGCGGAAATCCAGCTCTTGGTATGCAAGGATGCCTGGGTAATTCCCTGAAGCAGCGGTGATGATGTGGCAGGGGTGGCATCACGTGCTTCCACCAGTTTCATATCCTTGCGTTTGAGATGAGAATTTTCATCGCGTAACTGACGAAGCGTAATAATCTGCCCCGCTTTAAAGCGCGCTGAATCACCCGGATCAATCACCACTTTTTTGTCAATGATGGAATCATTCTCTTCACTAAAGTCGATTTTATTTACCGACTCCCGCTCGAGGAAGCGTGTATCGCCCGGATCTTCGATGATCACCTTGCGCATCATCTGACGCACGATGGTTTCGAAGTGTTTATCATTAATTTTCACACCCTGCAAACGGTACACTTCCTGGATTTCATTCACCAGGTATTCCTGTACCGCGGTAGGTCCTTTGATGGCGAGTATATCGCTCGGTGTAATGGCTCCGTCGGAGAGGGCCTGACCGGCACGGATGAAATCACCGTCCTGCACCAGGATGTGCTTGCTGAGGGGGACAAGATATTTTTTCACTTCCCCGTCGCGGGCGGTAATGATAGTTTCACGGTTACCACGCTTCACACCCCCATAACTTACCACACCGTCAATTTCAGAAACAACCGCGGGATTACTCGGGTTACGTGCTTCAAACAATTCAGTAACGCGCGGCAGACCGCCGGTGATATCACCGGTACGGCCCATCTGGCGAGGGATTTTAACGAGGATTTCTCCCGTCTCGATCTTATCGCCTTCGTTCACCGTGATGTGTGCGCCCACCGGAATATTGTATGCCTTTATGGTTTCTTTACCATTCACAATTTTTATAACAGGAATTTTGGTTTTATCCCTGCTGTCGATCACCACTTTCTCTTTGAAACCGGTTTGTTCGTCCTGCTCTTCCTTGTACGTAATGCCTTCTTCAATATGCTCAAAGGCTACTTTACCGGCGAATTCGGAGATGATGACCGCGTTAAACGGATCCCATTCGCAAATGACCTTTCCTGTTTCAATCATCTGTCCTTCCTTCACGAAGAGGTGCGAACCATAGGGAATGATACCCGAGTTCAATACTGCGCGTGTGTTAGGATCAATGATACGAACCTCACCCGAACGGCCGATCACAATGTCTGCTTCCTCACCTTTCTTGCCGCTTTTGATGGTACGCACTTCTTCAAATTCAATGATACCATTAAACCTTGCTACAATAGAGGTTTCGGTAGCTCCCTTCACCGCAACACCACCCACGTGGAAAGTACGTAAGGTAAGCTGGGTTCCCGGTTCACCGATGGATTGTGCGGCGATTACACCTACTGCTTCACCCTTCTGCACCATACGACCGGAAGCCAGGTTACGTCCATAACAACGGGCGCATACACCACGCTTCGATTCACAGGTGAGCACAGAACGTATTTCAACAATTTCGATGGGTGATTCCTCAATGCGGGCGGCCACATCTTCGTTGATTTCGTCGCCGGAGCGAACCAGCAACTCGCCTGTTTGCGGATGGAACACATCATGTACGGAAACACGACCGAGGATACGGTCATATAAAGACTCTACCACATCTTCCTGATTCTTGAGGGCCGTCATGGCAAGGCCACGCAGGGTGCCGCAATCTGGATCGGTGATGATCACATCCTGTGCAACATCTACAAGACGACGGGTCAGGTATCCCGCGTCCGCTGTTTTCAACGCGGTATCGGCGAGACCTTTCCTGGCACCGTGGGTAGAGATAAAGTACTCCAGGATTGAAAGACCTTCCTTAAAGTTGGATAGAATCGGGTTCTCAATGATTTCACCTCCCGTTGAACCGGATTTCTGAGGTTTGGCCATCAGGCCCCTCATACCTCCCAGCTGCCGGATCTGCTCCTTCGAACCACGGGCGCCGGAATCCAGCATCATATACACCGAATTGAAGCCCTGTTTATCGTTCTTCATCTGGTTCATAAGGGTATCCGTCAGACGCGAGTTGGTACGGCTCCAGATATCGATTACCTGGTTGTACCTTTCGTTGTTGGTGATGAAACCCATATTATAATTGCTCACCACCTCTTCCACTTCCTGGTTGGCTTTTTCAACCAGCTTCACCTTCTCCACAGGGATAATTACATCATTCAGGTTGAAAGACAATCCACCTCTGAAAGCCATACGGAAACCAAGGTCCTTGATATCATCCAGGAAGCGGGAAGCTTCGGCGATACCTGTTTCTTTCAACACATTACCGATGATTTCACGAAGCGATTTCTTTGTGAGCAATTCATTGATATAACCAACACGGGGAGGAACTACTTCGTTGAAGAGTACCCTTCCCACTGTTGTTTCAATGAGTTTATTTTTCAGGACACCGTCCTCTTTTACATTGGCTTTCACCTTAATCCAGGCATGCAGGTCAATGCGTTGTTCATTGTACGCGATGACCACTTCTTCCGCTGAATAAAATGCGAGGCCTTCTCCTTTTACTTTTAACTCTTCGGTCGACTTACGTCCTTTGGTGATATAGTAAAGGCCCAGTACCATGTCCTGTGAGGGTACGGTGATGGGTGCTCCGTTGGCCGGATTCAGGATGTTATGCGAAGCGAGCATCAGCATTTGTGCTTCCAGGATGGCCGCATTGCCAAGCGGCAGGTGCACCGCCATCTGGTCACCGTCGAAGTCAGCGTTGAAAGCGGTACATACGAGCGGATGCAGCTGAATAGCTTTTCCCTCTATCAGTTTTGGCTGGAAAGCCTGAATACCCAATCTGTGCAGAGTTGGGGCGCGGTTCAGCATCACAGGATGGCCTTTGAGAACATTTTCAAGAATATCCCAAACGATAGCATCTTTTCTGTCCACAATTTTCTTGGCGCTCTTCACTGTCTTCACCACACCTCTTTCAATCATCTTGCGGATGATAAAAGGTTTAAAAAGCTCAGCGGCCATATCTTTCGGCAAGCCGCACTCATGCAGTTTCATTTCAGGGCCTACCACAATGACGGAACGCGCGGAATAATCGACACGCTTACCAAGCAGGTTTTGACGGAAACGTCCCTGCTTCCCTTTCAGGGAGTCAGAAAGTGATTTCAGGGCACGGTTACTCTCCGTCTTAACGGCATTCACCTTACGGCTGTTATCGAAGAGGGAGTCAACCGCTTCCTGCAACATGCGTTTTTCATTGCGAAGGATTACTTCGGGGGCCTTGATCTCAATCAGACGCTTCAGGCGGTTGTTCCGTATAATGACACGGCGATACAGGTCATTGAGGTCGGAGGTGGCAAAGCGGCCGCCATCCAGTGGTACAAGGGGACGCAATTCGGGCGGTATCACAGGAACCACCTTTACGATCATCCATTCGGGACGATTTTCGATATGGGTATTGGCATGACGGAAAGCCTCCACTACCTGCAAGCGCTTCAGGGCTTCATTCTTACGCTGCTGACTGGTTTCGGTATTTGCCTGGTGGCGTAGTTTAAAACTCAGTGAATCGAGTTCAAGGCGCGACAACAGGTCAAACAGGGCATCAGCTCCCATTTTGGCGATAAATTTATTCGGGTCCTTATCATCCAGGTGCTGGTTGTCTTTGGGCAGTGTTTCCATGATCGCGAGGTACTCTTCCTCGGTCAGGAAATCGAGGTAGTTCACACCATCATCAGCTTTTACACCGGCTTGTATGACCACATACCGTTCGTAGTAAATGATAAGGTCCAGTTTCTTGGTGGGCAATCCAAGCAGGTAACCGATTTTATTCGGCAATGAACGGAAATACCAGATGTGCGCCACCGGAACGGTAAGGGTGATATGCCCCATCCTTTCCCTTCTCACTTTCTTTTCGGTTACTTCCACACCACAACGGTCACATACAATGCCTTTGTACCGGATTCTCTTGTACTTGCCGCAATGACATTCCCAGTCCTTCACAGGACCGAAAATACGCTCGCAGAAAAGGCCATCGCGTTCCGGCTTGTACGTACGGTAATTAATAGTTTCCGGTTTGAGTACTTCACCGCTGCTATGCTCGAGAATATTCTCGGGGCTCGCGAGGCTGATGGTTATTTTGGTGAAATTGCTTTTCAGTTTTTGATCTTTTTTAGCCGCCATGTTTTTTTATCGGTATAACGTAAACGTTAGTCGGTTTTTAAATTATGAATAATGTACTGCGTATTAATCCAGGGTTACTTTGAGGCAGAGGCCCTGCAACTCGTGAAGCAATACATTGAATGATTCAGGAATTCCGGGGGTAACCATGTTGTCGCCTTTTACGATAGACTCGTACGCCTTGGCGCGTCCCATCACATCGTCAGACTTCACCGTGAGTAATTCCTGCAGGATATTGGCGGCACCAAACGCCTCAATGGCCCATACCTCCATCTCACCGAAACGCTGGCCTCCGAACTGGGCTTTACCGCCCAGGGGCTGCTGCGTGATGAGCGAGTAGGGTCCGATAGAACGGGCGTGCATCTTATCATCCACCATATGGCCCAGTTTAAGCATGTAGATAATACCTACAGTTGCCGGCTGGTGGAAACGTTCACCTGTACCGCCATCAAAGAGGTAGGAAGAACCGAATTTCGGAAGTCCCGCCTTGGTTACATAATGATCGATTTCGTCAAGCGTTGCGCCGTCAAAGATGGGTGTGGCGAACTTCACGCCCAGTTTCTCACCTGCCCAGGCAAGTACGGTTTCATAAATCTGGCCAAGGTTCATCCTTGAAGGTACGCCCAGCGGGTTCAACACGATATCTACAGGTGTACCGTCATCCAGATAAGGCATGTCCTCATCGCGGACAATACGCGCAACGATTCCTTTATTTCCGTGACGGCCCGCCATCTTATCCCCTACTTTCAACTTCCTCTTTTTGGCGATGTACACTTTGGCCAGCTGCATGATTCCGGTTGGCAGTTCATCACCGATCTGCACCTGGAATTTCTTACGCTTGTAAGCCGCGATTATTTCATTCGCCTTTACATTGTAATTGGTCAGCAGACGTGTAATCTGTTCATTCTTCTCCTTATCGGTGGTCCACTTGGTGGGGTTGATGTTGTTGTAATCAATATCCACCAGCATTTTCTGCGTAAACTTCGCTCCTTTGGGGATCACTACTTCCTTATAGGCATTGATGACACCCTGTGAGGTTTTTCCGCTCACAAGTACAAACAGCTTGTCAACCAACTGCACTTTAAGGTCCGCCAGCTCCTTGTCCTGTTCCGCGTCGAAACGCGCCACAATATTTTTCTCTTCATCACGGCTGCGCTTATCCTTAATGGCACGTGAGAAAAGTTTTTTATCAATAACAACTCCTTTTACGGAAGGGGGAACTTTAAGGGACGCGTCTTTCACATCGCCGGCTTTATCGCCAAAGATGGCACGCAGCAGCTTCTCTTCCGGAGAAGGATCCGTTTCACCTTTCGGCGTAATCTTACCGATCAGGATGTCGCCTTCACCGACTTCAGCGCCCACGCGGATAAGACCATGGTCATCAAGTTCACGTGTCGCTTCTTCACTCACGTTGGGGATATCCGCAGTTAACTCTTCCAGTCCGCGTTTTGTATCACGTACTTCCAGGCTGTATTCATCCACATGAATTGACGTGAAGATATCCTCACGTACCACGCGTTCTGAAATCACGATCGCATCTTCAAAGTTGTAACCTTTCCAGGGCATGAATGCCACTTTCAGGTTACGTCCCAGCGCCAGTTCTCCACCCTGAGTGGCATAGCCTTCGCACAGTACCTGGCCCTGCTTTACCTTGTCGCCTTTTCTGACAATGGGCTTCAGGTTGATGCAGGTATTCTGATTCGTTTTCTGGAATTTGGTAAGCTTGTATACTTTCACATCATCGTCAAAGCTGATCAGCTTCTCATCTTCGTTCCTGAAATTACGGATACGGATTTCATTGGCATCCACATATTCCACCACACCCGCATAATCCGCGTTGATCAGTACCCGGCTGTCGCGTACCACATGTCCTTCGAGGCCGGTTCCCACAATGGGGGCCTGCGGACGCAGCAGGGGAACTGCCTGACGTTGCATGTTGGAGCCCATCAGGGCACGGTTGGCATCATCGTGTTCAAGGAAAGGAATCAGTGAAGCGGCAATGGAAGCGATTTGATTGGGTGCCACGTCGATCAGGTGTAAATCCGAGGGTTCAACAATGGGGAAGTCGCCTTCGAAACGGGCTTTAATACGTCCTGCTGTGAAGTTTCCTCCTTCATCCACCGGTGCGTTGGCCTGAGCGATTACTTTGGCATCCTCTTCTTCGGCGGTAAGATAAACGATATTATCAGTGCCTGTATCTACTTTACCTGAATTAACCGGTCGATACGGCGTTGAAATAAAGCCAAGGTTATTGATTTTGGCATACACACAGAGTGATGAAATCAAACCGATATTCGGACCTTCCGGCGTTTCGATGGTACACAAACGGCCATAGTGCGTATAGTGTACGTCACGTACTTCGAAGCCTGCTCTTTCGCGGGAAAGACCACCAGGTCCCAGGGCTGAGAGACGGCGCTTATGCGTAATCTCTGCCAGGGGATTGGTTTGATCCATGAACTGGCTCAGCTGATTCGTACCGAAAAAGGAATTAATGACGCTGCTGAGTGTCTTGGCGTTGATTAGATCGGCGGGAGTAAACACCTCGTTATCGCGTACGTTCATCCTTTCGCGGATGGTACGCGCCATACGGGCAAGCCCAACACCAAATTGGGAATACAACTGCTCTCCCACTGTACGTACGCGGCGGTTACTGAGGTGATCGATATCATCAACGATGGTTTTTGCGTTGATAAGTTCAATCAGGTATTTGATGATGGCGATGATATCTTCCTTCGTCAACACCTTGGTATCAATGGCAGTATTCAGGTTCAGTTTACGGTTGAGCCTGAATCGACCCACCTGCCCGAGGTCATAACGTTTATCCGAGAAGAAAAGCTTGTCGATAATACCGCGCGCCGTTTCTTCATCGGGTGGTTCGGCATTTCTCAACTGACGGTAAATATGTTCAACCGCTTCTTTCTCTGAATTCGAAGTATCCTTCTGAAGGGTATTGTAAATTATCGCGTAGTCATTGGTATTCGCGTCTTCCTTGTGCAGGATGACCGATTTCACACTTGCATCCACAATCATATCGATGTGTTCATCTTCCAGGATAGTTTCCCGCTCGAGAATCACTTCATTACGTTCAATGGACACTACTTCGCCGGTATCCTCATCCACAAAATCTTCCAGCCAGCTTTTCAGTACACGGGCAGCCAGTTTACGACCCACTACTTTTTTAAGTCCGGCTTTGCTTACTTTCACTTCATCCGCAAGCCCAAAGAGCTCCAGGATATCTTTATCTGTCTGGTAACCGATTGCGCGCAGCAGTGTGGTTACAGGGAATTTCTTTTTCCGGTCGATGTACGCATACATCACATTGTTGATATCTGTCGCAAATTCAATCCATGAACCTTTAAAAGGAATCACACGGGCCGAATATAACTTGGTGCCGTTGGCATGGCGGCTCTGACCGAAGAAAACACCCGGTGAACGGTGGAGCTGTGAAACCACCACCCGCTCGGCGCCGTTGATCACAAAGGTCCCTTTGGGCGTCATGTAAGGGATCGTACCCAGGTAAACATCCTGAACAATCGTTTCAAAATCCTCGTGTTCGGGATCGGTACAATACAGTTTAAGTTTTGCTTTCAGCGGGACACTGTAGGTCAGTCCGCGCTCAATACATTCATCCAGGGCATAACGGGGAGGATCTACGAAATAATCAAGGAATTCAAGTACAAAATTGTTCCTTGAGTCGGTAATCGGGAAATTTTCACTGAATACCTTGTAAAGGCCTTCCTCGGTACGGTTATCAGCCGTTGTTTCCAGCTGAAAGAAATCTTTAAATGATTTCAACTGGATTTCAAGAAAATCAGGATACTCTATCCTGTGTTTATTTTTACTGAAGTTAATTCGGTTGGATACAGACTTCTCTGAAGTGAGACTTGTTTTAGTAGTCAAGGCGAAGGAGTTTTATTTGTTAATTAACAACCGTTCGGAACCCTCCGGGAGGAGGGGTTTAATAAATGGGAAAGACCTGTCCCACCGAACGGGTGGAACAGGTCTATTAGAAGACTGACAATCAATTACTTGACTTCAACCTCCGCTCCAGCTTCAGTCAGCTGTTGTTTCAGAGCGTTGGCTTCATCTTTCGATACACCTTCCTTCACGGGTTTTGGTGCACCGTCCACGAGATCTTTCGCTTCTTTCAGTCCGAGACCGGTAAGGTCTTTCACGAGCTTCACGATAGCGAGCTTATTTGCTCCTGCACTTTTGAGGATCACGTCAAATGCGGTTTTTTCTTCAGCGGCTGCGGCTGCACCACCACCTCCACCCGGAGCGGCTACTGCAACAGCTGCGGCTGCAGGCTCAATACCATATTCATCTTTCAGAATAGTTGCAAGTTCTTGAACTTCTTTAACAGTAAGGTTCACGAGTTGCTCAGCGAATGCTTTCAGGTCTGCCATTTTATTGTATTTTTTTAGTGTTACTGGATTTTTAGTTTTTGTTTAATTAGATGTTTGGAAGTATTCCCGCGTGTTGTTTCAGGCGCGAAGGCTCAGGCAGCACGTTCTTCCAGGGTTTTGAGGATACCCGCAATTTTGCCACCCTGACCTTTGAGGCCGGAGATAACAGACTTTGCAGGCGACTGAAGGAGGCCGATGACATCTCCGATGAGTTCGTTCTTTGACTTCAGGGATGCGAGGACATCCAGCTGATTATCTCCAACGAATATTCCACCGTCGATATAGGCGCTTTTCAACGCTGGCTTAGTGGCATCTTTGCCGCTTTCTTTGCGGAAATCCCTGATAAGTTTAGCGGGCAAACTGGCGGTTTCGCAAGCCATGATGGCGGATGAACCTTTCAGTGTGGGGATCAACTGGCTGAAGTCGCCTTCGATCTTTTCCAACGCTTTTTTTATCAGAGAATTTTTTGCCACCTTCAGCTGCACTTGCTTGTTAAAGCAAAGACGACGCAGCTTGGAGGTTTTCTCTGAGTCGAGGGTTTCCACATCAGTGATGTAAAAACTGTTATACTGACTCAGTGTTCCCACCAATTCATCGATGATCTGGTTTTTTTCTTCTCTTGTCATGTGACGAATTCGTGTTAGAGGTTTTACCCGGCTACATTTTTCGCATCAATGCGAATGCCCGGGCTCATCGTGCTGCTGAGGGAAACACTTCTGAGGTAAGTTCCTTTTGCAGCTGATGGTTTGAGCTTTACGATGGTCTGAAGCAATTCATGGGCGTTATCATACAACTTCTCGGCATCGAAGGAAACCTTGCCGATAGAGGCATGGATGATTCCTGTTTTGTCTACTTTGAAGTCGATCTTACCCGATTTCACATCTTTCACCGCCTTGCCGACATCGTTGGTAACGGTACCGGTTTTGGGGTTTGGCATGAGATTACGGGGGCCCAGGATTTTACCCAGTTTACCCACTTTTGCCATGACACCTGGCATGGTGATCACGATATCCACATCCGTCCAACCACCTTCGATTTTCTGGATATAATCATCAAGACCCACATGGTCGGCACCGGCATCGCGGGCTTCCTGCTCTTTGTCAGGTGTACATAATACCAGCACACGTACCGTTTTACCGGTTCCATGGGGTAAGGTGACAATACCACGTACCATTTGATTGGCTTTACGTGGATCAACACCCAGGCGTACACTCAGGTCAACAGATTCATCAAACTTTGTGAAGGATAATTGCTTCACCAGCTTGGTGGCATCGTGCAGGTTGTAGGCTTTGTCAGCGTCTACTTTCGCATAAGCTACTTTTTGGTTCTTCGTTAACTTAGCCATTTGGTTATTCTGAGTTTATTAATGTTTCGGTACCGGATCACGGGAAGCAGCTAGCGATTCCCGGCACCGTGGTCAGTTTTACTTTTCCCAGGGAGCAGTTCCCTCCACATTGATACCGGCACTGCGTGCAGATCCTGCAATCATCTTCATTGCAGATTCAATGGTGAAGCAGTTCATGTCTACCATTTTCCCTTCGGCAATGGTACGAACCTGATCCCAGGTTACAGTTCCAACTTTTTTACGGTTAGATTCAGCTGAACCTTTTTGAATTTTAGCCACCTCCATGAGTTGCACGAATGCAGGAGGGGTTTTGATGATAAAGTCAAAGGACTTATCGGTGTATACAGTGATAATAACCGGCAGTACCTGTCCCGCCTTGTCCTGCGTACGCGCGTTAAACTGCTTGCAGAACTCCATAATATTAACCCCTTTGGCACCGAGAGCCGGTCCGATGGGAGGTGCGGGATTGGCAGCGCCGCCTTTCACCTGTAATTTGATCAGTGCGCCTATTTCTTTTGCCATTATTTCTGTTTTTATACTCGGTTCCTTTACCCTGCAGGAGAAGATTCACCGTTACCTGAGTGGAAGCTGACAGGCACCGGCTAAGGGTATTGGGATTACGATTCCTTTTCTACTTGAATATAACTTAACTCCAGCGGCGTTTTGCGGCCAAAGATTTTAACCATCACTTTCAACTTCTTTTTCTCTTCGTTTACTTCTTCAATGACTCCCGAGAAACTGTTGAAGGGTCCATCGGTAACTTTTACTGTTTCACCCACCACAAACGGAATATTGATTACTTCCTCCGAATCGTGCAGCTCATCCACCTTACCGAGGATTCTGTTCACTTCCGTTTGACGCAGTGGTGTAGGTGCCTCCCCTTTGGGACCAAGGAAACCTATCACGCCGGTAGTATTTTGAATGATATGAGGAATTTCACCTACCAACTCCGCCTCAATCAATACGTAACCCGGAAGGTGCGCTCTTTCCTTACTGACTTTTTTACCATCCTTGATCTGGTAATACTTCTCCATCGGGATGAGCACCTGGGCCACATAGTCCTGGAGGCCGGTACGTACAATTTCACTTTCGATATATTGTTTTACCTTTTTCTCCTTACCGCTGATGGCACGGATGACATACCACTTTTTATTTCCGGTTGTCGTCTCTGTCATGACTGAGATTAAGCAAAAAGATTATAGATAATATTAAGAGCGCCCTGGAAAATGAAATCAATAAAAAAGATCACGAAACCAAAAATCAAGGTAGCTATCAGCACCACCATCGCGCTGCTCTGAAGTTCATTCCATGTTGGCCATGACACTTTATTTAAAAGCTCATTGTAGGAATCCTGAATGTACAATTTAATCTTTTCCATGATTACAATTTAATGCGTATGAATACTTTTTTCACTCTCTGCACGGGTGGAGAGACTCGAACTCCCAGCCAACGGTTTTGGAGACCGCTACTCTACCAATTGAGCTACACCCGTAAATTTTTTCCGGGGCCACCTGAGAAAGGTATTTCCGGTTTTCAATCTGAATATGTAAGCGTATCTCCTTTCGTTATGCTGATTGTAACTACCGGACCCGGTTTCAACTGCATCAGCCCGGCGGGTGTTTGAAGCCTCTTTCCGTAAATCAGGATTTTGCTCCAACAGGGAGGATCTGTTTTTCAGATTTTGCCTGCCAAATTATAAACAGGTGCGTCCCAACCTTCCGGCCGGGACGAACACCTGATCATTTTATCGTCTTTACTCGATGATTTCAGTTACCTGTCCTGCACCAACGGTACGGCCACCTTCGCGGATAGCGAAACGAAGACCTTTATCCATCGCGATAGGCTGGATCAGTTCAACGGTAATGGTTACGTTATCACCAGGCATTACCATTTCACGACCTTCCGGCAAGGTGATTTCACCTGTTACGTCAGTGGTACGGAAATAAAACTGAGGACGGTATTTGTTATGGAAAGGCGTGTGACGGCCACCTTCTTCCTTCTTCAGTACGTAAATTTCAGCTTTAAACTTGGCATGTGGTTTAATGGAACCCGGCTTGGCAATTACCATTCCGCGACGGATATCGGTTTTCTCGATACCACGCAACAACAGACCTACGTTATCTCCCGCTTCACCACGGTCAAGAATCTTACGGAACATTTCCACACCGGTAACGGTTGAGGTCAGTTTCTCAGATTGCATACCGATGATTTCCACTGAATCGTTGGAGTTGATTACACCGCGCTCGATACGGCCGGTAGCAACAGTACCACGACCTGTGATAGAGAATACATCCTCAATCGGCATCAGGAAAGGCTTGTCAACTTCACGTGGGGGCAGTGGGATGTAAGTATCCACGGCATCCATCAGTTCCATGATTTTCGGAACCCAGTTGGCGTCAAGATTCAATCCACCCAGTGCAGATCCGCGAATGATCGGTGTATTGTCACCGTCATAATCGTAGAACGACAACAGTTCACGGATTTCCATTTCAACGAGGTCTAACAATTCAGGATCATCAACCGCGTCAACTTTGTTCATAAACACTACAATTTTCGGAACACCTACCTGACGGGCAAGCAGGATGTGCTCGCGTGTTTGAGGCATAGGACCGTCAGTAGCGGCTACAACAAGAATTGCTCCGTCCATCTGAGCGGCACCGGTAACCATGTTCTTCACATAGTCAGCGTGACCCGGACAGTCCACGTGAGCATAGTGACGGTTTTTCGTCTGATACTCTACGTGAGCAGTGTTAATGGTAATACCACGCTCTTTTTCTTCAGGAGCGTTATCGATAGAGGAGAAATCCCTCTTCTCGGCCAAACCTTGCTGTGACAGCACGTTTGTGATAGCAGCAGTAAGAGTGGTCTTACCGTGGTCAACGTGACCAATGGTTCCAATGTTTACGTGTGGCTTGGAACGATCAAATTTCTCTTTAGCCATTTTATGAAGGTGTTATTTATATTGTTAATGTTTACTGTTTATTGAGCCAATGACCAGGATCGAACTGGTGACCTCATCCTTACCATGGATGTGCTCTACCGACTGAGCTACATTGGCGGGTATTTAAGAACGATTCCTGAACTTTTGCAGAGCAGAATTCTCTGTTCAGCGTTTATCCGTCTTTCTTTGCGACCCGCCGGTCATTTTGATTTTTTTACGGGGCGTGAAGTTAGTAATTATTCCTTTGCCACAAGCACCCCCAGCAATTCTTTTACTTAAGTTCCTGTTTTCGCATGAAAACAAGAACCGGGAATACTCCCGCCGGAGGAATACCCCGTATATGGAGCGGAAGACGAGGCTCGAACTCGCTACCCTCAGCTTGGAAGGCTGATGCTCTACCAAATGAGCTACTTCCGCTTAATTTAATCGTTATAACTTCTGTTTTACCCATCCCGGTAAACTCCCGTTTTTGGCCTGGCTACGGAAACCCGAAGGTTTGCCGCTCACCCGGTAAAGCAGGAATTTTTTATATCTCGTGGCTGTAAAAGAATGAATTACAGCCATTTTTGAGACGGGCAAACTCTTATCGGGTCAAAAGACGAATACTATTATTTCAAAGAACCTTGTGGGGAGAGAAGGATTCGAACCTTCGAACTCCGAAGAGGACAGATTTACAGTCTGTTGCCGTTGGCCACTTGGCTATCTCCCCCTTAACTCCAAATGCCCCGGACCTGGAGACATCTTATTTACCGGAAGGAGAACTTTCAACTCCACCCAGACAATTCAAACTTGAGCCGATGGAGGGATTCGAACCCCCGACCTACTGATTACAAATCAGTAGCTCTGACCAGCTGAGCTACATCGGCTTGAATATCACTACACTACAAGACCATCCCCAAAATGGGACTGCAAATTTAGTAATTTCTTTTATTCAAACAAGTACAAACGGCTTTTTATTAATAAGATTTGAAAAAAATGCCCGGTAGTGACATACTGAAAGTAAGTAGATCGCAGGCAGAAAAAGCGCGACCGGGCCGAAAAAAAAAGACCCGCACTCAGTACGGGTCCGGGGATTTCAGGGGACTATGTTTTATTCCCCTCTTTGCTTTTCCTTATGTTTGGTAATCTGCTTTCGCAGCGCTTCTACTGCATTATCGGTGGCTTCTTCAAATGTTTTGCATTGCTCGCGCGCAAAAAGGGTCTTGCCGGGCGCAGATATCTTGATTTCTGCAATCTTGTTTCCTTTTACATCTGATTTATCGAGCCGCAGGTACACTTCACTTTCAATAATGCCTTCATAAAACTGCGTCAGTTTGTCCACTTTCTCTTCTACGAATTGAAGGAGTTTACGATCGGCATCGAAGTGGATGGATTGAACTTTCACTTTCATAATTTTAGTTTTTAATTGTGTTATGCTTTGGGGAAGGCTTGTTTATAAATTTCCTTCAGTTTTTCAATGGAATTATGCGTATAAACCTGTGTAGCCGCGAGGCTGCTGTGACCCAGCAGTTCTTTGATCGCATTAATATCGGCTCCATGATTCAGCATGGCGGTGGCAAAACTATGCCTCAATACGTGCGGGCTTCTTTTATCGCCTGTGGAAACCTTGCTGATGCTGCTTTTCACTATACGGTAAACGAACCCGGGATACATTTGGTTACCTTTGTTATCTACAAAAAAATAAGGGTGTTCCCTGTCGTGCTCACGCATAAAATCCCGCCTGAGCACGATGTACGCTTCCAGGATATTTTTAAAATTGTTAGTGATAGGGATTTGCCTGACTTTATTTCTCTTACCCAATACCGTTATGGTAAGATTATACAGATTCACATCACTCATTTTCAGCCCGATTAATTCTGACAGCCGCACACCGGTACGGTAGAAAAAATCAAGGATCAGCAGGTTCCTTACATTTTCAAAATTATCCTGCTCCCCTTCTTCCCGTCCAGCTTCAAAAAGTTTCTGCATACGTTGTTCGTCGATGTATTCCGGTAATTTTTTCTTTGTTTTGGGAGCAATTACTTTATTCATCGGGCTTCTTTCCATGCGTCCGGTTTTTACCATATAGCGGTAAAAAGTCCTGAGCGTAGTAATTTTTCTGTTTACAGATCTTGGATCCAGGCCGGCTTCCATCAATGACACAATCCATGAACGGATCATAAAGTGGCCCGACTGGGTAAGGTCACCGATTTGATAATGTGCTGTTAAATATTCAGCATACTGCATAAGATCCTTTTCATATGCAATCACTGTATGAACCGAAGATCGCTTTTCGAAGCGCAGATAATTTATAAAACGTTCGTGATCGGTCACACTGTAGTTTTGCTTAATTACCAAACTTAAAATTCCTGAAAAATATTGTATGTTAAAGGTACGCCTAAAACGGGAAAAATCATGATGAAATACAAAAAATAAAAAATCCGGGCTTCATGGGAAGTCCGGATCAAATATTTATAACAACGCCTCTTCAGGACTGGATAGCAGCCTGCAGGTGATTCTTGTAAATTGCCTTTTTAATTTCCGTACGACGTGTAATAGAAGGCTTTTCAAATGCCTGACGTGCACGTAATTGCTTAACAGTACCGGTTTTCTCAAACTTCTTCTTGTACTTTTTAAGCGCTTTGTCGATTGTTTCGTTTTCTTTAATGGGAACGATGATCATGTTAATTATCTAAGTGGGCAGCAAAGATAAGGAGTGTTTTAATTAAAACAATACTTTTTCCGAATATTTACTTTTTAGAGCCTGTTTATTTATTTTTAATCATTAAATTGATAATGAAATGATTAAATCCATCAATTGTATTCAAAAAGTTTTTTCAATTCCGTTAGGGTACTTTTATAATCAATTTCAAGCTGCATACACAGTCCCTGCAGCCCGTTTGTTTCCAGATTTTTACCTTTCCTTTCTATTTCCCTGCAGATGCCGGCTAAACGTTCTGCTCCAATGTTCAGACAGGTACCTTTCAGTTTATGAGCCGCCTTCCACAATCCGGTAAAATCCCCACGGTCAAAACATTGGATGATGTCGGAAATATTTTCAGGTGCCTGTTTCATAAACATTTCCAGAATCTGATGTAAAAATCCGGGATCGGTTTGCTGACCAATATTCTGCAAACGCCGGATAGCCGTAAGGTCTATCAAATCGCCCTGGGCTGGTTTCAAATCATTATTCATAGGAAGGGTTCTGTTTTTTATAGTTTTTACATGATCAGGGGTCCACTTCAATAACATTTGCTCAATGTCATCCAGTGTAACCGGTTTTGATATATAATCATCCATCCCGGCTTCTTTGCAGGCGTCTTTATCTTCCTTTCCTGCAAAAGCAGTCATGGCAATAATAACCGGCTGGTGCATGCTATCTGCTTCTGATCTGATTTTTTTAGTAGCTTGAATGCCGTCCCACTCCGGCATTTGCATATCCATAAATACGATATCAAATTCTTTTTCTTTCACCTGTTCATAGGCTTCTCGGCCATCTCCAACCGATTCAATGGTATATCCCAGGCGCTCAAATAATTTCCGGGCCAGCAGCCGGTTGATATCATTGTCATCAGCCAATAAAATCCGGGCAGGATAGTGCAATGCAAAATCATTATGCTGGTCGCCCAGGGGAATTTTCTGCTTAACCTCTTCCTGCATCCTAACCTCTTCTGCTGCGGCATCGCTCACCGCATCGGCCTGAATGGTAAAATAAAAGGTACTTCCTTCGCCCATCCTGCTTTCTACCCAGATATCTCCTCCCATCAGGTTCACCAGTGTTTTACAAATTGTTAAGCCAAGGCCGGTGCCGCCGTACTTCCGGTACGTAGAGGGGTCGGCCTGGGTAAAAGCCGTAAAAAGTTGTTCAGCCTGTGCCGGTTCAATGCCGATACCAGTGTCGCTTACAGCAAATTTGATCAGGTTCCTGCCTTCTTTTTCTCCCCCATTTGCAAGCTGTATAATTACACTCCCCTGTTCCGTGAATTTAATGGAATTCCCCACCAGGTTCATTAATATCTGACGAAGTCGGGCTTTATCGCCCAGTATATATAAAGGAAGCCCTTCCTCTCTCTCCATGCGCAGTGCAACTCCCTTTTCTCTGGCTTTTCCGCTGAGGATAGTGATGGTTTCCTTCACCGCTTCGTCCACATGAAACGGTGCGATTTCCAGTTGCATCTTATTGGCCTCGATTTTTGAAAAGTCAAGGATATCTGAAATAACCTGAAGCAATGCCTCACCGCTTAGCCTTATGATATCCACAAACTCCTTTTGCTGCCCCGTCAGCTCAGTATTATTCAGTAATTCCGATATCCCGATCAGGCCATTCAGTGGGGTACGTATTTCATGGCTCATCACTGCCAGAAATTCAGACTTTGCCTGCGTAGCCTGTTCTGCTTTATCTCTGGCATCCCGCAGCGCTTCTTCCTGTTTTAACCTTTCGGTGATATCGCGTCCGGAATACGTCATTCCCGTAATTAATCCGTCCTCATCTTTCACCGGGTAAAGAAAAGCTTCATATACCCTTATCTCCCCCCTGCTGTCCGTAAAATCCTCCCTGTAATTCACCTCCTTTCCCTGCAAAACCGACCTGAATCGTTCCTTAAACGCCATCCTTTCTTCGGGCAGCAACTGATCTTCATAAGACATGCCTTCTGAAAGCCAAACGGACTTATTGAGCAGAAAAAGTTCCTGATAACGGCTATTGATCACCGTTATCTTACCCATCGCATCCAGTGAAAAAACCGTTTCCCCCGTATTTTCGACAAACGCCATCAGATTTTCCCTGCTTCTTTGTAAAATACGCTGGGCTTCTTTTACTTCGCTGTTGTCAATGGCGGTTATGATAACGATGCCCTTTTCGGGAATACCCGCTCCCAGTATTTCAAGAGAGGCCTGTTTGCCATCCTTACGCAGGATGGTCCTTTCGGCACGGGACACCTTGTTTGTGCCGCTTAAAAGCCGAGAAAACCAATTTTCATGTTCGCGTGACTGAGAGGGGTGAATCAACTGATCAAAGCCCAGGTATTTTAATTCTTCCGATGCATATCCCGTCAGCATGGAAAATGAATCGTTCGATTCGCTGATTTTCTGTTCCGCGTTCAGTACAGCAATCGCCTCCCGTGCCGCAGCCATGGGAAATCCTGTGAAGGGTACCGGCACCTCCGCCAGTCCTGAATGATTTTCATTCGTCACATTGACAATCGCCGCCTCCCTCCATCCTGAACCATGGTAGTCATCGGCTTTATTTTCATCCCCTGAAACTACTTCATTCCCCCCTTCATTTCCCACGGGTATCGCATGCAGGAGAGGCTCGGTAAAGCGGCAAAACAGGTTACCCTCACCGACCCTGTTTATGCTCACCGTCATTTTAAAATTTCTTCCGCTCAGGCTTCTACAGATCAGCGTTTTATTAACAAAAGTGTTATGATCTATTGCGTTCAGTAAAATGGCTACTTCATCCTCTGACAGGTCTTCTTCAAAAATTCTGTTAAAACTGAGTTTCCCCAGGTATTGCTTTCGGTAAATACTGAATAAGTTCATCGCCTTCTGATTAGCTCTGATCGTTTTCAAGCTGATACCATCCATTATTAACCAGGCTTCCGGTTGCTGGTCAAAAAGATCGCCAAATGAATCCCCTCCACTGCTTCGCCTCCTTTTATTCCGGAAAAAAGCAAAAAACAACAAAGCAACCACCAATATCAAAGCGATTGCTCCAATCAAAATAACCATGAAATCAGCTGGAAATACCACCTTGTATTATATTATATTATTATTCGAAAAACGGAATAAAATGTTTCACAGGCAATGATAAATTTAGTTTCTGAAAATCAGGCAGGTAAGGGATTACAATTCACGGGACAGCAGCGCAATACTGCCGCGATTTCATCGCCTGCCGGCCGGAATCAGAGTGTTTTACTCCACTCCTCTCTCACAAAAGCACTCAACTCGGTGATGTAGGGCTCGGAAAAATCAAACTTAACACCTGCACGCTCATAAATTTCACCAATACCGGAAGTATAGCCCATTTTGAGGGCTTCCAGATAGTTGTGAATGGTTTCATCTCTGTTCAATCGATAGTTTCTCCAGAGGGCAATTGCGCCCAGTTGTGCAAAACCATATTCAATGTAATAGAAGGGCACCTCAAAAATATGAAGTTGCTTCTGCCATAAGATAGATTTTACATTTTCATTTCCGCTCCAATCAACGGTTTTACCTGAAAAACGATTATATGTTTCCAGCCAGGCTTCTGTTCTTTGCTGATTGCTGTGCGGAAGACTGGTATACAGCCAATGCTGAAAAGCATCAATACAAGCAATCCAGGGCAGCCCTTTCAATACATCTTCGAGGTGTTTTCTCTTCGCCCTTTTCAACTCAAGGGGATTATCAAAAAAGTGATGCCAGTGCTCCATTGATATCAGCTCCATGGACATAGAGGCCAATTCAGCTACCTCGCTGGGGATATTTTTATAATCTACAAGTTCCAAGGGCTTATCCACAATGGACTGCACGGCGTGTCCCCCTTCATGAACCAGGGTAACCAGGTCGCGGAGAGTATTGGTAGAATTCATGAAAATAAAAGGAAGGCCTGTTTCATATAAGGGGTAATTATAGCCCCCGGGCGCTTTCCCCTTTCTGGATTCAAGATCCAGTCGTTTCGCTTCTTTCATTTCACGCATACACTGCCCCAGAAAGGGGTTGATCTCCTCAAAACAGGCTATCGCCTTGTCCATAAGTTCATTTGAAGAAGCGGAAGGTGTCAAAGGTTTTTCTCCCCTTACGGAAGCTGCGGTATCCCAGGGCTTCAGCACCTCCAGTGACAATTCCTTACGGTGAATATCCTCTATGGATTCATTGAGTGGCACGAGGGCTTTTTCAACCGACCTGTGAAATTCCAGGCAATCATCCGGTTTGTAATCAAAACGGCCGAGGCTTGCGAACATATAGTCGCGGAAGTTTGAAAAACCGGCATTCAGCGCCACGGTATGCCGTTTAGCGATGAGTTCATTCATCAGGGCATCTAACTTATCCCGTTCCTGTATCCGGCGATCATATATCTTCCTGTAAACTTCTTCTCTGACCTTCCTGTCATCTCTTTCCAGGTAATTGGCAGCCTGTTGTAGTGTCAATTCCTTCCCTTCCACCATAACGGTCATGGCACCGGTAATGGCGGAATACTCCTGTTCCTGTTGCTGTAATTCGGATAGCAGGGCAATATTCTCCTCTCTGAAAATTTCAACACGTTTCCTGATTTGTCTGAGCAGGATTTCAAATTTTCTTCCGCCCAGCGACTTGAGGGCAGGACTATTCAGCAATTTAAGATCAAGTTGGTGACTAAGCGGTGCAATACGCGGCTGTATTTCACCTACAAAAAAATTAAAGGAGTCGCTGTATTCTTTATTGGTGGTATCACAACTCATTCTGATGTATCGCCAGCCCAGGTCTTCCTGAAGGAAGGCTTCCAGTTCACTGCGATTGCCTAACCACAGGATCAGATCCTCAGGAAGATCAATATTTCTTTGAAGGAGTTGATCGAAATACAGCTGCACCTGCTCCCAGTTTTTAACTTCTATGTCGGCCGGCAGGAAACTCCGGTGTACGGTGGTGGTATTTTCTTTGGAAATCATAAATTTTCAATAATGGCTTACGAAGATAAAGGGTATCCGGCAAAAATGGGATTCAGCAATGAGCTTATGACTAAAACAACGCAACCGGGAGGTCAGACATTAATAATTTAATACTGGCATTGAAAAAAAGGTGCAATGCAGCTCTTTGGCCATCAACTTAACCCCTTGTTTACAAACATCTAAAGGACAATGACAAGGTAGCTGCATTCATGGAAAATGAAGCCCGGTTGAATTAATGATACAAAAAAAAGAGGATACTGACGGATCTTTTACTCACCCGTATCTTTTGCTGACTTCCGGCTTTTCTTTTTCACTCCATCTGCCGGAACTGTTTCTTCTCCGGAGGGAAGCTCCTCCTTCTTTTTTCTAACCGCCTTTTTCTTAGCGGGTTCCTCGCTCACTGCTTCGGCTACCAATTCCTTATCTACCGTTTCTTTAACAGACTCTTCATTGCTCACCTCTCCAAATTCCTTTTTCATGGCTTCTTCTGCCTCCGGCGACCCCACAATATCCTTCACCAGCTTATACCAGGAAAACATCTTCCTGATGTCGGAGGTATGCACCCTTTCTTCATCAAATTCCGGGATTATCTTTTTCAGAGTTGCTTTCAAATCAGCAGGTTCTGATTTAGGAGATACTGAAAGCGATAAAGAATCCTGCTCTTTCATTTTTTTAAAAGCCTCATACAGGGGCAAATCATCTTCCATGGTGTAGATCGCGATGTCCTTCAGCATGATAATCCTTTGCATAGAAGAGATAGGAATACGGCGGCCATCCGCCAATGATTCCACCACAAAACCACTGTTGCGCATCTGAGCAACCATTTTAAACAATCCGCTTAAACCCGGGACGGAGATAATTTTATCAAAACTCATAATTCAATTTTCTGACGCAAAAATAACAGGATTAACCGAATTCCATAAAAATTATTTTACCAATTAACCTATACCCTGAAGAATCACAGTAAACTTTTAATAAAAAAGCAAATCTGTAAGTGATATTGAAATAATTTAGCGGAAAATATACATCAACCCATGCTTAAAAAGTTTCTCGCCCTGGTATTCATGGTTACATTGACCCAATCAATATCTGCGCAGGTAAAAAAATATGACCTGAAAGACTTTTTCAGAAACGCCGAAAAAACACGATTTCAGATATCACCGCAAGGCGACCTGTTGGCCTACCTGGCTCCCTGGAATAACAGGATGAATATCCATGTACAGAAAATCGGGGATTCCTCATCTGTAAGGGTCACCAGTTTAACCGACAGGGATATCACCGGATATTTCTGGAAAAACAACAGTCAGCTTATTTATGTACGTGATTTCGGAGGTGATGAAAACTATCACCTCTTTGTTGCTTCTGTGGACGGGAAAACCGAAAAGGACCTCACCCCTTTTAAAAATGTAAGGGTGTTAATTATTGATAACCTGGAAGATTTTCCGGAGGAAGTACTCATTCAAATGAACAAAGACAACCCCGAAATATTTGATGTGTACCGTTTAAACATAGTATCAGGTGAAATGAAACAGGTGGCCAAAAACCCGGGTAATATTTCCGGATGGGTTACAGATCATACCGGTGCCATTCGCGCCGCGGTTACCACGGACGGAGTAAAGACAAGTCTCCTCGTCAGAGAGAAAGAGACGGATGATTTCAGGGTTTTGATTACAACAGATTTCAGGGAAACCATATCACCGCTCTTTTTCACATTTGACAATAAAAGAATATATGCGTCATCAAATATTGGCCGTGACAAGCAGGCTATCGTTGTGTTGAACATCAAAACCGGCAAAGAAGAAGAAGTTATTTTTGAACATGATGAAGTAGATGTCAGCGACCTGAACTATTCCCGTAAAAGAAAAGTTCTTACCAGTGCAGGCATTGAAACCGACAAGTACGATTATCATTTTCTGGATGCTGAAACCGAATCCATGTTCGCAAAATTCAAAGAGCGCTTACGCGGCTACCGCATCGCCGTTACTTCTTCCAACAAAAACGAAGACAAATTTCTGGTACGCACCTATAGCGACCGGAGCTTAGGCAGTTATTACCTCTACGATAAGGCCGGTGATAAGTTGAGTAAACTCCACGATATCAGTCCCTGGATTAATGAGGCAGACATGTGTGATATGACCCCGGTACAATACAC
>CAZHSC010000041.1:0-30859 GCA_964534995.1 uncultured Bifidobacterium sp.
TGTAGTTTAAAGTTAGTGTTTTCTTTAAACTGACACACTTTATGAAACACTCTCGAAAAGGAGGTAAAATCAAAGATTAAAATGCTAATATTTATGGCAAACGAATCCATTTTTCTTAATTTTACAGTTCCAAAAACCAAATCCTGTTATTTAAAGTAATATTCATGAAAAAACTACTACTTTCTGTAGGCTTATTTACTGCAATCGTAATTACGGCTGCAGCTCAGCAAAGAATGCCCTGGCCTTATCAGAACAATCTCAACGCCACAACCCACCATCAACGTACCTGTGGCACCGGCGAACTTGATCACCGCTATGAAGACTGGTTGCAACCATTAATACAACAAATGGAACAGCAAAAAGCGGCAAGCAAAGGTGCAGCTGTAGTTTATACCATTCCAGTTGTTTTCCATGTAATTCATAACGGTACCAATGTAGGGGTTAGTTTTAACATTTCGGATGCCCAGATTCAATCACAGCTGGATGTGCTCAATGAAGATTTCAGACGTCTAAATCCTGATGCAGTCAACACACCATCAGTTTTCACCTCCGTGGCTGCTGACTGTGAAGTCAACTTTTGCCTTGCGCAAACGGATCCCAACGGAAATGCCACCACCGGGATTGACCGGATCAACAGAATCACCGCAGGTTTTTCGAGTCCACCTTATCTGAACACGTATATTGACCAAACTATTAAGCCCGCTACTATCTGGAACACAAATAATTACCTTAATATTTGGGTAGTCCCCAATTATACAGACAATTTCGGAAATCCATTGTTGGGTCATGCTACTTTTCCCTCCGGGAGTGGACTTTCAGGCCTGACCGGTAATTTCGGTACTGCAAACAACGATGGAGTAGTGGTATGGTATAAAGCCTGCGGAAGGGTAGGTAGCTTAGATCCCTCTTACAACAAAGGAAGAACAGCTACACATGAAATTGGTCATTGGCTCGGATTACGCCATATTTGGGGAGATGCTACCTGCGGTAATGATTTTTGTACGGATACTCCCACCCAACAAACCGCCAATAGCAGTTGTCCTGCATTCCCGCATGTTACCTGTAGCAATGGACCCAACGGTGACCAGTTCATGAATTACATGGACTATTGCGATGACAATTGTTTAAATATGTTCACGCTGGGACAAAAAGCGAGGATCCAGACAGTATTAACGAATTCTCCCATGCGTATTTCACAACGCAATTCCACAGCCTGTAGTCCTCCTTCCGTTTCTATACCGGTTGCGGATTTTATCGCCAGTGCTACTACCATCAGCGCCGGCAGTTCGGTTAATTTTACCGACCTCAGCACCAACACACCCAGTTCATGGGCGTGGACATTTACTGGTGGAAACCCATCTTCTTCGACTCAGCAAAATCCTCAGAATATCGTGTACAATACACCGGGAAATTATACCGTATCACTTATTGCGACCAACACAGCTGGCTCAGATACTGAAACTAAAACCGCCTATATAACTGTTACTAACGGATCCGGATCCAGTTGTGATACCATTACCAATTTTGACTTTGCAAACGATACCGCCACCATTTTGATATCGGGTGGTACCGGAGGCGTTGGCTATGTTTCGGGGCAGAATAATTACGGAGATATTGCCAAAGTTGATCTGTATAATGTTAGCGGTAGCAACCAAACGGTGGATGGTGTATTCATTTCATTTGGCGTAGGAACAAGTTCCGGAACCGGACAAGTGGCCAATGTTCGTGTTTGGGACAATGATGGTGCAGGAGGACTCCCAAATACTATTCTTGGCACAACAAGTCTCAGCTATGATACCATTGCTAATTATGTAAACAATAACGAAATTGTCTGGGTCGATTTTACACCCAATATTCCGGTTTCAGGTGATATTTATATCGGTGTTGAATTTGGTTACACTGCAGGTGACACTTTGGCCATTGTTCATTGCAATGATGGAAATATCACGGTAGGCACAGCATTTGAAAAGTGGAGTGATAATACCTGGCATCCCTACAGCTTACCCAATCCAAATGGATGGGGCATCAATGTAGCTCACCTTATGCTTCCCGTGATTTGTCCATTGGTGGGATTGTCAGAGAGCCAGGCTCCCTTTATCATGAATGTTTTCCCCAATCCCTCTTCTTCATTGCTAAACATACACCTGCCTGACCAATCATTAAATGCCTCGGTAAAATTCAGACTGTTGAATTTACTTGGCGCTGAAATGAGAAGTGAACTAATTCCCTATTCGAACAGTCAAATTTACCAATTGGATGTCAGCGAATTGAGTACTGGTATTTATTTTCTGGAAGTAGAGAGTAATGCGGGTCGCCGGATTGAGAAAATTCAGATATCCAGATAAATCAGATTAAGTTCAAAATAAAAAAGGATCGCCCCGGTTGGCGGTCCTTTTTTATTCCAACACATTCTGCATGGTTTGACAGAAGAGCATTTTCTTACTATTTTTGTAAATAGATGAATTCTTATAAGTTAAGGAAATTTCTGGTTTTTTTCATGCTGGGCCAGTTGTTCCTGTCTAATCTGATATACAGTCAACAGCGGAAATGTCTGACTGATGAATGGCATCAGTTTAATTTAAAAGCTGATAGCACTTATGCTTCCCGGTTTCAAATGATTGAAAACATGAGTATCGGGAACAAGGAAACTTCATCAACAGACACCACACTCATTATTCCTGTCGTTTTTCATATTCTTTATAATTCGGCGGAGAAAAATATCAGTGAAGAACAGATTGTTTCACAAATGGATGTGTTGAATGAAGATTACGCATTAAACAATGCCACCTCGTTAGATGTTCCAGTTGTTTGGAATTCCTTTAGAAAAGACAGTAAAATCCGTTTCATGCTGGCAAAAAGAGATCCCAATGGGAATTTTACAAAAGGAATTACACGAACTTTAACAACCATAGATGAGTTCCAGATATTTGACACGGACATAATTTCATCCGCACATGGAGGACACGATGCCTGGCCCAGAAGTCAATATCTCAATATTTGGGTATGTACCCTTGGTTCCAATGCCCTGGGTTTTGCATCCTATCCCGGGTCAAATGCCAATACAGACGGTATCGTTATCAGTTTTAAGGCGCTTGGCAGAAACGGTACCGCCACAGCACCTTACAATGCAGGCAGAACCTGCACCCATGAAATCGGACACTGGTTGTCACTGAATCATATCTGGGGCGACGATAATGACAATTGCCAGGGTAAAGATTTTCCTGTTACCCAATCGGCACTGGATGATACCCCCAACCAGGCTGGCCCTACTTTCAGGTGTAAAAATTATCCGGAACTCGATGACTGCTCATCTTCTGCACCAGGAATAATGTTTATGAATTATATGGACTATACGGATGATAAATGCATGATGTTTTTTACGCCGGGTCAGATCGCCAAGATGAGAATTATTACAGACGGAACCAGGGATTCCCTGAAAATGAGTACCGGTCATATTTTACCCGGCTTCCTGCCCATTGACGCGGCCATTGATTCCGTTCTTAAACCAGTGCGATTAGCTGAAGACAGATGTTTGAAGCCATCCATTCGCGTAGCCAATAACGGTAGCGATACACTTAGGGAATTGGATATCGTTTATGGAATATATCAGGGCCTGAAAAAATCCTACCACTGGGAAGGAATACTACCGACCGGATATACCCAGATTATTGAATTACCTGAAATTGGAACGAATACTGGTAATCAGGTCATGGAATTCAGAATACAACAAAGTGACAGTAATTCTGTAAATAACTATGCAAGTGCTGGATTTAAAGTGAACACGGCAGTGAACCAGAATTGCAATAATTGTCAATTGCTGGCATATCCGAATCCGGTATCTGCACAAAGGGGGATATGCGTTAAATCTTGCCGGAATCAAAGTCAGTTTTCAACCGTGCGACTGATCAACTCCCTTGGGCAGGTAATCTATGAGAAGAAAATCAATATTAATCCGGGTGATGCCGTTCCCGTTGATCTGACCTCCGTGACAGGCGGTGTATATTTTTTACAATTGGAAGGAGACCTGTTTTCAGAAAGTGTACGATTCATATATATCCCTGACGAAGTAAACATTCCCGGACCAGTAAACTGCAATTAAAATATGACGCTACAAAATATACATCACCTGATTGAGCATGAAGATAACGTGCTCAGAAAAATTGCAGGTAAAGTCCTCCAAATGGAAAGAATTGATGAAGGGGAGGCATATTATCTGTTTGAAAACGCGGAATTATCAGCCTGTGGAATACTTGCCAATTACGTCAGGGAAAAGAAAAATGGAAACTATACTTTTTTCAACCGGAATTTTCACATAGAACCCACCAATGTATGTGTATTTAGCTGCAAGTTTTGTTCCTACTCACAAGATTATAAACACAAAGAAGCGGGTTGGGAATTAAGTATGGACGAAATGTTCAGCCGTGTACTTGCTTACGACAATCAGGACATTACAGAAGTTCATATTGTAGGCGGAGTTCATCCTAAACTCGATTTGACTTTTTTCGGAGAGTTAATTGAGAGAATAAAACAACACCGGCCCCAGTTACATATTAAGGCCTTTACCGCAGTTGAGTTGGATTATATGTTCCGAAAAGCAAAATTATCTGCTTCAGAAGGAATAAAATATCTCAGGGAAAAGGGACTTGATTCAATTCCGGGAGGTGGTGCTGAAATATTCAATGAAAATATCCGGAATCAGATTTGTGCGGATAAAGCGGACGCCCATCGATGGCTGGAAATTCATGGAGCAGCGCATAAGGCCGGACTCAGAAGTAATGCAACGATGTTGTACGGACACATTGAAAATTACATTCACAGAATTGAACATATGAAGGCTTTGCGTGATTTACAGGACCTGACCGGAGGTTTTCAAACCTTTATTCCACTGAAATTCCGAAACAAGGACAACGATATGTCATTTATTGCTGAAACGACGCTGATCGATGATTTAAAAACCTATGCTATCAGCCGTATTTACCTTGATAACTTTGATCATATCAAAGCTTACTGGCCTATGATAGGAAGGAATACCGCGCAAATAACTCTTTCCTTTGGTGTAGATGATCTCGATGGTACTATCGATGACAGCACAAAAATATACTCCATGGCTGGTGCAGAAGAACAATCCCCTGCCTTAAGTACAGAGCAACTGGTTGCATTGATTCAGCAAGCCGGGCGGATACCTGTTGAAAGAGATACCTTATATAAAAAAATTAAAGTGTACGAGGAAATACCTCAGGAAACACATTAATTATCCGTGTTCATCCGGCATCAATTATTCGGAAGCTTTCTTTAGCAAATACACGGCAATTATCGAATAAACAATATTGGGTATCCAAACCGCCAGCCATGCGGGTAGGTTACCGTTGGTGGCAAAAGTCTGACTTACCTGCATAAACATGATATAGGTAAAGCTGAGCAGGATACCGGCACCAATTTGAACTCCAATACCGCCCCTAACTTTTCGGCTGCTAAGGGATACACCAATGATGGTTAGAATAAATGTGGCAAAAGGGTAGGAGAGCCGTTTGTACTTTTCAACCAGATAAAAGGGCACTTCCTCCGAACCGCGTAATGTTTCCTGTTTAATATAATGGTTCAATGCAGGTGTATCCATGGTTTCAATGAAATTGGTACGCCTGCTGAATTCATCCGGGTAAAATGCGAAAATGGTATCCATCCGGTAACCACTTGCAATCTTCTCATTCAATCCGTTAATCTCCCGTGTAAAATAATTTTCAAGGGTCCATTTATTCTTCAGTGTATCCCAGTAAATGCGCTCTGACAATATTTTAAAGACCACTTTGTTATCTTCAATTTTCTCAAAAGAAAACTGATAACCGATTTTATCAATATTATTAAAACTCTCCAGATAAATAAACTGACCGGGTGCGATCTGACGGTGTACATGACGGTTTTTAAAAATATAAGGATTCTTGATATACTTCGTCTCAAAATTAATACGAACAGTATTTGAATGAGGAATAACAAAATTGTTGAGATAAAATGAAAGCAAAGCCAGCATCAGTGAAGCGGCGATATAGGGAAGGAGTAATCTTTTAAAGCTTACACCACTGGCCAGAATAGCAATAATTTCAGTTTGTCCGGCCATTCGTGAAGTGAAAAATATTACGGAAATAAAAATGAACAAAGGGCTAAAGAGGTTTGCAAAAAATGGAATGAAATTCAAATAATAATCAAAAATAATGGTACGTAACGGTGCCTCCCTCTCCAGAAAATCATCAATTTTTTCACTGATATCAAAAACAATGGCAATTGAAATTATCAGAGCAAGTGCAAAAAAGAAAGTGCCCAGGAATTTCCGTATAATATACAGATCAAGAATTTTAATTTTCAAATTTTTAAGCATTTCAGGTTTTACTTTCCGAAACCGGATATTCAAATTAACTTATTTTATTTCGTTGCAGCTATAGCCGTCGGCTGACTTTGGGAATCATTTGATTTTTCCATTCATAAAAATCACCATTCATAATATGTTTTCGTGCTTCCTTAACTAACCACAGATAAAATCCGAGATTATGCAGGGTGGCAATCTGCGCCGCAAGCATTTCTTTGCTGATATGAAGATGGCGCAGATAAGCCAGGCTATAGAATGTATCCACATACATTTCACTGCTTTCATCAATTGGCCGTAAATCATTCTTCCATTTTTCATTCCGGATGTTGATAATCCCTTCTTTGGTAAACAGCATGCCATTTCTTGCATTGCGGGTGGGCATTACACAATCGAACATATCAACACCCCTGGCAATCCCCTCCAGTATATTGGCCGGTGTACCTACACCCATCAGGTAGCGGGGTTTATCAGCAGGTAATATGTCAGTCACAAGATCCGTAAGCTGGTACATATCGTCCACCGGCTCACCAACAGAAAGTCCGCCAATAGCATTTCCAGCCCGGTCAAGGGATGCGATAAACTCTGCACTTTGTGTCCGGAGATCCTTGTAAACGCTTCCTTGTACAATAGGAAATAAAGCCTGTGGGTACCCATACAATGGCAGACGGGCATCCATATGTGCACAACATCGCTCCAGCCAGCGGTGGGTAAGTTCCATCGATTTCCGGGCGGATCTGTGATCACAAGGATAGGGTGTGCATTCATCGAAGGCCATGATAATATCACCGCCAATGCTCCGTTGGATATCTATTGCTTTTTCGGGTGTAAACAAATGCCTGGAACCGTCGATATGACTAGTAAATTGCACCCCTTCTTCCTTTATTTTACGGATGTCGCTAAGCGAAAAAACCTGAAATCCTCCGCTATCCGTCAGAATGGGCTTGTCCCAATTCATAAATTTATGAAGACCACCAGCCTGCTCGAGTAATTCAGTGCCCGGACGCAGATACAAATGGTAGGTATTGCCAAGAATAATCTGAGCCCCGATATCATTGCTCAATTCCCGCTGATGTACTCCCTTAACGGTTCCGGCTGTACCAACAGGCATGAAAATAGGAGTTTCTATGGTTCCATGAGCTGTTAGAAGCGTTCCTGCACGGGCTTTGGAATAATGATCAGTACATAGTAAATCAAATTTCATGCAGTACAGATTTTCTGGCTATTATTCATTGTATTGCGTTTGATCATCAGGCTTATCTATAGAGAAGTTATTGGTGTGGTCATTAATAATATCACGGAGGGCAACTGATGCACATACGGCTCCGAAGGTAGCAGGCAGATAGGAGATGGTACCATATGCTGATTTTTTAAACCGGCTTCCATCTGTCATCATCAAAGATTCTTTCACTACCAATTCCGTGGAAAATACGGCCTTCACACCTTTATTTATTCCCATTTTTCGCAATCGTTTACGCACGTATTGGGCAAAAGGACAAGTGTGCGTTTTTGATATATCTGCCACATGCAGGCGTGTTGGATCCACTTTTCCTCCGGCCCCCATACTCGAAACGATGGGAAGTCCTTTCAGGTATGCAGTTGAAATCACTGTGGCTTTTGGTGTAATACTGTCAATTGCTTCCACAACATAATCAAATGGCTGACTCATCAATTCATCAACTTCCTCAGGCATCAGAAAGTCGGCTATTACCCGGATGACAATGTCCGGATTTATACTTCGAAGCCTGTCTTCCATGAGAAATGCTTTTGACTGACCTTCGGTACTTGCCAAGGCTGGTAATTGCCGGTTCCGGTTACTGGCTTCCACATTATCACCATCAACAATAGTCATTTTACCGACGCCGGCCCTGGCAATAAACTCTGCCGCAAATGATCCAACACCACCCAGTCCAACAACGAGGATATTTGCTTCCTGCAAACGGTCAAGCCCTTCTTTACCGATAAGGAGTTCGGTTCTTGACAGCCACTTACGGTCTTTCATATTTGAAAATGTTACAAAATCTCCTGAAAATATTTTCCTTTAAAGCTTCCACTTCCATCCCCCGCAAACCCGCCACATGATCATAGAGGGTTTTAATATCTATCGTTTTGTCATCACTTTCAATGAAAAGCGAATCCAACGGAACCCAGGAGGCTACTTGCGATGCAGGTGATTTATGATGCAACAGTGCTTCACCAAAGGACAGATACAAACCATGACTGATTAAACCCCGGGCAATGTTTTCACGGAGATTAAAGCCATGAATGATCCAGGGTTGGGTGGGTTTCAAATTTCTATGAAGCATGCTAATTTCATGATGGGTCCGCACAGCGTGAATGATAAGGGGTTTTCCGGCTTCTTCCGACAGTTGAACCATGGAGAAAAATACTTCCTCCTGAAGAGACAAAGGAAGGTCCGCCAGGCCATCCAATCCGGCTTCGCCAATTGCTATAACTTTAGGATGTTTAATTAATGTTCTAAGGGTATTTACATCTTCTTTCCAGTAATCCGGATGAATATGTCTGGGATGAATACCTATGGAAAATAATCCTTCGCTTTCAAGCCATTGTATTGCCGTATCAGGATTCAACAAATTCCGGACAGCTAATGTTCCTTCAACCTGAGGGTGATGTGTGTGTATATCGATATAGGGATTCATTTTTTATTTTGATCCTGGTAAAAACGTTCTATAAGCAATTCATTCCGGTAGAGGTTTTTTAATGTCCATGAAGCCCGCAATTCTTCTTTCTCACTTTCACTGAGTTGCCAGTTTATTTTATTGTCATTTCTGATCCTGTTGCCAAGGCCCTGCAACAGAATTGCAGCCGCAACAGATATATTCAGGCTCTCGGTGAATCCATACATAGGTACAATAACAAACGCATCCGCCTCCTTTTTTACCACCTCAGAAATCCCCACATTTTCCTGTCCTAAAACAAGGGCAATCGGCTGGTTTAAATCAATATCATGAAAACTCTGATGTTCCCCGTATGGCGATGTGGCCACTATCTTGTAACCCCTACTGCGAAGGGCATCCAAACATTTTTTTGAATTTTGGTCGCTTCCTTTATACCGATGTACAGAAAGCCATTTATGCGCGCCTTGCAGGACTTTCTTTGCCGGTTTAAACTTTGTGTCATTCTCCACTATATGTATGTCCTGTATCCCAAAACATTCACAGGAACGCATCACTGCATTGGCATTATGCGCATCAACAATATTTTCCATCACACAGGTAAGATAACGCGTACGATGCGACAATGCCCTCTCAAAACGGTTTATCCGCTTTTCAGAGAAAAAGCCCTGCAAATACGACAGGAGCGCGGGAGATATTTCCTGATCTGATCCCTTTTTCACTTTGCAAAGATAGATTTGTAATTGAGCATGCCAACCTTCAGCATGTCCTTCATGAATTAAATGAAGTTAATGGATCAGCTTTTCAATAAAAAATAGCCGGAGATACCGGATTGATTATGTATCGGAAATAACCCGTCAGGCCCCCATACCATTCCGGTTCAATGTTATTTCGCACACCATTTCCATCAACAATACCCTGTTGAAAAGGAGAGCGGAATTGAATACACAATAATAAAACGATGTAAAATATTATTCCGTAATTTACGTAACGCAATGTACATAAAATAATGGATAAGATCGAAAACCCATTTCCTGTAATTTCCTACATGGGAGAAGAATATTTCTGCGACAGGGAAACTGAAAGTGAAAAACTTATAGAGGCAATTAAGAACGGGCGCAATACCACTTTAACAGCCCTGCGGCGCATGGGTAAAACGGGCTTAATACAGCATGTATTTGAACAACTAAAAAACAAAAAAGGAGTGCGTTGTTTTTACATTGACCTGTATCCCACCCAGAGCCAGGCTGACCTCATACGTATGTTGGCTAAAAACACTTTAGGGAAACTGGACAGTAATCACATCAAACTGATGAGAGAACTGGCCAACTTTTTAACACACTTACGACCCATTATTCAATATGATGCGCTGAGTGGTGCGCCCTCCATTGAGTTCACACTGGATACGCATTTCCAGGCTGAGCACAGTCTGGAACAGGTATTTGCCTATCTTGAACGAACAGGGCATCAAATCGTCATTGCGATGGACGAATTTCAGCAGATAACCGAGTACAAAGAAAAAAATACAGAAGCGCTACTCAGGACATTTGTACAACGTGCAAAGAACATCCGTTTTATTTTTTCAGGAAGCCATAGCAGTATGCTCCAGGCTATGTTCAGAGATCAGGGAAGGCCCTTTTTTCAAAGTACGGATATGATGCAACTGGGCCCCATAGACCATGAAGTGTATGCCGCATTTATAATTTCAAAATTTGCTGAGGCCAAACGTAAATTAAGTACTGAAAATGCCGACCGTATCCTGGATTGGTGCCGCCACCATACTTATTATGTCCAGCTGGTATGCAACAAATTGTTTGCCCGGGGAATCCGGCAGCCAGACGAATGGTACATAGAGAGGTTATTTCAGGAAATTCTGATGGAGAATCAACCTGTTTATTATAATTACCGGAAATTACTTACTTCCAATCAATGGACATTATTACAAGGTATTGCCAGGGAGAAAGGTGCGAGACAAGTGATGGGTTCAGAGTTTATCAAAAAAAATGATTTGGGAACCCCCAGCTCTGTGCAAACCGCACTGTTGGCTTTGCAGGAAAAGGAAATGATTTACGAAGAAGAGGGGAGATGGTGGATTTACGATGTTTTTTTAAGCCGCTGGCTGGAGTAATTACCCTTGTTGGACATTGCCGGAAGTCCTGTAATTTATAATGATTAATTGCCTGGCATTTATATATTTAACCGTAAATCTGCTTTATATAAACATTCAGATTGTTACTTAAAAACCTTTTTGAAAATGAATAGGATAGATTTCCGTTGCCCTTAGGTCTCTGAGGTGGCCTTTATTTTATCTACTTTCGTGCATTATAAAATTTAATATTAACGTAAAATAATACTACCAGTTGACTCTGACCCTCCGGAATGTCAGTTTTTTTACATTCCGCGTTGGGATCTGCATCTAAATCAAATCTGTTCCGTCACCCTTTCCATAACCAAAAATCAATTACACCTTAATACACATAAAAACTAATGAGAAAAATTACGCTTACATTACTCTTTGGAGGAGCGATTTGTCTTCAGGCTTTCAGCCAGACTGCAATCGGAACAAATCCTGCCACATTAAGCCGCAGCGGAAAGCAAGTTCTTTCCACCGGCAACAACGTAAATTCCTTTGTCAATGCGGCAGCGGGAGTTTATTACACTTCCAACGAAGCGCTTCCAAAAAGAGGGGGCATTCCTGCTGTGGCTGTAGCCTATTCCGATGATTTCAGCCTGCCAAATGACACCAATGGTTTAAAGGCCCGCGGTTATCTACCTTATTACAGAGGTACTGGTCCACAGGGTACAACTGCCAGCTGGTTCCAGGGTAATACAAACAACTGGGGAGATTATAACACAGGAGGCAATGGTTATGTGCATTCAAACTATAACTCTGTAACCGGTACCAACAACATTGATAACTGGTTGGTTTTACCCGCACTGAATATTGTCAGTGGTGATGTTATTTCTTTTTATTCACGCTCTTACCTAAATTCTACATATCCTGATTCCATTCGGGTAATGTATTCTGCAGCTGGTGATTCTACACCTGAGGGATTAACCTGGGTTGAACTAGGACGATTCAAGGTAAATACCGCAGGCGCCTGGGCTCAATCTACATTTACTGCTCCTGCCGATGGCGCAACCGGTCGCTTTGCCATCCGCTATGCGGTTGTAGACGGAGGTCCTCAAGGCACCAACAGTGATATCATCGGTGTTGACCAGATCGATGTATTTACCCCCGCTTCGTTTGATATACAATCCTTGTCAGTGGGCTCACTTAATACCCAGTATTCAATTCTTCCGCTCAGTCAGTCTTCACCGGTTTCCCTCAGCGGAGATGTAAAAAACAATGGTATCAATGCTACCACAGGTGGCACTGCATTGTTTGAAATTTTTGATACCCTGAGTGCTGCTGTTGTTTTCTCTGAAACAGTAAACCTTCCCAATATCAATGCAGGCGCAACTGCCACATTAAACACAACCAACAGCTTTATTCCGTCATTTGCTGCTGCTTTAAGAGCCCGCTTAACCGTATCTTTCCCGGGTGATGGAAATACAGCCAATGACATCGCTATAGGCGCAAGCACTACCTATTCTGATTCCGTGTATGCCCGTGACAACGGTCTTACCACCGGTTCTTTGGGAATTGGTGCCGGACCTGCTGATGGTATTGTAGGTCAAAATTTTGAAGTTTTCAATGCTTCAACACTGACTTCCGTATCCTTCTTTATGAATGATAATTTTGATCCAAATCCTGCCGGCACTCCGGTATATGCTACCATTCACGCACAACCTGCCGGTTCTCCTCCCGATAACGCGGTGCTGGCCACTACCGACAGTGTTCTTATCACTCCGGGATTGATCGCAGCTGGTGGTCAATGGTTTACCCTTCAGCTGGATGGTGCAAGTTTACCACTCGCTCCCGGACTGTATTATGTTGGCGTGCACGAAGTGGATTCCACTTTAACACTGGGTACTACCACCGAAATCGTGACTCCACAAACAGTATGGGTAAGCTGGAGCACCATTCCTTCACCCCCCGCTGTGAATGGCTGGGCATCTGCAGATGACTTTGGCTTTTTTGTTACGTACAATCTGCGTATGAACTTTGGAACTACTTCTTCTATCAACGAAACAGAAGCTAACTCATCCCTGATTTCTCTTTATCCTTCACCAGCTTCCTCTGAAATCAACATCCGCCTTGAAGAGTCACTAAGAAATGCGAAAGTTGAAATTTTCAATGCTATCGGAATGCTTGTAAAATCAATGGAAAATGTAAATGATCAAGTGAAAGTTGATGTATCAGCTTTTGCTAAAGGTATCTACACTGTAATGGTGACTACAGAATCAAAATCTTTCACAAAGAGATTCTCGGTTGCAAAATAATTTATGCGTATGGGTTGTATTGATGACCCTACCTACAAATTGAATTTTAAAAGCCCTGCTGTTAGGCAGGGCTTTTAATTTAAATATAATATTCCGGCTTAGAGTCCTTTTTACATTTTTCAACTTATTTGTCACCTACAATAAAAGTGGTAAATCCCTTCTGAATGCCATTTGTTTTCAAACATACTGAATAAATACCCGGGGCAAGGTCAGAAATATCAATTACCTCCTTATAGCTGCCTTTTGATAGTCCCGCTAAACCATATCTGTTGATTTCCAATCCCTGTACATTGTATATAAAAAGTTCAGTATACTCATCATCATCCAGTGAAAAGGGAATGTTGATATAGTCAGTTGCGGGGCATGGATAAGGTGCACGCAGGCTGTTGGACACCTCGTTTCCGCTTACACCCGAAACGAAGTTTAGTGAAACATCATCCAGCCGGAAATTGGATCCTACCTGAAGCCCGGTAGAGGTAGATGTTGTATCACCTATAACAAATGAAATGATAGCACCCGCCGGTACCGACCCCGGTACATAGGTGATGGGTACATTAGCAAGTGTATAGGTATTCGTGTTTGAATTACTAAAGAATTCCAAAGAACCTCCGCCTATTCCCGACTGCTGGGCATCTGAAATGACTACGCCCGCATTAAAAAATTCACCTGTTCCAGTTAAGTCCAATTTATAGTAAAATGACAAATTGGTATAACTTAATGAAATGGGATGTGGGTTCCCCCCAGCATCTGAACTTACCAGATAGGGTGGGAAAGGAGTATTGATACCCACTTGTGTAACAAATCCATTCACGGCAAAACTCCCGGAATGTCCGTTGGTGCTTTGCTGGATGGGCATTGTAAATCCTGTGGCATTGTTAGTGGACCAATCATCAGGTTCACCAAGAGTCCAGTTCTCAAAGGATGGATTTAACACCGGGTTTTGAGCATAGGACAAGGAACTGATGAGCAGACCAAATACCATTAGTTGCTTTTTCATGGCAGAAGTTTTAATAGTTATAAGCGTAAAATGAACAAAATTCTGATTTGAAAAAAATGATAATTATCAGTGATAAGAATGCTAAATCCGTTAAATAATTTTTACATCAAACACTCTTTTAAATATATGTGCAAGGGAAAGAACAGAGTATATCTTATTAAAAAGGTGTATTTTAAAAAGGAGGATATTATCATTCGTCCACCGGAAAAAAACCGGAATACTGTCGGATTTACAACTGTTTCACAATTACGCTTCAAAGCATTTATCAGGCAAATCGGGTAATAGTATCAGATACATGAATTACATATTTCTTCGGTACTGACCACCTACTTCAAACAACGAAGAAGTTATCTGACCCAAAGAGCAATATTTAGCTGCTTCCATCATGGATTCGAACATATTCCGGTTGTTAATGGCTGACAATTGCAATTCTCTCAACAGTGCCGGTGCCTTCTCTTTGTTACGGAAATGCAGGTCTTTCAGCATACTGATTTGGTACTCCTTTTCCTCTTTGGTAGCCCTGATTACTTCCTTGGGTTTTACCGTGGGGGATCCTGTGCTGCTTAAAAAAGTATTCACCCCTATGATCGGAAATTCACCCGTATGTTTCATCATTTCATAGTACAGAGATTCTTCCTGTATCTTTCCCCGCTGGTACATGGTTTCCATAGCACCCAGCACACCGCCTCTTTCTGTAATTCTGTCAAACTCACTCAGCACAGCTTCTTCCACGAGTCGGGTAAGCTCTTCAATGATGAAGGAGCCCTGCATTGGGTTTTCATTTTTTGCCAATCCCAATTCCCGGTTAATGATAAGTTGAATGGCCATGGCCCTCCTCACGCTTTCTTCTGTGGGAGTGGTGATAGCTTCATCATAGGCATTTGTATGCAGAGAATTGCAATTATCATAAATTGCATATAAGGCCTGCAAGGTAGTACGTATATCGTTAAAATCTATTTCCTGAGCATGCAGCGAACGGCCTGAAGTCTGTATATGGTACTTTAACATCTGACTCCTCTCATTCGCATTGTATTTTATTTTCATCGCCTTCGCCCAGATTCGTCTGGCTACACGTCCTATAACTGAATATTCAGGGTCAATTCCGTTACTGAAGAAAAAGCTCAGGTTAGGAGCAAAATCGTTAATATCCATACCCCGGCTGGCATAATATTCAACGTAGGTAAATCCGTTGGCGAGGGTAAAGGCGAGTTGCGTGATTGGGTTTGCACCTGCCTCTGCGATATGATACCCCGAAATGGAAACAGAATAAAAATTCCTGATATTGTTCCGGATAAAATAATCCTGCATATCTCCCATAAGCCGTAAGGCAAACTCTGTACTGAAAATACAGGTATTCTGCGCCTGGTCTTCTTTCAGAATATCGGCTTGAACCGTTCCGCGGACCTGAGATAAAGTTTCAGCTTTAATTTTATGATATACTTCCGGTGATAATACCTCATCGCCGGTTACACCCAGCAACATCAATCCCAGTCCATCATTTCCCTTTGGTAAATCACCCTGATACCGTGGGCGTGACATTCCGTTTTTCTTATAAATCTCGTTGATTTTTTCATTGACAAGCTCTTCCTGTCCATGTTGTTTTATATACAACTCACATTGCTGGTCAATGGCGGCATTCATAAAGAAGCCGGTCAACATCGCTGCGGGTCCGTTAATAGTCATACTCACGGATGTTTTCGGGTCCGCCAGATTAAAGCCGCTGTATAACTTCTTAGCATCATCCAGGCAACAGATGCTCACCCCTGAATTTCCAATTTTACCGTAAATATCAGGACGGTAATCGGGATCATGTCCATAGAGTGTTACAGAATCAAACGCTGTACTCAGGCGGTGGGCCGGCATTCCCAGCGAGACATAGTGAAATCGGTAATTAGTTCTTTCCGGACCACCTTCCCCTGCGAACATCCTTGTTGGATCTTCACCCTCTCTTTTAAAGGGAAACACTCCTGCTGTATAGGGGAACTCACCTGGAAAATTTTCCTGCAACATCCATTTCAGCTGCTCTCCCCAGGCTTCGTAGTCAGGTACAGAAACTTTAGGTATACGGGTATGGGCGAGGGACTCATACCAGGTTTTAATTTTAATCTCCTTGTTTCTGACTTTAAAAATATAATAATCGCTTTTATAAGCTGCTATTTTTTCAGGTAATTGCTGAAGCAATTTTTTATTTCTTCCATCCAGACGCAACTCCCATTCCAGATAGGCGGATTTCAGGGTGGTGATGGCAGATTCCTTTGATGCAACATCCACACCATTTAATGCTTCTATTGCCTTGTTCAAGGCGAATAACTTCTGCGCCACCTGCGCCTGCTCGTTGGTCCAAGAATCGTACGTCCTGTTATTTTCTGCAATCTCGCTTAAATACCGGGTTCTATGAGGGGGAATGATATATACTTTTTCACTCATTTCATCGCTAATGCTGAATGTGGAGTGAAGTTTTGCATTGGTTTTTTCCGAAAGTTTATCCATTACCGTTTTATACAAACGGTTCATACCCGGGTCATTAAACTGAGAGGCGATGGTACCGTACACCGGCAAATCATCATCCGGTGTTTCCCACAACTCATGGTTGCGTTTAAATTGCTTTTTCACATCGCGCAGGGCATCCAAAGCACCTCTTTTATCAAACTTGTTCAGTGCAATAATATCAGCGAAGTCGAGCATATCAATTTTCTCAAGTTGCGTGGCAGCACCATATTCCGGTGTCATCACATACAACGACATATCACTGTGCTCGGTTATCTCCGTATCACTTTGACCGATACCGGATGTTTCTAAAATGATCAGGTCAAAACCGGCAGCCTTCACAATCTCAATGGCTTCCTTTACATATTTTGACAATGCCAGATTACTTTGACGGGTAGCCAGCGAACGCATGTATACCCTGTCATTTTGGATGGCATTCATCCGAATGCGATCCCCCAGCAAGGCTCCACCCGTTTTACGCTTTGAGGGATCAACTGAGATTATGGCTATTGTTTTTTCTTTAAAATCAATAAGAAATCGACGCAACAATTCATCTACAAGGCTCGACTTTCCGGCGCCACCTGTACCTGTAATACCCAGTACCGGTGTAGTAGCGGCAGCGGCCAACTTTCTGATGCCTGGTTCATACTTTGCAAATTCTTCCGGGTTATTCTCTGCTGCAGAAATTAACCTGGCAATAGCGTATTGATTCCGTGGATAAATTTGGTTAACTTCCCCGTTAAGGTTATGACCGGTCGGGAAATCACAACGTTGCATCATATCATTGATCATGCCTTGCAGACCCATTGATCTGCCGTCATCAGGATGGTATATTCTTGCAATGCCATATTGCTGAAGTTCCACTATTTCTTCCGGTAAAATAGTTCCACCACCTCCTCCAAAAATCCGGATGTGACCACAGCCACGTTCTTTAAGTAAATCGTACATGTACTTAAAATATTCCATGTGTCCTCCCTGATAAGAGGTCATGGCAATCGCGTTTGCATCTTCCTGAATAGCGCAGTTCACTACTTCCTGTACGCTGCGGTCATGGCCCAGGTGGATCACCTCAGCTCCGCTGCTTTGAATAATGCGGCGCATGATATTAATTGAAGCATCGTGGCCATCGAAAAGGCTGGCCGCGGTTACAATTCTGATTTTATTCTTAGGTGAGTATGGGGGAGGAGTGTTCATTTATTCTCTTTAAATAACATGGCAAAATTACCCTTAAAATACTTCATTAAAAAATGCGTAAATATCTGAAATTCTATTTCTTATACATAATATTGATTTGTTGGAGTTTCAAACAGTCAAAATAACCTTTCCATTTCCACAATCATTCAACTGGGATGTGATAATCTGAACTTGGAATAATTAGTTTATTAATAGAAAGTATTATTGCATTGGTTAATGCTTAAATTTGAGTTCTAAAACAATAAACAAAATGAAAAGTTTTATCCTCCTTTCTTTTAATCTCATACTGTTATGCTTTTCTGCCAAAGCCCAGCACACGCCTGAAACCGCCCCGGTAATTACCACATGGGGGCAACAGGCTAAATCGGCAACGATCAATGATTCAAGTTTTGGAAATCCGGTTCCGGGTTTAAACTATGGCCTGTTAAATAATACGAATCGTCTGGCCTGGTTTCTGATTCCGGTATGTGATACTTTAGGTTTTCAATTTCACTATGCTGCCTGGCTAGCTGATACTGCAGGGTGCGTAGTTTACGGACCTTTTACGGATACACTTCAGATTTTAAGCAAACTGCAAGCCGCGACTCCGGTAGCAAGCAGGCCTTACCTTTACCAGTCAATTCCACAGTCGTTATATGTCGGGAATTTCGGTACCGGACTCTACCTTGCCGCTGTAAACATCGGGCATTTTTCCGGTAATGTCAACATTACCGCTACAAGTACAAATCCCCAGAATTATAAACTCTGCGACTATTGCAATAATGCCATCTACCAGGATCAGATGTTTTGCCTCGTAACTACCGACAGCGCTACACAAAGAACCAAACTTATCTTTGAAAATACGGACACCGCGAATATCCGGGGATATATCATCTACAGAGAAAATAATATTGCCGGACAATACGACAGCCTTACCTATATCCCCGTTGATTCCTCGAATTATTTTATTGATATGACCGCTAATCCCGCTACCCGGAACTGGCGCTATATGATGCACCGCCTTGATCGCTGCGGACAGCGTCTTCCCGTTTATTTCCAGGGCAATGGATATTTCTGGAAAGCCAATACGCTCCACTTACAGCAAGGCATCTCAACCAACAATTCAATAAATCTCACCTGGAATAACGTCATAAATAATAATCCCATCCTTGGAAACTGTTGTTTTTACCCAAGCATTTATATTTATCGAAGTGACGGCCAATCTACATTCGTTGCCATTGATTCTATTCCAACAAATATTTCCGCTTATACCGATGTGAATCCTCTCCAGGGATTAAACCTTTACCAGGTTGTAATGCTTAAAACCAGCGCATGTACCATTACAAGGGCTAACGAAACTGAAGCGAGGTCTAACACTATTTCAGTCACCTTTACCGGTCTTGATGACGCCACCAATGAAATTGCATTCAATGTTTTTCCAAATCCTGCCAGTCACCAGGTCAGGGTTGAACTCCCTTTCAGCATCGGCCAATGGAAGCTGGAAATAATCAGTCCTGAGGGTAAAACAGTATTCAAATCGAATGGTAGCGATGGAGGCAATAAAATGATCAACCTGGAATCGTTACAAAGCGGATTCTACCAACTCAGCTTATCAACAGCGGATAAGGTTTATTACAGAAAGTTGATCATTAACTGATTAAGTAAGTCTGATTTTACGCTCAGTCTGCAACAGAGAGTTCATTTTTATTAATTTTGCGCCTTCAAACAAAAGATATGAGCGTACTTGTAAATAAAAATTCCCGCATTATAGTGCAGGGCTTTACCGGCAATGAAGGCACCTTCCATGCTACTCAGATGATTGAATATGGAACCAATGTGGTAGGTGGAGTAACGCCGGGAAAGGGAGGAAGCAAGCATCTTGACAAACCTGTTTTCAATACGGTAGAGCAAGCAGTAAAAGAACAGGGCGCTAATGTTTCGATCATTTTTGTACCTCCGGCTTTTGCCGCGGATGCTATGATGGAAGCGGCCGAAGCAGGCATCGAACTTATCGTGGCGATCACCGAGGGCATTCCTACCCGTGATATGATTATGGTAAAAGAGTATTTACAGGGTCGAAATTGCAGGTTAATAGGTCCAAATTGTCCTGGAGTGATTACCCCGGGTGAGGCCAAAGTAGGTATCATGCCCGGCTTCGTTTTCAAGCGCGGCCCGGTTGGCATCGTTTCCAAATCAGGTACTTTGACTTACGAAGCTGCGGATCAGGTGGCAAAAGCCGGCCTTGGTGTAACCACAGCTATCGGAATTGGTGGAGATCCTATTATCGGAACTACAACACGCGAAGCTGTTGAATTATTCATGAACGATCCCGAAACTCAAGCCATCGTAATGATTGGAGAAATTGGTGGTGGATTGGAGGCTGAAGCTGCAAGATGGATCAAGTCGAATGGAAACAAAAAACCGGTTGTGGGATTTATTGCCGGGCAAACTGCACCTGCCGGAAGAAGGATGGGTCATGCAGGAGCAATTATTGGAGGAGCAGAAGATACTGCTGCAGCCAAAATGGCCATCATGCGTGAATGCGGTTTGCAAGTAGTGGATTCTCCCGCATATATTGGAAAAACTATTGCTGAAGTTTTAGGGAAGGTAAGCGCCTAAATAAATTCATTTTGTGATATTTATACAAATATTTACTTTCAATTGATCCTATTCTGAAATCTGTATATTATACAATTAAGCATTAAAAAAGGGAGGGTTTTGACCTCCCTTTTAATTTTATTTTTCCGTTTATTAATCCAGTACAAACTGGATACCTAACTGTAGTCCACCGAAAGCACGACTGGTTTTCTTGTAGCTCAGTTCATTTTTAGGATCGCCCAGGCCTTTCTCCGCCTCATAATGTGCAAAGTAAGAAGCTGCACTTTGCTCGTCCAGATCGGCTAATTCGTCTTCAGAGTATTCACTGGTAGCATCAGTAAACATATACCCGAATCGTAAACCTGTAGTCAGATTAATCATATCTGTGAGTTTGATGTCAATTCCAAATCCCAGTACTCCGGCAACCCCGAAACCTGCAAAGTCATCCTTAAAATCTTTGTCAGTATGTTCTTCATCATTGCTGGAAGCCAGGTCAAATTCAAGAGTTTCCTTGGCACCCATTAATAATGAAAACTGAGGACCTATCTCAAAATAGGGGCCTTTGGGAGATGAAACTCTGAATAACAATGGGATATCGAGGTAACTGAGTTTGGTTTCAACTTCAAATACATTTTTGTCATTTCCGAGATACCCATCATACTTTTGCGTATGTGAGGCATAAATAACTTCCGCACTCATCCCATAGGTTTCTTTAAACATGATAATATACTGAGCGCCTACCGTGGGACTGAACGAGGAAGCATAATCAAGGCTGGCATTTTGATCTGATACATTTTTATTGAATAACCAGGTGGAATAGAATGAACCCTTTACACCCAGACGCATTCCTTCCTGTGCCTGAGCAGAGGAAAGTCCGGCCACCAGGACCGTTAGAGCAAGAATTTTTTTCATATTGGATTGATTTGATATGTGAAATTAATTTTAGTTTTAGAGGTACCGGTACTATAGTGGTAAAACAACTGGGCCACTTATTTCTTAGCTTAATTATCTTTGGCAAATTAAACTCAATTTAATCAATACTCCAAGAACTATAAATATGACAAGAATCTTATCCGGAAAAAATGCGCTGATAACAGGTGCCTCCAGAGGTATTGGAAGAGGGATCGCCCTCGAACTCGCACAACAGGGTGCGAATGTTGCCTTTACATTTCTTTCATCGCCCGATAAGGCTTCTGAACTTGAAAAGGAATTACAAGCAATGGGTGTTAAGGCAAAGGGATATCAATCAGACGCTTCTGAATTTAAAGCCGCAGATGAATTGATAACTAATGTTTTAAAGGATTTTGGTTCTCTGGAAATTGTGGTGAACAATGCCGGTATTACCCGGGATAATTTGCTTATGCGTATGACGGAAGAGCAATTTGATGAAGTGATACGCACCAATCTGAAAAGTGCCTTTAATATTACAAAGGCCTGTCAACGCCCTATGTTGAAACAAAGAAATGGGAGTATCATAAATATTACATCTGTTGTAGGGGTTAAAGGTAATGCCGGTCAGGCTAATTATGCCGCTTCCAAAGCCGGCATGATTGGATTTACAAAATCCATTGCCCTTGAACTGGGTTCCCGGAACATCCGTTGTAACGCCATTGCCCCCGGTTTTATTGAAACTGAAATGACACAGGCACTGGCACCGGATACAGTTCAAATGTGGAGGGAGCAAATTCCACTTAAAAGAGGGGGTACTCCGGAGGATGTCGCCAAAGCTGTGGTATTTCTTGCCAGCGACTGGTCATCCTATATCACAGGCCAGGTGATCCACGTAGATGGAGGGATGCTTACCTGATACTGTATCTTTACCGGAACGAAACAATAATCAGCAACACCATTGCTTTATACTGACATTTAGGGACTGTCATACAGCTCACTTGTCGTAATTTTCATTTCACTTGTCGATTTTTTTGCCTTATCCATTCATCTACCTGCTATATTCGTAATCAGATCCTATGAATCCTATGAAAAAGTTAAAATTAGTCTTGTTCTTGTTCTTTCCCTTTGCCATAGCACTTACCTTAATTGCGAAAGGAGAAGGAAGCAGTAATAAGATTCTTCCCTACCCAATATTGCAAAAAAAATTACCGAATGGATTGAATGTGGTAACTATTCCATACGATAGTCCTGGTCTTGCTGCCTTTTATATAGTAATGAGGGTTGGTTCGAGGGAGGAGGTGGAAGAAGGGAAGACCGGCTTTGCGCATTTTTTTGAACACATGATGTTCAGGGGAACCGAAAAGTACTCCAAAGAAAAATACAGCGATGAGTTAAAATCAACAGGAGCCAGTGCCAATGCAAATACATGGCTTGACAGGACTGTTTACCACATGACCGGAAATGCCGAAAAGCTTGAAAAAATGTTTGAACTCGAAGCCGACCGGTTTATGAATTTAAAGTATTCTGTCCAGGATTTTAAAACCGAAGCAGGTGCCGTTAAAGGTGAATACACAAAAAATTCTGCCAGCCCATATGTTCAGTTAAACGAAAAAATGAATGAAGTGGCATTTACAAATCATACCTATAAACATACCACTATGGGTTTTTACAAGGATGTGGTGGATATGCCCAACCAATATGAATTTTCGCTTGAATTCTTTAAACGTTACTACAGGCCCGAGTATGCTACCATCATCGTGGTGGGTGATGTTACGCAGGAAAAAGTAAATACGCTCGCAGAAAATTATTTTGGATACTGGCAAAAAGGAAATTACCGGACAGAAATTCCGACAGAGCCCCGGCAAACTGAACCCCGTTATGCTCATGTTAAGAAAGCGGGATTTCCACCGGTTGTATCTCTTAATTTTAAAGGACCAGCCTACTCCGACGACAACAAAGAAACGCAGGCCATGGATTTGTTTTTAACCATTTTGTTTTCAGAAAAATCAGTTCTCTACAACAAACTGGTCAAAACTGAACAGAAAGTCAGGGATCTTAACGGCTATTCACTTATGACACGCGATCCCTATCTTGTACAAATTCAGGCTTCGCTGGTTGACGCAAAAGATATGCAATATGTAAGGGATGAAATTTCTAAAGCTATTGAACTGGCCAAAAAAACTCCATTCAGCGACCGTGATATTAAGGACGCCAAGATGCGTAAACGCTACAGTTTTGCCATGGGCATGGATAGTCCTTCAAAAATCGCCGAGGCTGTATCATATTATACATGGGTAACAGGAAATCCTGAATCTATCAATAGCAGCTATCATCAACTTGAAAGTATTTCAGCCGCTGATATGATGGCTGTTGCTCAAAAATACCTGAATGAAAATGGGCTTACCATCGCTACCATTTCTGCAGATGAAAATTGTCCGGTAAAATAATCAGAAAGTTCTATGAAAAAAATACTAAGCATCCTTATCATTTTAACATCGTTTTTTGCAAACGCAGCCGAAGTAATTGAACTTAAACTTCCGAAGTCAGATATCATTGTGATCAAACTTTTTTTCCGGAACGGTTCCATGTGCGATCCGGAAAATAAAAGAGGCCTGACCTTATTGACCGCTAATACAATTACGGAAGGCGGAACCAAAGAATATAGCAGTAGTGCCATCCAGGATTTGATTTATCCATGGGCTGCCTCATACAGCGTACAAGTGGATAAAGAAGTAAGTATTTTTACATTCAGTGTACACCGCGACCACCTGGAAAAATTCTACCCCGTATTAAAGGGACTGATACTTACGCCGCGTTTTGATGAGGAAGATTTTAAAAGGGTAAAGTCCAACCAGCAAAATTATATGGATGAAGTAATACGGACCTCATCTGACGAAGAATATTCAAAAAAACTGCTGGAGGACTTTTTGTTCAGAGGGTCCGATTATCAGTATCCGGTTGCTGGTACTACCGAAGGAATTAAAAACATTACAATAAATGATGTCAAAAATCATTATCAACAATATTTTACAAGAAAAAATTTAAGTATTGGCATTGCCGGTAATTATTCCTCCGCTTTTTTAAATACCCTTAAAACAGACATGGAATCGTTGCCGGAAATGATAGTAACATTGCCCTCGCTTGCCATTGCAAGGGTACCCAATGGTATTGAAGTTGAAATCATTTCCAAGGACAACGCACTTGGTTCTGCAATTTTCGCCGGATTTCCCATGACGGTTACCAGAGCCAATGATGATTTTGCAGCACTGATGATAGCCAATTCCTGGCTGGGAGAACACCGGAAATCATACTCCAGATTGTACCAGAAGATCCGCGAACAACGTTCCATGAACTATGGTGACTACACTTATATTGAATGGTATGAAAACGGGGGATCCTATATGCTGCCAAGACCGGGAACACCCCGTCAGAGTAATTATTTTTCAATCTGGATCAGGCCGGTACAAACCGCCAAAGCATTGAAAGAACAGTATCCCGAGCTGGCAGGAATAGAAATTGGCCATGCACATTTTGCACTCCGAATGGCTATACGTGAAATAGATATGTTGATTAATAATGGGCTCAGTAAGGAGGACTTTGAGTTAACCAGGAATTTCCTTCGTTCCTACATGAAATTATATGCGCAAACACCCGAGCAGCAGTTGGGATACCTTATGGACAGCAAATTTTACAATCGAAAAAACTGGCTCGAAACTGCCGATCAGCTGCTCGCAGCGTGTACGCCCGAAAAAGTGCACGAAGTTATGAAGCGTTACTGGCAAACAAATAATATGTTCATCACTATTGTAACCGACAAAAGTGAAGCAGTACCGCTTGCCAGGAGCCTGAGAGATGGAATCCCTTCGACAATGAGCTACAGCGATGTGCTAAAAAGCGTATTGAGCAAGGATATACTAGAAGAAGATGAAGAGGTGAAAGCATACCCGATGAAAGTAACGTCTGTGTCTATCGTTGAATCAAAAGACACTTTCCGCAAATAATGATATTAAATTTTTTCGAAGAGAAGTTTCCAAACTCTTTGAATGAAGATACCGCATGAATGGCACTAAAAAGCGACCGGAAAAAAGCGGCGATCATAGGAGGGGGCGCATCTGGTTTTTTCGCTGCGGTCGAGTTGGCCCAACTCCGGCCTGATGTGGAGGTGCATATTTTTGAGAAAAGCGCCCATGTACTCAGTAAAGTTAAAATATCGGGTGGTGGCCGGTGCAATGTAACGCATGCCTGCTTCGAGCCTGGTGAACTGGTAAATTTTTATCCAAGAGGTAAAAAGGAATTGAGAGGACCTTTTACCCTCTTTGGCCCTTCCGATACCATGACCTGGTTTGAAGACAAAGGGATTGCCCTTAAAATTGAAAATGACGGAAGGGTATTCCCTCAAAGTAATCAATCGCAAAATATTGTTGACACCCTTTTTAATACCGCTATAGCAGCAGGTGTTCATGTTCATCTCCATCATGATCTGACAGGAATTGAACAGAGAAATCTTACCTGGAAGTTATCCTTTTCAGAGAAACAGGATTTCATGGCGGATACTGTAATGATTGCCAGTGGCAGTAGTGTTCGTATCTGGCAGATGCTTGGATGGATGGGCATACCTGTTGTTGATCCTGTACCATCACTTTTTACCTTTCATGTGCGTGATAAAAATCTTCAGGATTTAGCCGGGCTGAGCATCGATAACGTAATTGTAAAAGTAACCGGCATGGCTGTTGACAGTTCCGGCCCATTGCTGATCACACACTGGGGATTGAACGGTCCTGCCATCCTGAAATTATCCGCCTGGGGTGCCAGACAATTTCATGCAGTGAATTACAAATTCAATATCCATATTGATTTTCTGCCTGACTCTGATCCAAACACGGTAATGGATGAATTAAAAAAATTGAAATCCGTGGAAGCCAGAAAAAAAATTTACTCTTTCTCACCTCGCAGAGAGTTACCCAAACGACTATTTCAATATTTTTTAAAGAGGGGAAATGTACAGGAGGAGATGAATTGTGCCGATCTTTCAAATACTACCATACAACAGCTTTGTAATCTTCTCAAGAAGGCAACATTTGAAGTAGTGAATAAAGGTGCCTTCAAAGACGAATTCGTTACCGCTGGAGGAGTAGCATTGTCTGTTGTTGATTTTAAGACCTATGCCTCCCTTCAGTTTCCGGGTCTGTTTTTCGGGGGAGAAGTAATAGATGTTGACGCTCTAACCGGTGGTTTTAACTTTCAGCACGCATGGACCTCCGGTTATATAGCTGCCAGAGGCATGGCATCCTATCTTTAATGATTGAGTTTTTTCATATTATCTTCCGGAACACGGTCAACAAGATAATAGTAGGGATCAATACCCACCTGATAAGGTTTCTCTTTGGTATAGAACGTAAATTGCTGCTCAGGCTTTTCCATTTTAACCTTTGCCAGTTGCAGGGCTTTTCCAAATTTCTTACCCTCTTCAGGTTCTGCAAAGACACCTACCTCCATCCAGTCAGATAGCTTTGCTTCCTTTTCCCTGCCTAGAGAATCCGCATACATTTTAGCTGCTTTAACAGTAAAAGTCACTTCATATCCGTTTTCCAGTTTTTTAACTTCCGCTTCCGTCACCCTATTATTGAAAAGGGTGATTTTTTCAAATAAATCGGTGATCAGATACTTTAAACTGTCGGGTGTTACCTGTTCAAATCTGTTTATAAGTTCATACGAAGCAGGGTAGGGCGGTTCACGGTAGGCGAAACTATCAATCATATTTTTAAGGGCGCTGTTGACTTTTTCATTGCCGAGCATTTCCCTGAAATAATACATAACCACACTGGCTTTATTATAATGAACATAGCCCTGGTTTTCAACTTCCACCAAAGGACATTCTTTTTCACTTTCTCCTCCTCTTGAACGCAGGTAGCGATCCATTTCATATCGTAAGAATTTATGCATATGCTCTTTACCATACATCTCTTCCATCACCATGAGCGCTGAATACTGGGCCATTGATTCCGAAAGAAGGGTAGAACCCTGCATTTCGGGACCGATCACCTGATGAGCCCACCACTGATGTCCCATCTCATGCGCCACTACATAAGTGACCATATCTATATCTTCGGGATCCTCCAGGTTCGCAATAAATCCGATTGATTCCGAATAGGGCATGGTGCCCGGAAAAGCCTGCGCAAAACTGGCATACCGCGGAAACTCAATGATCCTCGTCTGTCTGTGCAGATAGGGACCAAAGTGTGTTGTATAATAGTCAATGGACTTTTCCATTGACATCAGCATTTTGTCCACATTGTACCCGTGCTTTTTATCGTAATACACTTCCATTGAAATACCCTTGTACATTTTTCTTTTCACTTCATAACGCGCACTTAAAAAAGAATAAAAATTCATAGAGCTGTGATCCAGCTGATATTCAAAATAGGCACGACCATTTTTCTTCCATTGTTTTATCAATGAACCGGGAGCTATTGCCAATTGATCACCACTGGTGCTGAAAATGGTATGAACATTTACCCAGTCAGCGTTATTACTCAGGTAGGTGTTCATGCGCATAGAAGGGTTCCGGGACAAGGCCGGCATGCGTTTTCTTTCCGGCAGTTCTTTCTTCTTTAGCTCACTTTTTTCAAGTATTTCTCCATCAGGCTGATAACCGATCATTGGCAATAGAGAGGTATTATTAAAAAAGGATCCATTATCAACGATACTGGTATTGCTCAACTCATTCTCAATTCCCTTTGCTTCATAGGATGAATGATACTTTATCAGAATTGAATCACCCGGCCGTAATGACTGTGCAAGGCGATATATCCTGAAAGCGTGAAGGGAATCATTTAATACAAGGTGGGCACCAGGTAATTCAATGCTGACTTTATAAGCATCCGGCAAGGTAAAAAACAAAGTATCTATTGAAACGGCACTTTTGTTTTTAATAACCTGCAGTGATTTAACCTCCAGTTTTCTTCTCTCCGGATACAAGTCAATTTCATAATTGATGCTTGTAACCCTTGGTTGTGGCCGGTTTTCGTATTTCTTATATAATTTCTCATAATCTGCCTGCAACTGCAACACTTGCTTTTCTGTCTTATAATCATTTAAGATTTTTGTATTATAAAATAAGTAAGCGCCAAGTGTCATAAATGCCGCACTGCTCAAAAAAAAGGCGGGTTTACTTAATTTCCATCTTCTGGCAGCCATAGCGCTTCGAACAGAAAAACTGAGTTCTCTTCCTCTCACCCAGTAAAGAAGACCTGCCACCAGTAACACCAGACTGAACAATAACCAATAAGATTCGAAGAAAATCTTACCGCGTAAAAATGGGCCAAAGGCATTCATGTCGGAGTAAATTAAATCAGGACTGGCACCATATTGTACCAGGTTACTTTCTACATCCAATGCGCTCCAGAAAAAATTATTGGCAATGATAAATGCAATAAAAATAAAATAGGCAAGATACCTGTTGTTGACAAGAATATGAATGAACATACTCAAACCAATCATCCCCAAAAAACTGATGCCGTTAATTACAATTAACTGAATGAAATAGGCCTCAAGACGTAAATCTGAATACCCATGAATCAATTGGGTGCAGATGGCTATCAGGGCTCCAAGCACTATTAAGATTTCAATAACCAACCATAGGGCAACAGTTTTTGATAGCAAGGGTATCCAATCCCGGAAGGGTAGAGCATCATAAATATCATGTACGTTGCTCTCCCGCTCTTTCCAGACAATGGTACCGGAATAAAAAGTGATAATAGCAACTATAAACATAAAGAATGAACCTTCTACAATGTCAATCATATGATAGGTGACAGGAAAAGCCGTTAAGCCATAGCCCTGAGAGGTTGCGAATGACATGGAACTTATCAGGTTAATAGCTCCAAAAAGCATAATGACTATAAAAGCGGTGTTCTTCACAATCGAAATTGTTTCGAGTTTTATCTGGCTGAAAAACTGCTTTATGGAGATACTACGGCTGAAAGTTGGGGAGATACGAAGCAAGGGCTCCCAGTTCCTTTGTACAAACGTCTCTGTATCCTCCTTTCTTTCCCTTCTCCCGGACAGTAGTCCTGCACGTTTAACGGAAAAGCTAAAACGGTAATACGTAAAAATCAATACCAACACTCCCATCAGTGACCACATCAGGCGGTTCAGTAATAGCAAACCCTCAAAACCCATTGACATGGTATTACGGTCATCCACCGTCCAGTATTTAGTGGCAACTGAAAAGGTACGTAACCCGAACGGATCCAGCATGGCACCCATGGTTTCATTATCTATATCCTCAATGAGTGATTGCGAAATAATATAACCTACTAAAATACCCATGGACCCAACAAATGATAATACCGTATTACGGGTGAGTGCGGCGATAGAGAAAATGATAGCAGCTCCAAAAAACAGATTGGGTATGATAAAAACCATAATTCCATGAAAATGGCCACTCCAAACGGTTGGCCCGGTTCGTTCCGGATCGAGCCATGGCATTTCAGCTCCTAAAAGATTGCCGAAAGAGATACCTAGAAAGGGAATGATACTGATGATAAAAGCGCCTGTAAAACGTCCCCATAAAAAGTCCCTTTTCTTAACAGGCGTTGAAAAAAATATTTGTGAAGTCTTCTGTGCGAAATCACGCGCAGCAGCGCTGTTATGAAAGGCGGTAATCATTAAAAGACAGATCAACGACATCAGGGCATAGAAGTTCTCCACTACATAAGGGGCGTTTTTATATACATTTCCCACCCTTTCGCCGATAGTTATATTTTCACTTGACGTAGCACCAAAAACCAATAAGGCATTTATAAAAAAGAAAACATAAAGCATCGGTTGTCGGAACCAGTAGCGCAATTCGAATTTTACAATATGCAGGAACATAAGTGGTGGGTTCAGGCTTTTACAAGTTCAGATTGAAATCCTTTAATATATGTGAAAAAAACATCTTCCAGATCTCCATTTACAAGATCAAATCCATCCCCGGGCACCTGCTCACTATATATGTGGATGGTAGGCTTACCTGCAAGCATCCGTGTGGATATTACCGGAAATTCCGAAAGGTATTTTTGCATTTCCTGCTTGGTAATTTGCTTTTTCCAGATACGTTGCTGAATACTCTTTAACGCATCATCCGGCTTACCGGAAAACATCACTTTACCTTTATCTATAATAGCCATCTGGCTGCACAGTTCATTCACATCTTCCACAATATGGGTTGATAGAATCACAATAACCTGTTCCCCGATTTCAGAAAGCAGGTTATAAAAACGATTGCGCTCTCCGGGATCCAGACCTGCAGTCGGTTCATCCACAATAATCAATTGCGGATCCCCTAGCAGG
>CAZHSC010000042.1:0-23687 GCA_964534995.1 uncultured Bifidobacterium sp.
CTGTGGAGTGGGGTATGCCATGGGTTCCCGGGTGACGGGTTTAAAGGGTTCAGTTGATTTTTCAGCAGCCGGGGGAGGAGTGGGGAGCTCTGTACGCTGACCATCGCCTTCCTTAAAAGGAATTTCCTGCGGACCGGCTTTACGTGCTGGCTTTTCAGGGGCTATGGAGTGGGGTTGGTAATGGATAGCAGATGCTTTTTCGGCATCCTCCGCTGATCGTTGCGGAATGATCCTTTGCCTTTTTGGCCGGTTAGGGTCATTTTCAAATTCTGCAGCAGGCGCTGTTTCTCCTTTTGATACTTTAGCCACTGGCTCCGCTTTTACTGTAGGAGCCACCGCTTTTTCTTTGGATTTGGCGGCCGCCCTTGGTTTTTTAACCGATTCGGTCTTTTCAGGAATTTCAATGCCTAAAGCCTCAAAATTAATTTCAGGATTTAAAGCCTGGTGGTCCAAAATGCGGTAAACCAGGTCCTGCTTTTTTAAACTTTCGAAATTTTCGATACTTAATTTACGGGCAATATCTTTTAGCTCCGGTAAATGCTTTTCATTCAGTTGAATGATGTCAAACATGTAAATATGTTATTGAGATGGATTCACAAGAGAATGCACCTGAAATTTCAGGTCATTCGATCTAAGGGTTAAAGGGGAGTTCGACGCAAGCTGTCGATTTATTCAATGTAATTTCTATTACTAAAAACTGCGCCTTGAACGCAATTACCATGCAATAATACAACAATTACCTGAATCCGGCAAATAATGTTCTCTTTTTCTTACATTGTTTTTTATCAACAAGGTTATGCACATCTTTGCAGAAAGATTGTATTAGCATGATTCAGCGTATTCAAACTGTATATCTTCTGTGTACCGCCATTTGTGGTATCCTGATGTATTTCTTTCCACTGGTAAGCCTTGTGCCCTCCGATGAAACTGCTTCACCTGCCATCTACCATATATCGGCACTGGATGTTAAAGTGATAGAAGACGGAAATGCATCCATACTGATGCGCTTATGGCCGGTGGTGATCCTGAACGCCCTAATCATTGCCTTTTCTGTATTTACGCTATTGCAGTTCAGGCAAAGGGTGAAACAGATCCGCTATACTCACTTACTCCTGCTGATGATTTTGGCACAGTTGGTATTTCTGATTTTTGATGTGGAAAAACTGAGTAAAGTTGCCGGACCCGGACATATGATGACCATGGGTATTTATAGTGTGTTGCCATTGCTGCAGCTGATATGTACGCGCCTGGCAACCGGTGCCATCAAAAAGGATGAAGCGCTGGTCCGTTCGGCTTACCGTCTTCGTTAATTCATTTCGCGCCTAATTCTATTACATCCATATCAGAGAGCTTACTTTCATTTACCTTGAAGCGCAGCATGGTTCGGGTTTTATGAAAGCCATGCTTGCCCGCGGCACCAGGGTTTATGTGCAGGTGATGAAAAACTTCGTCACGTACAACTTTTAAAATATGGCTGTGGCCACATATTAAGATTCCGGGTTTATGCCGGATTAAGAGACTTTTTACTTCCTGATTGTATTTGCCGGGAACTCCGGCAATATGAACCATGAGCACGCTGAGTCCTTCGCACACAAAGAAAAGATGCCCCGGAAATGCAAGACGGGTTGTGTCGTTATCGATATTGCCATATACTGCCCTTAATGGAGTGATGCTGCTGATGCGGTCGGCAAGTTCAAGGCTTCCTATATCTCCCGCGTGCCATACTTCATCCGCTTCCTGAATGTAACGGATCATCCGCTCGTCCAGATAAGCGTGGGTGTCGGACAGCAGCAGGATATTTTTCACTGGTAATTAAAGAGGAAAGAGGTGTAATTAAAAATGCTACATCAATTGATGCCGTAATGCTTTAAATTTTCTCAACGGCATTGTCTTCCACCCACCCCACATTGCCATTGGCAATCCGGATTTGCTTCCATCCATTTTCTTCATCAATAATTTTAACCTTGGTACCTTCATGAAGCATAAATAACTTAGTACTCCTGGTGCCGGGGGAACTTCTGATATACGATGTTTGGGTCATGATAATGGCCTCCATATTTCCACGGGTGGCATTGTTGGCAGACCATGCAAGAAAATACAGTAAACATGAAATCCCGCATAAGGAGAGTGTCGTCAAAAAAGTATTTCTTTTTCCATTGGAAGTGGAAGCGTAGAGATAAATAACTCCGGACAGACAGGTTACCCATACCGAAATGATGGCCATCAAGGTCCATGTACCGGGAGAAAGGGAACGAAGCAGTGATTGCCACCAGCGTTGATAAAAAAGCAGGGGAACCGGTTCAATTTTATCAATGGTGCCGTTATAGGCCATCCTGAGATTGAAATTAATATCTTCATCAAGAGGATGGAGCACACGTGCCCTTTCGTAATTTAAGATGGCACGTCCCAGGTTGTTTTCCTTGAAATAACTGTTTCCAAGGTTGAAATATACCTCATGTGATTTGCTGTACTTTAAAAGAATAGATTCGTAAAGCTGAATGGAGGTGCTGTAATTCCCTTCCCGGTACGCTTTGTTCGCTTTACTGTATAAACTTCCGGGTTCCGTGTCCGCATGTCCGGAACCCCATATTATGGAACAAAAAACTATGGTACAGGCTATGAAATACTTTTTCATGCTTTAATTTTTTCTTCTAATTCCGTGAGGAGATTTTCGGAACTTTTATAAATATCATCCCCTTTTATGCCCTGAGAAATCCCACCATACCTGGCCATTTCACACTGGTCAATATTATGGTGGAAAAGTTGAATGAGTGAATCGGGAATATGCTTTTGCCTGAGTATCTCGCTTACCTTCTCTTTGCTGAGTTCTGACTGGGGGATGATGAATTTATCACTGATATAGCCCCATAAAGCCTTATGTATTTCCTCAAAAACAACTTCTTCATTGCCGGCAGTTCCAAGCTGCTTTTTGGCAGCAGCCAGTCGTTTTACGGCTACAGAATTTGCATTGCGGATACGGAGTTGTGCCTGATTGCCGAGCAGTTTTTCTTTGCGCCGGATATGGAAAACGAGCAGGGTAAAAAGAAGAACGGGACTAAAGCTTAGGGAGTAAAACAAAATACTTCCGAAGGAAATATTCAGGCTTTTTTCAAATTCGGGTGTATTCGTTTTGATATAACGAATATCATTGCCCAGCATCTGGAATTCGCTTTTTTCGCGTGATTCCACAGAAACGGTCGCACTGCTGCTGTTTCCTTTTTCAACTTTAAGTACAAAAGGCCCCGCTTTTTTGGATATATACTGTTTTTTGGCCAGGTTATAATAAGTAAATGAAATACCGGGTATTTCATATTCACCTTCCATTCGGGGTATGATCAGATATTCAATGATTTTCGAACCGTTGACTCCTCCCGCGGTAGCTTTGAAATTTTCAGTGATTTTTGGTTCATAGCTTTCGAGATCGGAGGGAAGCTCTAATTCTTCAACATCTGCCAGCTTAAGATTTCCGTTACCTGAAATTCTTATTTTAAGGCTGACAGCTTCGTTGGCCCTGGTCTCACTTTTATCAAGTTTTGCCTCGAAATTCAAATCCCCGACCGCTCCGTTGAAATCAGCAGGTGCGTTGCCCGGCAGGTCTTTTACAACAATTTTCAAGGGATCGCTTTTAAAGCTATGTCTGATATCCTTTACACCGCCCATACCAAAAAACGGATCATTGAAAATGCTGAAAGGATCATTGGAGCGAGGGGTATTTACCTTAACCCTTACCAGACATTCTAACTCAATGGGGTCAATGGTTAAAGTACCGCTTTGCTGGGGGAATAACACCACTTTTTTGATTTCCCAAACAGTATAGCGGTTTCCATCGATTATCTCGGAGGAGCGCTCCAGCGTTTTTGGCAACTCGATATCCTGGTTCCAGAAACCGTCAAAAGAAGGCATTTTAGGTATGGCAAAATCCAGCACATTTACATTACTGTATAACTTAAAAGTAACAATCAGCGACTCCCCTTTTAATACCTGTTGCTTATTTACAACCGCCCTGGCAAAAATGTTTTTACTGCTTATTATTTTATCCTCCCTCCTGTCGGTATCATCTTTACCTGACTGGGTTTGCGGGTTGCCCTTGGTCACAGTGAGTTGTATAACGTTAGAGGCTATACGGTTCCCTTCGTACTCAATGGTGGCAGGTCCGATTTTAAAATTACCTGTGTTCTTTGGCTGCAGATAGTAGGAGAAACTGATGGATTGAGAAAAGTTCCCGTTGATGAATTGCATGCTGGTGCTTTGGTTTGGGCCGGAAAGCACATTGAAGTCCTTCAGGTCTGGTCCCTGAAAAGAACGCCCTGCCGCGTTAAAAGTGAATGTGATCTGAAACTGCTCACCCACCGCCACACTGCTTTTTGAAGCGGTTGCGGCCAGAAACGGCGCTTGCGCATGAACCGGAGTAAACAAACTTGAAAACAGTAATAACAGGCTGAAGAAAACCGGTTTCATATCAGAATTACCCAGATTATACAAGTTCATCATTGATCATCATGAAGCCGCAAAGTAAACGTATGTAAAATGATTTTTTTTTGAATTTAACGAATTATTAACCGCCTACTCAAGATAAACGGCTTCGTTACCGGGTGTGAAATCAACCCGGATGTGCTCCTGTAAGGTGGTGCTGAGGGTGATGCCAACAAAATCAGCTTCTACAGGATATCGCTTATGGTCTCTGTCCACCAGTAATACAGTACGGATTTTTCTCATGTCGGCATCAAGGAATGGTCTTAAGCTGTATATCAATGTTTTACCAGAATTCAGTACATCGTCCACCACAATAACTACTTTATCTTTTAATTCATCCTTATTCAGTACCGGTTCCATTCCCACTTGAGTTGGCTTCTCTTTATCTACCTCAATTTCAATTAATTTTGTCTTCAAAGGGCATATTTTCTGCAAAGCCTCCTGAAGTCGCAGTGCAACAATAAAACCACTCTTGGCAATGCCGGCCAGCAGGATCTGTTCCTGGTCAAAATTATCTTCATATACCTGAAAAGCCAGGCGTTCAATCCTTTGTTGGATTTGCCTGCTGTTGAGTACTAAAGTTTTGTGACGCAATGGTTTCATGCTAATGGTTTTCATCCGTATTAGCCAATCCGCCTTTTAAACGGCCGGCACCGGCGAAATGACGTTTATAATATTCTTCATCAAGGTCACTGATGATCACGCCTCTTGAAGTACTGGCATGAACAAATTTATTGCTGTTCAGGTAAAGGCCGATATGGGAAATTCTCCTTTTACGGGTAGAAAAAAATACGAGGTCCCCTTCCTGAAGCTCTTCCTTGTTGATGCGTTGAACAAGATTGTAAATCTCAGATGAACTGCGTGCACCCAGTCTTACTCCATATACCCGGTCGCATAAAACATTGATAAAGCCGGAGCAATCAATCCCTTTTTCGCAGTTACCGGCAAATTTGTAGGGTGTGCCTAACCAGGTGGAAATGGTATCATAAAGCAGCAAATTATTGCTTTCGGTAATGCTAATACCCGTCTCCTGCGAGAGATAAGAGATACGGTATTCAGAAATCAAGTCGCTCCCGCCAAAAGCATTGCCGTGTCTTGGTTGCGCCAGATTGCTGAGCGGAAACAGGAGTATAGCCAGTGGAAGTAAATGGCGAAGATACATGCTTGCGAAAATAGCTAATATGGACTTATGGTTTGCGAAGTCTGATGAAGAGTTCTTTTCCGGCCCTTGGTTGAATGGAGTTTGCGCAAGGCTCCATGCTGTCAATGATAAATTTTTCCCTGAAATATTGCCTGTATTCCTCCTCCTCTCCACCAAAGGGAGGGCCTTCATTTTCAAACTGGCAATTGAAAAGTAATCCGCAAAGTTGTCCGCCGGGTTTAAGCAGCGATTGCATCTTTTCAACATAGGCTTTTCTGAGACCGGGATTCAGGGCGCAGAAAAAGGTTTGTTCAATGATGAGGTCGTATTGCCCTTCGTGCATAAAGAAGTCCTGGTGTATCAGGTGGCCGGCCGGGAATTCCGGGTTCTTTGATGCAAAATCACGGAGAGGGTGTTCCGCATAATCAAGTATGAACACATTGCTGAAGCCTTTCTTATGCAGATAACTTGCTTCATAGGCATTTCCGCAACCGGGTATAAGAATTGAAATGTTTGGATCAATCAGTGTGTCAAAAAAATGCTGCAGTGGAGTGGAAATATGCCCTATATCCCATCCTGTGGATCCGGTTTCATATCTCTGTTGCCAGTAAGATGCGTCCATGTTTTTCATTTAGAAATGTTTGTTGTTTTTATATTTCTTTTAGTCAGCCGGGCTTGTTGTTTTCGAAGGATATCGTTACGGCTCTCAGGGCAGGTTAAAGGTGGCTCACGCTTGCAGGCGTTTTGTATTCATGGCATGAATACTTTTAAAGAAGAAGGAACAAGTTTCACTTCAATGACGGATACCGGTTCATGGGCTTCCCCATCAATGTGCAAATGAACGGGCCGGTTGGCGGTGGCTTTGAATGTACTGCACCTGTAGGATTTCAGGTAACTGCATTCTTTTAGCTTTCCCCTGAACAAACGATAAAACATGCCTGGTATTTTAAACAGGGAAGGTTTTTTTACCATGACCAGGTCGAGCAAGCCGTCATTTAATTTTGCCGCAGGAGCAATGATAGCGGCGTTGCCGAATTGCGAAGCATTGGCAACTACCAGCATATGGGCTGATGTATTCAGGTCAATTCCGTTGATATGTAAACGGAATTCTATAATAGGGTATTTGGGGTATTCACTAAGTGCGATGCGCGTATAGTTGCTCAATCCTCTTTTTCCTTCATGGTTGAACCTCCAGGCTACATAACCGTCAAATCCCAAACCTGAAACATTCACAGCAAAGTGCCCGTTGATTAAGAGGGTATCTATGGACTGTATTTCATTTTTTGCAATCTGGGAAAGGCATTTTTTAAATTTCAATGAATAATGTAAATGCCTTGCCAATCCGTTTCCGGAGCCGGAAGGAACAATGCCCAATGTGGTATTGGTATGTACCAGGCAAGAGGCAATTTCATTGACTGTTCCATCCCCTCCAACGGCAATGACTCCGTAATAACCCTGTTTAACCGCATCCATTGTGAGTTCAGCAGCATGCCCCGCATATTCCGTGGTTTGGGTATCGATTTCAAATTGCTTTATCAAATCTGATTGGTCGATGAGCTTTGCAATTTTTGGAGCAAGGCCATGTCCGGCTATTGGATTGATAAGAAATCGTAATTTTCTCATGGTCTTACCAATTGATTGTGAATTAGACCATACCGATATTGTTGCAGCACTGCTTTTAAAAAACGCTCCTGTTCACGGATGGATGGGTCACCCTTTTTCAATAGGTTCTTTTTCAGGAGATGGTCTCTTCGCCGGTACAAATGACTTGATTCCTGTCCGTCAAATTGTAAGATAAGTTCATCTGTGATCAGTTGCCATGAATTATTTGAATAATTTACCGACCATCCCTTTGAAGAAGCAAAGAGGTCGCGTCCGAAGGCGCTGTATTTACCGGGGTAATGGATAAGTTGCAATACACTGGGAAGTACATCGCATTGTTGGGCGATTTCCCAATGTACTTTTGGGGTACTGTCGCCGGGAATAATGAAAACCAAGGGGATGTGATAGGCGCCAAGTCTGTTGGCACTGTAAGGTGTTCCGGCAGGACCGCTGTGGTCGGAGGTAATTACAAACAAGGTATTTTTATACCAGGGCTGCATTTTGGCCTCGTTAAAAAACGACCTGAGCGCGGCATCCGCATAAGTCATTCCCTGTTGAATGGGTGGCATCTTCAGGTCAATCCGGTCCCTGTATTTTTCAGGTATTTTATAGGGGTGGTGCGATGAAATGCTGAAGAATGCCGCATGGAAAGGTTCATTCCATAAGTTCAACTGTCGTATCATGAATGAAAAATAGGCATGATCATATATACCCCAATGACCATCGTAATCGTTCGCGGGTCCATCGTATTCATTTTTTCCGTAGTAATGATCGTAGCCCGCAAGCCTCGCAAAGTTGTCAAAGCCCATGGTTCCGTTGTTGCCTCCGTGAAAAAAGCCGGACCTGTAGCCAAATGGCTTTAACAGGGATGCAAGACTGTTGATGTTATTCACATTGTAAGCCGAATTGATAAATGCCTGATCCATCAGTGCAGGTATGGAGGAAATAACAGCGGGTATACCGTCAATGGAACGCTTGGCATTGGCAAAGGTGTTTGGCCATGCATGGGATGACAACAATAGTGAATCTAAAAAGGGCGTAATGGCAATGCCTTCCGGATGATAGTAACTGATATGTTCAAATGAAAAACTTTCCATGATTACTACAACGATGTTATATGCCTGCAGTGTTTTACCGTTTGTTGCAGGGTGATGTACCTGAAATATTTTCTCCGCTGTATCAATGGGTAATAAGTCGGGCTCTTCCAGGATCTGGTCGTTCCACGATTTTATAATGGTATAAGGTGTATTAAGTACGAGCGGAATGGAGGAGGGATGCACCAGTTTAGCGGCGCTTTGCACCGAAAGCGGTTTCAGCTGTACACCACCCCTGAATCCAATGATGCTGATTCCTGTTAAGAGGATGAACAATACAAGACGAATCGGCAGACTGAAAAATGAGGTGGATTTGAATTCGGAAGTACGTATGGATAGACGGATTCTTTTTTCAAAACCAATCATAGAAAAAAGAAGCAGTAACCAGAAAACAAGAAGGTACCAGTAATCCATAATATATATGAGCAGGTTATTGGACACATCTTCACCCCCTGCAATAAAAGCGAATACATCGGCGGTACTCCTTTTCTGAATATAGCTGAACCAGGCCGTATCTATTACATTAAACAACAGGGCAATTCCATTTAACAGGATAAGCAGGAATCCAATTGTTTGCTGATAATAGGGTTGGTATTGGTAGGGTCCCGGAAAAAGCTGCATGAGGATGATCAGGGAATTAATGATGAAGATGGCCGTAATATCATAACGAAGGGATGCAAGAAAAATACTTTTAAAAGTGTCCGTTGCGGTCTCAGGATTTACGGCGATAAATGCCAGCCGGCTCAATTGAAAAAGTAAAAGTATGAATGCCAGTCTCTTTACGAGAAGTATATAATGAAACCATTTAGATCGGATCATGCTTCAAAAGTAGTACAGATTGAGATTAAAAATTGAATAAGAAAAAAGGCTGTCTCGATGGGAGACAGCCTTTTTTAAACAGGAATACACAGATTGGCTGTTAATTTCTTTCGAACCATGCCCTGCAGCTGGCAGTGGCAACCGGAACAGCTGAGTTATTCTTGTCCGTATAGTTAATAACGAAGCCTTTGATATTGTTCACGCTTCCTGAACCTTCAAACTCATGATCTTCAACAGCAGAACCTATGTCCAATGCCTGTTGGTTGGGCAGATTGATAGTACCGTCGGAATTCACTGTTGCGGTAATGCTGTTGTTGCCGCTATAATCCGCGAATTTGTCGAAACCAATGGTGGTGCTGTTAATTTTAGTAACAGTTTGCTGGTAGGTAAATGAAACTGCCGAAGCACCTGATCCGCAAGTGTCTTTCACGGTGTAAGTTTTTGCAAGGGCATCGGTACTTGCGTATACTACTACTTCCCTGGTTTCACTGGCTCCGTTACCTGCCGCATCGCTTACCGAGTAATATACATTGTATGATCCCGGAATACGGTTTTCAACTTCGCTGTCATCCACAGAGATAGAGCTGGAGAGGTCCCCGTCTTCATTATCATCGGCGGTTGCTCCCGGATCATTATATGTATCAAGCATTTCTAACTGGAAAGGATTGCTACCTAACAAGGTAATAACAGGCGCTTCTGTATCGTCTTTACTGCAACCTGTAATAACAACCGCGGCAGTAGCCAGTAAACCGGCGAATAATAAGGTGTTTTTCATGATTTATAAATTTCTTTGGTGGCTGCAAAGTTAAATAATCCGGCCATATTTCAAATTTACTTGTTTGACAAATTTAATAATGAATACATTTGTGCCTCAAATCTGAAAACCACATGAAAAAGTTAATTTACCTGTTTTCCGCTGCTACAATGACCTTTGTCATTTCTTGCGGACCAAGTGCAGAAGAAAAAGCTGCAGAAGAAAAGAGAATTGCAGATTCGATTGCCGCTGCCACTGAAGCCAGAATTCAGGATAGCCTGGCCCTGGTAGCCGCTGCAGTTCAGGATAGCTTAGCTGCTGTTCAGAAAGCGGCTGAGGATTCTTTGCGAGAGGTTGCTATTGCCGATTCGATTGCTGCTGCAAAAAAGAAATCAACGCCCAAGCCGCAGCCTAAAAAGTCACCGGAGCAACAGAAAATTGAAAAACAAATCAAAGAGGTGAAGGATGCTACCCGTGGTCGTGGTTAATTGATTGAAAAATAAATAATTTGAATCAAGCTACGTTATGTGCTAATTCTAACCTAATCCCATCTTAACCTATATTAACCCCATGAAAAAAATCGCATTACTTGCATTGTTTGCAGGATTCACCATGATCACTGCCTGTGGCCCAAGCGCTGAAGAAAAGGCAGCTGAGGAAAAGCGTGTTCAGGATTCTATTGATGCTGCTGCTGCTGCCATGAAAGCAGCTGAAGATGCTGCCATGGCTGCTGCTATGGCTGCTGATACAGCAGTTGCTGTGGATACTACAGCGGCGGCTGCCACTCCTGCAAACTGATACGAATGTATTCCATTAAAAAAGGCTCCCCTGAGGAGCCTTTTTTAATGGAATCAGGCAGGTTGAATCATGTTCCGCTGATTTATAATAAGTAGCCTGCCAGGTTGGCCAAATCGCTGCGCTCTCCTTTTTCAAGGGTAATATGCGAATATAAATCCTGATCTTTCATTTTATCAATCAGTACACTTAATCCGTTACTGTGTGAATCCAGATAAGGCGTATCAATCTGGAAAATATCTCCCGTAAAAATAATTTTCGTGCCTTCCCCGGCCCTGGTGATAATCGTTTTTACTTCATGTGGCGTAAGATTTTGTGCTTCATCAATAATAAAACAAATGTTACTCAGGCTGCGCCCCCGTATATAAGCCAGCGGTGTAATATGCAGTTTTTCATTTTCAACCATGTCATTAATTTTCTGGAACTCCCTGTCGGTCTCTTTATACTGGCTTTGAATAAATTTCAGGTTGTCCCACAATGGCTCCATGTAGGGGTTGATTTTTGATTTTATATCGCCCGGTAAATAGCCTATATCTTTATTGCTTAACGGTACAATAGGCCTTGCCAGGTAAATCTGCCGGTAACGGCTTTTTTGTTCAAGAGCCGATGCCAGGGCCAGCAATGTTTTTCCGGAGCCCGCTATGCCCATGATGGTGGAAAGAAGCACATTGGGGTTCAGTACAGAGTGAATGGCGAAAGTCTGCTCCGCATTTCTGGGACGAATACCGGCTGCCGGCTCTTTGGTGAGCCTTTCTATCCGGTCACTGTGCGGATTGTACCAGGCAAGGGCAGAACTGGTTTCTGTTTTACTCCTGAGAATAAAGTAGTGATTTTTATACGGACGTATTTTGGTGATATCTTTCCAGGCGCACCATCCGTCCTGATATAATTTGTCGATGACCCTTTTGCTTGTATTTTCAATGATGGATTTACCGGTATATAAATCCTTGATGTCTTTAACTTTTCCGGTTTCATAATCCTCGGAGGAAAGATTAAGTGAACGGGCTTTTAAGCGCAGGTTAATGTCCTTGCTGACCAGCACTACTTTGCGTCCCGGATTTTCTTCCTGAACACTCAGGGCGGCATTGATGATTCGGTGATCCGCCTTTCGCTCACCAAAAACAATGTCGGCATCAATGGTGCTGCTTTTCTCATGCATTAATACTTTGAATTTTCCCTTGGTGGGTCCGTTCAATGGTATCCAGTCCTGTAGAGAATAACTTGCCGATAGTTTGTCGATGGAGCGAATAAACTCTCTCGCTTCAAAATTGATAACATCATTTCCTTTTTTGAAACGGTCAATTTCTTCCAGAACCGTGATGGGAATGGCAACATCATGTTCTTTAAAGTTGAAGAAAGCGTTGTGGTCAAAGAGTATGGCTGAAGTATCGAGGACAAATATTTTCCGGTCACTTTTTTTAATGGCTGCGGCCTTTCGCATAGGTGGGTAAGGGTTTCTCCGAATATAACGGTGTAAGTCTGCTAAGGTCAATGACCGGTGCAGAAGTTAATCTACATGGACCTGTTAATAACCTGAAGTATAAAATGCTGAAAATAGAAAAGATAGTATGCGCGGGCATAAGAATTAAATAGAAGCCGCGCCTGCAGTCCCCGTATGCGTGGATTATTAAGGAAAGGGTTTTTCTCTTTGTTATAATTATTTGGGCCGGTATAATGAAAATCCCCACAATGCTACCCAATGTTCCATAAATACATGTTATCAGACACATGCCAGCATTATTTAATCGTTCGGAACACTCAATTGGGGCCCGGAACTGAATTCAATCAAAAGCCTGATATTAAAATAGCTATGTGGAACCAGGGTCGTTAAATTATTAGCAGCCTGTGAAGAATTTGACGGGCATTTGATTACTTTTGCAGAGAAGTAAACACTGTGATTCATTTCTTTGCCCCTCATTTCCTTTACGGCTTGTTCCTCCTTGCCATACCGGTAATTATTCACTTATTTAATTTCAGACGCTACAAGAAGGTTCTTTTTACCAATGTCAGGTTTTTACGCGAAATTAAAGAAGAAACTTCCAGGGTAAGTAAGCTGAAGCACTTGTTGGTTTTAGCATGCCGTTTGCTGGCGGTCTTATTTCTGGTATTGGCCTTTGCCCAACCCTATCTTCCGGCCGAAAATGTTCACGCAGGGAGTAAGGATGGCCCTGTATCGGTGTATGTGGATAATTCGTTCAGCATGGATGCCGTCAGCAGTCAGGGTACTGTATTGGAGGTGGCACGCCTGAAGGCGAGAGAAATAGTGCTGTCATATCCTGCTTCCACCCGTATTCAGCTACTGACAAATGATTTTGAGGCGATACAACAAAGGTTGATCAGCAGGGAAGATGCCCTGGATGAAATTGACCGTATTCATTTTTCATCCGTTAGCCGTAAACTGAGTGAAGTGTTGCTTCGCCAAAAAGAAGCCCTCAGCGCTCATGCTACCGAAACGGCCGCATCATTTATCATCAGTGACTTTCAAAAAAGCACTTCCGATTTTGAAGAGCTGCCTTTTGATTCATTAATGAAGGTCAGTATGGTGGCGCTTCCACTTCAGGAAACAGCAAATGTTTTTGTTGATTCCTGCTGGCTCAACAGCCCCGTTGTTCAACTAAATCAGCCGCTCGAAATAAATGTAAGTATCCGCAATGGTAGTTCTGTCGACGCGGAGAATATCCCCGTACGTTTGTTTCTGAACGGTGTACAGCGAACGGTGACATCCCTGAATATTCCATCAGGTGAATCTGCCAATACATCTTTCAATATCACGATCGGACAGCCCGGTTGGCAGAAAGCCGAAGTCAGGATTACAGATCATCCTATCACTTTTGATGACAGTTATTATTTTTCATTTGAAGTCAGGGAAAAGCTGAATGTGTTAACACTTTACGATGGTTCCCCATCTCCATATCTCGATGCGCTGTTTAAAAACGATTTGTTTTTCGCCTATACCCGTTCTGAAGCATCAAAAGTGGATTATTCCGCATTGTTGAAACAGCATTGTATAGTGCTGGAAGACCTGTCCATGATTTCAAGCGGTCTTGCGGGTGAAATTAAAAAGTTTCTTGAAGCAGGTGGTACCTTGTGTGTCTTTCCTGATTCTCTTTCCGATCTGAGCTCATGGAATTACTTTTTCAACCTGACCGGCGCGGATGTAATCACCGGCATCAACCACACGCCGGATAAAGTGGTACAGGCCGATCTGGATCATAAATTGTTTGAGGGCGTATTTGATTTGCAAAAATTAAAAGATGTCCGGACCGACTATCCCGCATCTTCCGGGCATTTTGACTTTTCAGTATCCAGCAGGAGCAAGAAGCAGGTGTTAATGCGTTTCCAGGGCGGTTCTCCCTTTCTGTCCTGGTTCCCCACAGGAAAAGGATCCATGTACGTATTCTCAGTACCCCTGCATCCCGGCTTCAGCAACCTCTCCCGTCATGCCATGTTTGCTCCACTGCTCTATAGAATGGCTGTGCTCAGTATAAAACCTATTGCATTTTCAAATATTCTGGGCCGTTCGGAAAAGGTGGTGTTGCATGCACAGGCTCTGAACGGTGATGAAGTTTTTCATCTGGTGAGTGAAGATAAAAAGTCGGACATTATTCCATATACCAGGGTTACCGGTGAGGGTTTACAGGTAGATATTGGGGAGGAGATTAAAAATGCAGGTCATTATGACTTATTGAAAGGCAAAGTGCTGAATGCTGTTTTATCATTTAATTACGACCGGAGTGAGTCGTTGATGTCATTCTATACGGACGGTCAGTTAAAAGATATGACAGAGGAATCAGGATTTAATAACTGGAAGCTTTTAACATCCACTACACAGGATATCGGAAAAACGCTTCGTGTACTGAACAGTGGCATTCCTCTTTGGAAATACGCCATATTACTTACATTGCTTTTTCTTCTGATTGAAACATTACTAATACGATTCTGGAAAACATCATGAATGTACTTGTAAGAAATGTAAAGGTTAATGACCCGCTGTCGCCGCTACATGGCAAAATACTGGATGTATTTGTGAAGGAAGGAGCTTATCATCAGTTTGGTGATTCCTTGCACCCCGGAGGGGAATACATCAGCCTGGATGCCACGGGGGCTGTGATGAGCCCCGGCTGGTTTGATATGAGAGTATACTTCAGGGAACCGGGCCATGAGCAAAAGGAAACAATTCGTTCGGGTCAGGAAGCGGCAGCACAAGGTGGATTTACGGGGGTGCTACTGATGCCTTCTGCCACGCCGCCTGTACAGACAGGAGCAGCAGTATCCTTCATTAAAGAACAAGCATCCGGGCATCTGGTGGACGTATACCCAACAGGTGTGCTGACTGAAAACAGGGAGGGGAAGGATATTTCCGGTATGTATGATATGAAATTGTCGGGTGCGCGCGCGTTTACTGATGATAAAAGAACGGTTGTAAACGCAGGGGTGATGTTGCGGGCAGTTCAATATGCAGGGAATGTGGGTTCGCTCGTGATTTCTTTTTTAGATGACCCCGGCCTGACAGCTAAACTGAATGCCAATGAGAGCCCGGTTACTACCAGGCTGGGTTTTAAAGGAGCTCCATCCATCGCCGAAGAGATAGCTTTGCAACGCGACTTGAGTATACTCCGGTACACAGGACATTCTGTTCATTTCAGCGGGATTAGCACGGCTGAGGCGGTAGCTGTTTTGCGTGAAGCCCGGAAAAAGAAATTACCCGTGAGTGCTGAAGTGTATATTTATCATCTGTTACTGGATGACTCCTGTCTAAACACTTTCGACAGTCAATTTAAAGTGAAACCTCCTTTAAGGTCGCTTGCGGATGTGGAAGCTTTGCGACATGCCGTATTGGATGGCACCATTGATGTTATTTGTAGTGATCACAGTCCGGAAGATACCGAATCAAAGGATGTTGAATTTGACTATGCTGCACCGGGAATGATTGGACTGGAGAGCTTTTATAGCCTGTTGCAAAAGGCCTTTGACGGGAAATTAAGTGATGAAAAGTTGTATCAGCTTCTGGTGAAACGACCTCGTGAAATTCTTGGACTGGATATTCCCCGAATTGCCGAAAATAGTGCCGCTAATTTTACGGTATACCATCCCACTAAAAAATATAAATTTACCGCGGACTGCCTGCGTTCTAAATCTGCGAATTCACCATTTCTGGGTCGGGAGTTTAAGGGTAAGGTGCTGGCCTGCGGCAATAAAGGTAAATTTCATCTGTGCGACTAAGCCAACAGCGGGTGGAACATCTTGAAATAAAAACACATTGCTTAGCTTGATATCAAGGCAATTGGCGCTTTTTTTAAAATAACATTCAGATATATTTGTTTTCTGATTAAATTTGCAGCCTCTGACCGGGGAATTAGCTCAGCTGGCTAGAGCGCTTGCATGGCATGCAAGAGGTCACCGGTTCGACTCCGGTATTCTCCACCCCTTAAAATCAATGCCTTATCAGTTAATTCGTGGTAAGGCATTTTTGCTTTAGTAAAACATAATTAAAACATTTTGCCCTCTTTTTCACCTTTTACAAGAGTGATGTTCGGGTATATTTGAACCTTGAAAATTCCTTTCAGAATCCCCCTTACATAATCCGGTTTGTGATATGGCTGCATGAAGCTGGAATGAGATTAAAGACCGCGCTTTGAAGTTTTCCAAAGAATGGCAGGACGCATAGAATGAGGAGGCAGACGCAAAGCAGTTTTTAATAGAGTTCTTCAATGTCTTCGGGATCAGTAACCGGAGTCTTGCCACCTTCGCGCATAAGGCTTTAAGGTTTTTTAATTAAGGACTGTTAAACTGACCTGCATAATAGAGATTTTTCCTGCTTGAGATGAAGTGCAGGGAAACGTCCTGAATATGCCTTGAAACCGGACTCAGGAAAATACACAAGGTTTGAAAGGCATCAACTGCCGAAATATATCCTGGCATGCGATTTTGAGAATTTTAATGTACATAATCCGGATGAAGACAATACGATTCCTTTTCAATGGCCGTAGTTTGTCAATAATATCCTGCATTTTGACGCACCCTTTGGTTATCAGAAAAAGTTTTGCAAAAAGCAGGATCCTGTAAACCTTGAAGGAGTTGAATCCCTGCTGATATTACAAGAGGAACTTATAGATATAAATTTATTAATATAAAATGTATTGCCGTTTTCGGGAAATTCCGTAACTTTAATCAAAGAAAAATGGATCAGTTGTTTGATCAATGAATCTTTGCATTAAATATTCGAATGAAAATTACATTTTTTACTATATATCAATTCCTTGTTTTGAGGGGGAAAGCTATCAGTCATTTTCGTTTTTCGCTGTGTGGATTCTTGGTTTTCCTTCTGGGATTGATCAACCTGAAACCGCTTGCAGCACAGGATTTTTATGACCTCGACACCATTCAAAAGATTGAAATTTCATTCACTCAATCCAATTGGGATTATATTTTGGATACTGCAAAACAGGGAAATGAAGGTTACTTCATGTCACAATGGGTAAAAATTAATGGTATCCAATTTGATAGTGCAGGGGTAAAGTATAAAGGGAATAGTTCATACAATCCTGCCTTTAATAAAAATCCATTTCATATTGAACTGGATCATTTTAAAGATCAGGATTACTTTGGATATAAAGATATTAAACTCAGTAACGGATATAATGACCCTTCTTTTTTAAGAGAAGTATTATTGTACACTATGTTCAGTAAGTATGCGCCTGCTCCCCGGGCAAATTTTGCTCAGGTATATGTGAATGAACAATATATTGGGATATATACCAATGTGGAGTCTGTGACCAGGACATTTTTGGAAAAGCGCTATTATTCAAAAAATAAGGCTTTTGTCTATGCTGATAGTGGTGGTTGTAACCTTTTATACAAGGGAAATGATTCGAGCTTGTACAATCAACGTTATACCATGAAATCGGAAACCGGTTGGACCGATCTGATGCTGCTGTGCGATACACTTTCTAATAATATCGGTGGAATAGAACATTACCTGGATGTAGACCGTACGCTTTGGTGGATGGCTTATTTAAATGCAATGTTGATATTAGATAGTTACATTGGAAGAACTCAACATAATTATTATTTATATCAGTATCAAGACCAACGATTCACACCAATTCTTTGGGATTTGAATGGTGGTTTTGGAACATATGCCAGGCCTGATTTCGGACCCTTTTATCCCATCGCCCAGCTTCAGAGTTTAAATCCCTTGCATCATGCTACAGATTCCATGTGGCCATTGGTTAAGAATCTGCTATCTATCCCAATTTATAAACGTGTTTATATTGCGCATTTGAAGACGATAATGAATGAGAATATTTCAAATGGGAATTATATCACATTTGCTCAGCATTTGCAATCTGTAGCTGATACGGCAGTATTTTCTGATCCTAATAAGTTCGGAACCTACAGTCAATTTCTAACTAATCTTTATTCAGATGTTACCGTTGGCACTAAAACGGTTCCCGGAATCATTCCTATGATGAATTCCCGGGATACTTTCCTCTCTTTATCAACGGAATTCATGAATGTAGCTCCGACAATTTCCAGTGTACAGGTATCAGATACATTCCCACCATTACACTCGAATATGTTTTTCACCACTGTTGTATCCAATGCAACAGATGTGTATTTGGGAGTTCGCTACTCCGGATTAGAAAGATTTATAAGAGTACCCATGTTTGATGATGGCTTTCATGGAGACGGTACGGCAGCTGATGGTGTTTATGGAGCTGCCGTCATAGCAAATTCAGCGATAATACACTACTATGTATATGCAGAGAATATCAGTGCCGGTATTTTCTCACCCGTGCGTGCGGAACATGAATATTACAGTTTAAAAGTGGATGTGTCAACGGTTCAACAAGGTGATTTGGTGATCAATGAATTGATGGCAAAGAATAGCCATACCGTACAAAACGATGCCGGTGCTTTCGCCGATTGGATAGAGTTATATAATAAATCAACAGATACACTCTCACTTGATTTTCTCTATCTGTCGGATGATGTGATGAATTTGTTGAAATGGCAATTCCCTGATGGACTGAAGATTCCTCCTGATGATTACTTCATTATCTGGGCGGATGAGAATACAGGAATTAAGGAGGTGCATTGTTCTTTCAAATTTGACGGCGGGGGTGAATCTGTTTATCTTTCTTATCCGACCGGAGAAATTATCGACAGTGTCGTTTTCGGGCAACAGGAAAATGATATCTCATTCGCTCGATTTCCAAATGGGACGGGTGATTTTACCGCAATGCTTCCTACTTTTAATGCCAAAAACAATTTGGCAGAATTGGAGCATGAAGAAGCAGATGATAATATACTCCTTTTCCCAAATCCCGTTTCCGGTGTCATTCATGTTGGTTCATTCATCCCGGCCAATTCTGTAATTGTTGTACAAAATACATTTGGAGAATTAGTCAATTGCAGCGTACGCACTTCTGCATCCAATGCCTGGATTGATGTTTCCCATCTCAGCAGTGGTTTATATTTATTAAAGATTCAAGGTGACAAGCAAGTTGTTACAAGAAAATTTGTCATTTCCCGTTAACTGTATAATGAAGGCAAAGCATATTAAAATGGCTGGTGCTTTTATGAAGTTGATACATCTTTCATGAATTTACATAATATAATGATCTCTTTTTTCAATTCTTGATACTAACTGTTTTATTTATCTTTGCAATTGGATTAGATGAAGCGAAAAATCAAGTATTATCGTTTGATCTGGCTAAAGCATGATTTGCCTGCAGGGCTTGCGGTTTTTTTGGTAGCATTGCCGCTATGTCTGGGGATAGCCCTTGCGTCAGGTGCACCACTGTATGCCGGATTATTATCAGGCATTGTCGGAGGGCTTTTGGTTTCATTGATCAGCGGTTCGCACCTGGGAGTGTCCGGTCCTGCAGCCGGTTTAACCACGGTGGTGGCAGCCGCCATCGACTCCCTGGGAGATTATCATCTTTTTCTGCTTACCGTTGTCATTGCCGGACTGTTTCAGGTGTTGTTAGGCTTATTGAAGCTGGGCTCTTTTGCCTATTATTTTCCTTCCTCGGTAATCAAGGGGATGCTGGCCTCCATCGGCATCATTTTAATTGCGAAACAGGTGCCGCTGGCTTTGGGTTATGATCAACCCGATTTCTGGACGAGCGGTTTTGCCGGCTTGTTGTCGGCAAATAATTTTCTTGGAAACCTGGAAACATTCAATCAACATATCACCAGAGGAGCTATGCTCGTTACTGTTGTGTCATTGCTGATCATGTATGTCTTTAAATTGCCATTGGCTAAAAGGCTCACGCTTTTACCGGCCCCTTTATTCGTAGTGCTTGCGGGAGCCTTTCTGTGTTATTTCATGGATGCATCTTCTTATTCGCTAAAACCCACCCAGCTGGTGTCGGTTCCCAATGATGTTTTTTCCGGTATCATATTTCCTGATTTTTCCAAGTTTTTTTCTTCCCTTGAAATCTGGAAATATGGCCTCATCATCGGATTGCTTGCTACGCTGGAAACACTATTATGTGTGGAAGCCGTGGATAAACTCGATCGTCATAACAGGATTACACCCGCCAACAGAGAACTTCTCGCTCAGGGAATTGGAAATATGGCCTGTGGGATACTCGGAGGCCTTCCAATCACCGCAGTGGTAGTAAGAGGAGCGGCCAATGTGGATGCCGGCGGCCGAACCCGCTTGTCAGCGTTTACGCACGGTGTATTTTTGTTGCTTGCAGTGTTGATCTTTCCGGTACTCATCAACAAAATCCCTTATGCGGCGCTGGCGTCAGTTTTAATAGTAACCGGGTATAACCTTACACGTCCAAAATTGTTTATTTCTTTATGGAAACAGGGGGTGACCCAGTTTTTGCCGTTTATTATTACGGTAATCGTAGTGCTCTCAACTGATTTATTGATCGGGGTCAGCATTGGTCTGCTCATTTCCGTTTATTTTATTGTCAGCAATAATTTCCGTGCGGAATACCGTATTACTAAAACCATTCAACACGAAACGGAAGTGTATGAAATCAGATTGAATACAAACGTGACTTTTCTTAATAAAGTGAATTTGCGTAAAGCGCTTGATCAGATTCCGGAATACAGCATATTAACGATTGATGGTGAAAATTCGAATTTTATCGATTATGATATTCTGGAGATCATCAGCGAATTCGGAAATAAAGCACGTGACAAGCATATTGAATTACACCTAAAGGGAATTAAAACGGTATCAGTATCTGATATACACTGAATTACACGCAGATTATTGACGCACAAAATTCCTGTTTACGATAGTACCTGCCCCTTAGTTAACTACAAATCGTTTTACTTCCATTTTTCTGCCGGACCTGACTTTGGCAAAGTACATGCCCGGGGGCAATGATAACCTGAATGCGTTGATGCCGTTATGCAGCGTCTGATGATGTACCGTTTTTCCCTGAACATCGAAAATAATCACTTCCGCCGTGTGCTCAACCCCGCAGTCAATGGTGAAACCACCTGTATTGATAGCAGGATGTAAAGTGAAAACAAATCCGCTTCCGCCATTAATTTCAGGAGTTGAAGTGAACACATCGAGGTCGGTAGCCCATATGCCCCTGCCGAAGGTGCTAATGTATATTTTATTTAATGCGGGGTTGAATTCAATATCACTGACAATGACATTGGGTAATCCCATACTCTGACTAATCCAGGTGTTGCTGCCAGATGAAAGTGTATAAATACCAATATCCGTGGCTATGATCAGTTGATCGCTTCCGGGAATTTGTTTAATACAATTTACCGGGATATTGGGAAGGTTGTAGCTGATGTTAGTCCAGGTATTTCCGTTGTTTATAGTTTTAAAAATCTTGTTACCGGCGCTGAATCCCGCCATGCTGATGTAGGCGATACTGCTGTTGGAGTGATTGATTTCAATAGATGTATAATAAAGGGAGTCGGGTAGCCCTGCCGTTACATCCCACCACGTGTTTCCCCCGTTGTTTGTCATAAATACCGCTCCCGGATTTAAGTACTCATATCGTACGCGTCTGGCAGCATACAAAACATCCGGATCGGAGTTACTCACTGCTATAGCCGAAAGTTCATTGCCATAGAAATTGGGTGGAGGAGGGAAGGATGAAACAGCGCTCCAACTAGCCCCGCCGTCCACTGTCTTCACCACATTCTGATATCCCGCATAATAGGTCTGGTAATTGGCATAGTCGGCCACAAGTGGTGTTGTCCATTCCGCGTTCTCATTGTTGACATTGGCGGGTACACCGAAAGTCGATATTCCTCCGTCAGTGGTATTTGAAAACCAACCGTATTGTGAACTGGAAATAAAATGACCAGACATTGCGGTGTCCATGCAGTTATCCATTCCATCTCCGCCGGTGGTGGTAAACCAGTTTGTTCCGTCGAAGTAGAAAGTGGCATTGTCCTGTGCACCTGCAAGCAATTCACCTGTTACTGATTTCGATGAAGATAGTCTGTAAAACGAACTTACATTCATGCCATTGCTCAGGTTTGTCCATTGGGTAGGCCACAGCGTTCCGGCATTAACCGCACTCCATGACACAGGGGTGATGCTTGCTGTTCTGTACAGACCACCATCGCAACATAAATAGTACTTTCCGGTTAAAGGCTGCCACTGAAGATCGTGAATGTCTGCATGAAAGGAAGGTCCGTAGGATGTAGTCCAGTGTCCTGCCGGATCAAATGATACTCCGCCATCATGACTGGCCCATAAGTTGACTCCGCCCACATACACTTTGTTTGGATTACTTGGATGAACCAGAAAACCCAGGTCATAATTTCCCTGACCACCCGTTCCGCTGCCATCGCCATGTTCAAGTAAGTTGAGGCTGTTGTATTGCAGATTCCAGGTATTGCCGGCATCGTTCGATCGGTAGAGTGCGTGAAGTCCTCCGTTAATATCTACCGTTAGTGCGTAAATGCGGTTGGTGTTTGATCGTGACTGTGCAAGTTTTACACGCTGTACAACGCCCCGCAAAGGAATTCCTGTATTCAGTAAGTTCCAGGTACTGCCAAAATCTGTCGATTTGTATATCGCTGCCGAGCCGGTATTGGCTGTCATGACCCAGCCTGTTGCCGCATAAAGGGTGGAGGGGGTGTCGGGATCCTGTATCAGGTCCCAGAATAAGGAATCCATAACTTGTACCCAACTGTTGCCACTGTTGGAGGACTTGTACATCCCGTTTACACCACAGGCTATGACCTCGTTTGTCTGAAGCGGATGAATGATGATTTTCCGGATCAGTGAAACATCCCCGTCCGTCAGCTGAAATGAAAGTCCGGTTGCGGTCCAGCTTATTCCACCATCGCTGGTTTTATATACTCCGATACCGTAGTGCGTGTGACGTTTTCGTCCATTCAGAAATAAGCCAAACCCAATGTATTCAAAGTCGCAAACCGATATGTACATTTCATCCGGATTCAATGGGTTAATAGCGATATCGGATATTCTTGTAATGGGTAGTTGGTCGGTAAGCGGGGTATAGCTGTTACCGTTATTGGTTGTTTTCCAGAGTCCGCCCTGTGCTATACCTACATAAAAAGTACCTGGGTCGGTGGGGTGGAAGGCGATACAGTTAATCCGGCCAATGCCGTTTTCCATGTATCCCGTCAGATTGTCCGGGACAATAGTTGGTCCCACCGGAAACCAGTTACCTGAAGAGGAACGCTGGTATGCTGAGCCTGCTTTCATAGCAGCCTGATGAAGGAGTATATCTACATATTCTTTCGCGTCTTCAGGTTCACCCTTTGCTTGGGTGTGTAATTGTAGATCGGCTTCAAGTCGCTTAAAATATTTCCAGTATTTTACAGTATTGAGGTCATGGCTTTGTTTCCATTCATTGAATTCCCTTTGCATTTGTCTGAATGAAACTTCAGGCTCAACTGACTGGGATGAAAGAAAATCCTGGGCATTCAGACTAGATAGACTGGCAGGAAGAAGAAGTAGAACCAGAATCAGATTTTTAATTAACATGTTTCAGTGTGTAATTTCAAATATAGGAAGTATTTGATAGGA
>CAZHSC010000042.1:23697-30381 GCA_964534995.1 uncultured Bifidobacterium sp.
ATGATTAATTAATAATGCAAGTACACCTGAAATGCAGGTGAATAAAAAAGGCCACCCTTTAGGGGCAGCCTTTTTTTAACGCATCTGCGTTGCTTAGTGCGCAACAATCATGCGTTTGGTAATTTGTTGACCTTCGTAGATGAAAGTATAAGTGTAAAGACCGGGGGCAAGCTGTGAAGTAGCATATTGAACAGTATGCTTGCCTGCTGCCATGTTTTCATCAGCCAATACATCTATTACCTGGCCTATCATATCATACAGCACAATTTTCACCTGGCCTTCGGCAGGAATCATATATTCAAAGGTGGTATTCACATCACTTGGATTCGGATAGTTCTGGCTGATACCAAAATTGTTTACAGCAAATTCATCCACTCCCAGCGGTGTGCAGGGGCCGAGATCTTCGAAACACACATCATCTATTGACCAGCCTTCGTCATTCGCGCTGTAATCAGAAGCAAACCTCCAGCGGATGATCAGCTGGGTATTTACATCCGGGCGGAAAGTTTTTTCCGCATAAATCCAGTCATTCCTGATGCCGGTGTATCCCCGCTGAGAAGGGTCTGTGGGATCGAGTTCAGATACATAGGTGTAATTCGGACTGGCGCCATACAATAATGTGTTGGGTGTGCCGGTCATATCCAAACGGTTCCAGGTTAAACCATAATCAGTAGAGTAGTCGAGGGCGCCACCATCAGAGCCATATTCCATACGGAATTCATGGTGGAAACTGATTTTATAGCAATGTCCTGTTTCTACCCTGAAGAGAGAAGAGAACAATCCGGAAGAGTCCTTATCGGAATAGTTGGTGTTCAATTTGGTTGACCAGGCTTTCACGCCGGTACGTGCACCACTCAAATTGGTTTTTGCAGGTGTACCAAATTCCCACTGGCTTTCATTGCGATAGGTCAGCGCATTTGCAGTTACCCATTGATTACCGCTTTCAAAACTGGTGCAATAAGGATATTGGGAAGTAGTTACCGAGTCAAAGACCAGTACGGTTACACAAGAGGTATCATCAAACTGGTTAAGGTCGGTAGCTCCGTTTGGACTGTCAGTATATACACATACCTCATGGAATCCGGGGACAGCAATCCAGGTATTGTTGAAATTATGTACCTGTGTACTGTCAGGAAGTAATCCGTTAGGGGTATAAGAAACCGGGTCACTGGACACAATGGAGCCATCAATCTGAAGGGTTACATTGTGATTAAATACCGTATTGATACCATTGTTATTAATAGGCGCGGCGAAAGTGATAGGCTGGCCCGGGAAGATCAGCTGATTGGGAACGGAGGTGTTAACACTGACTGTGGTAACAGACAATGGAATCGGAACGAAGATTTCAAAATTGTCGACCGATACTCCGTCTGAGTTGGTGAATGCCACCGAGGTGTAAACAAAACGGAATTGAACCAGGGGTACGAGTCCGCCTACAGCGGAGGTAACATCTTTGAAGATAGATTGAATCCACAAACCGCTGTTATCGTCCCAGCTATCGTTGTTATTGTACCAGTTGGTGACGATCTGCGTGGTGGGTTGCAATAATACCCATGGACCGTTATTCACGCTGTACTCAATATACATCTTATCGCCGAAGGCATTCATTACCCTGTTTTGATAAAACTTAAGTACTGCCGCCTGCGCATTGCTGAAATCAAAGAAGGGGGTAGTTACATAGGTGAATGCATTGCCGGTAACGCCTGAATTCAGGTTTACGTCCCAACAGGTGGGGGGTGAGTAAGCCAGTGAAGTACCACCGAAGTTAGGTGTACCGAATTCCCAGATAGTTCCCGGGTCACCACCCGGATTGATATAAGGCGCCCATCCGATATTACCGGAATCAAAATCATCAGCGTAACTGGTAATATAGGTCGGTGTTATAATTGGCTGACCGATTACATCAGCGCAGGTAGTGTCATTAGCAGGCTGATTATCGGTTGGTAAACTGGTCCATGCGCAAATGGTGTTGACACCTTGCTGGAAGGTGAAACTGGGCAACACCACGGTTGTAATTCCGCAGGGAGGAAGAGAGCCTGTCCAGGTGATAGTTTGGGGATTTCCGCCATTTACTGTATAAGTTATCGGAGTGCTGGTGATGGTAGTAGAACCAAAATTCTCAAGGGTAACCACAACTGAGGTGCTGGCCCCCACCGGAGCGCCACCTGTAGGCTGGGTAATAGCGGTAATACCTACATCATCACCCTGCGCAGCATAAATACAGAAATCATCAAGTGTGAATCCATCTGTAATTACTGAAGCATCGGATGTGAAAACAAACCTGAATTGAACGGGAACCGGGCTGTTAAAGATACCGGTAGTACAGCACAGCTTATAGGTGGATTTTATCCATCCTGCGGAGTTTCCGGTCCATGCGTTAACATTGCTGGAATTCAGCTGATCATCATTGTACCAGTTTTGCCCGCAAGGGTCAGGGTTGGCGATGCTGCCGGTTCCGACAATGGTCCAGCTGGCACCGTTGTTATTACTGTATTCGAGACGGGTACCATCCCATGCATTTTCGCAGTTGTAATTGAGGAAAAACTCAATCCTGCCGGCTGAAATACCGGAGAAGTCAAAATAGGGGGTATACAATTCACATTCCGCATTGTTGGTGTAGGCAGCGTTAAGATTTACGTCCCAGGCGTTGACACCGCTATTGGCACTATTAGTTAAGCCGAAGGCCGGTGTTCCAAGTTCCCATATAGAGCCTGTACTGGCTCCGGCAGCCACCTGATTCGACCAGCCAATGTTACCGGACTCAAAATCGTCACAGTAGGAGGGTGAAGGAACGAGGGTGGGAATGCCAATGAAACTGGCGCATATTGTATCATTAAATCCTACACAATCCCCTGTGAGTTCTGTCCAGATACAAATGGTGTAAGAGTTGGGTAAAACCGGGGTATTGGGAATGGTGAACTGCGTAACAGCACCTGCTGCCAGGGTACCGGTAAAAGGAATGGGCGCTTGTGGTGTTCCGTTTATCGACCAGCCAATGTTGAAGGTACTTTGAGCGAGTTGTCCGAAGTTTTCAATGTTCACAGTGATGTCGGTAGTACCACCCGCAGGCTGACCGCTTCCCGGTATTGGTGTTACAATGCTGGTTACACCAAGATCGTCATTACAGGGAACGATGATGCAGAAATCATCGATGTGGAAACCGGCATCCTGAACGGAGGCATCGGAAGTGAAGACAAACTTAAACTGTACTGCGGTAGAGCCGGGTATGGCAGGAACAGTACCCAGTTTGTACCTTGATTCAAGCCATCCGGAAGGGGTAGGCGTGCCTTCCCAGCCAGGTAATCCACTAGAAATAAGAGAATTGGATGTGTACCAATTAACGCCATTAGGGTCGTTTTGTACTCCAAGCACATTCCAGGTATTACCGCCATCATTGGTGTATTCAATACGGACACCATCCCATGCGCCTTCCACAGCCCGGTTCTGCCAGAAACTCATGTTGGCTACCGTAGTAGTTGAGAAATCAAATACGGGAGAAATTAAACTGGAATTACAGCTGGGAGAATAAGAAGGGTTTCCGGCCACTTCACCCACACCCCATACATTGGGTGGAGAGTGTGGTGTACTTAATGTAGGTCCGGAGGGAGCTCCCCAGGTCCAGGGGGTACCCTGACTGTTGGGATCCGGTGTCCAGAGTTGGTTTTGAATGTCAAAATCATCGCAGAATGGGAAACTGATGCCATCAACAGGGTAAAAACAAAACTCGCCGATAGCAGGATATCTCACCAGGTTATTGCATCCCGAACCATCTGTTGCTTCAATCCACCAGCAAATGGTATCGCCGGGTTGTGCCGCAGGAATCTGGCCGGCATAAATCGAATCAGACAAGTTGACCATTAAGGTGTTTTGGGCAGGGCCACCATTCACGGTGTAATACAAATCCGCGAAACCGGGGCCAACAAAAGGATGCACAATACCACTTGGGTCATTGATGTATGCAAAAACGTCAAAGGGACCCAGGTTAAAAACTGTACCTGACCAAAACGCCTGACCGGCAACAGGTGTAGAAACAGTGGGGTCTATCAACTCACAGGGAGCTGCTGTAACGCAAATGTCATCCAGCAACCAGCCGTAACGTCCGCCGAGTCCGTTTACAACATCGGTCATTTTAAAGCGAATCTGCACGGTAGCCTGATTTTTTACTGCCTGAGATATGTCAAATGACTCGGCCTTCCACCAGGCATTGGTGGGTGCAGTTGGAGTACCCGGAGCCCAGTCAAGGTAAGATCCTTCTGTGAAGGAGTTGTTCTGGGCAACAAATACACCGCCGGGAGGGGGGCTGGGCTGATAGATACAGTTTCCCGTTCCGGTAGGTGGAAGTGGGTTGGCATCAAATTGTGTCCAGGTATTACCTCCGTCAATGGAGAATTCAAGGGTAGCGGCATCTGTAAATTCAATTTTACAGATCTGCTTGAAATCAAGAATAACGAAGTTTTGACCTACCGTGCTGAATACAGGTGATGTCAGCGTAACGGGACCTCCACCAGCCTGGTATTGCCCTCTGTAACAGTTCGGGGAGCTGACGGAATAATTGTTGTCAATACTCCAGCCCGGAACTCCGGAGGATGTCGCACTAACCGTTCCTCCATCGAAATTTTCACACCAAACCTGTGTGGCCTGTGGGTAGGCAGCAGCATAGGTTAAGAGTGCAAAAAACGTAAGTATTAATCTTTTCATAGGGTATTGGGTTTTTATTTTAATAACGCGTGATTTTTATTGTATAATCTTCAAAAATAGAAATTATACCAATGGGTACAGTGGCCATTCGGTTTTTTTTTCTTGAATTATTAACAGAAAAGTAATCTGTTGTTGACTAAGATGACTCTTTTTAGGACCGGATGGTTGCACGAAGCATAAAATATTTTTCATTAGCAACCTGTCAATACAGATATTCAAAAACGCATGCTGCCATTCCTGTTCCGGAACGGCATCCCCCTTTTACTTTTTTCCAGTCGCAAACTAACTATTCGTCCATCCAGGATTTATAATAGTTGTCACTCATGATTTTTAAGCCCTCCTCAGTGAGCCATAGAGGTTTAAAGGTGTCAATCATAACCGCCAGTTCACGGGTTTCCTTTTTACCGATACTCTTTTCAACTGTTCCGGGGTGAGGGCCATGGGGTATCCCCGCAGGATGCAAGGTGATCATACCCCGGGAAACGCTTTTACGGCTCATGAAATCACCGTCCACGTAGTACAAAACTTCATCTGAGTCAACGTTGCTGTGATTATAAGGTGCAGGAATCGCCTCCGGGTGATAGTCATATAAGCGGGGAACGAAGGAGCAGATTACATAGTTATCGGCTTCAAAAGTCTGATGTACGGGCGGGGGTTGATGAACCCTTCCCGTAATTGGTTCAAAATCATGGATACTTAAAGCCCAGGGATAATGGTTTCCGTCCCAGCCAATGGCGTCAAAAGGATGTGTGGCATATACATAGGGATATACGATTCCCTGCTTTTTAATCATGACCCTGAATTCCCCCTTTTCATCATGTGTTTCCAGGTCAACCGGCTTACGTATGTCCCGCTCACAAAAAGGCGCGTGTTCTTCTAACTGACCATAGGCATTGCGGTAACGACGGGGCGTTTCTATGGGTGAAAAGGACTCTACTATCAGCAAGCGGTTGTTACTGTCATTGAAATGAAGCTGAAAAATAGTCCCTCTCGGTATGATGAGGTAATCACCGTATGAAAATGTAATGTTACCATAAATAGTTTTTAAGACACCACTCCCTTCATGCACAAATATCATTTCGTCTGCATCCGCGTTTTTCAGAAAGTAATCGCTGATCGATTTTCTGGGCGCTGCCAGCGCTATGTGCAGGTCGTTGTTTACAAGTACTGCTTTCTTGCTTTCTATATAGTCATCTTCAGGTAGGACATGAAATCCTTCAAAACTCTGATGCCTTAGAAAACGCTGGAAGGCGATTTTTGGCTCCCGGCTAAAGGGTTCACCCACTGATTTCACCAATGTGGGAGCATGGCTGTGATATATCAGAGAGTAAACGTTGGAAAACCCATGGGTCGATACCAGTTCCTCAGCGTATAAACTGCCGTCAGGCTTACGGAATTGCGTGTGACGTTTGTGAGGGAATTTACCAAGTGAATGATACTGAGGCATATGCTTTAAGTGAATAATGGTATTGGGAGATAGCGAATGAATTTTAATAGATTACTGAGGGCAAAGGTAACCAATGGTTACTTTTGCATGCTAAATATAGCATGTATGAAATTAGTATCGTATTTGAACGAAGGAGAATCCACACTGGGCCTGTTTGTTAAAGATAAAATATTTCCGGCAGGTGTTTTAGGTAACAAGCTGAATATTAAAGTAGCCGGCTCTATGAAAGCTTTGCTGGAGGGAGAAGAAAAAGCCATGGATGCACTCAGAAAGGTGGAGCAGGCTTTACTGGAAGGTAGGGTGGAAATCCCGGGATTTCTCTGGTCGGAGTTGCAGATTCAGGCTCCTGTGCCTTATCCGAGTTCCTGCCGCGATGGCTATGCCTTCCGGCAACATGTTGCAGCAGCCCGCAGGAACCGGAAAGTGGAGATGATTCCCGAGTTTGATGAATATCCTATCTTTTATTTTACCAACCACAATGCTATTCAGGGACCCGGTGATATCTGGTGTATGCCCGATCATTTTAAGCAGCTGGATTT
>CAZHSC010000043.1:0-30223 GCA_964534995.1 uncultured Bifidobacterium sp.
AACATGACCTGCTGGCTTGTGCCCTGGCTACCTGCGGCGAAGAGCGGGGTATTGCCTGTATCATCGGCACAGGAAGTAACTCCTGCTGGTTTGATGGCAGGAAGGTGCATGAAAAAAATTATGGACTGGGATATATCCTGGGTGATGAAGGAAGTGGTTCCTATTTTGGAAAGAAACTGTTGACATATTATTTATACGGTAAGTTACCGCCTGCTATCGCTGAAGATTTCAGTGCAATGTACCAACTCGATAAAGATAAAATCATAGACAGAGTGTATAAACAACCTGATGCAAACGTTTGGCTGGCTTCGTTTACCAGGTTCCTTTCCAGACACTATGATCATCCTTATATTAAAAATCTGATTCTTCAGGGTATGCGCGATTTCGCAGATCTCTATGTTTGCGATTACCCGGATTATAAAAGTGTGAAAGTGCATTTTGTAGGTTCACTGGCTTCCATTTTCAGTAGCGAACTTCAGGAAGTGGCCATTGAAAAAGGCTTCCGGATTGGGAAAATTATCAAACAACCAATTGATGACCTGATGCAGTATTTTATCAGTCATCCGGATGCCTGCTGATTTTTTCAGAATACCTGAAGTAAGGGGTACTACTTCAGTTTTACACCGTCGGCAACGAAGGGCTGCGCATTGCCTCCGTTTCTTATAATATCCCTGACAATGGTTGAAGATACCGGTGCGTACTGTGGAGATGATAAAATAAAGATGGTTTCAATCCCTCTTTCAAGATAGTGATTCATCTGTGCAATCGCTCTTTCAAATTCAAAATCGGCCGAAGTCCTGAGCCCCCTCAGGATAAAACGGGCATGTACCTTCTTGCAATAATCTACCGTAAGTCCACTGTATGACCGGACTTCCACCTGCATGAAATCCGAAAAACTGTCTTCAATCCATTGCACCCTGTCCTTTAAAGGAAACATATATTGTTTGCTGGTATTGTTTCCGACACCGATAATGATTTTGTCAAATAAGTCCAGCGACCTGGTGATTACATCCACATGGCCAATGGTGATAGGGTCAAAACTTCCAGGGAATAAGGCAATTCTTGACATAATCCGGCTTTACTTAACGAAGATATATTTTTATTTAATATCTGATAGTGGTTCCTCTTTGAAAAATGAAAATGAAACATTCCCGTACTTCCTTGTTTCCGTATAATGGGGCAGGGAAGAAAGATCAGCGGAACTGATATGTTCAATGATCAGTAGCCCATTTTTATGGAGGAGGTTCCTTGAAAATACGATATCAGGAAGTTCAACGGATGGGGTGGATGCAAAAGGAGCATCCGCAAAAATGACATCAAAAGTTTTATCAGTTTTCTTGAGCCAGTTTATCGCATCCGCCTGTACTGTGAATATACCCGGTGCAGCCTTTAACGAGGTCAGGTTACTGTTAATAAACCGGATACACCCCGGATTGTGGTCAACAGCTACCACGTTTTCACAACCCCTCGAGAGTAATTCATAGGTAATACTTCCGGTTCCGGCATATAGGTCAGCCACTGTAAGTTTCTTGAAATTGTAACGGCTGGCCAGAATGTTAAACAATCCCGTTTTCGCATAGTCGGTGGTGGGCCTAACCGGCAGGGAAGGTGGAGCGGATATTTGTCGCCCCTTGTATATCCCGCTTATAATACGCACAGATATTGATGATAAAGTCCGGCATACTGATGTGAGGAAAGTCGGTCGAAACCATAGCTGTAATCCAGCAATTCCGGCCGTTCGCCCAACTTGATATTCCGGATGTATTTATGTGCTAACATCCAGTGCGATGATGTCTTTTCAATTTCTCCGTAAAAAATAACCGTATCCTGATCGGGATTAATTTGTAACTGTTCCATAGTAAACAGGAGGTAGTACATCAGGTCTTCAGAAGTTTGATAATGGAAGCTGTTGTATAATTTTAAATCCCCGCCCTGGGTAATGCAAATATCAATGTCCTCAGATCTGACCAGGACAGAAACCTTGGGGCTGTTGTCAAGTTTATACAGGCGAATAAGGTATTCTATGAATCCACTGCCCGCAAAAAACAGGGAGGCTTCATTAAAATGGGAGCCGGTTTCTTTTAATAAATCTTCAGATACAGCATACACCAGGTGTGCATTTGCTGATCGAATGGCATCTGCATAATACCGGTGTTCTTCTTTAACATTACAGGTCAGACTTACAATTTCTTTTAATTGCTCTTTTGAGAATAAAGGGTCAGGAACAAGGCTGAAGAGCGAACTGTACACGGATAATATTACCTGCCTCGGCTGAAGATCCTTTAATAGCTCATCTTCTTCCATTAATTGACTGAAGAAACCTGTTTTATATTCATCAGCGGTAAAAGGATTGTTTGATCCCGTGAGACGGAAATCCTTAAGCACCACCGCTTTTTGCCTTTGCCGGTCAATGACCAGATAACTGATGCTATTACGGTCAAACAACAGTAACAACAAAGTGTCACCCGCCATTCCCTGCGTAAACGATTCGTCAACGATCCTTGTTTTAACCGTGTACTGAAAACCTGCCTGTATCATGCAATACAAAGGTAGGGAATCTTTTGAAAATGATATCTTTGACTCAGAAACAAAGCCTTGAAATTTGCCGGTGTATTTTAATAAAGCCACTGGAATTGAAGAGGAACTGGGATATTTGAATTTCGTTTTAAGGTGATCAGGGAAAATATTGCGCAAAAGGTCCAGGCAAAATTAAAAGGACTTATCAAGTTTACACCAACTGCCGGACAGGAGGTATTCATAAGGAAGTTTTCACAATTCGCTTCAGATGACCAGCCCGGGATTTTTTTGCTTAAGGGATACGCCGGTACCGGTAAAACAACCATGATGGCTGCCCTGACATCTGCATTTTCCAACATTGTTCTCCTGGCCCCAACAGGTCGTGCTGCGAAAGTGCTTTCTTCCTATACCGGGAGGCCAGCCTTTACCATCCATAAACATTTATACCGTCCGGCAACCGCTCATGATGGCCGTGTATTCTTGCGACTTATGGAAAATATTTACCAGAAAACACTTTTTATTGTGGACGAAGCTTCGATGATTCCGGATGCTTCCATAGATGATGCTTCCGCCGTATTTCCGGGTGTAAACCTGCTCAATGACCTGATACGATATGTGTTTAGCAATCCTTCGTGCAGGTTGATGTTGGTAGGTGATACCGCGCAATTACCCCCTGTACATTTCGATTACAGCCCGGCCCTGGATGCAGATCACCTGAGAGCGAGGTATGGTAAAATGGTAATGAACACCGAATTGACGGAGGTGGTTCGTCAACAGGATCAGAGTGAAATACTTCTGAATGCTACTGCCATACGGAATGTTATTATTGGGGAGAACTTCAAGTGTCTGCCGCTCTTAATGGAAAGAGGAGCGGTACAAAGGATGAATCCTCAGGAGTTGCCCGAAAGCATGATCGATTTTTATAAGAATTATGGAAAAGATAATGTGATGATAATTACCCGTTCAAACAGGTCATCTATTCAATATAACCGTGTAATAAGATTTCAGACCCTTTGGATGGACGATGAAATCGGAGGTGGGGATAGCCTGATGGTGGTAAAGAACAATTATTTCTGGCTTCCTGATGGTCATCCGGCGGGTTTCATTGCCAATGGTGAGGTAGTGGAAGTAGTGAAGGTATATAGTTTTACTGACAGACACGGCTTCCGCTTTGCCATGGCCAGTCTTCGCTTTCCTGAGTATCCTGATGAGCCGGCTGTCGAAGCGATGATCATGCTGGATACGCTGAGCAGTGAAGCGGCTTCTCTTCCTTCAAACGAACAACAGCGTCTCTTTGAGGCATTGCACCTTTCCTACATGGAAGAAGAACCGGATAAAAAACGAAGGATTGCTTTGGTTAAGAAGGATCCCTACTATAATGCATTGCAGGTTAAGTTTGCATATGCGGTTACCTGTCATAAAGCGCAGGGTGGTCAATGGCCTGTGGTAGTGGTAGATCAGGGATATCTGACAGAGGAAATGATGGATAAATCATATTTTCGATGGCTGTACACTGCATTCACCCGCGCTACAGAAAAATTATTTCTTCTGAATTTTGATGATAAGTTTTTCAAATAATTGATAATTTTGAATGCTGAAGCCATCATTCGCTTTCTTTCCTCAACCAGGAAAAAATTGCCGTATTAAAGATTACTGAAAGCTGTCAGTAAATAAATTGTGTCATTAGCTCAGTTGGTTCAGAGCATTACCTTGACAGGGTAGGGGTCACTGGTTCGAATCCAGTATGACACACAAAATAATAATGTTGAATACATTATTCACTTTTCACTTCCACACTTTTCATGTGATCCGGATGGCAACAGGATTGAGATTCTTCTTTTAAAAGGGTGCCTCGGTGTATCAGAAATATTGCAAGCGCAATGGCGACAACAGGAGAAAGCCTGTTAATTATGTTCCTTGCTTTAATGGAAATGAAAGTTCCTGACATGGCCAGTACAAACATGATGGGAATGGTGCCTGTTCCAAATAAAAACATATAAGCGGCCCCTTCCAGCGGACTCTTTGTGGTTGCAGCACCCGCAAGTGCCAGGTAAACAAAGCCACAGGGCAGAATTCCATTTACCAGTCCAATAGTGAACAGTGAACCAAACGAATGTTTCTTCATGAGCATTCCGAAAACCTTTTTTAACCCGAACGAAACGCCTGCCAGACGCTGGTTTATTTTACCCTGAATTTTCTTGTTGGTGAAGATCACCATCACCAGGATCAGGATACCACTTACAATACTAAGGTCGCTTTGCCAGCCGCGGATTGAAAAAGTTCTTCCCAGCATACCCGCAGCAAGTCCCAGCAGGGAATAGGTTACCACCCTTCCAACATTATAAGCCAATCGTCCGGCAGCCAGCCGTAATATACCTCCCTCGCCTGAAGGTAAAGCCAAAGCCAACGGGCCGCACATCCCTGCACAATGAAAACTTCCGAGGAAACCAACTGTGAACGCTGTCCAGAAAAATAACTCCATTATTGAATATATACCTTTTCCTCCTGGTAAAGAGGGGTTGTCCCGGCTTCCCAGGTGGTTTGTATCTTCCAGTAGCCTTTAACAAGTTTATCAACCGGAATGCTTTGCTTGCCGTTTAATGGTTGTACAGGCACAGTAAAGTCAAGTTTTGAATTATCAGGTTTGAAAAACAAAATTTCTCCCTTGATTTTATCCTCTTTCATCGGCGGATACATGATGTCAATACAATCAGAGCTTTCATTGTAACTGATAGTTAAGGAATATCCGCTTTTTTCAATGTTGCCGGAACGGTCAATCTGATCCTGAAATTTTAATTCACGCTCATAATAGTCAGGAGTTACAAGGTCTATATTTTCCTGTGTGCATTTGTAAACAAGAAATAAAATGCCGGCAATGAAACCGGTATAAAGAAACAGTATTTTATATCCCCAGTTCATAATTGTTAATTGGTAGGTCCAATGAAATTGGTGGTGGTTTCATCAACAACTCTTCCATTGGATAATATTTGAATGCGCACTTCTGTTTTTGTGTTTTTAATATCCCGGGTATTAAGAATTGCAAAGAATTCTCCTTCAGCTATGTCTTGCTCCTTCAGATTTGTAATCCCATTTCCTACCCATTTTATTTCTCCTACCGGCGAAACGATTTTGATCTCAATGGGGAGGTCTTCAAAGGTTTTGTTGATTACTTTGATATTATACAGGTTACTGACTTTGTTTTCACCCTGTTTCTGAAATAACATACCGGGGGTCCTTAAAATGGTGGATTCCACGTCGGTTCGGAGTGCCAGGAGCGTGATGAGTACGCCAAGGAGGATGGTTAATACCACCGAATAACCAATAATCCGTGATGTAACCCTGAACTTCTTACCCGAATTGATAGCCTCCTCACTGGTATACCGTATTAAACCTCTCGGTTTGTTGATCCTGTCCATGATAGAATCACAGGCATCAATACATGCAGTACAGTTCACACACTCCATTTGAGTGCCGTTTCTGATGTCAATTCCGGTCGGACATACCTGTACGCATTGATGGCAGTCAATGCAATCACCGATTTTCCGCTCTTCACCTTTGTGAATTTTACCTCTTGGTTCACCGCGCTTGTAATCGTATGCGATAACTACTGAGTTTTTATCAAGCAATACCCCCTGCAAACGCCCGTAGGGGCAAACCACAATACATGCCTGTTCCCTGAATTTTGTGTAAACGCCGTAAAAAACGGAAGTGAAAATTACCAGGGATATTAGAGTACCTTTATTTTCAGTAGGGCCTTCCGTAATCATTTTGCTCAGTTCATCAATACCGATCAGATAAGCAAGGAAGGTGTTGGCAATGAGAAACGACAGAATAAAGAAAATACTGTTTTTCAAAAGTTTTTTTCTGAGTTTACGGGGATTGGGTGCTTCCGCATTGAGGGCTTTTTGCTGCATATAGTCCCCCTCAATAAGGTATTCAATTTTGCGGAATACCATTTCCATAAATATGGTTTGTGGACATGCCCAACCGCACCATAAGCGTCCAAACAATACTGTAAAGAGTATGATAAATACTACAAAAGTCAGCATGGCCAGTACAAATAAATAAAAATCCTGTGGCCAGAATGCAATGCCGAAAATGATAAATTTCCTTTCCAGTATGTTGAATAACATTAGGGGATGGCCGTTGAACTTCAAAAAAGGCCCGGCAAACATCACCCCAAGTAAAATAAAACTCAGAATGGTCCTTCGGTCATAATGTATTCCGGAAGGCTTCTTGGGATAAATCCAGTTTCGTTTCCCCTCTTTGGAAATCGTGGCTACACTATCCCTGAAACTTCCTTCCGGATCAAAAGAATGATACTTTTCCTGACTCATGAACTAGTTGGATGCGCCCGATGTCAACGCTGTGGCACCTGTACTGTCTGCTTGAGCGGCACTGCTGTCGGTAGTAACTGCCGGGCTACTTCCGCTATCGCTCCATTTTTCGCCTTCAGGTGCTTTGCCATTTGCGGGCTTTGAGCCCTGTAAGGTAAGAATATAACTCGATACTTCCCTGATTTGCTTTGGGCTTAACTGACTCTTCCATGAAATCATACCTTTGGCAGTTACACCTTCACTAACCGTATTGAAAATGTTTTTTATTCCTCCTCCGTGAATCCAGAATTCATCGGTCAGATTGGGACCTACCGTCCCTTCACCGCCCTGTCCATGGCAGGCAACGCAGTTTTTAATAAAGATATCTTTACCAGCTCCAAGTCCTTCGGGAGTGTTAAGGGCAGTAACGTTTTCTGCGGAAATAAAATCTGCCATTTTTGCCTGGCGTTCCTTCAATGCCTGTTCGGCCATTGCAACTTCTGTATCGTACTCCGCAGCCTGCAATTGTCCGGTATCGATAACATGAAAATGAATCAGATAGATTACCGCCCAAATGATAGTAATATAGAACCCCCATACCCACCAGGGAGGCAGACTATTATCAAGTTCTTTTATGCCATCATAGTCGTGATCCAGCATCACATCCGCCTCCTTTTCTACTGGTACGGCTTTGGTGAGTATGTCGCGGTCAAACCTTGTCCAGAAAGAAGGTGTATTCAACTCTTCGTAAGCCATTTTCTCCTTTTTTGTTTCAAGCGCTCTCTTTTTATCCTCAGGTAACATGCCATAGGCCAGCATCCTGATGGTCCTTGTTAATGAAATAATGGCTATAAACATGATAATAAATACAAACGCAATCAGATAAAAACTGGGATCAAATAATATCGTAGGTACAGTTGGGTTTGCATCTGCGGCTTTCGATCCATCTTGCGCAAGTACTGAGGAAGAAATTATGCTGATAATTCCTGTCAGGAGTATAGATATTTTATGGCGGTTCATACGTTTGTTTATTCGTGGTTTGAATCGTTATTCTGTAAGGGTAATTGACTCAGCATTTGAAAATGCTTTTTGTCTGATTTTATCAGGTAACTGATTAATACTGTAAAAAACAGGAAGAATATTATCAGGGATATAACAGGATAAATACTTACCCCGGCTATACTTTCTAAATATTGACGGTACATAGGTTCTGTCTTTTATTGGTTAGCACTTAATCGGGAGGCTTTGATGTCGGTACCCATGCGCTGTAAATAAGCTATCATGGCAATTAGTTCTTTGTTGGGAGCAATACTTGCATTGTTTTTCTTCAGGTCAGCGGCAATGGATTCCGCCTGTTTCATCAGATCATCATTGGCTTTCTGGTCGTAGCCTTCAGGATAGGGTACCCCCAAACTTTGCATGGCGCGAATTTTTGCAGGAGTACTGCTGATGTCAAGGTCTTTATCCGCCATCCAGTCATAGGCTGGCATGATTGACCCAGGTGACATGGTAGTAGGATCAATCATATGGTGATAATGCCATATGTTGGGATATTTACCACCCACCCTTTGCAGGTCCGGACCGGTTCTTTTTGACCCCCATTGGAAGGGATGGTCATAAACAAATTCTCCTGCTTTAGAATATTCCCCATAACGTTCAGTTTCTGAGCGGAAAGGCCGTATCATCTGCGAATGGCAGGTGTAACAACCCTCCCGTACATAAATATCCCTTCCCTGTAACTCGAGGGGTGTGTAGGGTTTTACACTGGCAATGGTGGGAATGTTGGATTGTACGAGGAAAGTTGGTACAAACTCAACTATACCACCTATTAATATCAGTACCGTGCTTAATAACAACATCTGAATAGGTCTGCGTTCAATCCAGCGGTGCCAGTGCCCTCCATGTACCGCTTCATTAGGATCCAAAGCAGGTGCTTCTACAGATTCCTCTTCATGTAAGATTCCGGCTTTCATGGTGAGAACAAGGTTATATACCATAACAATGGCGCCTATAAAGTATAGAAGACCACCCACTGCGCGTAATTTGTACATGGGGATAAGCTGGGTTACTGTTTCCAGGAAATTGGGGTAACGCAATACGCCATCCGGGGTGAAGTCTTTCCACATCAGACTTTGTGTAAATCCTGCGAAATACATTGGAATGGCGTAAAACAAAATTCCGAGCGTGGCAATCCAAAAATGAAAAGATGCAAGTTTTTTAGAGTGCAATTCGGTTTTATACAGTCTTGGTATCAACCAGTAAAGAATACCGAATGTTAACATTCCATTCCATCCCAGTCCTCCAATGTGTACGTGTGCGATGGTCCAGTCGGTAAAATGGCTGATAGCATTTACATTCTTTAAAGAAAGCATCGGCCCTTCAAAGGTGGACATACCATATGCGGTAATGGCTACCACCATGAATTTTAAAACAATGTCTTCCCGCACCCTGTCCCAGGCACCACGCAAGGTCAGCAGACCGTTTATCATTCCTCCCCAGGATGGAGCTATGAGCATGATGGAAAATACAGTACCCAGTGATTGAGCCCAGTCTGGTAAGGCAGAGTAAAGAAGATGGTGAGGACCCGCCCAGATGTAAATGAATATAAGGGCCCAGAAGTGAATGATGGAAAGGCGGTAAGAATATACCGGCCGGTTAGCTGCTTTCGGAACAAAGTAGTACATCAACCCCAGGTATGGAGTCGTTAAAAAGAATGCCACTGCATTGTGTCCGTACCACCATTGTACCAGGGCATCCTGAACACCCGCGTAGGCAGAATAACTCTTTAAAAGGCTGACTGGAATTTCAATTGAATTTACAATATGCAGCACTGCCACAGTTATAACGGTTGCGATATAAAACCATATCGCAACATATAAATGTCTTTCTCTTCTTTTAAGAATGGTGCCAAACATGTTAATGGCAAACACCACCCAAACCAGGGCGATTAGAATATCAATAGGCCATTCCAGTTCAGCATATTCTTTGCCTGTGGTATGTCCGGTTAATAAGGTGACGGCCGCAAGTACAATGATGGATTGCCAACCCCAGAAATGAAATTTACTGAGCGCATCACTGAACATTCTTGCTTTGCATAGCCGTTGTAGTGAGTAATACAACCCCATGAAAATTCCGTTTCCGACAAATGCGAAAATGATGGCGTTGGTATGCACCGGGCGCACTCGGCCGAAACTAAAGTACTCTCCCAGGTTAAGGCTTGGAAAAGGAATCTGTAAGGCCGCAATCAGTCCCAGTAACATTCCTACTATTCCCCAGATAATAGTAGCTAAGGCAAAGTTTCTCACAATGCGATTGTCATAGCTGAATTTTTCAATGGTCATACTCAATCAGGATTTTTTAAATTATTTTGGTTAGGTATTATTTCATCATCAATCAAAATTCTTACTCCGGGCGATATATCATCATCAAACTGCCCGCTTCTTACTGACCATAGAAATCCGGCCAGAAAACTTCCGGCAACAAAAAGACTACAGGCAATCAGTATCAGAATTACACTCATAAACGGGGCAAATTTATTTTTGACAATTATATGACAGTATGATGATTTTTAGCCGGAAAATTGATCTTTATCATGTTATTGGCTTTTAAGTAAGGACTTTGCTTTGTAACTACTTGCCAATACGGTGTATATAACAAGGCTACTGGTACTGATGGGCATCAGGATTGCTGCAATGACCGGAGATAAAGTTCCCTGTACAGCGAACCACAACCCCGCAAAATTGTAAAGGAGGGATATGATAAAACTGATAATGATAATTCTTTGACCCGACTTCGCAAATCTGAGAAGGGAAGAAATTTTGCCAAAGTACTTTGACAGGATGATGCCGTCACATCCCGGCGTGAAATTGTTAATGTCTTCTGCAACGGCTATTCCAACATGGCTGTTCAGTAAGGCTATGGCGTCGTTGAGTCCGTCACCAACCATCATTACTTTACTTCCGTTGCGCTGCAGATCCTGAACGTAACACACCTTATCTTCAGGTTTCTGATCGAACTTTACTGTACCTTTTTGCCCCAGCAATCCTTCAAGGTACCCGCGTTCGTAGGCATGGTCACCACTGATGACGGATATATGATAACGTTCCTCTTTCAGTTTATTAACCAGACCGGCAGCTTCCGGTCGGTATTGGTTGGTAAAATGGAAGTATCCGTAAACCTCCCCATTCACTTGAACACCTACGTTTGAATGCTGAGCCCCGTCGATTACAGGATTGTTATCACCAATAAATGCCCTGCTCCCTAAACGGATGTTATAATTCATGGACTTCCCCTCAATGCCCATTCCTTCTTTTTCCTGTACTTCACTCAGCATTGCCCTTTTTCTTTCATGGCCCGGAGATAATCTGGCAATTAGACGGCTTAAAGGGTGGGAGGAGGCGTTCGCCAGGTCTGAAATGGCATACAAGAGTTCTTTTGAAAGAGGGGTTCCGGAATAGCTTACACTAGCACTTTCTGCCTCCGTCAGTGTTCCGGTTTTATCAAAAACAATGGCGTCAATATCAGATAGCTTTTCCAGCACATTGGCATTCTTCAGATATATTCCGTTACGGCCCAGAATTCGCAGCATATTCCCGAATGTAAATGGTGCTGACAAGGCAAGTGCGCAGGCGCAGGCGATCACCAGTACAGAGGTAAAGGCATGTAGTGCACGGTTAAAATCGCTGTTATACCAATACAAAAATGAACCGGCAGCAATCAACAGGGTAAGGATCACAAACCAGCGACTGATATTTTCCACCATTTGCTGGAATCCGCTTTTATATGAAGATTTACCGCTCGATTGATTCCACAATTGTGTCAGGTAACTTTGTGATACTTCCTGCTGCACGACCACTTCAGCGGGACTGCCTTTGAGCCGTCCTCCGGCAAAGATTTTATCACCTTTTTCGCATCGTACGGTCCTCGATTCTCCGGTAACAAAACTATAGTCGATATCCGCCGTGTCACTGATCAATAATACATCGGCAGGGATGATTTCCAGGTTCCTGATGAATATTCTGTCGTTAACCTGTAAATCCTGTACAGCCACCGCTTCCTGTTTACTCCCGCGGATCCTGCTCACAGCAATGGGAAAATATGACTTATAGTCGCGGTCAAAAGAAAGCCAGCGGTAGGTTTTACTTTGAAAATTTCTGCCGATAAGCATAAAAAACACCAGGCCGGTCATACTGTCAAAATAGCCGGGACCGCTTCCGCTGAGTATTTCATAACTGCTCCTTAAAAACATGGCGATGATACCGATGGCGATGGGTACATCAATGTTTATGGTTTTTTGTCTGAAGCTTAATAATGCGTTTTCAAGAAATTCACTTGCGCTATAAAGGAATACAGGAATGGAGAGAAATAAAATAATATAACCAAATGCTTTACTGAAATCTTCACCATGATAAACGCCTCCTGAGAAATACTCCGGAAAACTCAATAACATAATGTTGCCGAAGGCGAACCCGGACACCCCGATTTTATATATGCGGCTTCTGTTGTGACTTTTTGAGGTTCCTTTTTCAGCCTGTTTAAGGTTTAGTTCAGGCGGATAACCTATCTGATGGAGGCGCTCAACTATCTTTCTTAAACTGGTAATGGAAGGATCATAAACGATGCTGATCTCCTTTTTTATAAAATCAGTATGGGACCGGATTACGCCGGTTTCCAGTTTACCTAAATGTTCCAAAAGCCATATACAACTGCTGCAGTGCATAGCCGGGATGTGAAACAATAAATGGATACTTTCTTTATCCCTGAACCGGATCAGTGATCGTGCTATTTTTTCGTCATCCAGATAAGCATACCGGTCTCCTAAAAAGGGATGACGTTGTGTGATGCCGGGTCGGGCATCCAGGTTGTAGTAATTACATAGGTTGTTCTCTGATAACACTTCATACACCAACTTACAACCGGGACAGCAAAAATTTTTTTCGTCAAAAATGACAGCATCTCCCAAACATTCTTCTCCGCAGTGAAAACAAAGTGTTTTAGTATCTGTATTTACGCGTTGCATAGTAATTGGTAATGAGCCAACAAGAATACGAAGATGGATATTTAGGGTTTATGAGAATTGTCAGTATTCTCTTTGATGCTTATCAAAATGGACTTAATCAGCATAGGATTTGACAGAAATCATAGCAAACAGGTAGTTAGATTTACATTTTTGCAATGATATCTTACTTTAAAGGTGAGATAGGTAAGTTAAAAATAGATAATAAATAAATACAGCCGGTTATTGTGGCCAAAGTAAGGGCATTATGTACTCAGGATCAAAACCTGGCTTTTCAGGGGATGCATGAAAGATATAATGGCTGGGGTTGTGCAGGTGAGGATAGGGATGATAAAGACAGTAGTAGCGGTTATTCACATGAAAAACAGATCATATCCTGCAGCCATGATTAATATCATTTGTTCAATTGAAACCAAATAGCACCTTTGCCGGTTAATTAACATTACTAAAATAGTTCACGATCCTTTAAAATGTACGGAAGATTCAATCAAAATTCTACTATGAAAATCAGGATTAGCAATGAAAGACCCTTATCGGGTTTGCAAGCTGACTTTAACGCTCTTTTTCCCTTTCTGAAAGTGGAATTTTTTAAAACACCCCATAAGATAGGTGAGAGTTCTTCGAAAAGTCTGATTTATAATAACAACCGCTATGTCAGGGATTGCAGGGTGAAAAATACGGAAGGAGATTTACTTGTGAACGAATTGATGACCGTAAATGAACTGGAAGAGCAATTCCTTAATAATTTTGGATTGTCTGTACAGGTATTTAGAAAATCCGGTAATGTATGGCTGGAAACTTCAGCTACCGATTCCTGGACTTTACGCCAGCAAAATGACGAAGGGGCCGAACTGTCCAGGCAAATAAAGGAAAAGCCCGAGAACCAGGAAGACAGTGATTTCTATTAGAAAATCTTTTTTACTATAGGAGGTAATCCGCGAAAAAATCAGGCTTTTAAATTCCTGAGTTTCTTTTCATCAAGTATTTTGATTTTTCCATCCTTGATTTCTATAAGTTTCTCCTCCTTAAAATCGCTTAAAGTCCGGATCAGTGACTCGGTAGCGGTTCCTACTATGTTGGCAAGATCGTCCCGTGCAATGGCAATGGAAAATTGCTCTCCTTCACGGGCCTGGTATTTGTCGCGTAACAGTACCAATGCTTCTGCCGTCCTTTTCCTGACAGAGCTATACGCCAGGTCAAGTAATCTTTCCTGTTTGTCAAGAACCCCTTTGGTTAGTATTTTTAAAAAGTTCTTGGTAACGGATATGTTTCCAAATACCATTTGCTGGAATTCCTCCTTGGGTATGAAGGTGATTTCAGCATCTTCCATGGCTTCAGCTGATTCATAATAGGGATTTTCTTCAAGTAATGTTGTATAACCAAAGAAATCCCCTTCTTTTAACAAATCCGTTATCAACTCTTTCCCATATTCATGGGTCTTGAAAATTTTAACTTTTCCCTTGTTGATATAGTAAAGTCCGTTTGGATAATTACCTTCCAGATAAATGCTTTCCTTCTTTTTGTAATGATTAATTTTTTTACCCTCCAGAAACCTTTTTAAAGCACCCGCACCGGCAACATCACTGATAAAACTACCGAGGCCTTCCAGGTCTTTATTGTACTCCTTTTTCAGGGTTTCTGCTTTTTTGATTCTGCTTTCAACCGCATTTAATAATTCAGTTTTATCAAATGGCTTCGTGATATAATCATCAGCACCCAATTCCATGCCTTTTCTCATATCACTTCTTTCGGCTTTTGCTGTAAGGAAGATGAAAGGTACAGTTGACAACTGCGGGTCCTTGCCCAGTAAATGCAGTACACCATAACCATCTAGTCCCGGCATCATGATATCACAAATTATTAGATCGGGAAACTCTTTCCTGGCAAGCTCTACACCTTCCTTGCCGTCCGGAGCTGTCAATACCTTGTATTCAGCCAATTCAAGGATCTCCGCTGTATTTTCACGGACATCTTGGTTATCTTCAATAAGCAATATTTTCTTTTTCATAATTTATTGATCCGCCTTTGGAAATGTGATTTTGATGGTCGTTCCTGTGTTTAGTTTACTGCTGAGTGTCAGATGGCCCTTCATCAGGTCTACATAATTTCCAACAATATGTAATCCCAACCCTGTGCCCTGTATGTTAAATGCATTCTTTCCTCTGTAAAATCGTTCAAATAAATGTTTTTGATCCTCTTCACTGATGCCAATACCCTCATCCTGGACCTCTATGCTGATCGTGTAGGCATCACAGCGTGTTTGTATGTTTATTTTTTTGTTTTCGCTGGTAAATTTAATAGCATTATTGATAAGGTTGATCAGTATGTTTTTAATTAGTTTACTGTCAAGATATACCTGAGGGGTTCCTTTGTGCTCATAGGTTAATTTTTGTCCCGCCTTTGCATTTAACTGCATATCCAGGACTACTTCGCTTACCAGGTCTTCAAGATTAAAGACTCTGTATTCTGCGTGTACCTTCCCTTCTTCAAGTTTACTGATGGAAAGAAAGTCGCTAAGGATATCATTCAGATTGTGTACAGATGATTTAATACGGTTGATATGCTTGATGCGCTTTTCCTGACTTTCTGTGCTGCTGTATTCAGAAATTAAACTGGCCGAAGATAATATGGTGGTCAATGGCGTTCTGAATTCATGGGAAGCCATTGAAATAAAACGGGATTTCAAATCATTGAGATCTTTTTCCTTTTCAAGCGCTATGCTCAGTTCGTTTCTGGACTTTTCCAATTCACGTATGGCTTCCTGAAGTACTTTGGTACGGTCCGAAACTTTTTTTTCTAACTCCTCATTGGTTGCAATGAGTGCGGCTGCAACCCGTTCTAATTCTTTTTGTTTTTCCTGAACGGCAAACTCAATCTGTTTCCTGAATGTAATATCAATTAAAAAGGCCATGACTAACTTTTTGCCTTTAATATCAATCGGACTCAGACTTATTTCAACGGGTAGTAGTTCGCCGCCTTTTTTTCGGGCATATAAATCAAGCCCTAAACCCATGGTTCTTGACCTGGAATGTTGGTTAAAGTTGTTTCGGTGCTGTTCGTGCTTGTGCCGGACCATGTCCGGAACGAGGTCTTCAACCGTCAGTGATTCAAGTTCGGAAACCGAGTAATGCAGCATGCGGGCCGCAGCCGGATTGGCCAGAAAAATTTTACCCCTATCGTCAACTACAATAATTCCTTCAGCCGAATGATTAAATAAAGTATCAATTAACTCATGTTTATGTAGTCCTATCATATTTTTATTTAATACTCCGGCTCATGGACCTGATAAAATTAATATTTCCAGCCGTACTGTCAGCAAAGAAAAAGTATAAAGTCCCCTCTTTGATTAACTGGAACTTCCTGATTCTAAAGTGTTGAAACCTAATATATTATAAAGCGGACAAGTGCCAATAATTCCGGTTACAAAGGGGATTAAACCCAGTAATGCCCACATACTGTTTTGATAAACGAAGAACATGGCTACAGCTACACCAAGAAACATTCTGATTACCCTGTCGGTGATTCCTAAGTTAGATTTCATGTTGTTAAGGTTTTTTGTAATATTCTTTATGTATCAAAAATATCCCCATGAGCTAAGGGTATAAATAATGATGATCAGAGGTTCATATGATTAATATCAATGTATAATAGAAGGTGACGACTGGAATTTCATTCATCTTTTATTGGGAAGCTAAGAAATGCAGTTGCCCCTTTTTACTTGCAATAATGATTTTCAACTTCCGGAATATAGGGCCGGCCTGTCACACTAATATGAAGTGAAAGTGATTATAAAGGCAATTGAATGCCCCAAATGGATGGATTTAAGGTGTGTTTGAATATCAGCTTTAATCCAGCAGGAATGTCTCGCCTTGAATAGGTATGACAATGTCTTTGAAGCCCATTCCATTCAGGTGGATCTTGAAAGCCTTTTGTGATTCGGGTTCACCATGCACTAAAAACATTTTCTTTATCAAGTCCGGATGTTGACATTTTAAATAATCCATCATTTCCCTGTAATCGGCATGGGCACTGTAGGAATCAAGTACAGAAATTTGAGCGAGAACAGGATACAACTTCCCGAATATCTTGACTTCAGTGGCACCTTCAATGAGTCTTCCGCCAAGGGAACCGGGTGGTACGTAACCAATGATCAGTATGGTGTTTTTAGCGTCGTGAATGTTGTTCTTGATATGGTGCTTTATTCTTCCCGCTTCAAGCATTCCGGAAGCCGAAATAATGATACAAGGTTCCTTCAGCTCATTGAGTGCTTTTGACGATTCAACATCCTGAATATAATGTAGGGTTTCAAAACCGAAGGGATCCGAATCTTTTTTCATGTATTCAATAATATCTGCATTGAAGGATTCCTTGTGTTTGCTCATGATAGAGGTAGCGCTGATGGCCAATGGGGAATCAACATAAACGGGTATCTCGGGTAGCAGTCCTTTATTATACAATCTGTTTAATGAATATACGATCTCCTGCGTCCTGCCTAAGCTAAAGGCCGGTATTATTAATTTCCCATGGCGGTTTATACAGGTATCATGAACGATATTGAAAAGGTGCGTTTCGGCGTCTTCCGTCGATTCATGCAACCTGTCACCATAGGTTGATTCCATGATGATGTAATCAGCCTGGGGAAAAGGTTGGGGCGATTTTAATATGATGTCATTGGGCCGGCCCGTATCCCCTGAAAAAAATACCCTGGTTTTACCTTCCGGTTCATCAAATATTAGATTTATAGCCGCGCTTCCCAGAATATGTCCGGCATCCGTTAATGTAAATTGAATATGGGAATCAATTTCAAATGGCGTATCCAGGGGAACGGCGATAAACTGACGCATGGCAACCTGTACATCATCGATATTATACAACTCGTCCAGCGGTCTTTTTCCGTTATGTTTTCTTTTTTCATTGAGATACTTTATATCGTTTTCCTGAATATGCGCGCTGTCGGCTAACATTATCTTGCATAGATCAAGTGTGGCGGGGGTGCAGTAAATCGGTCCCGAATATCCCTGTTTCACAAGGAAAGGGATGTTCCCGGAATGATCGATATGCGCGTGAGAAAGTATCATGTAATCCACCATGGCAGGGTCAAAGCCAAAATGCCGGTTCAGTTCGGCATTATCACCCCCGCTGTTCTGAAATAGTCCGCAATCAAGTAATAATTTTTTATTTCTTCCCGTTGTTATAAGGTGCTTGCTTCCGGTTACAGTCTGAGCAGCTCCATAAAATGTAATGTTCATATGTGTAAAATTATTAATTATTAATGTCTGAGCAAAAATGCATGTTGAGGTATGGCAGGGAATTGCTATTGATGCTGGCGTATGTTCTGATATCTTGTGATCTTACAGCACAGGAAATGAAGCAGGCGGATGAACTGGTATGGAATGGCCCCTCTATGCTGAAAGAGTCAGATTTCAGGCAGGTTTTGCCAAAATCGAAAGGTCCCTCCAAATCCTTTAGTGGAGCCCATAGAAGTCTCGAAGGCTATATTTATTGTGGAATTTATTTTTCCTTTAAAAGCCATGGTCCTGCAACAGCAATTATGGTGTATGCCTTTATGAAACCGGATCATTCCTGGCTGAGAGATGCGCAGGATAAGGAAACACTCTTGCATGAACAAGCACACTTTAACATTGCGGAAATTTACGCCAGATTGTTGAGGGGCCGTTTAAAAGAGATCAAAAATGCAGGGGCAGCCCAGCGGATTTATAAAAAGTGCTTTAATGAGATGTCTGAAACTCAACGTCGTTTTGACAATGATCATGATGGAGAAAACTCCGTTTCGCCCGAATGGCAGGAATGGATATCTGCTGAATTGAACCGGCTGGAAAAGTATTCATACCTTAATTATATGACGAAAAGTGAATAACTTTTAAATGAAAACCTCCGTAGCTCCGGAACCGTATTGGTGATATGCCGCATCAGCATATCTGAACCCGTTTTTTTGTAATTCGCCTCTGATCTCGTTTTTAAGTTTTCCATTACCAATTCCATGTATAAAAACAACAGAAGGAAGGCGTCTCAGTATGGCATTATCCAGTTCTTTCCTGAAATGTTCCATTTGAATTTGCAACATTTCTGAATTGCTTAATTTCTCAATATTTTCCCGAAGTTCTTCAATATGTAAATCTACTTCTTTACGGCCTGGTGAGAGACCGTATTTATTCAAGACATCAGATTCCCTGGTTTTTTTAAGAATTTTATGTGCGTCTTTGTTGGAGGATGATGGGGTAGCAGTGAATTCAGTTTTCAGTTTTTCCAATAATCCGCTTTCATCCATTGTATCCTGGCTCGTGTATGTATAGATAATGCTGGCTTTGGAAAAACAGAGTGGAGAACTGAGGCTTGGAAAACTTTGCGAGAGAACCGGAAGATCAAGGTTTGTTGTTTTATGGATTCTTGGTATGGCGTTATGGGGGTTTTTATCAAATAACAAGGCGTCAAATTGAATTTCACCCTGACTAAATAAATCTTCCCGTTTAAATTCTCCCATAGGAATACATTGACCGGGGGTGATGATGCCACACTGATGACCCTGAAGAAGGCCATTTTTTCTGTAATGAATGGTGAATGCAAATTGAAAACAGGTGCTGTTTACTAAATACCAGTTTAAAGGGCCTGAACTGACTGTGTTTTCCAGAGGAACTGTTAAAAAGTAAAGCACATCTGCAAGGGCTAAGAGAATGGGATATTGATGGTACTCCTGTCGCTGCGCTTTGTCTGCTCCTTCTTGAGGTACTTTGCCGGAAACATTTTCTGCATGGCTTTTTACAACAACCAGTTCCCTGGGTGAAACTTCCACGGGGAATCCGTCTTCAAGGTCAACAATGATCTGCCCGTTCTCCAGGATTTCTTTAACGATGCCTTCCTGCTTTTCATTCAGGAAACTGACCTGATCTCCCGGTTTGATGGCTTCTTTTTTCATTTTTGATGAAAAAAATTTTATTTTACGAATTTGGTAAAAGTAAAGATATGTTCAGGAACACAGCCCATATGGCCAGGCTCTTTCATTGATTTCACGGATTTGAAATTTGTTGAAGATAGGACATACGGATTTTTTTCTAAAGGTGTAGTTGATTAAAGGAGCTTAACAGGAATGGTCTTGATTTGACCACTACAGTATAAAATAATCCGCAACCTGCATTTCTTTGGCCCCTTTAATATATTTATAAAATCCTTGTCCTGTTTTAACACCGAGGTTTCCGGAAGTAACCATATTTACAAGCAAAGGGCAGGGTGCGTACTTGGGATTTCCAAACCCATCATGAATTACCCTTAATATACTTAAACAGGTATCTAAACCGATAAAATCAGCAAGTTGGAGGGGGCCCATGGGATGCGCCATACCAAGCTTCATAACGGTATCTATTTCTTCAACCCCGGCCACACCTTCAAATAAAGTATAACAGGCTTCATTTATCATGGGCATCAAAATTCTGTTTGCAACAAAACCGGGATAATCGTTTACCTCAACGGGAATTTTCCCCAGTTTCTTTGACAACTCCGTTATTTTCCCGGTTACTTCGTCGCTGGTGTTGTATCCCCTGATTACTTCTACCAACTTCATGACCGGAACCGGATTCATGAAGTGCATACCTATTACTTTATCACCTCTTCGGGTAGAGGCTGCAATTTTTGTAATGGAAATAGAGGAGGTGTTGGTAGCTAAAATGCAATCAGGATGGGTGAGTTGATCCAGATCTGAAAATATTTTCAATTTTAAATCTACATTTTCTGTTGCAGCTTCTATGACCAGATCGGCATTACTTACACCTCCTTTGAGATGTGTGCTGCATTGAATCCTGCCCAGTGCGCTGATTTTATCTTCTTCGCTGATCAGTCCTTTAGTAACCTGCCGGTCTAAATTTTTACTGATGGTGACCATCGCCTGGTCTAATGCTTCCTGTCTGATGTCTGTTATCGTTACCTCATATCCACCTTGCGCGAATACATGCGCGATTCCATTTCCCATCTGTCCGGAACCAATGATTGCTATCTTTTTCATGGTAATTTTCTAGTATGCAAAAATAATGTTTCCAGTGGAGCAGGCCTCCGCAGTCCTTTATTTGTTTTACCTGTTATACGCTACGTAATTTAGGTAAAAAATTATTCTTTTATGAATTTTCCCCGGGCGCTGATTTTTCCATTAAGATCAAAGCCTGCTAAATAATACATGCCCTGTTTTAATGATCCTATCTGCATGGTAAGCCCGTTTAGGACATTTCCCATTTCATATTCGCCGACAAAAGATCCCGTAACAGTATAAATCCTGATTTTGCGGATGGATTTAAGGTCGGTTGGGTCGGTTTTAATATTGATAAAATTTCCTGCAGGGTTGGGTGAGATGAAAATATTGGGAATGGAATTACTTGCGATAAGGTTTGTAGTGAACGATTGTAAAGGGCTTTTCCAGACACCCCTACCATAAGTGGCAACCCTGAGTTCACTATTTACAGGACCGTCATTGTAAAACATGAATTCAGTAATATTCGCAATGGCAGGCAGGCCTTGCGAGTAATTATACCAGGTATTCATGTTGATATTCTTATACCAGACCCCGGCGATATTGCAGGCGTAAACGGATTCATCAGTGGAGTAGGGGTCATGAATAATTTTATGAATGTTGATATTGGGAAGGTTGAAAGTGACGTTGGTCCAACTAAGCCCCTGGTCAGTTGATCTGTATATTTTTGATCCTGCCGTCACGTAAATTATGTTTGAGTCGTTTGGCAAACTGGCAATACTTCCGCCATTGGTTACAGAGGAGGGAAGGCTGGAAAACTGGGAAGTGGCTGTACCATTGGAGAGGCCGCTGAATTTCCTGAAAAGATTTGGGGTGCTCAGTACATATGCATGATCGGATGAATGAGCTGCAAATTCAATAGACTTTATACTGGTATTGAAACTGCTTATCTGCAGCCAGAGCGGGGAAGGAGAACTTAAGTCTGTGGTTAAATACAGGTCATTAATTCCCGATAATCCCATATCACTGTTTAAGGGTGTAAAAGCAAGGCGCAGGTTATTGGAAGATGCAAAAGGCAGGTTGAAAGTTACTTCAGGTCCTGAAATGACGTTTCTGCGTTTGCCATTTTCATGATAGTATACTAATTGTAAATTCTGATAATCATATGTCATACGGGATGTCCAGTCGCCCCCACGGTTGGTTCTCCACTGGTTGCTCAGTGAATACAACTCGCCATTGTCCTGAGTCCCAATACTCAGATTGTCTTTTCTCAGCGGATTGGAAGCGGCTTTGTAAATTTCAGTCGCCTGTAAACCATCACTTCTTGCAGCCCAGTTTAAACCGGCATTCATACTCCTCCATATTCCGCCATCATTGATATTGTAAAGTTCAAGGGTATTGTAGGGATTATGCAGCATCTGATGCATATCTGTATGTACAGTCTGCCACCATTGTGTTAACTGCACCCAGGTTGAACCCCCGTCCGTTGACCTCCACACCACATGCGCACCAACAAAAACTACATTTGCATTCATTGGATCTGCACACATGCTGAAATTGTAATTTCCCTGTCCTCCACCGGCAACTGTGTATCCAACCAGACTTACCGAGGGGTTATGATATACGGTACTGAAACTATTTCCTCCATCTGTAGACTTGAAAATAGTGCCTTCGTCTTTAATCATTCCTGCATATACAACCGTGCTATCTGCAGCTGATACAGCCAGTCGCATGCCCTGGCCACTGCCTCCTCCCGGAACCGCTATGCCGTTGTTGATCAAAATCCAGTTGTCACCAAAATCTTCCGACTTATAAAACTCGCTGTAAGTAACCGCATAAAGGGTTCTGCTGCCTGTTGCGGGTTTAGCCACCATATCCGTAAATTGACCTCCTGTTTTCTTCACAATCCAGTTGAGACCCCCATCTGTACTTTTCCAGATACCGTCATTTGTTGCTGCCACCAGTACGTTGTGATCCTGAGGGTCCATTAGCATTTCCAGGGCCATTCTGTTTCCTGTTCCTGCATTAGCGGGAAACCAACTGTTACCGGCATCAAGGCTCTTATAAATCCCGGATCCTGCAGAGTAATAATTCGGATCTCCGGTGCTTAGGTATAAAATACTGTCATTGCTGAAGTCAATACATACCGAAGCACAGGCAGATAGTGCTATCTGGTCACTTCCTGTTTTTTGCCAGGATCCGGTTCCGTTATTACTGACCCATAAACCTCCGGAGGCGCTTACTGCATATACTTTTTGTGAATTTGAAGGATGAAATTTCATCTGACATACCCTGCCAATACCATTTATCTGGCCACTGGAGTTGATAGGAAACTGGCTTGGCCCAAGAGATTGCCAGTTCGCGGGGTTTTGGCAGTATCCTGAATAATAGTTTATCAGTAAAATGCCGATCAGGAAATATCGATGGTAGCTTAACATGGAAGAACAGGTTTATTATCTTGAAATGTCTTGAAGTAACTTACTTCGCTCTGCAGGAAAAAGAATCCTTCCATCATCCTGAACCCAGGGTGCCGTCAAAAATAACCAGTGCCTGTATTTTTTGAGTGCATATGCCATTTCTACTTCATCGGGGCCCCTCCGCTTTTTAAAGAGTTTTCTTAACCAGCCTTCCTTGTTTTCCTTTTCAGTTTCGCTGACCCCTTTCATGCCAAGTATTTCATCTTCTTCTTTTGGTATCTCCTTATCCGACCAATACGTATCAAATGCTTTTTGTATTTCGAAATAATTGGTCAGGGAGTCCTCCATCATCGTAATCCAGTGAGGATATTTACGGTATTCACGGTCGGAGTGGTTTTGTTGTGCCAGAATTTGATTGGATAAAAAAATAAAGAATACCAGGGCTATGCGTGTATTGGGTCTAAGCATAAATGATCAGAAAGGTCTTGTACTGCAATTATATAAAAAAGAGGAATGTCAGATACAGAAAAAGCCATAATCCATCAATGAAATGCCAATAGGTATTAAATAAATCGATCCGGATCCCTTCAAATTGATTTGAAAAATACAGCAATGACTGGACAGGATCATTCCAAAGGTCAAGTATTTTAATGTTCAGATAAAAGAGATAAATCATTCCGAGGCTTACGTGAATAAAATGCAATCCGGAAATAATATAGATAAAGGCAATTCCGGCACCCCCATTTAAATAGAAACCCTGGTCAAAAAGGCTTTTCCAGCCTAGTACCTGGCAGAGAACAAATCCCAAAGAAAAAATCAAGGTCCCGCTAAGTGCAAACAACATGCTTTTTGCATTGTCTTCTTTGTAGAATTTTTTAATCAGGGTAGCCGTATAACTGCTGAATAAAAGAAAAATGGTGCCAATATTAAAACTCTTGGGAAATTGTAAATTTTCAATGGGTTCATTGTGTGTGATCCAAACGATAAACATGATTACCATTGAAAGAAACAAAATGCTTGAACCCACCAAAGCATAGAACATTATTGTTCTGTATGGTGTCGTCCTTTCTTTAAGAATAAGTAATGTATCCGGATTGGTTTCCCTCCCGGTTTTTTTCTGACTCATTTCTTGTACCTAAGCATATTTCAAATATACAACTTTTTGCGCTTTGATAAAAGAATTTTTTACTGTTTATTCCATTCTGCATGGCTGAAATTTGCATGCTTTTTAATTAATTTTGAATTTGAATGAATTGGAAATGGTTGAAATATTTTTTGGCCTATCTCACTCCCTTATCTGTTTTTGCAGGCATGGTATTGGGAGGCTATTTTCCATTTTTACCGCTTGCCTTTTCTTTCATCTGCGTACCACTCATTGAATTATTGTTTAAGCCCGACCCGTACAATTTAAACGCGATTGAATCGGAAATGGTGCAAATAGATCCGTCGTACGATTTCCTGCTTTATATGCTGCTCCCTTTACAGTTTATAATTCTGTGTTTTTTTCTTTTCAATACTTCATCTGAGGTGGTGCCCCCCATGGAATTATTTGGTAAAACCTTGTCAATGGGTATATTATGCGGTATTATTGGCATCAACGTTGGACATGAATTGGGCCATCGAAAGGGTAAAACAGATCTGTTTTTAGCCAGTTTGTTTTTGCTGACATCTTTATATATGTATTTTAACATCGAGCATAACAAAGGTCATCATAAACGGGTAGGTACGCATGCCGATCCGGCAAGTGCCCGTTTTGGTGAAAACATATATCATTTTTGGATACGGAGTGTAGTCCAGGGCTATTTCTCAGCATGGAGAATTGAAAATGAAAGGTTAAAAAGTATCAATAGGCCGGTATTGTCTTTTTATAATCAAATGATCCGTATACATATCATTCAGTTATTATTTTTAGGGATTATATATTTGTTGTTTGGATGGAAAAGCCTTTTGTTGTTTATGGCAGCAGCGGTCATCGGTATTTTACTGCTGGAGTCTGTCAATTATATTGAACATTATGGAATTGGAAGAAGACCGGGGGTGAACCATACTTATTCAAGGGCATTGCCTTGTCACTCCTGGAACTCGGATCATGTACTGAGCCGTATATTGCTTTTTGAATTATCGCGTCATAGCGACCATCATTATAAAGCAAGTAAAAAGTATCAGTTACTGGATCATCATGATGATAGCCCGCAAATGCCAACCGGTTATGCCGGGATGATATTATTGGCGCTTGTTCCTCCGTTGTGGTTTAAAGTGATGCATCCTCTCATTGAAAGAGAAATGGAACGCTTTCCGCAAATGGTAAGAGCTGTTTGAATTACAGGGTAACCGGGTATTCCTGCTTTAAGGTGAAAGCAACTGTGGGTGCATCAAACAACTCCTTAACCTGGGGCCATATCCCGGCAAAAAGCCCCGATTTACGGTATTCCTCCAGGGATGCTTCAGAGTCCCACAAACTAATGGTTGTAAAAAGGCAGGGTTGATGGGTGTCACTATAAAGAGACAGTTGTTGACAGCCATCAAAAAGACGGATCGCATCAAAATTACTTGAGAAAATTGAAAGAAACTTTTCAGTACTATCCGGGCGGATACTTAATCTTACAATCCGTGTTATCATTTAAATTCTATACGTATGTTATCGTTCAGTTTAAGATTCATCAGTTTCGATGCATTTTCTTCATTAATGGCAATTTCCAGGTTGCCGGCATCATTAAAAAGTGCCAGCGCGCTTCCCGGGTCAACCGCATGGTAACTGCTGCTGATTACATCAATAGTATGTTGATTTTTCCTGGTGACAACTTCAAATTTTCTTCCCTTCCTCTGCTCTATAAAAAGGCTTTTACTGATATTGGTTACAACATTTCCAAAGTCATCAATGTAAATGACAATGCCATGAATTAATTCATCGTCTATGGCCGGCAAAAATGCCGAACGCTGTACATAATGGGATGGCCGGTCCCCCAATTCATAGATGTTTTTACCGGACAATAACTGAAATATACTGTCTGCAATCAAATTCAGGTCGAATAATTCAGCATTCTCAGTTTCTGATTTCAGCCTTACCATGTCAACCGGGGCATCCTGGAAAATCAGTGAAAAGAAACCATCGTTTACCCCGATAAATATGTGACCTCCCTTTTTAATTGCAAGGAGTTCCGGATAGTAATTGCTGTTGCCGTGTACTCCAATAAAATGTAAGGTGCCTGGTGGAAAGCAATGGTAGGCATTCCCGAAAATGTATGCGGCTTGCTGTATATGATGTCGCGCTACCTGGTGTGAAAGGTCGATGAATCGAATGTCTGGTAGTTTTGAAATCAGCATACCCTTCAAGGCACCAATATGATAATCACGGTTACCCCAGTCAGTTGTGAAAGTTACTACACTCATTCAATGGCAAAATTATCCAATTTTAGCATGGCTTTACCTCAAATAATTAAAAGATATTGGTTAAATTTATTGAAATTTGCAGGATGCGACCTACCAACGAAAATACACTTGGAGAAGTAATTTCTGAAATGCTTAAAAGGTACCGCCTCGAAGATGGGATGTGGTCAGCTAAAATTGAGGTGGCCTGGGCGAAATGTCTGTCAGATTATATAGTGAAAAATACAAGTTCCCTGGTTTTCAGGAATGGTATTCTGGAAGTACGTTTGAATTCTTCTGTCATACGTAAAGAATTGTGTTTGATGAAAGAAGAAATTTTGAAAAATCTGAATGACAACCTGGGGACCTCCATAGTCAGGGAAGTAGCTTTTTTGTGAAAAATGAGACGGAAAAAAGAGAGAAACGGATATTCCCTTTACGAAAAAGTAGTACTCACTGCCTTGTTGATTTTTTTTATCAGTATGTTGTTTATGTTTTTTGTTATACCCCGGATATAAAATAACCCGGCTTTTCACCGGGTTATCAACAGGATGTTTTTCTATTTAGAATCGTTCCAGCATGGAAAAAAAGAAACTTCCCTCAATCGCGGCATTTTCATTGCTGTCTGACCCGTGTACTGCATTTGCCTCAATGGATTTCGCATATAATTTACGAATGGTTCCTTCGGCTGCTTTAGTGGGATCAGTGGCGCCAATGATGGTTCTGAAATCTTCCACCGCATTATCTTTTTCCAGGATAGCCGCAATGATGGGGCCGGATGACATGTAGGAAACAAGGTCCTTGTAAAAGGGTCGTTCTTTATGAATCGCGTAGAACTGGCCGGCAGTTTCCGCACTTAACCGCGTGTATTTCATAGCAATAATTTTGAATCCAGCTTTGATAATGTGATCAAGAATGGCACCGGCATAGCCGTTTTCAATACCATCGGGCTTGATCATTGTAAAGGTTCGGTTTGTTGTCATTGAATGGATATATTTTGTCATTTTATTTTCGCAAAGGTAATTGGATTAATTTTGATGTTCAATGATAGAAAATGTTTTTAGTTCAGAGAAAATCAGGCAACTAAAGGAATTGTTGTCATCAAGCCGGCAGATAGCAATAACCACTCACCATAAACCGGATGGGGATGCATTAGGTTCTTCACTGGGCTTAATGCACGTGTTAAGAAAATCTGGTCATAAAGTTGATGTGGTGGTACCCAGCGAATTCCCGGCATTCTTAAACTGGATGGAGGGATGTGAGGGGGTATTTGATTATCACGCGCATCCGAAAGGTGTTAAAGAAATTATTCAAAAGGCGGATTTACTTTTTTGTCTCGATTTTAATGATCCGGCCAGGGTTGAAAAAATGCAGGCTGAAATCACAGGTATTGGAATCCCCATGGTTTTAATTGACCATCATCTGGACCCCAAAGCTGGATTTTGCAATCTACAGTTTTCCTATCCCGCCATTGGGAGTACCTGCGAACTGATCGTCCACCTGCTGGTAGCAATGGGCTTGGATAATCAGATGGATCGGGATGCCGCTGAGTGTTTTTATACGGGCATTATGACGGATACCGGAAGCTTTAGATTTAGCTCCGTAACTGCTGCAACTCACAGGGTAATAGCGAAATTGATGGATGCAGGAGTCAGAAATTATCTCATTCACGAAAAAGTATATGATACCAATTCGGCCTGGAGACTTAAATTTCTGGGTTATACCCTGCATAAGAATATGGAAGTGTTGGATGAGTTCCGAACCGTTATTTTCTCAGCAACACAGTATGACATGGATCGCTTTCATCATGAACCGGGCGACCTTGAAGGTGTGGTAAATTATGGGTTAAGCATAAATAATATTAAAATGGCAGTGCTTTTTTCTGAAAGGGATGATCTCGTTAAAATTTCATTTCGTTCCAAAGGTGCCTTTTCAGTAAAAGAAATTGCAGAAAAGCATTTTGAAGGAGGTGGGCATAGGAATGCGGCTGGTGGACGATCCGCATCTTCTTTGACTGAAACCATAACGAAATTTAAATCATTGTTGCCTTTGTACAAAAATGAGATTATGCATGAGGACGAGTAACCTGCTTTTAATAATAATTTGTTTTTTCTCCTGTAAGCAGGGCGACAGAAAACAGAAAATTCTGCATGCCGTTCAGCAGGAGCGGAACCATGCTCTGAAGGAGGACCTGATCCTTCAAAACCGGCAATTGATAATGGAAGAATTGGAGATCATTGATGCATTTTCTGAAAGATATCAATTAAGTCCGGATACAACGTCCACAGGACTTCGTTATAAAATTATTGAAACAACCGATGGGGTACAGGCCAGGTTGATGAATGAAGTTACTATTTCTTATACCGCTTCTCTTTTAAACGGGGATATCTGTTACTCCAGTGATAGTACAGGACTTCTTACATTAATACTGGGTCAGTCTGATCTCCCGGGTGGATTACAGGAGGGACTCCTGAAAATGAAAGAGGGCGAAAGAGCGTATTTAATTGTTCCTTCTTATCTTGCTTACGGCATCACCGGGGATGGTATATGTATTCCAGGTAGTAGCAGTATTTATTATAAAGTTAAACTTGAGAAAGTAAAAGAATAGAAATGAAAAAGGGAAAAATCAGTATACACCCTTGTGCAGCCATGATTTTCATTATGGTTATTGTCTTTTCATCTTGTCGTAAAAATGACTTTTCTGTTAGTGGTTCAGGACTCCGGTATCGTTTTGTGGAAAAGAAAGGAGGCGATAAACCAAAACAGGGGGATATGATGCGACTTCATATTAAATATAAAAACAATAAAAATGAAGTATTGTATGATTCAGATATCCTGGGTGATGCCTTCGTACTGGAATTAACACCACCTACTTTCAGAGGTGGCCTGGAAGAGGGCTTTGCCATGATGGGGGAAGGAGATTCTGCATGTTTCCTTGTGTCTGCAGATTCGGTTTTTCAGAAAACGTTCATGCAACCTCTTCCTGCTTCCATTGAAAAGGGGGATTTCTTGTATTTTGATGTCAGAATGAAGAAAGTGATGACGGCCGTTGAATTCAAAAAGGAAAGCGAAACGAAGGAAAAGGAAGTTCTTAACGAAGAGGTGTATTTGATCGAGGATTATCTTAAGAAAAATCAAATAACAGTTGAGCCGGTCGAAGAAGGGGTATATCTGATTGTATTTAATGAGGGGACCGGGATAAAACCTGTTTTCGGAGACAGTGTGGAACTTAAATATACCGGCAGTTTTTTAAGTGGTGAAGTTTTTGATGCGTCATCGAAAAGCGGATCGACTTTAAAATACTTGCTGGGGGATGGAAAAAGATTGCCTGCCTGGGAAAAGGCAGTAGCCAGCCTGAAAGAAGGTACCAGAGCTAGATTAGTGCTATCCTCATTGCATGCATATGGAAAGGCCGGACTGGGACCTGTCCCCCCTGATACGCCTGTAGTATTCGATATAGAACTGCTTAAAGTCAGCCCGCACCATTTCTGAAAACAGGTTGCACAGTTTGAAGAATCGAGGATTTGATGAGGGTATATTTGCTTTACACCTGATTAATTATAAAATAAAAAGAGGCTGTCTCAGATCGAGACGGCCTCTTTTTTTTTGCGGTGGGTCA
>CAZHSC010000044.1:0-29424 GCA_964534995.1 uncultured Bifidobacterium sp.
TCATTTGTCAGAAGGTCATAGTAACTGCGCCCATTACTTTATGCAATGGCAGGTCTGGCCACAAAAAAAAATAAAAGTCATAAAATAAAATACCGGTATCCGATGAAATGGGAAATATCACTACCCTGGCTCTTATTTTTGAAGATGAATCGTGCTGCAGTCTGATCCCCCCTTATTCCACTTTCGTAAAATTCCGTTATTGCACTGCAATTTTCACAGTCGCTTAGTGTCTGCAAAAAAAGCGGAACCTCTGTTTACCAATCAGCTCACGCAGGATTCCGCAATTCCAGCAAAGCCACACTTTCCACATGGGCAGTATGGGGAAACATATCCACCGGCTGCACATGAATGAGGTCATATTTCTCTGAAAGCATCTGAACATCGCGTGCCTGGGTAGAGGGATTGCAACTTACATACACAATTCTCGGACACCCGCATTTCAGTAATTGTTCCACTACATCGAAATGCATTCCAGCACGTGGCGGGTCGGTTATGATCACATCTGGCACACCCTCCTGCGTAAATAAATGCGCATTGAGCAAATCCTTCATATCGCCGGCATAAAAGACAGTATTCAGGACACCATTCAGTTCCGCGTTTCTTTTCGCATCATCAATGGATTCCTTTACATATTCAATGCCCACCACCTTTTTAGCCTGGCGCGACACATACAACGCGATGGTACCCGTACCGGTGTACAAATCATACACTACTTCCTTGCCCGTCAATGCGGCCAGGTTCCTTACTACTTTATATAATTCATGTGTTTGCCCGCTATTGGTTTGAAAAAATGATTTCGGACCTATGCGGAAGCTGAGCCCTTCCATCTCCTCAGTAATATAAGGTAGGCCCGACCATGTTTTTACCTCAAGGTCGTGAAAGGTATCATTTCCCTTCGGGTTGACAACATAAAGCAGCGAGGTGATCTGCGGAAATGTAATTTCAAGATGGTGTAAAAGACCTTCGAGCGCCTCCTGATTATTTTCATACACCATCACGATCACCATGCATCCCCCGGCCAGGGTATTCCGGATAATAAGCCCGCGCATCAAGCCGCCTTTGTTCCTGAGATTCATGAAAGGCATATCATGTTCGAGGCAATAGGCTTTTACCGCCAGCCTGATGGTGTTGCTGGGTTCGGGTTGCAGATAACAGGTTTCAATATCGAGTACTTTATCAAACTTGCCCGGAATATGAAATCCAAGGGCGGGTCCGCCCAACTCTTCCCTTTCCTGGTATTCTTGTCTGGTTAGCCACTTCTTGTCCGAAAAAGTAAAATCCAGTTTGTTCCTGTAAAACCTGGTATTTTCAGAACCGATAATTTCTTTAACTTCCGGGTGCATGATCTTTCCGATACGAACCAGCGCTTCAAACACCTGCTTCTGCTTATACCGGAGTTGTCCTTTATAGTCCAGAAACTGCCATTTACATCCGCCACAGGTGCCAAAGTGTTTGCAAAAAGGATCGATACGCAAGGAAGAGGGCTTTTTAAGTTCCACCGGTTCAGCTTCCATATAAGAAGCATGTTTCTTCCGTATCCTGACATCCACCACATCTCCCGGTACCACTTTATCAATAAAAATCACCAGGCCCTCCCAACGGGCGATAGCACGGCCTTCCTCGGCCATGTCTATTACTTCTAAATCACTCAGTATTTTACCTTTCAATTTAACCGGATTTACCTCCCATACAGTGACATTTGTAAAACTATTGCCGCAGGAAGCATTAATTCGTGCAAATTTAGATAACTTTGAAGAGCAAGGGAATCATGAAACGCTGGCTATTTTTTATCTTTTTCATTTTAACGGGTTTTTCATCCCAGGCTTACCACATTGCCGGAGGTGACATCACCACGCAATGGATAGGTGGCAACACCTTTCGTGTAAAACTCACACTCTACCGCGACTGTTCCAACATCAATGCCGCTGATTTTGACCCTACCATCATTATAGCCGCCTATACCTTAAACGGCAGTGTTTTGCAAGACACCTTTCATGTTGACATCACGCAGGTTGATTCCCTTTCACTGGCCGGCGCAGGCTGTGTCCCTCCTCCTTCTGTATGCATGCAGAAAGGAGATTATATCCGGAACATTGTCCTGCCCCCATCTTCCGGCGGATATTATCTTGTTTGGGAACGTTGCTGCAGGAACAGTACGGTTACCAACCTCAGCAACCCTGATCGTACAGGAATGACTTTTTATCATGAAATGGCCGATCCTGTTCTCAATAACTCCAGCCCTGTATTCAACAGCCCACCTTTACCCTACACCTGTGCGGGCCAGTTTTTCCGCTTCAGTTTTGATGCCACCGATGCCGATGGTGATTCACTGGTATATCAACTCAGCCAACCCCTGGCCGGAGGAAATGCTTCCAACCAGAATCCAAATCCATTCAGCGCGTTAAACTCCCTCGGCGGGGGTAACCTGGCCCCGGCACCTCTACCCTACACCCATGCTGTTTGGGAGAATGGATATAGCCTGAGCAATATTTGCGGCAGCGCAATTCCCCTGACGATAAACACCTCTTCCGGACTGGTGGAAGGCGTACCTGATAACCCCGGCTTCTATGCCATGGCTGTAAGCGTATACGAATACAGAAACGGCGTATTAATTGGTCTTATCCGGCGTGAAATTGAATTTACAGTTATTGTTTGTTCCGACAATGCTGCACCCAACCTTTCACCCAGTGTGGATAATATCCAGTATGAAATATTTGCCAGCGACACCCTTTCCTTTTTGGTAAAGGCGACCGACCCGGACGGGGATTCCATCTACCTTGTTCATACCGGAGAAGTATTCATTCAGACGCCGGCGCCCGGATTATCCGCGCCTTATGCATTGTCAGGCGACACCAGTGGTATAGATTCGGTAAGTGTTAGTTTTTACTGGGCAAGCACCTGTGAACAGGCACGGGACTCGGTGTACAAAGTAGTTTATGAAATACGCGATAACGGCTGCCCCATTCCCCTGTTAAATCTGGGTAAAGTATTTATCAGGATCAAGCCGGTGCCGCTTATAGCAAAGCCCAATCTGCTGTGTACCACGCTGAAGCCAGGCTCGGTTACCATCTATAAAAATGAACAGCCTGAAATATTGCCCCGGTATTTCAAATCTTTCAGGTTGTACAGAAGCGTAAACGGAAGCGCCTTTCAGCTCATTCAAAGTGTGGAAGATGCCGGGGACATCATTTTCACCGACACCACCGCCAACGACCCCTACAACAACGACTATTGCTACTATATTTCAGGTGTAAACTCCTGTGGTGAAGAAGGGCTGTTTTCAGACACCCTGTGTTCCATCACACAAATCAATACTTCGGTAAATTATATCGAAGCCGTGTCGGTAAAAAATGAAAATACCATCAGCCTGCAATGGGAGGATTTTCCGGATGGTGAATATGGAACCTATATTATTGAGCGAAGGACCAACGAGCCCGGCAGCGTTTATTCAGAGATCACGCGGTTATACCAATCCACTGATTATTCCTGGGAAGACCATAGCGCCATCACGGATCAGTACAGTTATTGCTACCGGATGAAGAATATTAATTTTTGCGAAAACGAAAGCCCCTACAGTAAAGAAGCCTGCAGTATCTTGTTGACAGGGGAGGCATTTCAATTTTTTAATCATCTGAACTGGACACCCTATTCAGAATGGCGTGGCGGTGTACTGAGTTATGATTTACAGCGGTCGGGCCATGATATTTTTGATGTCATTGTGCCATTTTCGGGACAGGCGGGTCAGCCACCGGCTTTTGAAGATCATCAGATCCCGCTGGAAGGTGGCGTTTTCCGTTACAGGGTACATGCCACGGAAGGACCGGGGGGAAATGATGCCGAAAGTTATTCCAACGAAATAGAACTGGTGCAGCAACCCCTTTTATATGTACCCAATGCCTTTACCCCCAATGAAGATGGAAAAAACAATGCCTGGGGGCCTGCCTTCGCGTATGTGAAAAGCATCGAGGTTCAGGTTTTCAACCGCTGGGGACAAAGAGTGTTTTACAGCGATAACTTCGCCGGTACCTGGGATGGCACCTTTGAAGGTATCGAATGTCCGCAAGGGGTTTACATGTACAAAATCAAATTTACGGGATATCAAAAAAGTGATCAGTACGAGAAAACGGGAACGGTAACTTTACTCAGATAGGCATAGCCGGGTTTTACCAACATCCTGCGCAATCATGTTGCTTTGTTTCACATTGCTGAACACATAATATACGCTTCGACGCCTGACCATAGCCTTTCAATTCTTATCTTTACACCTGCCCATTACTATGCGTTTCGAACAAGCCCTCATCAGCAGCCAGCGCGCCATTGAGCTGGAAGAAAAATACGGTGCACATAATTATCACCCGGTTCCCGTTGTGATCCATCGTGGAGAAGGCGTTTACGTTTGGGATGTTGACGGAAAGAGGTATTATGATTTCCTCGCCGCATATTCTGCCGTGAACCAGGGACATTGTCATCCGCGCATTGTACAGGCCATGGTAGATCAGGCCTCCACACTTACTTTAACTTCACGTGCTTTTTATAACGATGTATTAGGGGAATACGAGGCTTTTATGACCGGTCTCTTCGGTTATGACAAGTTACTGCCTATGAATACGGGTGTTGAAGGTGGGGAGACAGCGATTAAACTGGCAAGGCGATGGGGCTATGATGTTAAAGGGATTGAAGCCAACAAAGCTAAAATTCTCTTTGCCGAAGGTAATTTCTGGGGGCGGACGCTCTCAGCCATCTCCTCTTCCACCGACCCATCCAGCTACGAGGGGTTTGGCCCCTATATGCCCGGTTTCGAACTGGTACCCTACAACGACCTGCCGGCGCTTGAAAAGGCACTTGAAGATCCCAATGTGGCAGGCTTCATGCTCGAACCCATCCAGGGGGAAGCAGGTGTAATTGTACCGGATGACGGCTATCTAAAAAGAGCAAGTGAGTTGTGTAAAGCGAAAAGAGTGCTTTTCATTGCCGATGAAGTACAGACTGGTATTGCACGTACCGGAAAAATGCTGGCCTGCGATTATGAAGATGTAAGGCCTGATATTCTCATTTTAGGAAAAGCTCTATCCGGTGGAATGATGCCGGTGTCGGCCGTACTTGCGGATGATGAAATCATGTTAACCATTAAACCGGGGCAGCATGGCTCCACCTATGGCGGCAATCCACTGGCTTGCCGGGTTGCCATGGAAGCGATGAAAGTGGTCATCGAAGAAGGGCTGGCTGAAAATTCCATGCGCCTGGGTCATCTGCTACGGGAAGAACTCAGGAAAACAAATTCCGACAGGATTACCTGCATACGTGGGAAAGGCCTTTTCAATGCCATCGTCATCCGGGAAAAAGATGGAATCAATGCATGGGATGTTTGCCTCAGATTAAAAGAGAACGGTTTGCTTGCCAAGCCCACACATGGCGATATTATCCGTTTCGCTCCTCCACTGGTTATTAATGAAGCCCAGTTGATGGAATGTGCCGCCATCATCCGTAGAACCATAGAAAGTTTATAAGGAGCAACGATGGCGGAATGAACGTTCCACCATTTGATGCAGTAAAGTGCAGTTAACCTTTTTTTTAGGAAATTTCTTCGGGATTGGGCTTCTTGAGAATCGCTGCCATAATCAATGAAATAATGGCTCCGCTAAACAGGGATCCAAGCAGGCTGAAAGTGAACATGGCAAAGGGCGATTGCCATGCCTGAGAACTCTGGAGCATTTTTTCAATCTGCTCTTCACTCAAACCGTTTTCCTGCATCTTTTGCACCTGCTGTTCCATGATATAATCCATATAAGTTGGATCTATGTATTCCAGATAAATCATGGAATAGGCGGAGTTCAGGACACCTCCGATCAAACAGATTAAAAGTCCCTTTTTGAAAACTTCGGCGAACTTAATATACCCTCCCTCCGATTCCGATTTAAGTTCCTTCACTGCCAGGATAATACAAATCACAGGTACTGCCAGTCCCAGCAAAGAGGGAATCCAGTTATTTCCAGTCCTGTTCAATCCGGTAACATATAATAGCAACGAAACCAGTATGGAGAGTCCTGCATAGATAAATCCGTACTTTAGTGCTGTTTTCATAGGATAAGTTTAATTTTACCTCAAAGAAAAGAGATTCTGACCAAGGATCAAACTTATGTTTGTAAAAGCGATTGAAGAAATAAACCGTTTTACCCGGCCGATCCACACCATCATGCGTAATTACGGGTCACATAAAGTAGGACCGGGGGCTTCAACGCTGTTTTTTGTTAATAATGAAGGAATTGCCCTTACCTGCAGGCATGTTGCCGAACATCTTTTGCATGCAGAGAAAATCAATCAGCAATACCTGCTCTTTACACAGGCCCGTTTCCGCCTGAAGAAAGATGAAATGTACGACAGCAACCTGAAACAACTCGAATTGCAATTCAACTACCATCATGAGGTGATGATCCAGGCGAAACACTCTTTTGTAGGGTGCTTTGATAAAATTACCGGCTTTGACTGCCAGATGCACCCAAGCGCGGACCTGGCCATCTTACGGTTTAAAGGTTTTTCGCAGATATTTTACCAGGGATATGCCCGCTTTGTTGAAGATGACAATGCCGCGCGTCCGGGAAAAATGTTATGCCGCCTGGGTTATCCCTTTCCTGAGTTTAACAATTACACCTACAATTATCAAAAAGATGATATAGAATGGACCAAGGAAGGGAATCCAAGGTCACCCTCCTTTCCCATTGAAGGCATTATTACGCGGCTGATTGCACAACAGGGTATCATTGCCGGTATAGAAATGAGTACACCCGGATTAAGGGGACAAAGCGGAGGGCCATTATTTGATCCGGATGGTTTTGTTTACGGCATGCAAAGCTCCACCCGGCATCTCCACCTTGGCTTTGACCTTGTTAATTTTGAAATTCCTGCCGGTTCCGGAACTAAAAAAATTACCAATACCCCCTTTCTGCATGTGGGACAATGTGTCCACGTTTCCGTCATTAAGAGTTTCCTGCGGGAGCATGGCATCCTGTATCAGGAAGGCTAAGACCCTGTTTTTCGCATTGCTGCTCCCTCATTTCCTTCCTCACGTGTGGAAACGCTGCTTTTCACCGGTGAAGTACGGAATACGGGATTGACTATTCAACCGCATACCAGATGAGCTGCCTCCTGACCTACCAGGCTGCCAATTGCAACGCCCATCCCTCCCATTCTGACTGCACAATAAACCCGGGGTTCACATTCTTTGATGATCGTTGTTTTGGAGGAGCCCAGGCCCATAATACCACTCCAGCGTTGATCAATTATAAAATCATGTCCCGGCAAAATCATATTTCTCAACAGGTCCTCCAGTTTCTTCTGAACGATATCCGTCAGGCCAAAATCACAGGTTCTTTCCGTGTTAAAATCAAGGTGCCGGCCCCCGCCAAAAAGCACCCTGTTACCCACATTCCTGAAATAATAATATCCGCGGTCATAATGAAAAGCACCTTTCAATCGGAGGTCTTTTAAAGGGTGCGTAATCAGCACCTGCGCCCTCCCCGGCTCCAGGTCAATTTCGGGCAACAATTGCCGGGCAAAAGCATTGGTAGTAACGAGTATTTTATCTGCCGACAGGGTAAATCCATTCCCGGTTTCAATGAGCAGGCTTCCGGACCCGGTAGTCCATCCCTTCACCTCGATTCCGGTAAGCACTTCGGTTTGTTGTGCCCTTACCTTTTTCAACAAGGCCTGCATCAGCATGCCTGTATTCAGTTGCCCTTCTCCCGAATTCAGGATCATATGATGTACACCTGCAAATCCAAAATCCCTGATCCTCGGGGAAGCATCCGTGTAGACCGTGGTTTTCCCGGTAATTTCATAAAGGCGTGTATTAAACTCCTCTCTCCGCTGAAGGCATTCTTTAAAAATATCCTCCTCTTCTTCCCTGAACACTTCATAGCCTCCATGCTCTTCATAACCGATATCTTCATCGCCCAGCAATTGACGCAAACGCTGAAGGCCTTCATAACGTTTACGAACAAGGGCAAACACCGTCTCTTCCGGCTCACGCTTCAGATCGTCCATCAATTCGGTCATACTTCCGAAGCAGGCAAAGCCGGCATTCCGTGTACTGGCTCCATAAGGTAAAAAAGGACCCCTGTCCACCACCAGTACTTTTAATGCGGGTTGTAAGTTTTTTACTGCCAGGGCGGCATTAAGGCCCACGATTCCTCCGCCAATAATCAGCAAATCAATGCCTTCAAAGTAACTTTGTTGCTCCCAAAAACTGAGGTGAACGGGTTTGTACATGTCGAATACCGGATCAAAACTACAAATTCATTGCATTCGATTTTCCCTCCTCCCCCCTCTCAAAAAAGAAACAAAACCTTACCTTTGCACGCTATTTCAAAAATCAGATATGGGACTAAAGTGCGGGATCGTAGGATTACCCAATGTGGGCAAATCGACCTTATTTAATTGCCTTTCAAATGCGAAAGCTCAGGCTGCCAACTTTCCTTTTTGTACCATTGAACCCAACCTAGGTGTAATTACCGTACCTGACGAACGATTACATGTGCTTGAAAAGCTGGTGAAACCGCAACGGGTATTGCCCACCACGGTGGAAATTGTGGATATTGCCGGCCTGGTGAAAGGCGCCAGTAAAGGTGAAGGGCTGGGAAATCAGTTTTTAGGTAATATCCGTGAAACAGACGCTATCCTGCACGTATTACGATGCTTCGAAGATCCCAATGTGGTGCACGTTGACGGGAGCGTTAATCCGGTCAGGGACAAAGAAACCATTGACATTGAACTGCAACTGAAGGACCTGGAAACGGTGGTGAAACGGATGCAAAAAATAGAAAAACAGGCTAAAGTTGGCGCCGATAAGGAAGCGAAAAAAACATTTGAAGTCTATACTGTCCTTAAGGAACATCTGGAAAAGGGTCTTTCCGCCAGGTCTGCTCCTTTGACGCAGGATGACTGGAAATATGCTGCAGACCTATGGCTTTTAACCGCAAAACCCGTCATGTATATCTGCAATGTGGATGAATCATCGGTAGTTAAAGGCAATAAATATGTGGATGCCGTACGTGAAGCTGTGAAGCATGAGGACTCAGAAGTACTGGTGATCGCCGCCGCCATTGAAGCGGATATAGCGCAGTTGGAGAATTATGAAGACCGCGCCGCTTTTCTCGCGGATTTGGGGCTGAATGAGTCGGGTGTCAGCAAACTTATCAAAGCCGCCTATCGCCTGTTAAAGCTGGAAACGTATTTTACCGCGGGTGAAAAGGAAGTCCGTGCCTGGACCATCCATGAAGGCATGACCGCGCCACAGGCGGCCGGAGTCATTCACAGTGATTTTGAAAAAGGCTTCATCAGGGCAGAGGTGATCCACTACAACGATTTTGTGACACTGGGATCTGAACATGCCTGCAAGGAAGCCGGCAAGTTGAGTATTGAAGGCAAAGAGTACATTGTACAGGACGGTGATGTGATGCACTTCAGGTTTAACGTGTAAAAAGAGCAAGCCACAGCAAGTCTTTGTAAATTAAAAAACAGAAATTTGATCATACCTCCATCAATAAATTAAAAAGATATGGGACGCGCATTTGAAAAACGTAAACATAAAATGATGGCCAACAATGCCAAGGCCTCAAAAGCATTTACAAGGATAGGCAAAGAAATCGCTATTGCGGTGAAGCTGGCCGGACCCAATCCCGACGCGAATCCCCGCTTGCGTATGGTTTTGCAAAATGCCAAATCCTTCAATATGCCGAAGGACCGTGTGGAGGCTGCCATTCAAAGAGCCGCCAACAAGGATGAAAAGGACCTGGAAGAAGTGGTATTTGAAGGTTATGGACCCCATGGCATTGCCATTGTGGTTGAAACCGCTACTGACAATAATACCCGCACCGTGGCCAATATCCGTATGCATTTTAACCGTGGAAATGGAGCCCTGGGCAAAACGGGATCACTGGACTTTCTTTTCGAGCGGAAAGGCATTTTTAAAATTGAAAAAGGCAATCACAGCCTCGATGATCTCGAACTTGAACTGATCGATTACGGCGCGGAAGAGGTAGCGGAAGAAGAAGACGGAGTATATGTAACTACCTCCTTTACTGATTTTGGTAAGATGCAGAAGGGAATGGAAGAAAAAGGAATTACCATCAGCAGTGCTGAACTTGACCGGATCCCTTCTAACCTCATTGCCTTAACGAAGGATCAGCAGAAGGAAGTGAACGCCCTTATTGAAAGACTGGAAGAGGATGATGATGTACAAAATGTTTTTCATAACATGAAGGAAGAATAATTTCCCTTATCAGCCAACAAAACGCCGCTTGTGAACAAGCGGCGTTTTTGCTTGAAGACAACTCTCTTTATTGTGAAAGAATAAAATTGGTGACCGCAGTTATCAGGACCGGATTTTTACTCCATGTTTCGAGGGAATTCCGGTGCCGGAATACCAGGTAAAAGGAAGAGCCGATCAAAGTACCTGGTAGTGTAAGTGTACCCTGGCCCTGTAGATTCAAAGCGACGGTGGAGGAATGAACCACCGTATAGGGTGCGGTTGCCTGACGCAACTCAACACTAACGGTATCACTCACTCCCGGTGCGCTCACGCTTTCCATTTGATTGGTAATGGAATTATAAAATCCTTCTATCAGCAGGGTGAAGTTTAATGCTGCCGTAGTATTGACCGTAAACAAAGCAGGGGCATTCACAGTTCCACATTGTGTAGATACCGATAATAAACCGGTAGTAGCACCTGGGGGAATCGTGGCTGTAATTTGTCCGTCATTCACTACCGTATAGGTTGCAGAAGCCCCGTTGAAAGCTACATTGGTAGCGCCGGTAAATCCTGATCCGGAAATAACAACCATGCTTCCAATACTTCCTGAAGGTGGTGCTACAGCGGAAATGAGCGGAGCGCTGAGGATGGTTACTGATACCGAATTGGAGCTGACAGAGCAGGACGACACAAGATACGGGAAAGTAATGCTCCAGTTGTTGATGGTACCTATATCTGTTGAGAAGCGGTCATACACTCGTAAACGCCATGTGCCGTTAGGAATTAGCGAACCGGAACCCAAAGCAGTAAAAGAAGTCAGGCTTGTGGAGAGTCCGGTACATCCCGAAACAGAAAATAGTGAAGACCAGGGCTTGAATAAACCGGTATAGGGAGCACCGCTGCCCGGAATCTGGGTGGCGCCTGAATCGGCAATTACCGTATTGGTGAAATTATCTCCACCATTAGACGTATTACCAGTTTGATCACTTATTCCCAGTCTTGCCCCGGAGGGTGACTCCAGAAAAATATCAAGATCGCCCAGATAAGTATGTGTAATATTCATGCTTATATAAATGCCTGCACTGCGAACCGGAAATTGATATCCGCTCACCACAATGTCACTACTTCCCCCGGTACAGGAATTATCGGGTATGGAAACAGCCCCTGTACTGTTAAATGATTGCATGGCTACCGGAATGATATTGGCCACCACGTCATAATTCCCGGAAACGGAGGCCACATAAAATGTATCCGTGGCTCCGGCTATAAGGGCACCATCTTTACGCCATTGATACTGCACACCCGCCTGCGGGCTGAAGCTAAGCGTAACAGTGGAAGGTACACAAACTGTTGTGGAGCCGGATGCGGTAATCACCGGTGCTGCAGGCGCCGGCTGAACAGTAACCGCCAAAGCGGAGGACGTACCCATACCGCAGCTATTGGTACCGCTAACGGATATGTTTCCGGAAGTGGCGCCGGCACTGAAATTAACCGTGATGGTATTTGTTCCCGCACCGGCAACTATACTCCCGCCGGAAGGGAGCGTCCAGGTGTAGGTTGCGGCATTCGCAATGGCCGGCACCGAATAAACTGCTCCTGCAGATCCCTGACACACCGATGAGGGTCCGGTGATCATACCCGCTGAAGCCGGCAGGAGGTTTACCGTCACGTTGAGTGGACTTGAAGTGACGCCGGTGCTGCAACCATTAAAGGGGGTTACTATGATGGCTCCTGATACCGCAACTGCCGACGCGGAAACTGTAACCGAATTGCTGGTACTCCCGGCGGTTATCGTAAAACCTGTGGGAAAAGACCAGGAATAGGAGTTGGCATTGGTGACAGCAGGTATTGAATAGACCAGCCCGGATTGCCCCTGACAAACACTCAAGGTACCGGAAATAATGCCGGCCGCACCCACCGTACTGAAGATGCTGAGGTTGGTGGCATTATCGGTTCCGGTGATGGCAGGATTCGATGAAACGACACGTACTCTGTATCCGCTTCCCTGAATCGTACCACCGGGGATGGTGCAGGTGATGGTTCCGCTCGCCGACGTAGAGCTAAGCGTACCAATATTTACCGGGGCGGCAAAGGAACCGCTGCTGTTAGATAACTGTGCCGTATAAATATTGCCACTGTTGGCAGGGCCATCGCCTGTAAAAGCCACAGGCAGGCTCAGTCCGGCACAGATGGGAGCGGTGTTGACCGGATCCGTATTTAGCACTGACAATACAGAAGAACCGGACTGTATGGAAAAGTTGACATTCGAAATATCAAAAAAGATATTACCCAGGGCCTGCACTCGCACGCGGGCAGTGGTGGTAATATTGGCAGGCACAGTAATCACTTCCGACCCATCGTTAGGGGTAGAGGCGAGAAGCGTAACCGGATAGGTATAGCCCCCATCCGTGGAAAGCAGAATGGAAACGCTGGTACAACTGATGGGTGCCAGGTTGGTACCGGACACGTTCCAGGTAACGGTAGCCGGCTGCCCCGATGTCCAGGTCAGAGCTGTATTGGGAGCAGTTACACTGAAAGGAGTGGTAGTATTGATCACATTTACGCGTATGGTATCATCCGGATGCATTACCCCTCCCCCACCTATACGGTTATCCCTAACCGTTATACGAAACTTCAGCGTACGGGCGTAAGATGGCAGAATTTCACCGATGGTGGTGCTATTATTTACAATATCGGAAATCTTAGGAAAGGTACGTGTTCCGGATGTAACCGGAGGGAAAGGCCGGAAAATCGGGGCGTCACCCACGGGGGCATTCCAGTTACCCGAAGCGCCAAGGTCGTACTCCTCCCAGCTGTATGTTAATGCGTCGCCGTTAGCATCCGTCCCGCTGGCTGTTAACTCAAATGGCGTTTGAAAAGGAATGGTATAATTCAATCCGGCAGGTGTCGCAACCGGCGGCGTATTTCCCGTGGGTATGGCCGTAGGGCATGTGTTTCCGCTACCGGTAGTGATATAGCTTGTAATCTGATCGAAACTGTAGGTGTGGAAATAGGCAATGCTGTTAGGCGCCAGGTCATTGGTACCGCAAATTCCTGCATAGGCCATGATGGTAATTCCGCTGCCGGGTTCAAAGGCGGCCGAAGCGCTGCGGTTACCGCTGCAGGAGCCGGAAGATGCATTAAAGGTATGCGACCCGCCAAACTGATGTCCCATTTCATGGGCTACGTAATCAATGTCAAAAGCATCGCCAACCGGGCTGCCGGAACCGGTAACACCACCCGCCTTATTTGAAGTACAGGGTACACCCAGGTAGGCAACACCACCACCGCCGGTGCTGAAGACGTGCCCTATATCATAATTAGCGCTTCCGATCACGCTGTTGCAGGTGCTTATGTTCTGTCCCAGCATGGTGGAGCCATTATTATTGGTATATGGATCTGTGGAGGCATTGGTATAAATCAGCAGGGTATCGTTGGGGATGAGGGTCATCCTCACGGCAACTTCCGATTCATACACCCCGTTAACACGGTTCATTGTGGCCACCATTCCCGCAAGTGCCCCTGCTTTGGTACCTCCATAATAAGCGGCATATTCGCCGGTGCAGGCAAGGGCCAGCCGGTAATTACGCAGTGTGGTACCATGTGAACGGTTGGCAACACCGGCAGCCAAAGGAGAAAAAGTTCTTCCTTTATTCGAAAATCCATCATCCGTTTCGCAGGCAAATGCGGCATAGGGCTTAAAATCTTTTTTAAAATACACTATATAATCCAGGCTTCTTTTAGGTTCCCAGGGGTCAATAAAAACAGTTCCATCCGGAGATAAAATCATCCCATGAAAACCAAGGGGAGAAATACTGACTTTTAAGATAGCCGCGGGGTTATCAGTACCCTGTCCGGAATAGGTCTTTATATCCGGAAAAGCGTTGGCAAGCGCGGGATGCATTACCTGTGATTCTACCATTTTGAAAGATTCCACACGTCCGTCAGGCATCGGTACCTGCAGCAATACCTGGCTATGAGCAGCGGCGGAAGTAAACTCCATGGGAGCATTTTGCAGTACTTGCTTCAGTGCAGGCAAATGCAGGGAATAAGCTTTGAAATTTTCCGGATAAGCGTAACGCGGGGGGGCGGAGGCATACCTTGTAGCGTCCCATTCCTGCCAATATGATTTTTCTGATTTGGCTGTACTGACGATGGATTGCAGCAGCAATATGCCAATCGTACACAAACACAGTACAAGCCTCCTTATTTCATTCTTAACCATAAACAGGTTTTTATTTAAGACGTTTACCATAATCAATCTATCAATTGAAGCGGGGAATATGTCCTGCGTATATAAAAAGCGGAACCTACAACCATGCAAGGTAAAAACAAATACCCATTCAAGTCAAGTAAAATATGAAAATATTTAAGGAAACAACCTGACCCTTACATTATCCACCTATAATTTTTAACCGTTCGCCAAACAGTTGAAAAAAAAAGAAGCCTTCTTTGTAAATTCGGTAAGGTGAAAATCAAATAATTGCATTCAGGCCAATTAACAATGAGATAAAAATCAATTCACAATAGTTAAATAATCCCTTGCAATTGTCATAAGAAGTCATATATTTGTTTTTGATGAAAAGTGTAAAAAAACGGGATCTCTTTCTAACTAGGGAAAACACATTTCCGGGAGTTAAATTACGATCAGTCATTACAAATTCCATAGATTATAATTAAAATCTAACAATAAAATAAACAACATGAAAAACAAAAATTACGCAAGTATGTCAGAGAAGCTCTTCACAAGGAGTTTCAAGACGTGGTGTGTAGCTGTTATGCTGTTACTTCTTAATGGAGGACATCTTATAGCTCAAATTGCCACAATTGGTGCGGGAGTTAACGCCGGTTCGACTGGTTCAAATGCTGGACCAATTTACCGCTCCACATCCTCCAGTTCATTTGACTTCTCCAAGCAAGTCTATTTGTACACAGCAGCTGAACTTTCAGCTGCCGGAATCAATCCGGGTGACAATATTACCTCGGTAGCCTGGAACAAATCTAATGCATTTGGAACTGCAGCTACCAATTTTGTAAGTATCTGGAGAGTCTATATGGAAAACACAACTGCTGTACCGGGACCAAGCTGGAGTAGCTCTAATTTTGCGACTCAGGTTGCAACAGCCACTTTAGTTTATAACAACCCTGCACAAGTTATTCCAACAACCATCGGGTATGTTACATTAACATTTGGTGCACCCTTCATTTATACCGGAGGTAATCTTATGATTGCTTCTGACTGGGATTGTTCTTTGTTTGCAGGCAGCCCAACTACCGGTGGTTTTGCCTGGAGAAATGATAATATCAGTAACGTAACTTTCGGAGGTTCCAATTCAACTTCCACTATTACGATGTCCCTCCAATCGCTTCGTCCTCAGATTCAAATTGGCTACTCGGCCGGAGCTCCCTGCTCCGGACAACCTAATCCTGGAAACACCATTGCAAGTGCTGCCAGCGTATGTACCGGTTCATCGGTTAACCTGAGCCTTCAGAATTCTACCTCCGGCTCCGGTGTTTCTTATCAATGGCAGGAATCCGATGACAATGCCACCTGGAATAACTTCGGTTCCAGCAGCCCATCCGCTTCTTATGTTATGGGTGCAACTACCAAGTATTTCCAGTGCATCGTTACCTGTTCAGGAGATCCAAACCCCGGCATTTCCAATTCCGTGCAGGTAGATGTTAATCCTTTCTACAACTGTTACTGTGCGTCCAATGCCACTTACTCTGCAGATACCAAAATTGACACGGTTGAATTAGGTTCGCTATATAACGGCTCTTCACCCACAGCATGTGAAACTTATACCAATTATACATCCGTACCTGCTCCCACTATCTATTTCAATACCCTGCAATCCATCCGTGTCAGAAACGGTTCCTGTTCAGGCAACCATTATGGCGCTTATGTAGCGGTGTTCATTGATATCAACCAGGATGGTGCTTATGCCGATCCGGCTGAAAGGGTAGCTTCTTACAACACCACAACAGCTTTAAACTCCGTTCCTGTAATGAATTTCACGATACCTTCCGGAGGTCCTACAGGATTAACCGGCATGCGTGTGATATTAAAGGAAAGTTCTGCCATTACCGCTTGCGGAACCTATACTTATGGTGAAACGGAAGATTACCTGGTAGATCTGCAAAATGAACCTCCCTGTATTGATCCTCCCACTGCCGGCTCTGCCAATTCCAACATCACCCAGTTCTGTAATACGTCCACTGCAAACGTTAACCTGTCTTTGTCAGGAACTTCCGGCGGAACCGGACAGACTTACCAGTGGCAGTACTCTTATGATGATGTGGACTATTTTGATATTGGTGGTGCCACTACTGCTTCATGGACAGAAAACGGTGTTGCCGTTTCTACCTACTTCCGTTGCAATGTAACCTGTGGTACAACAGTACCTTCTTCTTCAGTATTTGTACAGGCAGTTCCTCCTCCTTCAGCAGGAACTATCACCGGACCTGCTTCCGCCTACGCCAGCCAGGCTGCTTCTTACAGTAGCGGTACGGCAACCGGAAATTTACAGTGGATTGCCCGTTTACAACCCAGCACAACCTGGCTATTGGTTCCGGGCGGCACCAGTGACCCTCAGAATATTTTCTTCGGATCACTCGGCACATGGGAAGTACGTTTGGTAGCTTCTGTTAACGGATGCACAAACGATAGTTCGAACATCGTTACAACCGTGGTTACTATTCAAAATGATAACGTATGCGATGCAATTCCGGTTAACATCGGTTTGAACGGACCATACACGAACGTTGGTGCAACAACAGAAGCGGGTGAAGTAGTGCCTCCTGCTACTGGTTGTAATACAAATAATGGCTGGTGTCTTCTTGGAATCAGTAATTCAGTGTGGTATACCTTCACCGTACCAACAGGTGGTTCAGGCCGCTATGGTATTGCTCTTCCGGGTTGGGATAGCCAGGTGGCCATCTATTCTGCAAGTGCCTGTGGCGATTTGTTATCAGGAGCAGCTACCTTACTTGCTGCTAATGATGACTCCTCAGGATCTCCCTATAATGCTTATGTAAGAGCACATTGTTTAACACCCGGTCAGACCTATTATATTCAGGTGGATGGTTATGGAACTACAACCAATTCTGCCTTCGGACTTCGAATCGATGATTTAGGTCCTGCTGATCCTTCTTTCGCGGTATTACCAGCTCAGGTTTGTGAAAATGCTGCTTCCATTAATTTAGTACCTGCTGTTGCCGGCGGTACTTTCTCCGGTCCCGGTGTAACAGGAAATTCATTTAGCCCTGCATCAGCTGGCGCGGGTATCCATACTATCACTTATACTTTAGGTGGTTTAGATAATTGCTATAGTTCATCCCAAACAGTTGAAGTAGTTACTCCTACTTTCACTTATTATGCAGATACTGACAACGATACTTATGGGAATGCAAGTGTAAGTATCCTAAATTGCGAATTAACTGCTCCTGCCGGATATACTTCTGATGCTACTGATTGTGACGACTCTAATGCTTCAATTAACCCTGCTGCTACCGAAATTTGCAACTCGATTGATGATAACTGCGATGGTACTACTGACGAAGGATTTGATGTTGACGGTGACGGTTACACTTCCTGTGGCGGTGACTGTAATGACAATGATAACACCGTAAATCCTGGCGCTTCTGAGGTATGTAATGGCATAGATGATGACTGTAACCTGCTTGTAGATGATGGTTTAACTTTCATTACTTACTACGCGGATGTGGATGCTGACACCTACGGAGATGCTGCAAGTACTGTAAGTACCTGTGATGGAGCTCCTGCCGGATATGTTTCTGACAATACAGATTGTGATGACAACAACGCAGCCGTAAATCCTGCCGCAACAGAAATCTGCAACCTGATTGATGATGATTGCGATGGTTTAACAGATGAGAACGTACTGGTAGCCGGTCCTATCTCCGGTCCTGCCGTGCAGTGTGTATCTGTGGTAACTGGTTCAGCAACCTTCTCTATTGCACCTGTAGCTGATGCATCTTCTTATAACTGGGTAGTACCTGCCGGAATGAACATCATTTCAGGTCAGGGAACCACCAGCATCTTTGTATCATGGACACCGATTGCTGCTTCCAACGGTATCATCGGCCCATTATCGGTTACTCCAAGTAACGTTTGCGGTGCCGGTGTATCCAGCAGCGTTGGAATTGATATCAATTACACTATTCCGGTTCGTCCTTCTTCCATTTCAGGCCCTGTTAAACTGTGCCCCGGAGATGCCGGAACTTACTCTGTGCTGAATGTTGCACGTGCCAGTTACTATGTTTGGTCACTGCCAACAGGTATGACTATCACAAGTGGTGCAGGTACCAATGTAATTAATGTAATTGTTGATGGTTCTTACACAGGTGGCGTTGTTTCCTGCAGCGCGGCCAATGGTTGTGGTGTAAGCCCAGCCCGTACACGTGCCGTTACCATCAACGCTCCTGCTGCTCCTGCCTCCATCAGCGGACCTGCTTCCGGTGTTTGCGGTGCCAGCGGTGTAGTTTATGTTGCTGCCAACGTTCCTGCTGCTACCGGTTACACCTGGTCAGTACCGGTTGGTGTAACGATTGTAAGCGGACAAGGTTCTAACACCCTTACTGTTGATTTTGATGGCGCTTATGCCGGAGGAAGCATCAGTGTAATCTCCACCAATACTTGTGGTTCCAGCTCTGCCCGCAGCAAAGCGGTTACAGGTGCTCCTGCTCAGCCTGGTGTGATTTCCGGTGACCTGACTATCTGCCCGGGTCAAACTGGTGTTGCGTATAGCGTTGCTACTGTTGCCGGTGCCTCTGCCTATACATGGACTGTTCCCGGTGGTTCAACTGTAACCAGCGGACAGGGTACAAAAGATATGCTTATGACCTGGGGTACCAACCCTGCTACCGGACTGAGCGTATATGTAAATGCCTCTAACGCATGCGGCACCAGCGTGAACCGTGCCCTGAATGGTATTGCCATCGATGTACTGAACTGCATCCGTTTGGGCGACCAGGGTGCTGTTACCGGCCTGAATGTATTCCCGAATCCTGCAACAGACCGCGCTACCATTACATTCAATGGTACAGAAGGTGCTGACTTTAACCTGAAAATGGTTGATGTAACCGGCCGCATGATCATGAATGAGCGTGGCACTGCCGTTGAGGGTATGAATCAGCGTGAAATAAATGCTGCCGAAGTTTCTGCAGGTGTTTACTTCATCATGATTGAAACCAATGGTATTGTTGAACAAATTCGTCTTGTAATTGAATAAAATGATGGAGAATGGTGGGGGCTTAACAAGCAATTGTATAATCCCCTACCTTTTCTTCTTCGAAATCAGCAAAATTTCCATCAGAAGCGAAGTTGTTTGAACATGCGAAAAAAACCTGTTAAAAACTAATTAATCGTATTTCTGAAAATAAAAACGATCATTGCAAATCTGAATTTAAAAAAACTCATCATGAAAAAAATACTCATTAACTCCCTTCCGTTGCTGGTATTTATGGTAATGTTTGCTTTACCATTGCTTGCACAAAAAAGTAATCCTAATGTTCCGATTGACGGAGGATTAAGTGTATTACTCGCAGCAGGTGCAGGGTACGGAATCAAGAAAATCAACGACAAAAGGAAGAAGAAATAAATTCCACCTTCCTTTGTTAAAATCTAAAGGCCGGCAGTTCGCCGGCCTTTTTTATTATACCGCCCATGTTATTACTTTAGCACAATGCTACAGAAATACATCAAAGACCAGCGCCAGAGAGCCATTGCCCTTTTTATTATTAAAGCGGTGTTATTATACCTGATCTGGTTTATCTCCTATGACTTCTTTATTGCCCCGGCCGGGAAAGTGGATGCCGCATTGAACTTCCGAGTAGCCACTGATGCCGGTAAAATCCTGGACCTGCTGGGTTATGATGGAAGTACGCAACCCGGTATAAGGCAAACCATTGTATGCATTAAAGATGAAACCATGGTGGGTGTAGGAAATCCCTGTAACGGCCTGGAACTGTTTGTACTCTTTGCCGGATTTATCATTTGCTTTCCGGGAGTATGGAAAAACAAATGGTGGTATATCCTTGCCGGTTGCATCCTTATTCACTTTGTTAACGTATTAAGAACCGTGGCCCTTGCTTTAATTCAATATAAATCACCTGAATACCTTGACTTTAACCATCATTATACCTTTACGATAGTGGTGTATTCTATTATTTTCCTGTTGTGGATCTTCTGGACCAACCGCTACAGTAACCTGAATCTTCTGATAAAAACAGATAAAGATGCTGGATAAACTGACCCGGCTTTCTGATACCTGGAGATGGGCAAGTATTATTGTACTGACCATTTTACTTGTTTTCTTTGGATTCAAACGGGAAAGAAAATTACTGATCATTGAAAAAGGTGCAATTACCTTTATTAACCGTTATCCAAAGCCGGAAGTCGCCAGATTTGAAAAAAATGAAATGAAAGGCAACTTCGGTATTAAAATTCCCGCCAAATTACAGTCGGCGGTTCTTTTCAGTATCCTCTACTTATTACTCGCTTCGGCTTTATTGCTGCTCTATTCGAGGTCTGTTTTTATTGCTAAACTGATTGCGCTCACCTATTCCGTTTATATGATTGTTTGCTTTTTACTGCTTAAACTTGGGGATTGGGGGGTGGATTACCGGCTGAGTACCGGTTTATCGCATTACCTGGAAGACCTCTTTCTTTCGCCTTTCCTGATTATGGCGCTGGCGGCATTCATCAAGGCCTTCGGTTTTGGCAAATCTCTGACACAAGCCGGGCATAAACACTCAACCATTGAATAAACCAGATGCAGGCATGAAAGTATCCCTCCTTGTTCCGGTATTCAATGATTGGGAGTCATCCAACAGGTTGTTCAGCGAAATCAAAAATACCTTCGCTTCGCGGAAGGATATTGAACTGCGCTTTTTCATTGTAGATGACGGTTCCACTGATCAGATACCCCCCGGAAGCTTTCAAAATAAGAAAGACATCTGTATCATCCATCTGAACCGGAATGTTGGCCATCAGCGGGCCATCGCCCTCGGGCTGTCTTATATCAACGAACAGGCGCCCTGCGATTACCTGGTGGTAATGGACGGAGATGGAGAAGACAAACCTTCCGACATCCCCGAACTGCTTGAAAAAGCAGCGAGTGAAAAGAACCGGATTATTTTCGGGATCAGGCAACGCAGGTACGAAGGGATATGGTTCCGTTTCTTTTACACCCTTTATAAAATAATATTCCGGGTGTTGACAGCCCATAAAATCAGTTTCGGAAATTTTTGTGTGATCCCCTTTGAGCGTATCCATAACCTGGTGTATGTTTCTGATTTGTGGAATCACTTTTCAGGAGGTGTGATACGATCCCGCATTCCCTATACAGGCATTCCCCTGGACCGTGGCACCCGTTATTTCGGACAATCAAAAATGAACTTCTTCAGCCTGGTCATTCACGGACTGAGTGCCGTTTCCGTATATACTGACATCCTGGCCGTGAGGATTCTTGTTTCCACTTTCTTTCTGATTTCCTTTGCGGCAATTGGAATAATCACGGTATCGGCTATCCGCTTTTTCACACCACTGGCCATCCCCGGCTGGGCATCCTTTGTAGTACTCAGTTTTCTCATCCTTATTTTTCAGGCATTTCTCATATCCCTGCTGTTATTATTCAATGTATTAAACTACCGTACCCAACGCCATTTTATTCCTGCTCTTGAGTATAAAAACTTCATCTCTTCCATCGAATGAGTACCGCTGAACATTATATTGGCAATGAGCTGGAGTTATTCAGCCATGCGGTGAACTGGAAAAGGTATTACCGTCAAAAACTTGTTCCTTATATAAAAGGTGACGTTCTGGAAGCCGGGGCAGGTATCGGTGAAACCACCCAACACCTGTTAAACGACCAGGTACATACATGGACCTGCCTGGAGCCGGATGCTTCACTCGCTGAAAAAATACATCTCAAACTAAGTACCGGATTGCTACCTCCCATTTGTTCTCTTAAAACCGGTACCACGACCGACTATACGCCGGGACCGCGGTTTGATACGATTATTTATATTGATGTCATTGAACACATAGAAAATGACCGGGATGAACTGGAACGTGCAGCCAATCTGCTTCGGAAAGGAGGGCACCTTATCATCCTCGTCCCGGCACATCAGTTCCTCTTCAGTCCCTTTGACGCGGCCATCGGGCATTACCGCCGGTATAATAAAAAGAGATTAAAAAGCAGTATGCCTACAAGCTTACAAGCCCGGAAAATCCACTACATGGACAGCCTGGGATTATTTGCTTCACTGACCAATAAGTTAATTCTCAAAAAAAAATATCCAAGTATCCATGAAGTTAAATTCTGGGACCGGTATATAGTACCCTGCTCCAAAATATTAGACCCCTTTTTGTTTTTTGGTACGGGAAAATCACTTATTGGAATCTGGAAGAAGCAATGATGAACCACTTTCGGATAAATAACGAAAAAGTACTCTTTGCAGCGGTGTTCACCATGGCCGCCCTCATTTTTATTTTAAGAATGATCCTTGCCACATCGTACCTTCCTGAAACCGGTGGTGTTTCCATCAATGTTTTGTATGGGATACTACGTATCCTGCATGGAAATTATTTATATACCGATCCCGAGCAGCCGCCGTTTCCCATCATACAATACATGCCATTGCATTTTTATATCATTAAAAATCTGGCCGTGGCCGCCGGCATACAGGAAAACGTTCATGGTGTAATGGTAATGAACAGGATGTTTTGCCTGGCCATAGATTGTATTTCGGTGGGCATCCTCCAGCGAAGCCTGATGAAAAACTTTTCCTTTAATTTTTATTTTTCCGCCATTCTTTCCCTCATCTACTTTGTATGTATACCAGGAATTATTTTCGGAAGAGGGGATAATCTCTACCTCCTTTTTTTCATCATCACGGCAACCACGTTAATGAAAAGCTATTCACCCGGCAATAACGCCTCCGTACATCCGCGTTACCTGCCGCATATAGTGGGGATGACCAGCTCCCTGGCCGTATGCACCAAGCAAACCGGTGTTTTCCTGGTGGTGCTTTGCTGTATTTACTTCTTGTTTAGAAAAGATCTTCTAAAAAACCTGATCATTTACTCCCTGGTATTTATCACCTGTAGCGGAATCATTTTTCTCATCACCCAACCTTATCAGTCGCTCTGGGAATTCAAATTAAATGTGGTGGATGGTGTTAAAAACGGAATCAATGCAAACTGGTTCATGGAAGTATTTTTGAAAAATTTCTTTCTTAAATTCTCCTATTTGCTGGCGGCCGGACTGGTCATCGCGGTTCTGCTGCTCCGTAGCGGTAAAGAATGGCATTACCGCTTTGCGGGTGTGGCCATCCTCTGGTATTTCCTGGCCGCGCTGCTCTCCTCATTTAAAGCCGGGTCCGGACCCAACTATTACCTTGAGTTCATCGTCCTTTCCATATTCGGCCTGGCCCTGTTGATACACGGAAAGAATATTGCATACAGAAACTATCTGCTCCCGGCGCTGGTATTATCACCATTTTTTCTTTTTGCATCTGCCAATGATAAAGGATGGGGTGACACGCGGCAACTGAAGAAAGCGAAAAACGATTACATGCAAAGTAAAATGGTGGCTGAATATATATTACCACGATTGCAGAAAAACGAATGGGTACTCAGCAATTTTCATAAAGAAAGCTGTATCAACCTCCACCTGAATGACAAGGCTTTGTTTCCCTGCCGTGAAGTGGCCTTATACTTCACCCGCCCTATCGGAGTGTTCCAATTTTCGGCTTTCAGCAGGATGATAAATACGGAGGCGATACCATATATCGTTGACAGAAAAAATGAGTTTCCGGAGTTATTTCTGGAGGATTCCTTAATTGCCTATGAAGCGGATACCGTGATCGGGAATTACAGCATTTATAAAAGAAAACCCTGATCAGAAAGAAAAATCAAATCAGTTACTTCTCGCTTTTCTGATGATGATATTGGAACAAATGGAGAAGAAGTAACGGATATCCGTTAAATACGGACGTTTTTCATACTCACGAAGGTATTTCAGTTCGGATTCAATAATTTCATCCAGGGTATTTGGCATATCCACATAAAAGGGAGGCAGCAATCCCGGCTTGGAATCAATACGCTTTTCCTGAAGCTCCTTGGTGTATAAGCTGTAGTAATGTTTACTCAGCGGCCTTACACCCACAATTTTCAAATCCCCTTTCAAAATATTAATAATCATTGGCAATTCGTCCAGCCAGAGCTTACGCATAAACTTTCCCCAGCTGGTAATTCTGAAATCACCGGCAAACTTACCCCCTGCAGCCAGTTTATTTTGCTCATAAATATATTCCTGCAAATATTCAGCATAAGGATACATCGTACGGAATTTATATACCTGAATCACTTTACCATCCTTTCCGATACGGTTCATGGTAAACAGCGGGCCATAGGATGGGTTAACATCAAAATAGGGTTGTCGCTCTTTACGACCGGCGAAATAGGTATAATTTCCAATTTCCTTTACATCAATAATTTTAAAACCACAGGAGGCCATACGTCCGAGGGCTTCCGCCTTTGACATCACGCGGTTGCGGCCATTGGTAACAAAAAAATAGATCTTTTTAAATACCGGTAGTTTCGGGAAAACACGTTTAAAAATAAAGTCAAATACAAAGTAGATATGAGCAAACCCGGGAATAAACTTTTTTAGCAAACGGTTTTTACGCTGTTCCTGTGTTTCAATATACCCGATATAAAGCCCACCATGCGCCAACTTTTCATTTACCGCTTCCTGAAATTTATTTACAAAACGAATATCATTTATTTTCTTCAAATTGATGATAGCATTACACTTCTCCTCTTCCAGGTTCTCCACATTAAAAGCCGTAGTTGTAATCAACACTTTTGTCCCTGCGGACTTAAGGTCGGTATGCCTTGCAAGAAACTTTCTTACTTCCGGTTGGATTTCTTTTAGTAACGCTTCTTTCATCAGATTCCTTATCGTTTGCACATCAAGTTAGCAAAACCCATCGAAGGTTTACCCCTAATTCTGTTAAAACGATTTTTTAATGGGTAAATAGTGACTCAGGTAGGGTAAAAAAAACACCTCGCCTGCTCTTCTTTACCGTTTCAGAGTAAACTTACAAAACAGCCAAACACGAGTCAAGTCTTACACGTAAATTGGGGTGCCAAACAGGTTTTTCACACAGGAATCCCCTTTTATATTTACCGTAAAACAATGCATTACAATGATTTAATAGAAATAATTTGTTGATAAAAAATCGTCTGTTTCCTGAAAAACCTTACTACAGAAAAATGCGGGATTTCAGGGCATCCAGATTTTATACAGGAGGTGACCACCGAAAAAAATGAGACCTGCCCCGCTTAAACGGTTGATAAGCAAAATAAGGCCGGGTTTAAGGAAAGAGCGCAGCCGGGAGGCCAGCCAGGCTTTAAGTACATCCGTAAGAAAAACGGTGACAAGGGCTGTGCCGAAAAATATAACTACATGCATATCCGTAAATTCTTGATTGGCGCCAACCACGCCCGACACTCCTATCCAGAAAATCAATACAAAAGGGTTCAGGGCATTCATCATAAATCCCTTCGTAATATCCACCACGGGCGATTTTGAATCGTCCGGCAAATCAATTTCTGTAGATTTCACATGCGGTTTCTTTAAAAAATTCACTACACCGAAAATCACAAGCAATATCCCGCCGGCCACACCAATTTCTGTTTTGTACTCGGCCAAATACCCGATGGCTGTACTGCTGAAATATGTTAATCCAATAAAAAATGCATCGCTGAGTACCACACCAAAAGCCAGGACCACCGCCTTTTTGAAGCCCTTTTTGATACTGGTATCCAACAGCATGAAGAATACAGGACCTACAAGGAATGCAAGTACCAAGCCCAGGCTAAGCCCGGATAAGACGGCTTCCGGCATAATGCGAAACTAAAAAAGTTAATGCAATAACCACTGCCCTTGCCCTGCAGCTGAACTTTAGCAGGATTTATCCGGATACCCCCGTAAAACATTTTTTAATGATTTCACTTCTATTTAGGGGCAATGAATTAATTTGGCGGGATGAAAAAACCAATCCTGTTTCTTTTTTGTGCACTGTTGCTTTTGGCCTCTTGCGATAATGAACTTGACGTACTGGAAGAATATTCCGAAATTCCGGTTATTTATGGTTTGGTAAACCCGGCCTCCACCACCCATGAAATCAGGGTACAGAAATCCTATCTGGGAGCCGGGAATGCACTGCTCATGGCTCAGGAAACCGATAGTATTTATTACAAAGCCTCCGAGGTCCGGCTATATCTTGAACAACTTTCCTTTTTAAACGGACCTCCCGTACAGACCGATACCTTTACCGTCAGTTACGGAACCCAGAAAAATGAAGGTTTATTCATTGACAAAGGACATTACGTTTTCAGGCTGGAAAATAAAAGACTGAACCCCGCTTTCATATACAGAATCCGCCTGGTGAATACTGCAAGTGGAAAAAACGTAACCGGCAGTACCCGAATCATTGAACCCATTTATCAACGTACCCTGAGTTCCACCACACGGGTTAATCTTGCGGATGATGATCCCTATACCATCCGCTTTAACAGTTCAAAAAACGGTAAGATTTATGGTTTGATCATGCGTATACGATATACTGAAACCAAGAAACTTACCCAGGCCATCAGTACCAAATTTCTGGATTTCCCCCTTGATTATACCACTTCCCGCACTTTAAACGGAGGTGAAGACATGGAATTTTTAATCGACGGGGAAAGTGTATTTCAGTTTTTGGGTACCAAGATCAAAAAAGATACTTCCGTAACCAGAAGACTACAGGATTTTAAAAGCGACTTTCTCTTTACAGCCGCCACTGACGATTATTACAATTATTTACAAATCAACAATCCCAACAATACCGTAAATTTTATCCCCGATTTTACAAACCTCAGTGAAGGTAAAGGACTCTTCACCTGCCGCCTCGACACCGTGATCCCGGGTATTTCCTTCAACGAACTCACTTATGACTCGCTGGCAAATGGGGTATATACCCGTCATATTTTTGAATAATTTTTTGCCAAAATGACATTCTGTCAGTAATCTTTAAGGTATTTTGTTGATTTTCCTGTCATTGTTTGCATATTGAGGTACTGGCATATATGTTGACTGCCGGAAATAAAAACTATCAATAAAAAGATGAAAAAAGTAATTGGAATCGATCTGGGAACCACCAACTCTTGTGTAGCAGTAATGGAAGGGAATGAACCGGTAGTAATCGCCAATAGCGAAGGACGACGTACGACTCCTTCCATTGTAGCTTTTATTAAAGACGGGGAACGCAAAGTGGGTGATCCTGCCAAACGCCAGGCTATTACCAATCCCAAGCATACGATTTCCTCCATTAAGCGTTTCATGGGTGAATCCTTCGATAAAGTAAGCCTTGAGATTTCAAGGATGCCTTATGAGGTAGTAAAAGGAGACAATAACACCCCGCGTGTAAAAATCAATGACCGCCTGTACACGGCACAGGAAATTTCAGCAATGGTGCTTCAGAAAATGAAGAAAACTGCTGAAGATTATCTCGGCTATGAGGTTGGAGAAGCTGTAATTACCGTTCCGGCCTATTTTAACGATGCCCAGCGCCAGGCCACCAAGGAAGCCGGTGAAATTGCCGGTTTAAAAGTACTTCGCATCATCAATGAGCCTACAGCGGCGGCTTTGGCCTATGGACTTGATAAAAACCATAAGGATACCAAAGTAGCTGTTTTTGACCTTGGGGGTGGAACATTTGATATATCCATTCTTGAGTTGGGCGATGGTGTATTTGAAGTTAAATCAACCAATGGCGACACCCATTTAGGGGGTGATGATTTTGACCAGGTTATTATAGACTGGCTGGCCGATGAATTTAAAAATGATGAAGGCTTAGACCTGCGCAAAGACCCAATGGCCTTACAGCGATTGAAGGAGGCTGCCGAAAAGGCAAAAATCGAATTGTCAAGTTCCACACAAACTGAGATAAACCTTCCTTATATCATGCCTGTTGACGGCGTTCCAAAACACCTGGTGAAAACCCTCACACGTTCGAAGTTTGAACAATTGGCAGATAAGCTGATTCAGCGCACCCTCGAGCCTTGCAAGAAAGCGCTATCAGATGCAAAATTAAGCTCCTCCGATATAGACGAAGTAATTCTGGTTGGTGGATCAACACGTATTCCCGCCATACAGGATCTGGTAGAAAAGTTCTTTGGTAAAAAACCTTCCAAAGGTGTAAATCCCGATGAAGTGGTGGCTATTGGTGCTGCCATCCAGGGCGCGGTGCTCACCGGTGAAGTAAAAGACGTACTGCTGCTGGACGTAACCCCGCTCTCGCTGGGTATTGAAACACTGGGAGGTGTAATGACAAAACTTATCGAATCTAACACTACCATTCCTACCCGTAAATCGGAAGTATTCTCCACAGCCGCCGACAACCAGCCTTCTGTGGAAATCCATGTATTGCAGGGAGAACGGCCCATGGCCCGCGACAACCGTACCATCGGACGATTCCACCTTGATGGCATTCCGCCTTCCCCACGTGGTATACCACAAATTGAAGTGACCTTCGATATTGATGCCAATGGCATACTGCATGTAACAGCCAAAGACAAAGCCAGCGGAAAATCACAGAACATCCGCATCGAGGCCTCTTCCGGTCTAAACGAAGAAGAAATCCAACGTATGAAACGTGAAGCCGAAGCCAACGCGGAAGCAGACCGTAAGGTGAAAGAAGAAGCCGAAAAAATCAATCAGGCGGATTCACTGATCTTTAACACTGAAAAACAACTGAAGGAATTTGGTGAAAAAATTCCGGCAGATAAAAAAGGAGCCATAGAAGCCGCTTTGTCTCAACTGAAGGACGCTCATAAAAACAGGGATCTTGCAGGCATTGAAACTGCGATGAGTTCTCTGAATGCTGCCTGGGAAGTTGCTTCCAAGGATCTTTACAATGCCTCTCAGGCAGCCGGCCAGGCTCCGCAGGGAGAAAATCCTGCCGGCACAGCCAACAGTGGAGATGGTGTAACGGATGTAGATTTTGAAGAAGTAAAAGAGAAGTAATTTATTGTCAGATTTAATTTAAAAAGAGGCTGTCTCAAAAGGGCAGCCTTTTTCTTTTTTTTAACGTTGATGGTT
>CAZHSC010000045.1:0-480 GCA_964534995.1 uncultured Bifidobacterium sp.
CCCTGGGCTGTGTGGCCATACGTACAGTTACCCTTTCACAGCCTCAACCGTTTATTATTAACTCGGTTGCACCACAAAATAATCCACCCTATAATATCAGTTGTTATGGCCTGGCAGATGGGGAGTTATACCTGAGCGTGAACGGCGGTACGGCCCCTTATAACTTTGTGTGGAGCAATGGCGCCATTACCCAAAACCTGACCAACCTTACAGCCAATGTGTATACTGTGTTCATTACGGATGACAATGGATGCGGTACATATATGACCTTTACCCTGACACAGCCGCAGCAATTGGTTGCAAATGCTGGAACGGATATCATCATATGCGGTGAAAATTCGCTGATACTTTTCGCGGACACCCCGGCGATTGGAATTGGATACTGGCAGGTAGTGAGTTCTGCGAATACTGTCGTGTTTTCCGATTCAACTTCACCGGCCAGCTCAGTATCCAACCTGGCTGTAGGTGATAATACACTGT
>CAZHSC010000045.1:490-28936 GCA_964534995.1 uncultured Bifidobacterium sp.
ACCGATGGTATCTGTTCAGATGACGATGACCTTAACATCACAGTCGCTTCTGAAATTGAGGCGATAGGAGGTACTGACAGAAGCGTTTGCAGTAACGAAGTTAACCTTAACGCCACAAGGCCCGAATTTGGATATGGCTACTGGACAGCCTTGACAGAAGATGTTTTTATTGCTGACAGCAGCAAGGCCTTTACACGTGTTACTGATCTCAATTTCGGTAACAACAATTTCCTCTGGACCGTTGTTAATGGCAGTTGCCGGGATTCAGTAGTCGTTACAATTTTCCGTCGTGACAGCCTCGAATGTCTTCCTAAAATTCAGTTGCCGACCGCTTTCTCTCCGAATTTTGACGGCAGCAACGACTATCTGCTGATAAAAGGACTCGATGAATATCCGGATAACGAGATCATTATTTATAACCGTTGGGGCCAGGTGGTATTCAGTCAGAAAAGCTACCGCAATGACTGGTATGGAACCGACAACGATGGGTACCCTTTAGCTGATGGAACTTATTTCGTGATCCTGAAAGTGAATTTTATCAATAGAATATTTAATACGTATATTGATTTAAGGCGATGAAGAAGATTTGTCTTTTTTTACTGATGGTACTGGGTGCTGCCCACGCCTTTTCTCAACAGGGGCCGCTGATGAGTCATTATATGTTTAATGGCCTGCTCCTCAATCCTGCTTATGCCGGTAGCAAAGAGTATGTGAGTACTACCCTCATGTACCGTAAGCAATGGGCGGGAATTGAAGGCGCTCCGGTTACTTATTCAGGAACCATCCATGGCCTGTTGAAAAAGAAAAAACTGGGCCTGGGAATGGTACTTCAACAGGATAAAATTGGTGTTACGAAGCAAACGGATATTTACGGAATGCTTGCCTATCATTTACCGTTGGGCTTGGGAAAATTGTCGGTGGGCCTGCAGGCCGGTATCAGTAACTTCAGTTCGGAGGTGGTGAAACTGACCTACTGGGATCCCGGAGATAAGGTTTTTGATTATAATACCTTCAGCAACCTGTTGCCCAATGCAGGTTTCGGCGCTTACTATTACAGGGAATTGTTTTATGCAGGTGTTTCGGCTCCTTTCCTGCTGAGTTATGATCCGAATGATAATGCAGCCATTGAGCCTGATGTTCCGGTTCATAAACAGGTGCGCCGCTATTTCCTCACTGCCGGTGGTGTTATTGAAACGGAAAGGGATCTGAAATTTAAACCTTCCGTCCTGGTCAGATATGAGGCAGGCGCAAAAATGCAATATGACCTTAATCTGAATATTCTGATCAATGATATATTCTGGCTCGGCACTTCTTACCGTTCCGATGATGCGATTGTGATACTGCTGGAGTATCAGGTGAACAGAAAATTGCGGGTAGGCTATTCTTATGACTATACGCTCGGGGAACTGGGGAATTATAACTCCGGTTCACATGAGTTTATGATAGGATATGATTTTGGTTTCTCTGTAACGAAAATGAAATCTCCAAGATACTTCTGATGAAACACCTGCGTATTCTCACCGGTTTTATCTTGATTGTGCTTGCTTGGATGACCAGCTCCTGTCTGAGTATCCATCAGCGTTCGGCCAATGAGTATTACCAGCAATTCGCTTATGCCAGCGCTGCGAAAGAATATGAATATGTTTTGAGCCGTAAAACCGATCCCGAAGCTATAGTAAATATCGCGGATTGCTACCTGCAGATGGGCAATTCAGTAAAAACTGAATACTGGTACCGGAAGGCGGTGAAAATTCCCAATGCCCGCCCCGAGTGGAATATGTACCTCGGTCAGGCCTTGATGCGTAATGGAAATTATTCCGAAGCGCGTCTTAATTTTTTAAAGTACCTCGAATTTAACAAAACTGATTTTAAAACGCAAAGGCTGCTGAATTCCATCGACAGCCTACAGATGTTTTACCGGGATACCACTTTATACACTGTAGCTCCCTTAAAATTTAATACTCCCGGTGAAAACTACTTCAGTCCCGCCTTTTACAGAAGCGGTATCGTATTTCTGTCCGACCGTAAACAGAAAGGGCTTTCCAAAGCTGTTTCTGACGGAACAGGCAACCGTTTCCTGGATCTGTTTTATGCCAAACGTACCGACAGAGGTAACTGGATGGATATTGAACCCTTGCGCGGTGAGGTGAACGGGAAATACAATGAAGGTCCTGTGGTGTTTTCCAATGCATACAATACCATGTATTTCACACGTAATAATTATGTAAGTAACCGTGCGGAGAAGAACAATAAAAATGTTAATGTACTGAAAATTTACAAAGCGGATAATGAAGAGGGGGAGTGGAAAATCAAAGGACCAATGTATTTTAACAGCGATGAGTATTCCGTGGGGCATCCTGCAATGAACAGCACGGGTACTATGATGATCTTTTCTTCGGATATGGCATGGGGTTATGGAGGATCTGACTTATACCTGGTACGATGGGAGGGAGGTGACCATTGGAGCAACCCGCTTAACCTGGGTCCTGCGGTGAATACAGAAGGCAATGAACTGTTTCCATTTCTATACAATGATACCCTGTTGTATTTTTCTTCGGATGGCCATACAGGTTTAGGAGGACTGGATATTTATGAATCGAAATCATCTAACGGTGAATGGGGTAAAGCTGAAAACCTGGGTGTGCCCGTAAACTCCTCTCAGGATGACTTCAGTTACATTGTTGATTCTACCGGCAATGCAGGTTATTTTTCTTCTTCCCGTGGTGGAAATACCGACAGGATTTTCAGTTTTGTAAAACATCCTCCTACCTTGAAGCTTGTACTGTCGCTTTCAGAGGCGCAAACCGGAATTCCCGTCAGTTCCGCCAGAATAAAAGTGGTGGTGGACGACAAGCAGGAAATGCATGTAAACAGCGATGCAGCCGGAAAATTGAAATTGGATGTACAACCGGGTCATCAGTATAAGTTCCGGTGTGACCACCCTGAGTTCTTTCTCGTAACTACCGAGGCGAGTACCGTTGGTCTAAGGTTTTCAGATACCCTCCTGGTGGCCGTGGAAATGCGCAGGGTGCAACTGAACAAACCTTTCGTTTGGCAGGGAATCGCTTTTAAGAAGAAAGATTTTCAGTTGAAAATTACCTCCGGGGATGCGCTGCAAACACTGGTAAACCTTCTGAAAAACAACCCCCGCCTGCAGGTGGAAATTGGTTCCTATACGGATGCCCGCAACAGTGATGCGGAAAATATCTTATTGACTCAGAAACGCGCCGAAATGGTAGTTACCTACCTGGTTTCGCAGGGTATTTCCGAAAGCAGGCTTACTGCCAGAGGTTACGGTGAAACTAAATTGCTGAACAAATGTGTGAACGGCATTTTGTGTATTGAAGAGGAGCATGAGAAAAACAACAGGATTGAAGTTTCGGTAAGGGCGGTATTAAAGGAAGCTGAACTGCCATGACTCCAGCCGGCATCCCCCTGGCAGAAAGGATGCGTCCGCTTTCATTGAAAGATGTGGTAGGGCAGCAACACCTTGCAGGTCCCGGTGGTGTTTTAAGAAAACTGCTTGACAGGGGACATTTACCTTCAATAATTTTTTGGGGGCCTCCCGGAACCGGTAAAACTACCCTTGCTTCCATATTATCACGTGAAATTGGATTGCCCATGTTTTCACTCAGCGCCATCAGTGCCGGCGTGAAGGATGTACGGGAGGTGATCGCCAAAGCGAAGGAAGCGGGTAAAGCGGTTTTATTCATTGATGAAATTCACCGGTTCAATAAGTCACAACAGGACTCCCTGCTGGCGGCAGTTGAACAGGGCATCATCCTGCTGATTGGTGCTACCACTGAAAATCCATCTTTCGAAGTGATCCGGCCATTGCTTTCACGCTGTCAGGTATATATTTTGGAATCGCTGAAGGAAGAGGACCTGGATAACTTGCTGCGAAATGTACTGGAAAGGGATGATGAACTGAAAAAGAGAGACATTGAAATTGTGGAGAAAGGGGCGCTATACGGGCTATCGGGAGGGGATGCACGTAAGTTACTGAACCTGCTCGAACTGGTTGTCAATTATGCTCAGGATGGACCTGTGAAAATCACCGACTCGGAAGTAATGCGCATTGCGCAGCAACGGATGGCAGCTTATGATAAAGGCGGAGAGATGCACTATGATGTCATCAGTGCATTTATAAAATCACTGAGAGGCAGTGATCCCAATGCCGCATTATACTGGCTGGCCCGGATGGCCGAAGGAGGAGAAGACCCTGAATTTATTGCCCGCAGAATGGTGATCCTGGCTTCGGAAGATATCGGGAATGCCAATCCCAATGCGCTCCTCCTGGCTGTAGCCTGTTTTAACGCAGTAAGGACCATCGGCCCCCCTGAATGTTTTATAAACCTGGCACAGGCGGCAAGCTACCTGGCATCTTCACCCAAGAGCAATGCCAGCTACCTGGGATTGAGGAATGCGCAAAAAACGGTTCGGGAAACAGGCGACCTGCCGGTGCCTTTGCATCTGAGAAACGCCCCAACCGGACTCATGAAAGAACTTGATTACGGTAAGGGATATCGTTATGCCCATGATTTCGAAAATAACTTCGCCAGCCAGGAATATCTCCCGGAAAAAATCAGCGCTATGAAATTTTATGAGCCCGGTGAAAATGCCCGCGAGCATGAATTGCGCAGGTTTTTAAAAGAAAGGTGGAAGGATAAGTACGGATATTGACAAAGGATGTTTTCATTTGATTAAATCCTTTCCGGAACCTACTTATCTGAAATTAATTGAAACCTTCAGACACCGGCTCCCTTGTATTTTTGTCATTGAGGCGAACCCATTCTGGGGATTTTTTAATACATTCGCTCTGCTGCATTTATTATAAATTAACACTATGCATATTGAAAGACATGCCTCTCTCAGGGCTTATAATACTTTTAACCTCGACGTGACCGCCAACTATCTCATTACCGTAAATGGTATTGGAGAATTGCGGTATGCGCTTACAGAGGAAGGCCTGAAGCACCTTGACCGCATCATTCTGGGAGGTGGCAGTAATGTTCTCTTTACAAAGGATGTTCCGGGCCTTGTGGTGTTAAACAGGATCAAAGGCATTGAGGTGGTGCAGGAGGATAACGACTACGTACTGGTGAAATCCGGGTCGGGTGAAGTTTGGAATGACCTGGTGATGTGGAGCATTGAAAGGGGATTGGGGGGGGTAGAGAATCTGAGTCTCATTCCTGGCAGCGTAGGTGCAGGTCCTATGCAGAACATAGGCGCATATGGGGTAGAGTTAAAGGATAGTTTTTATGAATTGGAGGCAATGGACCTGCAGGACCTCGAAATCAGGAAATTTTCGGCGGAGGATTGTAAGTTCGGTTACCGGGAGAGTGTTTTTAAACATGAGTTGAGAAACCGTTTTTATATAACCAGTGTTACCCTGAAATTGCACAAGCACCCCTTATTGAAAACAACGTATGGTGCCATTACACAGGAATTGCAAAGGAAGGGCATCATCTCACCGGTAGTCCGGGATATCAGTGACGCGGTAATTTCCATTAGAAGGAGCAAATTGCCCGACACCCGTGTGCTGGGTAATGCAGGCAGTTTTTTCAAGAACCCGGAAGTTGAAGAAGTCGTTTATGAAAAGCTGAAACAGGATTTTCCGGATATTGTCGCTTTTCCTGTGATACCCGGAAAAATGAAACTGGCGGCCGGCTGGCTCATAGAGCAATGCGGCTGGAAAGGCAAAGTGCTGGGTCATTGCGGAGCGCATAAAGACCAGGCCCTGGTGCTCGTTAATTACGGTGGCGCCACCGGCAAAGAAATTTACGAACTGGCATTGGCAATACGCGACAGCGTCATCGAAAAATTTGGTGTGCGTATTGATCCGGAAGTGAATGTGTATTGAGATAGTTAGCGGGTAATATTGTTTGAAACTTGTTTTCCTGGTTAGAGGATTACCGCAACTGCAGCCCTCATATATCTTTGGGAATTATTCCCGTTAACCATTTTATACCTGAGCAGGGATAGGACTCGAACCTATATCCGCCGCGGCGGATATGAGCCCGGATGATCAGGTTAAATAAATAGGCCGCTTCGTTTTGAGCCAGCATCTTTGGTAGCGGGGATAGGACAATTTTTCGTATATTTGCCTAAACATAAATGGCAAACCCTCTGTATATTATAATTCTGATTATCAATATATTAAATCAAATAAAGGGTGACAAGTGAACATAAAGTGTTCACGGGAATAACCAGAAAAGTGTCAACTAAACTGTCAACTGCAAACAATTAAACACATGGCAAAGGCAAATTACTATCTGAAAAACCAAACCAATGAGCAGGGGCAAAATTTAATTGTCCTTTACTTCAATTATGAAGGACAAAGACTGGTTTACTCTACAGGTCAGACAATAGACCCAAAATATTGGAACAAAGCAGAGCAAAGAGCAAAGAAGACCTTACACGGGTATAAAACCCTGAACGGGTATTTAGACAGCCTACAGGCAAAGATTTTGGAATTATACAGGGTTTGCCTGTCAGAAGGTAAAAACCCATCTGTAAAGGTTTTAAAACAAGGTTTAGATTTATTCTTGAGCAAAGCAGAGCAAAAGCGGGAAAGGAGTTTTACGGATTATTTTAACGAGTTCCTACAGGTTAAATCCTCCACGTTACAGTATAAGACCATACAGAAGTATAAGACCTTCCTAAACACAATCACAGCCTTTTCAAAGCAGAGCGGGCAAAGCCTCGATTTCGGAAACCATGACGTTAAACTCTATGAAAAGTATATAGCATACAGAGCAGAGCAGGGTAAATCCGATGAAACAACCTCTAAGGAAATTGCCTTATGGAAAACGTTTCTACACTGGGCAACCGAAAGGGAGTACAACCATAACCACAAGTTTATAAGGCAGTTTAAAACGTTTGAAAGGGGAAAAGATGTTCTAAGCCTGACAGACAAAGAACTGTTTTACCTGTACAATTTTGATTTATCCCACAATAAAAAATTAGAGCAGATAAAAGACGCTTTTCTGTTTAGCTGTTTTACGGGCTTACGATTTTCGGACGTGGTTAAGGTCAATAAAAAGATGGTTCAGGGAAATAGGCTGACCTTACACCAAACAAAGACCACAAATAAGGTTAGTATATACCTTACGGATTATGCCTTGAGTTTGTTACAGAAAAATAATTATGAGTTTTTAGCCTTTGGAAATTATTATTACAATACCCTGTTAAGGGAGGTGTTCAAAATGGTAGGACTTGACAGGGAAATTTCAAAAATTAAAATTTCGGGCAATAAAAAACATGAAAGCATAGAGCCTTTATATGAGGTTATCACTTTTCACGTAGGTAGAAAAACCTATGTAAGTTTATCACTGGAAAAGGGTGTACGGCATGAGGTTGTTATGACCCAAACAGGACACCGCAAACTGGCAACTCTTCAAAAGTATATAAACGTTAATTCGAATGTAATAGAGCAGGAAATTAGTGAAGCATGGCAGGGCAGTAAACCGAAATTAAAGCGGGTTCAGGATTGATTTATAACCTGCATAACAAAGCATATCAGAGCAGAGCGGATAAGGTACAATAGAAATACAGGGGCTGATCCTCAGCCCCTGTATTGAAACAAAAGACACTAATTATTAAGGCTAAATACAATGGTCAGGACTCAATCAATAATTAAACGTTCTACAAACGTTTCAAAATACAATTCCTGACCTTCATCGTCAATAATACAATTAATCAATTTTTCTTTATTCAGAGGATGAGTAAGGTCATACATACTGAGAATATTGTATTTTTCTCTTGCCTCTTCACGGGTTATTTCCTCAATTTCAGCAATATTGTCTAAGATAACATCCTCTGAAATTCCTGTATATTCAACAGCACTGGACTGAGGTAAGAAGGCAGCAGCGTATTCATAACTGAATATAAAATACTGCAATTGATTATTAATAGAGATTCGCAATAAGTGTTTAGGCATGGTTTTTAATGGTTTTAGGTTTAATACAGTATTCAGGGGACTGCATGAATTGATTTAGTGCGGATTCGGTTACCCGCTTCTTATTACCGATTGTACAGGTAGATAATTTACCTGAATTAATCCACTTGTACACTGTAGCCCGTTCAAATTGAGTTAAGCGGGCAACCTGACTAATAGTTAAGTACTTTTCTTCCTTTGTGGGTAATTGCCCTATAAGGGCTTGTAATTGGTTTTTTACGGCTGTTTCAATTATTAATCTAATTTGTTCCTGCTCCTGTTCTGTAAGTTCTACAGTCAGGTTAATTTTCATCTAATTTTTTTGTAACAATTTTTTAGTTTTTTTCGTATAAGGTTTTTTTACGATTGGTTTTAACGAAGGATTTTTTTAGAAGTTACCTGTTTTTGAAAAAAAATTTACAGCCCCAAAAAGTGGATGAAAAAAGGAGCAACCTATAATAATTGCCTTTTTCGTTAAAAAAATTTAACATTATGACAATTCGCTCAACCAATATTTAACCAATAAAGCAGAAAGAAAGCAAAGCAGAAAGCAGAGCAAAGCAGAGCGGAAAGGTCTTTTACTGTTCAATTAAATTTAGTTTTCTACTTTTTTTCGGGGATTTGTATTTTTTCTCACTGATTAGCAGAGCAGTAAGCGGAATATATTCATAAATATTCACTTTTCTGTAAAATCCAATTTTATTGCCCTATTTACTTTAAAGTTCAGTACATGGAAAAAATCAGTACGATAATAAACGGGCAAAGGTATTATACAATTAGTCAGGCTTACCAGTCCTTTGCTCAGAATATAGAGGGGCAAACCCCTTTCAATACGTTTTACAAAAAGTTCGTGAAGTATATACAACTGAACAGAGCAGAGCCAAAGCGGATAAAAAGTGTTAAATACTATTCAGCCTCCATAGTGGAGGATTTTATTAATTCATACAGTGATATTACCCGCTATTCGTTAGCAACTAAATAAATGTTTTTTCAGTGATTAATGTTAAATTTTGATAGAATAAAATATAAATTACATAGTGGGACAGTAATAGGTGAACTGAGGGGAAAGCAGTGCGGGCAGTTACTTACTAAAGATAATTTTAGCAGGTTTTCAAAAGTTAAGACAGAGGATTTTTCACAGTATGAAATCCTTTCCTGCGATATAACGAAAGATATATATATCGGGCAGGAAAAGGATAATTACCTGAGCAAATTAGCCCTTATCCCTTTCAATAATTTGCAGGTAACCCCGTATAAAAACAAACAGAGCGGGCAACTGCAAAGCATAGTTATTCACACAAAGACAAAGCAGAGGGGACAGCAGACTATCCGTTTAACAATTTATGATAAGTATGCAGAGAGTGCAGACCCGAATTATTTAGGGTTTATCCGATTGGAGTATCGTATAACAACCTTTGATAGATTGAGGAAAGCCTTGAATATACCAAATAACAACCTCCACAATGTACTGACAGCAGAGGTTAACCCGATTGATTTTTTATTGACCAGTATTTATAATAAAATTGATGAAAGCATGAGAAAGGAACCAATAATTACAGACTTCACAGAACAGTTATATCATAGTTATTTTACGGATTTAGAATATAACTGGCAAACGATTAAAGACCGTTTAAAGCTAACAGGGCAAAGCCCCCATAAAATCAGAAAAGTAAAAGACCTGTTTATTAAATTAACAGCAGAGCGCAAAGCAGTAAACTATAAACAACTATTTAGCCCGCTTATCACAGAGCAGACAGAGCAGGTTAAGGCACTATAGATATTCAGGGGCTGATCCTCAGCCCCTGAACAGAAACAAAAGACACAATTAAAAATAAATATAATGGAAACCACAGGAAAAATTACAAAGATTAATGCAGAGCAGAAAGCAGGCATAAACACAAAGCAGAGGGTTGAACTTTTACAGGATAACCAGCAGGTAATTGAACTTTTACTGTTTAATAACCTCGATAAGATTCGAGGCATACAGGAAGGTGAACGGGTAAAAGTCCTTTTCAATCCAAAGGATAAAATAATAAACGGGCAGACAGTTACAACTAACTATATAAACCACGTTCAAAAGGTAACAGAGCAAAGTGCAGAGCAGAGCGGAAAGGTTATTTACAGCAGGTATGAACCTAACGAGTTAAACCATATTCAGCAAAAGGATTTATACGCTAAGAAAATATATGATGCAACCTGTGAGGAATATGTACAGCGTGGAGGAAAGTATTTACAGGTTAGTTTATTTCTCTCTAATACGCTACATAATTGGATTTATACCAGTGTGGAGGATTTAGAGCAGAAAGCGGATGAATTGATAAATATTATTCAGACTACTGACCCCACAATTAACCCGCTAAAAGCCCCTAAACTTAATTACAGTTTCGGGTAGTAAATCAAAGAAAAGTGTAAACTATACTGTCAACTGTAAAAAGCAAAAGCCTGTAAGTAATTGACCTACAGGCTTATTTATTTGCTATTGGTAGCGGGGATAGGACTCGAACCTATGACCTTTGGGTTATGAGCCCAACGAGCTACCTCTGCTCCACCCCGCACTGTATATATTTAATAATAAGAACATTTACCAGCCACTGTGAAAAACAGGCCAAAGAATGACAACCCATTTATTGTACCCTTTAGCGGGGTGCAAAGTTATGAACTTTGATTACTTAAACAATGTTTTTTAAAGAAACTTTTATAAATAATTGATTGTAAAATATTTGTTAGCGGAAATGTCTGTTAAAAATCCTGAATTTTTAGAAAGAAATTTTAATCGATACACCTTTACTATTTTTCTAACCTTAAAAACCCGATGTAAAATCAGGCACTAGTGTCATGATTAGAATGAATGTGAGAGCACAAATTATTTTTGTCAGTAATAGTAAAATATCTGGTAAAAAAATTTAAAAGCTAATATTGAACATTATACATTTGCTCTTTGGTTTTCCTGAACCTTGAGCTCCCATACTTCCCATCAGAAAATCACCGCGGCAGGTCTGCTTGTTACGCTTGGAATCATTTATGGCGATATCGGTACCTCGCCATTGTATGTGATGAAGGCAATTGTAGGCCATGGGCCTATTGATGAAAGTGTGATTTTAGGTGCCCTTTCCTGCGTATTCTGGACCATTACACTTCAAACAACTGTAAAATATGTGATCCTCACCCTTCGTGCTGATAACAAAGGAGAAGGGGGGATTTTTTCATTGTATGCCCTGGTACGCCGCAGGAAAACACCATGGTTGGTTTTTCCCGCTTTAATTGGCGGCAGTACTTTATTGGCGGATGGGATTATCACACCACCGATTTCTGTTGCGTCGGCGGTAGAAGGCCTGGAAGCGATTAACCCGGATATCCCCACCATCCCAATTGTAATTGGTATTATAACAGCATTATTTGTTGTACAGCGATTTGGTACAAATTTTATCGGAAAATTCTTCGGTCCAGTCATGCTGATCTGGTTCTCTATGCTGGGGGTGCTTGGTTTCATCAACATTATACAGGATTTCTCTGTACTCAAGGCATTAAATCCTGTTTATGGGGCCGATCTTCTGTTTAAATATCCGGGAGGTTTCTGGCTCCTGGGTGCCGTTTTCCTATGTACAACGGGTGCTGAAGCTTTGTATAGCGACCTGGGTCATTGTGGTAAGAAAAATGTGCGTGCTACCTGGGGTTTTGTGAAGTCTATGCTTATTTTGAATTATTTCGGGCAGGGAGTTTTCCTGATGCAGCACCATGGCCAGACTTTAGGTGGAGGCAATCCTTTTTATCTGATCATGCCCTCATGGTTCCTGCCTGTTGGTATTGGTGTCGCAACCTGTGCGGCTATCATCGCCTCTCAGGCAATGATCAGTGGTTCCTTCACTCTGATCAATGAGGCCATACGGCTCAATTTCTGGCCCAAGGTGAAGATCGTGTATCCCTCAGATCTTCGCGGTCAATTGTATATCCCCTCTATAAACTGGCTGCTTTTTGCAGGATGTATTGCCGTGGTGCTGTATTTCGGAGAGTCATCAAGGATGGAGGCTGCCTATGGACTGGCTATTGTGACTACTTTCCTGATGACTACAATTTTGTTAACGAATTATTTATTGTTATATAAATATCCGAAGGCTCTGGCTTTTACCATTCTGCCGCTGTACCTGAGTATTGAAGCCTGCTTTTTATATGCCAACCTGGCTAAGTTCAGCCATGGCGGATGGGTTACTTTTTTAATTGCCAGCGTGCTTATCACGGTAATGGTAGTCTTGTATTACTCGCGTAAAATCAGAAACAGACTGGTGGAGTTTGTAAATGTTGACGACTTCCTGCCGCTGTTGGATAAATTAAGTCAGGACACAAGCATTCCTAAGTACGCAACACATTTGGTTTATCTTACCAGTGCCAACTATACCAATGAAATCGAAGAAAAGGTAGTGCATTCCATACTTTATAAACAACCCAAAAGAGCAGATATGTATTGGTTTGTTCATGTGGATGTTCTGGATGAACCGCACACCCTGGAGTATAAGGTTACAGAGGTCATGAAAGGAAAACTGATGCGTGTGGACTTCAGAATCGGATTCCGTATTGATCCGCGTATCAACCTGATGTTCCGGCAGGTGGTGGAAGACCTTGTCAGGAACAAAGAGGTAGATATTATCAGCAGATATCCCTCCCTGCATAAGCGCAACCTGACCGGGGATTTCAGATTTGTTGTGATGGAAAAGTTTCTTAGTCTGGACAATGAATTGCCATGGCTGCAGAAAATTATTATGGATTTCTATTTTCTTATAAAGCGCTTTGCATTGCCTGAAGAAAAGGCATTTGGTCTTGATACTTCTTCTGTTACTGTTGAGAAAGTTCCCCTGATCGTGAAACCGGTAGGCGGATTTAAATTAAAGCGTATTGACTAGTATTTTTTTAGGCTTTTCAATTTTTTTCATTCCGGCATCACCGGTAAATTAATCGTTTCTTCCTATCTCCATATCATTGCTACCGGTATTGTCCGGGGCCTGCCATTCTTCAAAGCAGGTAAAAATTGGTCATTAAGCCCAGATTTATGAGATATTTCGTCACACCCCCCCCCCATTTTTTGGGTTGTATGTTAAAAAAAAGTCATTTTTTCTTGACTACCCCCCTTAAAAAACGATACATTTGTGCCGGATTTGTATATTTTTACCAAATCAGCCTGAATAATGAAATAACAGGCCCGGGTAAAGAAATTACAAGATCAGATTGAAAGGTTACCTGCATTGAACAGTAAATTCTTTAAAAAACAAATTATAAACCAATAGCACATGGCCATCCTCCGCTTCCGCGCACTGGAAAAATGTATCAACCGCAGCCCTGTTGTGGTAACTCCACCATCAGGTAAAGTTTCCGACTATTACGGAATCAATGTTTTCGACAAGGAGAAAATGCATAAATACTTGAGTAAAGAAGTGTTCAGGCAGGTGATGGAAGCGATCAATACCGGCCAGCGGATTGACCGTAAAGTGGCGGAGTTGGTAGCCGCGGCCATGAAAAGCTGGGCGGTAAGCATGGGGGCCACCCATTATACCCACTGGTTTCAGCCGCTAACAGGTACCACAGCCGAAAAACATGATGCGTTTTTTGAACTCAGCGATGAGGGCAGGGCCATCGAAGCTTTCAGTTCCAGTGCACTGGTGCAGCAAGAGCCGGATGCTTCCTCCTTTCCAAGCGGCGGTATCCGCAATACCTTCGAAGCGCGGGGCTATACCGCATGGGATCCAAGCTCTCCAGCGTTTATCATGGACAGTCCTTCCGGAAAGACACTGTGTATCCCTACGATCTTCGTATCCTATACCGGCGAAACGCTCGATTACAAAGCGCCATTACTGAAAGCGCTGCATGCACTGAATCAGGCCGCTGTTCCCGTTTGTCAGTATTTCGACAAAAACGTAAATTATGTATGGTCAACACTCGGTATTGAACAGGAGTATTTTCTTGTTGATATCGATATTTATAATGCACGCCCTGACCTGGAAATGACAGGACGTACCTTGTTTGGTGCTGAAGCTGCCAAAGGTCAGCAGCTCGAAGACCATTATTTCGGTTCCATCCCCGACAGGGTGAACTCCTTCATGGTGGATTTTGAAGTGGAAGCCCTCAAACTGGGAATCCCCCTCAAAACCCGTCACAATGAAGTAGCCCCTTCACAATTTGAATGTGCCCCGGTATTTGAAGATATTAATCTTGCCGTTGATCACAATCAGTTGCTGATGGATTTGATGGATAAAGTGGCCCGCCGGCATAATTTTAAAGTGCTCCTGCATGAAAAGCCCTATGCCGGTATCAACGGATCCGGAAAGCATAATAACTGGAGCATGACTACCAATACCGGTAAAAACCTGCTTTCACCCGGCAATTCTCCCAAAAGTAATCTCTGGTTCCTGACCTTCTTTATCAACACGATAAAGGCGGTGCACGAACATGCCGATCTGCTGCGTGCATCTATCGCATCCGCCAGCAACGACCATCGCCTCGGGGCCAACGAAGCTCCCCCTGCTATCATGTCTATCTTCCTGGGTCGTCAGCTTTCATCTGTACTTGATGAAATTGAAAAATCAGTGAATGAAAAGAAAATGACGCCGGAGCAAAAAACAGCGTTGAAACTTAATATCGGTAAAATTCCTGAAATTCTCCTCGATAATACTGACCGTAACCGTACCTCGCCTTTTGCTTTTACCGGTAATAAGTTTGAGTTCCGTGCAGTGGGATCTTCCGCCAATTCCGCGCACCCGATGACGATCCTGAATACCATCGTGGCCGACCAGCTGAAGAAGTTCCATGCTGAAGTGGAAACTATCGCGAAGAAAGGGGTAAAAACGGATGAAGCGGTGTTAAAGGTGTTGCGTAAGTATATTGTAGAAACCAAAGCCATCCGTTTTGAAGGCAATGGTTATGGTGAAGAATGGAAGCGTGAAGCGAAAAAACGCGGCCTGAATAATGTAACGACTACTCCCCCCGCACTCGACGCTTTTGTCACTAAGAAATCAATGGATCTTTTTGAAAGAAATGGCATCTTCAGCCACCGTGAGAATGAAGCCCGTCATGAAATTATGCTGGAGACTTATATCAAGAAAATCCAGATTGAATCAAGGGTGATGGGTAACCTGGCAATCAATCATATCCTTCCCGCGGCAATTAAGTATCAGAATTTACTGGTGCAAAATGTGGAAGGAATGAAGGATATCGGATTAGCCAAGGATACCTACAATGCACAGTTGGAGCTGATTCGCGAGATTTCTTCTCACGTTACCATCATCAAGAAGAACGTGGATGAAATGATCGAAGCCCGGAAGAAAGCGAATGCCATTGAAAATGCCCGTTCAAGAGCTATTGCGTATTGCGATAAAGTGAAAGCCTATTTCGATACGATTCGCTACCACGTGGATAAACTCGAACTGATTGTGGATGATGAGAACTGGCCCTTGCCAAAAGTACGCGAGATGGTGACGATCCGGTAATTAAATGATTGTGTATTGCTAAAGAGCTCCGTGATTGCGGGGCTCTTTTTTTTTCAGGAAAAACGGGCGCTGAAGTACCGGAGGCCACCGCCATATAGCAGGGTGGTAATGGTGATCAGCCATAAACTCGTGGAGGGCTGTCCGCTTTGTATTATTAGATACCCTGCAACAGCCTGCACCATTACAAGGATCAGGTTCAGGATATTGTTTTTACCGGCTTCACCATACCTTGCCAACAGGTATTCGAGAGGAAAATTATGAAAACTTAAAAGCAAGGTGCCGAATACAGGGATCATCAGCTCGGGGTTTAATGGTTCCTGTATAGATGTTTCTCTGCAGAGGAAATATCCCCCCATCGCCCAGCATAAAGCAAAAGCGCTTCCACGCAGGAGGAGTAACGGAATGCTACCTTTGATTTCACGGGCGCCTGACTGACTGAAATGATGAACTGCAGGCAACAGGATAATGTATGAAAAGTAAATGCCTCCGAGGATCCATAAAAGTTGAACAAAGTAAAGCGAAAGGGCCATGGCTGGCAGATATATCAATGCCGGAATGAGTAAAATTGTATTGCGCAGAAAGTAAAGCGTTTTTATGAAGAAGGGAGCAGCTTCCTTCCGCATTTCGCTGATATCGGTACGTGGAAAGTAGAGAGGGATGGGGTTGCCATTCCTCCGGCTGCAATGGAAAAGAAAGAGTATCAATTCTGCTGCGGCGAGTAATTGGAAAAGCTGGGTGCTTGTAAAAGTGAAGGGACTTGATATAAGAAAAATAAGGGCAGCACTGTAAACGATCCATTCAGTGCTATGAATACCGCCGGCAGGCATGCTTGCACTGCTGATGCTGTTGTTAAGAAATCTTAAAAATACCCATAGACAACCGATGCCCAGCAGCAAGAATGGTATTTTCATAAGCAAAAGACAGGAGAACAACAGCAGGGCATACATGGTTCTGGCCTTGATAGCATTCACCCAGGATTCATAATAACCCTCATTTCCCGCGTTGTCTTGCAGGCGTTCATTAAGATTGAAATGAATGAAATAATTCAGCAGATAAAACAAACCCAGGAGCGGCAACACCTGTCCCAGCGAAAAAACACCGTAGCGTAAAAGAATGGCAACCGGTAGGAAAGCAGATACAAACAGGTGATATGCATTTTTTAAAAGCAGGCCTTTGATGGTTGCTCTCCATGAAAAGTTGACCGAAATATTGTAGTCCATGCCTTTATGTTAAGCGTTTTTACGCCGCAAAGGAGGCAATGTTACAGGTGTACTATTGTTTTATCCGGTATAGCTCCCAGCCATTGGGGTAACTGTTGATAAACATCAGCCTTCCTTCATTGCGAAGACTGATGAAACTTCTGTAAGGTACAAAGTTTTTGTCATGGCTTTCAAAACGCGTCTTATTGAAAAGCAGCAAATCTCCGTTCATATATAGCATATCGGGGCTGCTCCACATATTTATGATATGCTGTGGAATATCATATGATTTCAGGGCAATGTCGATGGCATAGGTATATAAAGTAACTGCCGGCATCGTACTGAGTGAAGCGGCAATGGCATATTCTTCCTGTTGATATTTAATGACCGGTTTTATTACCCGGTATGCCAGCAATAACTGTACAATAATGGCTAATGAGTATATGCTTACCCGTTGGTTTCGTGTGCGGACTTTAAAAATGATAAATTCATAAGCAGGATAAAATGCCAGTAATACCACCGGGAAAGCCGGCAGCAGGTACCTGAGGTTTTGGGCTGGTAAACCGGCGATGAAAATTAAAAACAACAATTGACTGATGACCCAGCTAATGGGCAATCGGAAAGGGATACGCATACAGATGATAATAAATAAAAGACCGGTCAGGCAATAACCGGGATGGATTAAAGTACTCAGTACAAATACGATGTTCGGCAATGCATACTTAACCGGAATCCCGTTAATATCAAAAGTACTGCTGAAGAAATTGGTAACAGACCATTCCTTGAGCCAGGGATGAGAGAGTAAATTCAATCCATCGGGCCCCTTTAAGAACAGACTTGGTGTTGATACGATGATGAGGGCGAAAATACATATCAGCAGGATAGAAATTCTTCTGGAGACGGCCAGCCAGACCATGTGCAATACGGGTAGCAATAATATCATGGTGGCGTACCTTGTTTGCACAGCGAGTGCGGCCGCGCAGATGGCGATGAGTACGGACTGGCTGCTTTTTGTTTTACGCCAGCGATAGGTTTCAAGCAGGGCAATCATCATTAAAGCCATGCTGAGCATGTCGGCCAGTCCAACAATGGATGCTTTCAGGTAAAATGGGGAGAGGAACAGTATCAGAAAAGCATATCGCTGCCTTTGGGTGCCCTCCGGATAAATGAGATTTAAGAGACGGCAAAAGGCAAGGTAACACACCGCGGATGACAACAGGCTAATGAACTGCAGTGAAAATAACTTGGGGATTACCAGCGAGGCAATGGCTCCTGCCAGCGGGTAGAGCAGGGGGCCATAATGACTTGGTTGCGCCTGTCCACCGGCAAGGAATACGAAAAGCCCTTGCATGAAGCGGAAGTTTTCATGTGACTCGGTTCCATATAGCCCGTTGAAATGTTTAAGGTAGCTGATTACAAACAGGAGCGGAATCAGGAACAATACCACCAGCCAGTTAAACTGGAGGTTGACTTTTTTTTGTTGGCCGGAATCCGCTTTCATGACAGAATAAAATTACGGAAAGCCTGTCGGATTAAAAAGTCATATTGATACCCAGAGAGGGTAGAAATGGTAACTGATTGACACGCTGGTAACGGATCCGGTCAAAATAAAAGATGTTTTCTCTGTCATACATATTAATACCGCTGGCGGTGATCTCCATATTCGAATTTTTACCGATTACGAGGGTTTTTTTCAGGCTGAAGTCGAGACGGTGATAGGAGGGAAGGCGCTTTTCATTGAGGGGGCCATATATAATTCCCAGGTCTCCGTTGTTGGTTAATGGGTCGGTGTACAATCCATCATCAAAATTCTGATATTCGTAAAAGCCGGCAGTGCCACTAAAGGGAAATCCGGATCCGTAGTTCCAGCGGATATTAAATTCCCAGTCCAGCTTTTTACCAAAGGTGTAAGAGCCAACCAGGTTGATATTGTGTCGACGGTCATAATGTGGTTTGTAAGTCCGGATGCCATCGAAGCGTTCCACAAAATTTAAGGAGTAAACGGCCCATAAATAAACACGCCTGAGTTCGTATTTTGCGACGAAATCGGCACCATAGGATTTGCCCTCTTCCACGATAAAATCTTTTTTGAGATAGTCGGGTTTGTCGGAGTAAAAACCATTGTCGGGATACACCTTGTCTCTGTTGATGTTGGACAACTGCACAAACTGTTTATAAAAGCCTTCAATGTTTATGTCCAGATGTTTGGTAACATCCACCTCAACTCCCAGTATCAGGTCCCTTGCTTTCTGGAGCCTTGAATTCACCGCTTTGCCGTTGAATTCTTCGGGCAGGCTTTCCGGTCCGCTCAGGAAACCGTAAAACAGGTTCACCACATCCCTGTCGGATACCGCACTGAGTAAATTCTGCGCGTAGACGCCTCCGGCCAGTTTGATCCTCACTTTGTCGGAAGCGTTGTATTTAATGCCAATGCGTGGTTCCGGGGAGAACTCTGACAATGAAGCAAAATACTGCAGCCTGATGCTTGGCTCAATCACGATCTTTTCTTTTGAAATCCGGTACCGGATAAAAGAACCGAATTCAGTGGTGTTTTCAATCTGCTCATAGCTGAGCCCGGTAATGGAATTGGTGGTAAATTCTGTTCTGAAACCCAACACTTCAACACCTATTTTCAACTCATCTTTGTTGAAGAAACTGGTAAAGTTAAAACCGAAGTTGAAGCCGTTCACGGCACTGGACCGCGGGGATTCATTCGCCTCCTGTTGTTTGATGTCGTATTTTGAATAGGCAAATACACCGTCTATGAGCGTATTTGAACCTTTGGGAACCAGGATAAAATTGGATCCGAAACCATTCGATTTCCAGTTGATATCCGTTACGTCCTTAAATTTGGCATTGTCCGTAAAATCAAATCCAAAGAAATTCAGGCGCGATCCGTTTTCTCCGTTCATGGATACTTTGCCGTAGAAGTCGCTGAAGCTAAAGGGCAGTCCCTCTTTGTCAATATAATCATACAACACTTTTGAACTTTGATCCAGATATGAGTTCTTGTAGGAAATAAGGAAAGAACTGCTGCTTCCTCCTTCTTCTTTTTGCTTTTTGATGGGGCCTTCAAAAAGCAACTTGCTGGCAAACGTGGTCGCGCTGAGTTTTCCGCCATACCTGCGTTTGTTCCCGTCACGGGTGGTAATGTCCATGACGGAGGATATCCTGTCGCCGTAATCCGCAGGGAATCCACCTGTATACACATCCGCATTGCGCAGGATGTCGGTATCGAAAACGGAAAAGAGTCCGATGGAATGAAATGGGTTATAAACAATCATGCCATCCAGCAATACTTTATTCATAACGGCTGTGCCCCCACGAATGTATAGCTGTCCTCCCTGATCCCCGCTGAATACCACCCCGGGTAATACCTGCAGGTATTGGGCCAGGTCAGGTTCACCGCCTATGGCCGGTATGGATTTTATTTCCCTGGGCGTGATCTTGGTTACAGAAGCTCTTACCTCTGTCTTTTGCGCTTCTTTTTCAGCCGATACTTCTACCGACTTTAGGTTGATAACAGCCTTTTTAAGGTAAATCTGCCTGGTCAATACCTGGTTGGCGGCAATCTGAACCGGAATGTAAACAGTATCATATCCGATGGTACTAACGGTGAGGATATAACTTCCTGGAGGTACCGTAGTGATACTGTAAAAACCGTTTACATCACTGGTGGTTCCGTATTGTGTTCCTTTGAGAAACACAGGGGTGAACAGGATAGGTTCGCCGCTCTCTTTTTCATACAGGAAGCCACGCACACTGCCACTTTGCTGGGCGTAAAGGGTAAGGGGCAGAACAATACAGATCAATAAGGGTATCAGGCGGAGGATATGCTGTTTCAATGGTCGGAGAATGGATAAATAAAGAGTAGGTATAGAACAGGTAAAGGTTTTTGGGCTGATTGGCAGTAGCGATAATTCACATGGATTTTATGGTTCAGGAACCCATGGCGATAATTCGGTCGAATTCTTCAGGTTTGATTTCAACGACAGAGAGGCGGTTCAGCTTTAGCATCTGGATATCTTTGAGCAGGGGTTCTGCTTTTATCTGCGCCAGCGTTACCGGATTTTTTAAGCGTTGATAAGGTTTAAGGTCAACCGCTACCCAATTCGTATCTGTGGTAGTTGGATCCTGATATGCAGTTTTGAACACTTTGGCAATGCCCATCACCGCCAGGCCTTCGTTGCTGTGATAGAATAAGGCAAGGTCACCTTTTTTCATGTTTCTCAGGTTATTCCGGGCCTGGTAGTTACGAACACCATCCCAGCAGGCCTTGCCGTCTGCTTCAAATTGCACCCAGGAGTACTTAAAGGGTTCTGACTTCACCAGCCAGTAGTTCATAATCGTGCTTAAGGGTGACCGAAAATAGGAAATGTGCGGATATGATTTGCCCTGAATGACCTGTGAATTGTTATTTTTACCATATCATCCTTATGTATCATGCGTTATCTTCTGTTACTCACATCGTTGCTGTTAATTTGCGGAGTTCCTGCCAATGCGCAGCCTGCTTGTTGCCTGCCTCCTGAAAACAGTAGTTTGTCCTTTAAAACATTTGCCGGGAACCAGGCATTTGTCGCAGCACATCTGCCTCCGCAAGCACCGGTTACAGCACCCGGCATTGGCAAAATGGTAAACCTGAAAACCGGCGATGGCAAAGAGGCAGCGGTCTATGAAGTAAAATCAGGTAAATCCGAAGGGAAAATACTTCTGGTTTTTCATGAGTGGTGGGGCCTGAATGATCACATTAAAAAGGTGGCGGAACGCCTGCACCGGGAAACGGGTGCTACCGTGTTGGCACTGGATTTATATGACCGTAAAATAACGGACAAGCCCGAAATTGCAGCAACACTGATGCAGGGAGTGAAGGAGGAAAGGGTGCGGAGTATTATCAGGGCAGCGCTTGACTATGGTGGTAAATTTTCCCGCTTCCAGTTTATAGGATGGTGCATGGGTGGTGGCTGGAGTCTACAGGCCGCATTGATGGCGGAAGAGAAAAATTATGGATGCGTAGTGTATTATGGTATGCCCGAAAAGGATACCGCCAGGCTGGCCACCTTGTCGGCGCCTGTATTGGGCATTTTCGCCAGACGGGATGCCTGGATAACGCCGGCCCTGGTTCAGGAGTTTAAAAGTAATATGCAGGTAAGCGGAAAAGAGCTGGAACTGTTGCAATATGATGCGGAGCATGCTTTTGCCAACCCCAGCAATCCTGCTTATGATAAAGTAAAGGCGGCGGAAGCCATGCTAAAGTCTGTGGCGTTTATCCGTAAAAATTTTGAACAGCCGGTTCGTAAATCCGCCCAGCCTTCCAAAGACTGATTTTAGTATCAGCCCCTTTCATGATCCTGGTGCCAAATGCCTTGCGCTGCACAGCGGAAGCAAGGGCTGAGTTTTTTGTCCTTTTCCCTGAGCGATGCGTGGAAGAATGAACAAATTTACCAGTGCACGGAAGGGGCCGCGTCACTGTAAAATGACTATCTTTGCGCCATTAAAAAATCGGGCTTTTGCCGGCAAGGTGAGCCTCAGTATTTAATAATGATTTATCCCAAAATAAAATGATATTCGACATCGAAATGATCCGGAAGGTGTATGCATCCTTCCCTGCCCGGGTGGCTGCCGCCCGTTCATTAACCGGACGACCCCTCACACTTTCAGAGAAAATTCTTTATGCCCACCTTTCCGAAAATCTCCCTGAAAGGGCTTTTGTCCGCGGTAAGGACTATGTGGATTTTAATCCCGACAGAGTGGCGATGCAGGATGCCACCGCGCAAATGGCCTTGCTGCAATTCATGCAGGCCGGTCGTCCTAAGGTTGCGGTTCCTTCTACGGTTCACTGTGACCATTTGATTCAAGCCGAGAATGGCGCCTCTGCCGACTTGACCAAGGCACTGGACAAGAACAAGGAAGTGTTTAACTTTCTTGCTTCGGTATCCAATAAGTACGGAATCGGCTTTTGGAAACCCGGTGCCGGTATCATTCACCAGGTCATACTTGAAAATTATGCGTTCCCGGGTGGGATGATGATAGGTACCGACAGTCATACCGTAAATGCGGGTGGTTTAGGAATGATTGCCATTGGCGTTGGCGGGGCAGATGCCTGCGATGTGATGGCCGGACTTCCCTGGGAACTCAAATTCCCTAAACTGATAGGTGTGAAGCTTACAGGTAAATTGAACGGATGGGCTTCCGCCAAAGATGTCATCCTGAAAGTTGCCGGCATCCTGACTGTGAAAGGAGGAACCGATGCAATTGTGGAATATTTCGGACCCGGAGCCGATTCAATTTCCTGTACAGGCAAAGGTACTATATGCAACATGGGCGCGGAGATTGGCGCCACCACTTCCGTTTTTTCCTATGATGAAAAGATGGCAGCCTACTTGCGTGGAACCAACCGTAAGGAAGTAGCCGATTTGGCCGATTCCATTCGTGAACACCTGCGTGGCGATGCGGAAGTATATGCTCAGCCTGAGCAGTACTTCGACCAGGTGATTGAAATAAACCTGAATGAACTGGAGCCCCACATTAATGGTCCTTTCACGCCAGATCTGGCCTGGCCGCTGAGCAAATTCTCAGCAGCAGTAAAGGAAAACGGATGGCCGTCCGCACTGGAAGTAGGACTGATTGGTTCCTGCACCAACTCCTCCTATGAAGATATCAGCAGGGCCGCTTCACTGGCAAAACAGGCGGTAGACAAAGGACTGAAAGCGAAGAGCGAATTTACCATTACCCCCGGATCTGAATTGGTGCGTTATACTATTGAAAGAGATGGATTCCTCGAAATTTTTGAAAAGATGGGCGGTGTAGTTCTCGCCAATGCCTGCGGACCCTGTATCGGTCAGTGGGCTCGGCATACCAGCGACCCTACGCGTAAAAACTCAATCATCACTTCTTTCAACAGAAATTTTGCCAAGAGAAACGACGGGAATCCCAATACCCATGCCTTCGTCGCTTCTCCCGAAATCGTGACAGCCCTCGCCATTGCCGGTGATTTGACTTTCAATCCGATTACAGACACGCTTACCAATGCATCCGGTGAAAAAGTAAAACTAACAGCGCCGCAAGGCCCTGAGCTGCCTCCCGCAGGATTTTCCGTTAAGGATGCAGGATATCAGGCGCCGGCTGCGGATGGCAGTCAGGTAAAAGTAGAAGTGGATCCCGGCAGTGACCGTTTGCAGTTGCTGGAACCCTTTTCTGCCTGGGATGGCATGGACATGAAAGGCCTGAAGTTGCTGATAAAGGCAAAAGGTAAATGTACCACTGATCATATTTCCATGGCGGGGCCCTGGTTGAAATACCGCGGGCATCTGGATAACATCAGCAACAATATGCTTATTGGTGCAGTAAATTATTTCAACGACAAAACTGACAACGTAAAAAACCAGATTACAGGGAAGTATGAGAGCGTTCCTGCCGTACAGCGTCAGTACAAAGCCACGGGCCTTGGCTCCATCGTGGTTGGTGATGAAAACTACGGTGAAGGTTCTTCCCGTGAACATGCTGCCATGGAACCCCGCCACCTGGGCGTACGGGCAATCCTTGTAAAATCTTTCGCGCGCATACATGAAACAAACCTGAAAAAGCAGGGTATGCTCGCCCTCACTTTTTCAAACAAAGAAGATTATAATAAGATCCTGGAAGATGATGTGATCGATATCATCGGCCTTACTACATTCAGTCCCGGACAAGCGTTGACCGTAAAGCTCCATCACAACGATGGCAGTACGGAAGATATTAAAGTGAACCATACCTATAATGAAAATCAGATTGAATGGTTTAAGGCGGGAGGGGCATTGAATATTATCCGTGCTCAGCTGGCTTGACAGGATTTCTCCTGTCATACCGGTTACCCGTATAATAAGCAGAAACAAGATTCCCGGCCGTATTAAACTAAATATTTGTTTCGGAGTCGAACAGGCCCTTAGTCACAGAACCATGAAAAATTTCTTTTGCTTCCTGGCCGGTTTCCTGTTCGTACACGGGCTTTCGGCTCAATCTGTTCCCACCTGGTCGGAGAACATTGCCTGTATCCTGTACACGCGATGTACCCCATGTCATCACCCGCAGGGAATCGCTCCTTTTTCACTGGTGGATTATGCCGACGCGACGGGTGCCGCCGCGGGAGTATATGATGCTGTCAGTAATAACCGCATGCCCCCATGGCCTCCTGATCCCGCCTATCGTTCCTTTGCGCATGAAAGAAGCCTTACTTCCGCCGAGAAACAATTAATTCTGGATTGGGCCGCCAATGGTACCCCTCTGGGTAACCCGTCCAATGCACCTCAGCCTCCTGTATTTCTGAATACCGAAGTGATACAGAACCCGGATCTCACGATCAGTATGCCGGTATATACCATTCCGCCCATAAGCAATGATTTGTACCGTTGTTTCGCGATGCCGGCAAATACAGGCATTGACCAGTTTATCACAGGCTTAGAAGTGGTACCCGGAAACCGGCAGGTGGTGCATCATGTCTTGGTGTATCAGGATACTGCAACCACCGCGTTGGCTCTCGACAGCCTGGATCCTTTGCCGGGGTATAACGGCTTTGGGGGTGTTGGAAGCAATTCGGCCAAGCTGGTGGGGATTTGGGTACCCGGTGCTGAACCGGTATTTCTGCCATCCGGTATGGGCATTTCGATGCCTGCCGGAAGTACAATTATTTTTCAGGTGCATTACCCGGTGGGTTCTTCTTTCCAGCAGGATTCAACAAAAGTGAATTTGTTACTGACGCCCGCGCCTTCCACCAGAGAGGTAACGGTAGCGCCTATACTTAATCATGGACCTCAGCTCACCAACGGGCCCTTGTATATTCCTGCCGATTCAGTCCGTACTTTTAATTCGCAGTTGGGCGCGCCGTTCAATGTAACCCTGCTTTCCGTGGCCCCGCATATGCACCTCATCGGAAGAAGTATAAAGTCCTGGGTGGTTACCTTGCTGAACGATACCATCCCTCTGATTGACATTCCATCATGGAATTTTATGTGGCAGGGAAATTATCAGTTTCGTCAGCCTTTGCGTATCCCGGTATTATCCACATTTTACGGTGAGGCGTTTTATGATAATACCGTTAATAATCCTTTTAACCCCAGTATTCCACCGGTCGACGTAAGTGTAGGCGAAGCCACAACAGATGAAATGTTCCTTATCTATTTTTATTTTTTACCCTACCAGGCCGGAGATGAAAATATCATTGTTGATACATCAACGGTGGTGAATACCCACAACAATTGCAACTTCATAACTTCAGTCAGGGAAGTGACAAAAAGTTTAGAGCTGAAGATTTATCCCAATCCTGCAGGTGGCAGGGTGATCGTGGATGTGCCTTCCGGTGGCCTGGATGCCCTGATGCTCTATGATCGTACCGGGAGATGCATGCTGCGCATCGGTAGTATCTTTTCGGATTTTGAATTGAATCTGGATGGCATCAGCGATGGACTGTATGAATTGGTTTTTGAAAAGGATGACATCAGGGGGCGTCGTCCGCTTGTTATTGCACGATGAATAACTGTAAATTGAAAAATTTTTTACAGAAGAGCATACTTCTTTTTCATTTCCTTTCTTACTTTTATTCAATGAACCGGCGCTTGCTAGTACTATTAACGCTAATCCTATTAGCATATTCTTGCAAGAAAGAAGAGGAAGAATCACCCCCCGGTATTACATTTTCATTTTCTTCTACCTATGCCACGGTACTTCCGCATACGGTTACTTTTACAGCCAGTTCGCCGGGTGCTGAAAGTATCAGCTGGGATTTTGGTGATGGCAGCACCGGGCAGGGGTTTGGCGTACAGCATACTTTCGCCGCTTATGGAAATTATCTGGTAAAAGCCAGTGTCGCCAAATCCGGATTAACGGCAGTTTACTCGCGCAATGTGCCTGTTTCTTTTCACCGCAGGGCGGTGATCAAACAGTTAGAAGTATTACAGGTACCCGCTTTCAAAGCTGCAGGTGTTGACTGGGATCCCGGCAATTTACCGGATTTAAGTTTTAAACTTACCTTTCCGGGGGATACGCTGTATGAAACAACGGCAGTGCTGAACAATGTGGAATCGGGACTCTTTAACATTGTTCCTCCCAGAGGAACCTATGTTTTTGGAGATGCCATTTCAATCGATATTTATGATATGGATGCCGGAAATGTTCCCGACCGCGAACTCATGGGAAATGTGAAATTTAAATTTTGTGATGTTCTGCCGCTGAGCCCCAATTATACGGACAGTGTGCAGATAGGAAATGGGGCACTCCGTTTGAAATTGAAGTTTGAGTTTCAGCTGTAAATTTTTCATTTTGTTTTTCAAATGGTGGCTGGATGGCCGCTTCCGGCTCTTGTGCACCAGGTAAATAAAAAAAGCCCCTCCATTACAGAGCCAACTTTCATCATTGACCCAATAAAATGTTTGTAGTATGCGTATGCATTTTTATCATGTTCTCTGTTCTTGCCTCAGGTTGCCATATATGCAAAGTATGATTTACCACGTCGTCAGCTTGCGGCCCTCCTGTAGTAACTTTTACCGGCAGTGGGCTTGACTGTCATTATATAATATTTGGATCATACTGATTGACAGCCTTATGAGCTTGCATCCGCTTCATTTATATGCATTCAGTATTTTCGGAACATTATTCTCCCATGGATATATTTCAGAAAGACAATGCAAAAATCATAAGGGGCTGGACCTTTTATGACTGGGCAAATTCCGCGTATTCCCTGGTGATCAGTTCAGCGCTTTTCCCCATCTATTTCGCAGCCATTGCCGGAGGAGATGGTGCTAAAACCGTTCACTTCCTTGGGCGAACATTCAACAGCGAATCTCTTCAATCCTACGCCATCTCTGTTGCTTTTTTATTTATTGCCGCCATCTCGCCGGTACTTTCATCTATGGCAGATTACAGCGGGCGTAAAAAAATGTTCATGTTTTTTTTCAGTACCCTGGGAGCTATCGCCTGTTCCTGTCTTTGGTTTTTTGAAGGGAAAGACACTTTATGGGTGGGCGTCCTGTGCTCGGTAATCGCAGCCATTGGCTACTCCGGAAGTATCGTTTTTTACAATGCATACCTTCCTGAAATCTCTTCAGAAGAGTTGCAGGACAGCGTCAGCGCGCGTGGTTTTTCAATGGGGTATATAGGATCTTCTATGCTGCTTATCTTTAACCTGACCATGATCCTTTTTCCGGAATGGTACGGAGGCATCTCCAATGGCATGGCCATGCGCTTTTCCTTCTTGCTGGTGGGGCTCTGGTGGTTTGTCTTTGCACAATACTCGTTTACACAACTTCCGGCAGATCCGCTGTCAAAGCCTGTTCAAATGGACATTTTTACCAGGGGCTACAAAGAGCTGAAAGGTGTCTGGCACCAGTTGCAGGGATTGCCAAATCTGAAAATATTCCTGGCGGCGTTTTTCTTTTATAACATGGCGGTTCAAACAGTGATGTATCTGGCCACATTATTCGGGGTGAAGGAAATTTCCTGGCCCGACGAGGCGAGCCGGCAGAGCGGACTAATCGTTTGTATTCTGCTGATACAGTTTGTCGCGATAGGGGGCGCATATCTGTTTTCATCCTTATCCTCCCGCTTTGGAAATATCAAAGCGCTGATCATTTCCATTGTAATCTGGATGACGATATGCGTTTTTGTATATGGTTTTGTATATGTTCCCTTTGATTTTTATTTTACCGCCGCCTTTGTCGGACTGGTCATGGGCGGAATTCAATCCTTATCCCGTTCTACTTATTCCAAGTTGTTACCCGAAACGCATGATACCGCCTCCTATTTCAGTTTTTATGACGTGTGTGACAAACTGGGAACCGTTTTGGGTACTTTTATTTTCGGTTATATC
>CAZHSC010000046.1:0-6026 GCA_964534995.1 uncultured Bifidobacterium sp.
AAATTAAAACATATTTAAATGGCACATGAAATAGATTATCAGATAATTGGCGATGATATACAGGTGGTGGAAGTTGAAATGGATCCGGGTGAAGGTGTACGGGCTGAAGCTGGAGCTATGCTTTATATGGAACAGGGTATTGAGATGCAAACCTCTACTGGTGGTGGGGTTTTAAAAGGGTTAAAAAGAATGATTACCGGTGAAAGTTTCTTTATTACCTCATTTACAAATAATGGAAATAAAAAGAGCAAGATGGCATTTGCCGCTCCTTATCCGGGTAAAATTATCTCAATTAACCCGGCTGAATATGGCGGAAAATTTATGTGCCAGAAAGATGGATTTTTATGTGCTGCACAAGGTATTGAGATCAACCTGGCATTTACCAAAAGGATCGGCGCAGGTTTGTTTGGCGGCGAAGGATTTATATTACAGGAATTATCCGGAGATGGAAATACATTCATTCATGCCGGTGGTACCATTCTAAAAAAGCAATTGGCGGCCGGCGAGCAATTAAGAGTTGATACAGGATGTCTGGTTGCTTTTGAACCAAGTGTCAATTATGATATTAAGTTTATTGGGGGATTTAAGAATTCACTTTTTGGTGGCGAGGGTTTATTTTATGCTTTGCTCACCGGTCCTGGATTAGTATTTCTCCAAAGTGTTCCATTTTCAAGATTGGCTGACCGCATAGTTGCAGCTTCGCGCGTGGGTGGTGGTCGTGAGGAATCCCGTGGCCTGGGTGGAATATTAGGAGGCTTTATCAGCGGCAATGACTAGTTAGCATAAACTCCGTATGAAAAAGGCAATCCAGCATGTATAGCCGGATTGTTTTAAAGTTATATGTACTTTCTTTTTATTATTTAAAAGTTAGCTGTAATCCATCGTATGCTATTCTGATAAAAGTGGGAAGTTCATTTTCTACTTCATCATGAAGACCCATCTGATGGCTCAGATGAATCAAATATCCACATTTCGGTTGAAGGCTATGCATCATATTAATGGCTTCATTCAAAGTAAAATGTGAAACATGAGGTTCCCTGCGCAGTGCATTTAAAACGACAACCTCTGAACCTTTAATTTTTATGATTTCCTTATCTGGAATAGTCTTTGCATCAGTGATATACGTGAAATTGCCAATACGAAAACCGTAAACATCCAGGAGGTAATGTTTGACCAGAATGGGAGTAAAAGAAATACTGCCAATACAAAATGGTTGCAGGTCAATGGTGTGTAAATTCAATTCGGGAACACCCGGATATTTAATTACATCAAAGGCATAATGAAATTCCCTTTTAATGGCTTGTTGTACCCGCTCACTGGCGTAAATATCAACAGGTTTATTACAGATATAATTAAAAGCTCTGATATCATCCATACCTGCAATATGGTCCTTGTGCTCGTGTGTAAATAACAGGCCATCTAATTTTTTTACTCCTGCTTTTAGTAATTGTTGCCTGAAATCTGGGCCCGAATCTATAACGACTGTAGTGTCTTCATTTTCAATTAGGAGTGATGTCCTTAATCTTTTATCCTTTTCGTTTTTACTGGTACAGACATTACATTCACAGGCAATAACAGGAACTCCTTGTGAAGTACCGGTACCAAGGAATGTAATTTTTAACAAGTTGTCAGGATATTGAAGTTTCGGTGGGCGCAGTGTTTTCCGGAACTGTTGTATCATTCAACAAAACAGCCCCATCTTTATTTGATTCAAAATCAAACAGTTCTGCACTGGTTTTTTGTATTGGATTTTTTAATCCAATTTCCTTAAGGTCTTGTTGGATGGCATTATTTGCCTTAAGAGCACTGACAATTTCCAAAAGGGACTGTATCCGGCTTTCCAGAACAGAAAACTTATTGACTACTACAACTTTCTTGGCTTCCAGTATACAATAATTGGATTTGAAGTTGCCTTTTTCATAGCGTACTTCATACCCTGATTCCTTCAGAAAATCTTCAAGTTTTTTTAAATATGCAGGAGTGAATTTTGCCATAATTCTGTAGGATTCAAAATTCGGGATTTTTCACATTTATAACAAAAAAGAAATGTATTATATTATTAACAAGCCTTGATATTGCAAATTTTATCCCAACTTGAGCATATTTTCTATTCCTTTGCCTCGCCAAAAGTACCATCAAAAAAATCTGAACCATAGCATATGTTGTTGGGTATTCCGACTGAAACCAAAGAACACGAATGTCGTGTTGCAATTACACCTGAAGTCTGCGGACAGTTAGTTAAATCCGGATTCCGCGTATCCGTCCAAAGCGGTGCAGGCCTTAAATCTTATTATGCTGATGAGCAATACATAAATGCCGGCGCTACGCTGGCCAATGATGCCAGGTCGATTTATTCTGTCTCTGATGTAATTCTCAAGGTGAATGCGCCCGATTCCTCAGAAATTGCATGGATGAAGCAAGGAGCATGTCTCATTTCATTTATGTGGGCATCCACTAATCCTGATTTGGTAGGTGCTTGTTCCAAACAGGGAATCAGCGCATTTTCTATGGATGCTATTCCCCGTATTTCAAGGGCACAAAAAATGGATGCTTTGAGTTCGCAGGCAAACCTTGCCGGGTATAAAAGTGTTTTACTGGGTGCGAATGCACTTGGTAAAATATTTCCGTTATTAATGACGGCGGCAGGTACCATTAAACCTTCAAGGGTGGTTATCTTCGGAGCAGGTGTAGCGGGATTGCAGGCAATTGCAACCGCCAAGCGCCTTGGGGCTATTGTGGAAGTAACGGATATACGTCCTGAAACAAAAGAGCAGGTAGAGTCACTGGGTGGGAAATTTATTATGGTCAGTGGAGATGCATCTATCAAAATTGAAGGCGGTTATGTAAAAGGGGTCTCAGAAGATTTTCTCAAAAAGCAACAGGAACTGGTTTCCAGGCACGTTGCTGAAGCGGACCTGGTCATTACTACCGCCCTGATTCCAGGTAAAAAGGCGCCGGTGCTGGTCACTGAAGAAATGGTGAAAAGTATGCGTCTCGGTTCTGTAATCGTGGATATGGCTGTGGAGCAAGGTGGTAATTGTGTGTTGAGTGAACTGAATAAAACGGTGGTCAAACATGGTGTAACCATCATTGGCGAAGCGAACCTTCCCTCCCTCCTCCCACTCAATGCAAGTGACCTGTATGCTAAAAACATACAAACGTTCCTTTTACATCTTGCAACAAAAGATGGATTTAAATGGGAGTTGGATGAAGAAATCACCAAAGGTTCATTAATAGTACATAATGGAATCAGCAGGCTTGTTCAATAATTTATCTCAATCTTTTATAATAATTTCCACGGTCAATAAAACTTCAAGATCCCGGTTCATTCATAACCTCGTACTGTTAAATTATAACTGAAAACATGGAAAATATATTAATGAGTATATCTGAGCATCGTGAAATGATATATTTCGTGGTACTCTCAATTTTTGTTGGTGTGGAAGTCATCGGAGGTGTTCCAACCGTTTTACATACCCCCCTCATGAGTGGGGCCAATGCCATTCACGGTGTTGTAATTGTTGGAGCCATTTATGTGATGTTAAATGTGGATCCATCCAATCTGCTGGCGCTTATACTTGGCTTTCTTGCAGTACTGCTCGGCACCCTCAATGTAGTGGGTGGTTTTGTGGTTACTGACAGAATGCTGGAAATGTTTAAGAAAAAGTAATTAGTAATAACAGTTAATTCATCGACAATATGAAGAGCTCCCTGCTCGAAATCTCTTACCTCATCGGATCGGTAACATTCATTTTAGGACTTAAAATGATGGGGAATCCAAAGTCAGCGCGTAAAGGTAACCTGGTAGCTGCGGGAGGAATGATTTTGGCTATACTGGGTACCGTGTTTCTTTTTGAAAAGCGTGATCATAACGGTGTTGTTGACCACAGTTATATCATTCCCGGACTTGTTTATGGACTTATATTTGGCGCCATAACGCTCGGCACTATCGTAGGTTGGATTACTGCCAAACGGGTACAGATGACCAAAATGCCAGAACTGGTTTCCATGTTTAATGGTATGGGTGGCGCCTGTGCAGCGTTAATTGGCCTTATGGAATACCAGCACTACCTGGGTAATACGGGAGCACTATCCGCCATTATTGCCGGGATGGTAATTGGTTCGGTATCTTTCAGCGGTTCAATTATTGCCTATCTGAAACTGAACGGTTCCATGAAAAAACCGGTCAGATTACCCCAGTATAATATTTTGAATTCTGTGGTGATGATTTCTGTGCTTGCTTTTGGAGTTTGGGTAGTGTATGCTTCCCCGGATAATATGAGTATTTTATATGCATTATTCTGCGCAGCCATCATCTACGGTGTTCTTTTTACAATCCCCATCGGAGGCGCGGATATGCCGGTGGTTATTTCGCTTTTAAACTCCTTTACAGGACTGGCTGCAGCTTTTGGAGGCTTTTTATACGACAATAAAATAATGCTCACAGGCGGTATCCTTGTCGGTTCTGCGGGTACCTTGCTTACCCTTGTTATGTGCAAAGCGATGAACAGGCCATTAAGCAATGTGATATTCGGAGCTTTCGGAGCTTCCGCTGCTGCCAGTGATCGTGAGGTAAAAGGCAACATTAAGGACATTAACGTTACTGATACGGCTGTTTTGATGAATTATTCAAAGAAGGTTGTAATTGTACCCGGATATGGTTTGGCTGTGGCACAGGCACAACATGTGATTCATGAACTGGAAATGATTCTGGAACAACGGGGAGTAATCGTTAAATATGCGATTCACCCTGTGGCGGGACGTATGCCGGGACATATGAATGTATTGCTGGCCGAGTCCAATGTATCGTACGATAAACTTGTGGAGATGGAGGATATTAATCCCGAGTTCAGTTCAACAGATGTAGTACTGGTAGTGGGCGCCAATGATGTGGTTAATCCAGCAGCCCATAATGATCCCTCTTCCCCGATTTATGGAATGCCCATTCTTGATGTTGAAAACGCATCTCATATAATTGTCAATAAGAGATCCATGAGCGCGGGTTATGCGGGAATAGAAAATGAATTATTTTACAACCCCAAAACCAGTATGCTTTTTGGTGATGCGAAGGATGTGCTTACTAAACTGGTTGCCGAGTTGAAGTCTTTGTAGTCATTCTGTCAATCACTGTATCAGATTGTTTTTACTGAATTGTTTGGAAAATTGTAAGAATATGTGTCGTATTTTTTTCGAATTTCTTAAATTAATACTACCCATTTCTCTCCCGATTGTTTCTTCAAACAGCCAATTGATTGCTGGCAATTTTCAGGTATGTTATAATTTTTCATAAAAAGGATGAGTTCTTTAACACTTTTTTCGTCGACTGCAATCAGCAAACCGCCACTCGTTTGTGGATCGCAGCCAATGTGCAATTCTCTTGAACCGGTTTCAGTTATTAAATGACCATAGCTGTTCCAGTTGCGGTAAGTGATGGCTGGAATCGTATATTGGTCCATATATTTATCAAGTCCGGATAATTCCGGAATGACTTTCATGTTAATTTGGGCGGACAATCCGCTGCCACGGGCGATCTCAAGCAAATGCCCAAACAATCCGAAGCCTGTTACATCGGTAACGGCGTGTACTCCTGAAATTTCTCCAAGGTGTTCTCCCATTTTATTTAAAGTAGTCATGGAGTTTATCGCTGCTTGAACATCAATTGCTTCAGCCTTGGCCATCTTCTCAGCAGTGGTAATTATTCCAACCCCTAATGGTTTCGTCAGAAAAAGTAAATCTCCTTCCCTGGCAGTATTGTTTCTGAGTAAATGGTTTGTTTTAACAATCCCATTCACAGCAAGGCCAAAAATTGGTTCCGGGCTGTCAATGCTGTGTCCTCCAGCTAAAGGTATTCCGGCATCTGCGCATACAGAACGGGCTCCTGACACCACTTTTCCTGCCAATTCAGGCGAAATTTTATCAACCGGCCAGCCTAAAATAGCGATGGCCAGATTGGGCTTACCTCCCATTGCATAAACATCTGAAATTGCATTAGTAGCTGCAATTCTTCCAAACTCAAATGGATCATC
>CAZHSC010000046.1:6036-27900 GCA_964534995.1 uncultured Bifidobacterium sp.
TGGTACTGATCAATGCCATTCCATTACCAATATCTAGAACTGCAGCATCATCACGGCTATCGTTGCCTACAAGCAAACCCGGAAAGCTATTGTTATCTTCATTTCCCTTAAGGATTTCATCAAGAACAGCTGGCGCTATTTTACATCCGCAACCATAACCATGGCTATATGCTGTTAATTTTATTGTATCAGTCATTACTTGCGTTTGATAATATTTTAAGACAATTGTTAAATTGTCTTAAATATTGTTTTTTTTAGTTTTCAATGATATAATTTCTGAAATACCTTTTTCAGCGTCTTTCCAGCTAAATGCAACACTACGGATTTGTTGTTTTTCACGCTTTTCATTACTATGGTTATACGTTTTGTCATAATATGCCAAAATTATTTCCAGCCATTTTTCCAGCTGGTCTTTTTCAAGAAAATCCAATGCAGCCCGCATATGTTGCCCGCCAAGACGACGCTCAATTCGCCGGGTATTTTCACTCAATAACTCTTTTGGAAAGATACCATATTCTTTAAGGATTCTATCCATCCTTTCAAGATGGCTAACCTCTATTTCAATAACACTGGCAAGACGCATCCTTTCAAATAGCAAACCTGGGATGATCAGTTTTCCGATTCCACGGCTTTCATTTTCCAACCACACGGTCTCTTCCTCTTTTATACCATGAATTTCCATGCCAAGCAGGTTTTCAAAATATTCCTGGCTTGGCTGAGCAGGCATTCCCAATAATCCAAACGCTGAACCTTTATGTGAGGCCAGTTGTTCAAGGTCGATGATTTGTTCACCGCGGTTACGCATCATTTTAAGAAGTTCGGTTTTACCGCTGCCTGTTTTTCCTCCAAGAATCAATATGTTCAACGGCTTCTCCAATTGACGCAATACCCAATGACGAAAGGATTTATAGCCTCCATCGAGCAGAAAAACCTTTACACCAGCCATTTTTAGCAGCCAGGCCATGATGTTGCTGCGCATCCCCCCCCTCCAGCAATATACCCCAACAGATTTATTTGTTTGCCTCTCTAATACAAATTTAATTTTACTGTGAAATTCAGGACCTACTAATTCAAATCCCTTCAACACAGCAGCCTGCCTGCCTTCATCTTTATACACCTTACCGATAATGTGCCTTTGTTCATTGTTTAACAAGGGCAAAGAAACCGCACCGGGTATGTGGGCTTTGTCAAATTCATTTTCACTTCTTACATCAATTATAAGGGATGATGGACGGGATGCCTGAATTAAAAAATCCTCAACAGTTAGTATCCTGACTTCCATCGTACAAAATTAACTAATCGTACGAACAGTGATTGCGTTTACCCGGGTGGATACGATTATCCGGAATATATATTTTGTACTTTCACATATCATCATTGTTGTATTGCATGCTGCTATCCCCGGGATGGGCAGTAATTAATAATGACTATGTAAATGTTGATGAACTCAGGTGTTGAAATGGCTGAACTTTGCCTGTTTTCAGTTTACTTGATGTCCGGGTAGTTTTTTTACTGATCTGATTCTGCCTTAATAAATGTATTTTTCTTTTCAATTGGTAAGTCACCTGGAGCTATGTAAGTATGATTATAGGAGCCCGACTTAAAATAAAAAAAGGAGAACTCCCCAGTCCTCCTTAATCGTTAACCCAATTCAAATTGTATTAATTCAGATTCGGATCCTCCGGAAAATTCGCGAGAATGGCGTATTCATTACCCATGCTTCTTAACACTTGACTCCATAAAGACCTGGGGTCTTCAGCAAAGGTGAATTGTTTATTCGCTTTAAATACAAGCCAGGATTTTTCTTTTAATTCATGGTCCAGTTGCTTGGGTTCCCAGCCCGAATAACCCGCATAAAATCGAATCTGATTAGGCCTGATTTGTTTTGTATCAATCAGGAATTTTAGTTTCTCATAATCTCCTCCCCAAAAAATGCCATTTAATATTTCCTTAGAACCTTCGAGCAGATGGCCAACAGTGTGAATGTAAAAAAGAGTGTCTGTTTCGACCGGTCCACCAAAGTACAAAGGCACTTTAAACTCAGGGAAGTCATCTACCGCTTCATTTAAGGTGACATCTGTTGGCTTGTTCAGGATAAATCCAAGGGTCCCCTTATCATCATGTTCACTCAGTAAAACAACAGCTCGCTTAAAGTATGAATCCACTAAAAAAGGCTCCGAAATCAGCAAGCTGCCCTGTACCGGTTTTGATAACTTTTTCATTAGCTCATTATTTAAGGTTTTTACTCTTGTTAAGGCTGTTTTCAGCGAAATTCCTGATATATCCCCCACGTATTATTTTCCGGTCCAAAAGTATGCCAGCCTGACGTTGATACGGAATACAAATGCCAACAGTTTGTAAAAAACAGGATATAAAAGCCATTATTTTGGATCGTGTTGAAAATGAACATTACAATTTATTTTATTGATTTTACTTTACCTTTGAAGGGTATGAAACATTTGAACGATTATTTGCAAGGTTCTAGAATTCAATATGATAAAGGAATATTGAGTGAGAATCACTTGGCAGAGAATCCTCTGGATCAGTTTGAAATTTGGATGAAAGAGGCCATTGCTGCAGGCGTTTCTGAACCTAACGCCGTGGATCTTAGTACGGTATACGATGGCCGTCCATCTTCAAGGATTGTATTATTGAAAGGGGTGGATAAAAGAGGCTTTATTTTTTATACTAACTATGACAGCAGAAAAGGAAAAGATTTAGCTTTTTCGCCATTTGTATGTATGAATTTCTTCTGGACCTTACAAGCCAGGCAGGTCAGAATTGAAGGACGGGTGGAAAAAGTTAGTCCCGAAGAAAGCGATGCTTATTTCGCTTCCCGGCCCAGAGACAGCCAAATCGGGGCATGGGCATCCACGCAAAGCACAGTGATCGCCAGCCGTAAGGAATTGGAAGATTCCATTTCTCTTTTGGAGAAACAATATGAAGGTAAAGAAATCCCCAGACCTGCCCACTGGGGCGGGTACCTGGTTATCCCTGATCGAATTGAGTTTTGGCAAGGTCGTCCGAACCGTTTGCATGACCGTTTTTTGTATGAAGAAAGCCCGTCAGGTTGGATGGTATTCCGGTTATCACCTTAATTCAGAATATAAATCTGATATATTCGTCAAACAAATATCAATATTTCAGAAAATTGATTAGCCTAAAAGATAAACCCATACTTCTACCAATGAAAATATGACATTCAGAATTCTTTTATTTGTTGTATTACTTATCGTTCTGGATATCTATGTATTCCAAGCCTTCAAGTTTTCCTTACGCAGCAGTGCCGACAGCCTGCAACGCTTTACCTCAATTCTCTTCTGGTCATTAACCCTTTTTTGTGTACTTGTATTGCTGGCAAGCCGGATATATGACTGGGACTTATGGCCCAAAGCATTAAAAACATATGCTGGAGCTTTTATTTTTGTTCTTACTTTCTCAAAAATTTTTGTCGTACTCTTTTTACTTACGGATGATATTTTCAGGGGCTCACGCTGGATTTTTGAAAAAATTTATACTGCAATCAGAACAGAACCGGGCGCAGTGCAAAGTAGTGAGGGGAATGTTATTCCCCGTTCTGATTTTTTAATCAAAACAGGTTTGATACTGGGATCAATACCCTTTGCTTCATTAATATATGGAATGGTTAAAGGAGCCTATGATTACCAGGTTAAAAATATCAGGTTGCCTGTTCTTAATCTACCAAAAGCTTTTAACGGTTATAGGGTAGTACAGATATCAGATTTACATGTGGGTAGTTTTGTCAGTACCGAACCGCTCATGGAAGCGGTAAAACTAATAAACGCGTTAGAACCTGATATCATTGTTTTTACAGGTGACCTTGTAAATAACCGGACCGATGAACTGGAAATTCATAAACCCGCATTGAAGAACCTTAGAGCAAAACATGGAATTTTTTCAACTTTGGGCAATCATGATTATGGTGATTATGTGATGTGGGATTCTGAATTGGCTAAGCAAAAAAACCTGCAAGATTTGGTAAACAGTCACCGTGAAATGGGTTGGGATATTCTAATGGATGAGCACCGGTATATTGAAAAAGACGGAGAACGTATTACTCTGATAGGTGTACAGAATTACAGCATGCATATGCGGTTCCCAAAGTATGGCAGTTTGCCTGAGGCTACAAAGAACATCCGTTACAGTAATTTTAATATCCTTTTGTCTCATGATCCAAGTCATTGGAGAGGTGAAGTCCTCAGGGACTTTCCGGATATACATCTTACACTATCCGGACATACACATGGATTTCAGTTTGGAGTTGAATTACCCTTCCTGAAATGGAGCCCTGTACAGTATGTATACAAAGAGTGGGCAGGTCTGTATTCTGAAGGAAACCAGCATCTTTATGTAAACCGGGGACTTGGATTTCTTGGATATCCCGGTCGTGTGGGGATTTTACCGGAAATCACCATGTTTGAATTGTATAAAGCGTGAAATATCCGCTTTTATATATGATAGAGATTTTATTGTTTTGCGCTGTGCAATCCATCGCTTCCGGTAAAAACTGAATACTTCTTTGCCCATGACAGCTAAACTTTATATGATTCCCGCAACTTTAGGCGGAGAGGATGTAAGTAGTTTTTTACCTGAAATAACACTTAATATCATTCGTAGCCTGAAGCATTTCATTGTTGAGGACTCAAAAACGGCAAGGGCATTTTTAAAATCCTGCAGTATAACTATTCCCCAATCCGATTTGTGTATTGTGGAATTGGATAAGCATCATCCGGATCAAAATTATTCTGAACTGTTGACCCCGCTAAAGGAAGGTTTTTCAATGGGGGTTCTAAGTGAGGCCGGTTGTCCAGGAATCGCTGATCCCGGAGCAAGGGTAGTTGCTGAAGCGCACCGGTGCCGCTTTCAGGTGGTTCCACTGGTAGGGCCATCCTCTTTACTGCTTGCTTTGATGGCTTCGGGTTTGGATGGCCAGCGTTTTTGCTTTCATGGATATTTGCCTATCGATAAAAACGAGCGTATACGAAAAATTCAGCGACTGGAAGAAGCCGCTAAAAACAGGAACGAAACGCAATTATTTATTGAAACCCCTTACCGGAATAACCAGCTTTTATCTGATTTATTACAACATCTGGGCGGTGAAACAAAACTATGTCTTGCTTCAGATATTACCTTGCCCACTGAATTCATCCGTACCTTAAGTATTAAAAACTGGAAAAAGGGATTACCTGATTTACATAAAAAGCCCTGTGTCTTTTTGATTGGATAATTCAGGTCTATGATATGGCAATCGGGTACGCTAACTGGCTTTTTTATATTAAAAGGAGGCGGAATCAGGTTTAAGACTGAATCTAACCCGCCCCCTTGGCTACATGCGATTGAAGGTAAACAATACGTTCATTTCGGGTGGATCTGGATTGCCCAAAATTTGTTGTGAAGAATCCCTGAAGATTCATTAATTAAAAGTGAACTTCAAGCGGCTATCACTTTATTTATGGTATCGATAATTTCCATTTCAATACGTTTAGCTTCTTCCTCAATTTTTGCAGCTTTAGTGAGGATATCTTTGAGGTATGCTTTGTCATTGAATCCACCGGCATTAATCCGGATATTCATATGAGCACCTATCACAGCTGTACGGGCACAAAGTGCCCCAACGCCGGCATCAGTTATTGAGTTAGGGTTTCCTTTTTCCACCATCTCTTTGATTAAAAACATACTGTTATATGAAATTTGCATGACCTGAAATGGCACTTCTATTGCCTTTTTAGTAGCAGTCTGTATGGCATTCTTTCTTTCTTCTTTTTCACTTTCATTGGCTTTTGGCAGCTTAAAAGCCTCCATGATGGCATTGAAAGCCCTTGTATCTTCATCAACCAGGAAAAGTAATTGCTTTTTATATTCCTGAGCTTTTTCTGCCCTGTTACTGAATTCTTCCCATTGATCTTCCCATCCCTTTTTAGATGAACTGAGGTTGGCCACCATGCAGCCCAGAGAAACACCCAGGGCTGCTACGTAAGCAGAAATTGAGCCGCCTCCAGGCGCTGGGGATTCACTTGCAGTTTCATTGGTAAAGTCAACCAGATTCATTTTCACAAGTTGCTTCTGATCTTCCTCCAGGCGGTATTCAATGATACGTTGCTTTGGGTCAAATGGTCCCAGCTCATCGAGTCCCATTGATTTAACAGCGATATGAATCAGTTCTTGATCGCTTAATCCGGCGCTGAGCTTCTGTTTTTTTAAAAAATATTTTCCCGCTTCCAGCATTGCAGATAAAGGGACAAGCCCTACCAGTTCCGAACCAGTTACGCGCTGACCACGACGATGGGCGCTATTATTGCATTCTTCAAAAACAACATGCAAAGGGGTTTCTTTAAAACGTGTGATATTTATGGATACCTGGGCAATACCGTATTCTTCAATATACCATCCGATGGCCTTTACTCCTTTTAATACTCCCGGAATCCTTACTTCATTACCGGCTTCATCAAGTACTTTTTTACCTTGCGCATCAGTCTTAACCCTACCGGCTTCCCGCACATCAAATGCAATACTATTGGCCCGTTTTACTGACCTGGTGTTCAGATTAACATTATAGGCTATCAGAAAATCACGTGCTCCGATAACGGTTGCCCCGCTTTGAGCCGGGAAGTCATCCGGTCCGAAATCAGGTTTCCATAGTTTATCTTTTATTTTTTTAAAAAACCCTTCGTATTCACCGGCTCGTATGACGGAGAGATTACTTCTTTCTTTATTTGATTGAGATTCTTCATAAAGATAAACAGGTATTTTCAGCTCCTTCCCAACCCTTTCTGCCAGTTTTTGGCTCCAGATTACAGTTTCTTCCATGCTAATGTTTGCCACCGGAATTAATGGGCATACATCCGTAGCTCCCATGCGGGGATGTTCTCCCTTATGTTTACTCATATCAATGAGCTTTGCAGCAACAGCAATTGCACGGAAGGCCGCTTCCACCACTGGTGCCGGCTCCCCTACCAACGTAACTACCGTTCTGTTTGTGGCCTTTCCCGGGTCCACATTAAGTAATTTAACGCCTTCAACAGTCCGGATGGCATCAGCAATCTGATTAATAATTTTTTCATCACGTCCTTCACTGAAATTGGGAACACATTCGATTAATTGTTTCATGGTATTTTTAAACAGTATTTTATAGTTTAATGGCATCTGAAAATTCTATCCGGGTAATTCATTTGGCAAAGGTTGTGATATTTTTAAAGCGCAGGTGAGTAAGTAATGTTTGGGAACGCAATTTAAATGGTTATTTAATGGTGCTGTCAGGTTTTATGATTTTGCCGAAGATTTTTTGTTACGGGCTTTGATATAATCACTGACGAGATATGCTATAAGTTTCCCGGTTTTCAGATCAGTTTTGATATGAGATAAAACAGGGGCAGCTTCAGCAAGATGGAAATACTTTACATCGGCATGACTGGCAACCCAATGTACGAATTGCCTGGCCTGTATGGTACTGATACCACTGGATGTCTTTGCACTGGAAGGAATATTTTGTATAGTATCCAGGTCGAGTTCAAGACCTACAGGATAGTGAGCGGTGAATGAAATGGCCCGCTCCACGGCATCCTTAAATGATTGCTCACCTCTGATAAAAATATCTTCAAACCAGGAAGCATCAAGACGTTCATCACCGGCAATTTTATCCATGACCTGGGAGGTATTGAATATTTCGTGTAAACCAATCATTGCGTATCGATGGAGAAAACCATCATGCAAAGCATAACTGAAGCCATTTCCGCTATGCCTTCCTTCCAGGGGTCTTAAATCACTGTGAGCATCGCAATTGATACAAGCTAGTTTAGAAGTTCCGGATTTTTGCAATGCGCGCGTCGTTCCCTTGATATTTCCGTAGGCATTATTATGTCCGCCGCCTATCACAATCGCTTCTTTCCCACTTGAAACAATCGCTTCGACCACAGGAAAAACAGCTTCATCAATTTCTGCAACCAGATCTCTCGACCGTTGTAAATGCACCGGATTTTGTGTATCGATTCTCTTCATTTCCTCCATGGCGGCGGTAAAATCAATATGACCCAGTACGATAATTTCTTCACCGTTCAATGTATGGTTGCTTTGTGAATTTAAAAATGTGCTTAATGCAGGTATCCATGCCGAGTAGGCCCCTCCTCTGCCGAAATTGGCCCTGACCCCGATATCTTCCGGTAAACCAAGCAACACATATCTTCCGGGCAGATCATTTAATAATTCCTTCCATTGGCTCCGGTATTCCCATGGAATTGTGTTTACCTTTTCACCAATACGGGTTTCACCCTGTCGCAAACGAAAGAGCTGAGAGATCCGAAGTGTATCATATATCTGCAATTCCATCTTGTGTCTTTATTGCATTTCACCATTCAGGAAGACCTTTTCTACAAGGTCGCTGCCAAAAGCATATGGCAGGTATGCAATGGATGGTATTTTTCGTGTGATAAAAAAATTTGCCTTTTTACCTTTGACAAGGCTACCGGCCTCATCCATTATTCCCATGGCGTAAGCACTGTTTAGTGTTGCAGCGTTGATCGTCTCCTCCGGACTCATACCCATGTAGAGGCAGGCCAGTGAACAAACGAAAGGCATTTTGCCATTTGGGCAGGACCCGGGATTATAATCTGTGGCAAGTGCAAGCGGTAAACCTGCATCTATCATTTTACGTGCAGGCGGATATTGAATTTTCAGGAAAAATGCTGTGCCAGGTAAAAGTGTGGGCATTGTATTACTGTTAAGAAGTATATTAATTTCCTCATCCCCGGTACATTCCAGGTGGTCAACTGAAAGCGCGTTATGTTTTACCCCTACCTGAATACCCCCGCTGAAATCCAGTTCGTTGGCATGGATCTTTGGCCTTAGCCCCCGTTTGTTCCCAGCATCAAGAATGCGATCTGTTTCCTCCACGCTAAAAAAGCCACGGTCACAAAAAACATCATTATAATCGGCCAGTCCTTCATCCGCAATAACGGGGATCAAATCATTCACAAGCATATCAATGTAGTCTTTCCTGTTTTCTTTGAAAGTTGCCGGTAATGCATGGGCACCCAGGAAGGTAGACTTAATAATCAATGGAGAAGATTCTTTCAGGCGCCTGATTACATGAAGCATTTTCAGTTCGGCTTCAAAGCTGAGCCCGTAACCGCTTTTTATTTCTATTGCACCGGTTCCGGACTTTATCACTTCTTCCAGTCGTAACGATGCAGCATCATAAAGTTCAGATGCGTCAGTCTTTTGGAGTAGCAGGGCAGAATTTAATATTCCACCTCCCCTTCTTGCAATCTCCTCATAACTCAAACCATTGATGCGGTCAACGAATTCCTGCTCCCGTGATCCAGCATAAACCACATGAGTATGAGAATCGCACCAGGCAGGGAATATATATCTTCCTTCCGCATCAATCACATCGTTTACCGGTGAATGAAAAGGCTGATCCATATGACCGGTATCACAAATTTTATCACCTTCAATCACCATCCATGCATTTTCAAGAATGGGCAATTCCTTCATATCTTTCCCGCGAACAATATGACTTCGCCCGTATTGCACGATCCCCCTGGCATTAATTATCAGTTTTCTGTTCATTTTTTTTGATTGCGTAATGTTTTTTGTCCTGAAAGTTTTATAAATCCAAGATAAAAGTAAAATAGCCCACCCAATAAATGTACAATTGGCAAGATTTTTTTTCCCATTTCGAAAAAATGAAAAGAGATAAAAAGCAAAATAGTGCCTTCAATGAAAAATAAAATGCCTTCAGATTTTCTTAAAAATTTAATAAGTTTTTGATGAAAAATACCGGTTAGGATCATCATAGCACCGCAGATAAAATAAAAAAGCGGCTTACCATGTGAACGGTCAAATTCAGCAAAACCATGTAAAATTACTGTGAGTCCTGAAAAATAGTGCGCCAACGCAAAGTAATTGTCTTTTTTCATCAGATCCTGATTTTACTGCAAATTAAGGTTCTGTTCTGCTTCCTTCCATGTATTAACATATAGTTTTATGAACGAGGTTACTTCCTTTCGGCGATATTGCATTATCCATCGTGGGTGAGGGAGCGCTACTATGTTATTAAACCAGTTGTTTTCTGAATTTAATTTTGAAAAATACCTTAAATTTTGTCCTTCGCCCAGGCATATAGCCACTTTATGATGTGCCCCCGCCTGTATCTGCTCCCGCATTGATTTCAAAATGAATGGTCTCGCTCTTTTTTCCAAGATTTTATCGTCATAATAGTTTATGTTTTTTCCATTGGAAACAAAGCCCAGCGGACATATCGAGGTTAGAAAGAACTTTTTCGAAAACGAAGTCAAATCTCCATAGGCATGAATGGCTTCGTAAATAAATTGTGAACTGAGTTCAGCTTTCAATGCAAAAGGATGTGGGATGCCTGCTTTCCTGGATAACTCCACCGGATCTGTAAATGGTATCCCTGTAATTCCTGCTCCAAAACGACCGGGATTTATCCCGAAAATGAAAATTCTTTGCTTACGGGACCTGTAATACCTGGTGTAAAACTTCCTGACGATATTACGTACATCAGATGAAGAATATGGATTAAGTACTGTTATGTTTCCGGGTATATTAAATTCTGGATGGAGTCTGTTTAGAAATCGGATAACCTCTGTGGAGAATAATTTTTCAGTTTGAATCATGTTAATAAAGAATAGCAGCCGGTATCCGGAATAATTTGCAAAAATCTAATTTTATGCCAATGGAATATATCTTACTTGAAATAATTGTTGATCCATTGGATCCTTTTCGTGAAATGCTCTTGTACCGGCTTTCGGAAGTGAATTTTGACATGTTTGAAGATACATCAACCGGTTTAAAAGCTTATGTTCCTGTTGATAAATATGATATAAATACAGTCAGGGAGATTCTTGATGAAATAAGACTGTTAGGTGCTGACATTCGTTGCAGGGAAGAGTTAATCCCCTGGAAAAACTGGAATGAGGAGTGGGAGAGAAATTTTCAACCGGAAGTCGTTGCAGGAAAAATATACATAAGGGCAGATTTTCATCCAATTAATCCGGGATATCCGATTGAAATAATAATACAGCCCAGGATGGCATTTGGTACAGGTCATCATCCCACCACCGCCCTGGTAATGGAAATGATGTTGCAAATGGATTTCAGACATAAAAGTGTCATTGATATGGGTTGTGGTACAGGAATACTCGCGATTTTAGCAGTTAAGCAAGGTGCCGGAAGCGTTATTGCCATTGATAATGACCCAAATGCAACCAATAACTGTCGTGAAAATTGTAAAAATAATACTGCCGGTCATATTATAGTTATCGAAGGTGACGCCGCAGTGCTGAAGGATAAAAGTTGTGATATTTTTATTGCAAATATTAACAGAAATATTATTTTGAATGATCTGCCGTTGTATAAAGAATGTATCAAACCCGGAGGTGAATTGCTTACCAGCGGCTATTATCTACAAGACCTACCTATGATCAAAAATAGAGCAGATGAAATGGGTTTTGGATGCATTGATCATCTCGTTGAAAAGGATTGGTGCTGTGCCAGGTTTCTTAAAAAATACTAATAATTGATTTGTTGCTATCTCTACAATAGCAATAAACCTGAATAAATCCCGATTATGAAGAGCAAATTCCATATAAAAATAATAATGCTGTTGTTAATGACAATGACAAGTGGACAGGTATCTGCCCAGGCCCCCAAGTCTTTCAGTGCCGATCCGGCACTGTTTTTTAAGGAGTTGAAGGGCTATATGGAATTAACGAATAAAAAGGAAACGGAGAAAGTCATGGATGCATTTGAGGAGATTTGGTTGGAGGAGCCCAGGTTTACAGCGGAGCAACAACGAAACGTGATTTCTACGGCCAATAATATGTTAAAGAAGCGCATGAAACCCTATCCGGATTTCAGCAATTATGTAGCCGCATTGATGGCTTTCAGCGCATCCGGGAGAGATAATCAGGTTTTTATTAACTGGCATAATAGTCTTGAAAAAATGTTGACAGGTTCTTCCAAACGTTACAGCGAGTATATTGAAAATGTAGCAGGACTTTTTACAGCCAATATTCTGTTTGAATCCGGCTCAACTAAATGGGTAGCGGGTACCGGTGATTATATATTTGAGTTTGACTCCGTACCGAGGATCAGTTTTCCTGCGATGGATCTGATATGTTACGCAAAAGGCGACAGCAGTGTGGTTTCCGGAATTAAAGGGTATTATTATCCGCTCACTAAAACATTTGAGGGAAAAGGTGGAAAACTGTACTGGTCCAGGGCCGGTTTGCCTGCTACCGCGGTGTACGCTGATTTAATCAGTACCAGTATTTTACTTACCGGTTCGGAATGGGGTACTGACAGTGCTGTATTTTATAATAAGCAATTTTTTAAAGAGGGATTGAGGGGCCGGGTTACCGATAAGATACTTGCGAATACAACCCCCGAATCTGCTACCTATCCCAGATTCATGTCGTATAACCTGCAATTGGGTATAAAGGAAATTATCAAGGATGCCGACTACCTGGGTGGATTTGCACAGCATGGAAGCAAAATGATCGGGGCTGGAACCACGGCGCAAAAGGCTACACTTACCTTTAAAAGAGATAAAAAGCCGTTTCTCATTGTTTCCTCCAGAAGTTTTGTGGTAAGGCCGGAAAGGATCAGTTCGGATAATGCATCCTTTATCTGTTATTTCAACGGGGACTCCATTTTTCACCCTTCATTGGAAATGAAGTATATCAGCAAAGACCGTGAACTTAGTTTGATACGTTCATCCAATTCCGGCATCAGCATGCCTTTTTTTAATTCATTTCATCAGATGGATATGTATGTAGATGCCATTTACTGGAAGATCGATGATCCCTTAATGGAATTGAAAATGCTGTCGGGTCAGGGCGAAAGTAAAATGCTGCTGGAGTCGTATAATCTATACACTGATGAGCGCTATCAGAAATTGCAGGGTATATCAGATGTAAGTCCTTTGTATACTCTGAAACAGTATGCGGAGAAGAACAGCAGGTATATTAATTCGGTTGATTTTGCAAAGTACTTGCGGGCCAGCGAGCAGCAAGCCAGGTCCCTGCTTATATTTCTTGCCAACAAAGGATTTGTCAGTTATGATTTTGAAGAGGACATGGCAACGATAAATGATAAACTATATTATTATCTCGCTGCCAGGAGCAATAAAACTGATTATGATAAAATAGAAATTGAATCGGTAATTTCAGCAAAGGCGAATGCTAAACTCAACCTTATGAACTTCGAGATGGATATGCAGGGTGTGGGCAGGGTGTTGCTGAGTGATTCACAGCAGGTATGGATAGCCCCGGTAAACCAGGAAATGCGTTTGCTGAAAAACCGTGATATTGAGTTTAACGGGCGTGTACATGCGGGTCGAAGTGATTATTATGGTAAGAAATTTAAATTTAATTACGATCAGTTCCGGATTGATCTTGATATGGTGGATTCGATTCGTTTAAAAGTGGTGTCGGATACTGAAATGGATGAAAACGGAATGCCCAAATTGATTCCATTGAAAAGCACATTGCAGAATGTTACGGGTAAAATTTACATCGATAGTCTGAATAATAAATCAAGCAGGAAAAGTTATCCCTCCTACCCTGTTTTTGTCAGCGATAAGGAAGCATTTGTATATTACGATCATCCATCCATTTATAACGGGGTTTATGCCCGTGATAAATTTTATTTTAAAATGGATCCTTTTACTATTGACTCACTGGATAACTTCTCGGCCGGCGGACTTAAATTCCAGGGCAATTTCGAATCAGGCGGTATCTTTCCAACAATTGCCGAAACCGCAATAATTCGTCCTGACTATTCTTTTGGATTTGAGCGGGAAAGCCCATCGGAAGGTTATCCGATGTATGGTGGAAAGGGAAGATATTATAATCATATCGATTTGAGTTATCAAGGCCTCGTAGGAGATGGTAAAATTGAATACCTGAGTTCCTCTTCGGAATCAAAGGCGATTGTGTTTTTCCCCGACTCAACAAACATGAATCAATCGCAATGGGAGTTGAGAAAGGATATCATCGCAGGGGTTGGGTTCCCCCAGGCTAACGGATCGAATACTTACATTAACTGGCGTCCCAGGGAAGATCGAATGTATGTTTATAAAAAATCTTCCAACCTGGAGGTATATGATAAAAGTGTTAGTGTTAACGGTAACCTTGTCCTCTCTTCTAAGGGACTTGGCGGAAACGGAGATGCCTTTTTCCTTGAATCAGAACTCGCCTCAAAGGATTTTTGGTTTAAACAGGATGCCTATGGAGCCGATACTTCCGATTTTAAACTGAAGTCGGATGATGCCAGTGTTCTGGCCATACAAACAAGGAATGTAAAGTCCCGTATAGACTTGGTTAAACGCTTTGGTGATTTTATTTCCAACGGCAAAGGATCTTTTGTAAGCTTCCCGCTCAACCAGTATATCTGTTTTATTGCTCAGTTCAAATGGTTTATTGACAAACAAGAGGTTGAATTTGGTGAGGATTATAAGGACAATACAAAGCTTAACATTGAGGGTTCTGATTTCGTTTCCATAAATCCTTATCAGGATTCTTTAAGATGGAACGCCGGACTGGCAAGGTATAGTTTGATTGATTACCTGATAAAAGCACGGAAAGTCAAGGAAATACTTGTTGCTGACGCATCGGTCTTACCCAATGATACAGCTACCATCGTGATAGAAAGGAATGCAGTAATGCGACCGCTTCTCAATGCAAAAATAATCGCGAATACTACAACCAGGTATCATACAATAACCGAATCAACAGTTTCTGTTACCGGACGTAAAAGTTATACAGCCTCAGGTAAGTATGCCTATACGGATCAGGCCGGCACAAGACATTTAATTCAACTGGACAGGGTGGCTATTGATACCTCCCTGCAAACCTATGCTAACGGAGTAATTCCCGACAGCAGTAATTTTTTGTTGAGTACAAATATTCAATATAAGGGAAAAGTGAATATCAATGCGGCCAATCCGTTGTTGAATTTTGATGGATTTGCAAGGGTAAACCACCAGTGCACTGAAAAACTGCCGGCTAACTGGTTTGGATTCCGGAGTGATATCGATCCCAAAGGCGTGAATATTCCTGTTAGTGCATCGAAAAATGAAAATTATGAAAAACTGACCGTTGGAATATCACTTTCGACCGACAGCACCGGATTCTACCCTTCTTTTATTTCGGCAAAAAAGAAAAGTACAGACGCCGACCTGATTACTGCTGAAGGTGTGCTGGCTTATGATGCAAAAGCTAAAGTGTATAAAGTTGCTCCGGCAGAGAAAATTAAATCGGTTGATGCGCCCGGAAATATGGTTCAGTTAAATGATGCAAACTGTGTGGTATATGGTGAAGGGAAATTAAATCTTGCTGCTGATTTCGGCCAGTTTAAAATGTTGGTGGTTGGAAATGTATCCAATAATACCAACAATGACTCCACACAATTTGATATTATGCTTGGTTTGGATTTTATGTTCAACAACGATGCACTCAAAAGTATGGTAGAACTCATCACTGGCAATCCTACTCTTCCCCCTACAATCGACACGCGCACCACATGGGTAAGGGGTATGAAGGAAATTTTGGGAGTTGAGAAAGCGGATAAAATGATTTCGGAATTCAGCCTGTATGGTGCTCCCAAGCGATTGCCCACCGAACTTCAACAGACGCTGTTTCTGTCTGATTTGAAATTGTACTGGGATATGCAAACCCAATCCTTTAAATCAAAAGGCCCCATCGGTGTTGGATTCATTGGTAAAGAAACGATCGGCCGTATGTTAAAAGGATATTTTGAGATCCAGCGAAAGAGAGGAGGTGAAGTATTTAACCTGTATCTTGAATCAGATAATGCTACCTGGTGGTATTTCAATTATTCTCGAGGGATCATGCAAGCCATTTCATCTGACAGTAAATTCAACGATGCTATTAATGGAATGAAACCTGAAAAGCGGGTGGCGGAATCAAAGGGAGATACGCCTCCTTATGAATTTATGCTGAGTACCGATCGTAAAAAGGCAGAATTTGTCAAGAAGTTTCTGGCTCAGTAAAAGAAGCTTGTATAAGTTTTTGATTAGCAATAATATGTGTGAAAGGTCATCTGCAATAAAATCGGGTAAAACTATTGCTTTCCAATTATGTAATATCTTTGCACAGCATGTTCAGTTTTAGCAACCTTAGTTTATTGCTTATTGCCTACATGATGGGTTCAATTCCATCGGCTGTTTGGATTGGCCGTATTTTTTATGGAATTGATATTAGGGAGTACGGTAGTGGCAATGCCGGAGCTACCAATACTTTCAGGGTGCTGGGAAAAAAAGCCGGGTTACCCGTGTTGATTCTCGATATTTTAAAAGGATTTTTTGCCGTAAAGCTTGCCTGGATGACCGGAAGATATCTGCCAGGTACACAGCAATTTATTAATCTTGAACTGAGTCTCGGTATGGCCTCTCTACTGGGTCATATTTTTCCCTTATTTGCAGGTTTCAGAGGCGGGAAAGGCGTGGCAACCTTATTGGGTATTTTATGTGCCATTCACAGTGGTGCCGCGTTAATTTGCGTTGGAGTCTTTTTAATAACATTTATGCTGAGTCATTATGTTTCATTGAGTTCGATGATGTCTGCACTCGCTTTTCCGGTGTCTATTATGTTTATTTTTCATGAAACCATGCCTGGTCTTAATATCTTTTCCATGTTTGTATGCATACTGGTATTTATTACCCATCAAAAGAACATTGAAAGATTGTTGAAACGGGAAGAGAACAAGGTGTTTTTGTACAGGCGAAAGATCGGCTAACCCTTTTTAATACATTGTAATTCAATCATTTTGATGCTTTTGGGAAAGCATATTATTGCTTGTTTTTATTTTTTATAACAGAAATTATGTAAGATTTCATTGTTTTTAATCCCGGTTTTTCTTTAAAATTTCATGGCTTTTGTAACAGCAAATTCGATTTGGGCGTATATAGTCCGAGTTAAAATCAAACCGGATAATGAAAAAAAGTTTAACAAGCGCTGTGGTATCAATAATGATATTATTGAGTACAATTGGAACGATGCATGCCGGAGGTGTTTCTGAGCATCAAAGGGCTAAAACTGCAGAAAAATATTTTTTAGCCAAACAATACGAAAAGGCGGCTCCACTCTATGCGCAGTTGGTGAGTTCGAATCCTAAAAATTTTAAGTATAACTATTATTACGGAATCTGCATGCTAATTATTGGAAAGGATAAGAATCAGGCGATGCCGTATCTTGAGATGGCGATACAGCACCCAAAGACTCCGGAGGAGATATACTATTATATAGGCAGAGGTCTCCATTATACCTATCGTTTTGATGAAGCCATTAGGGCTTTTACTGAATTTAATCAAATCATTGGTGTTAAGAACGCGGGCAAATGGGGTACGCCTCAATTAATGGAAATGTGTAATAACGCCAAACAATATTTGGATACAACAAAACTTTCCTCAGTCACTGAGAAAAATGAAAGTCAGGCAAATGAATTTTATAATAAATATGCATTTAATAACCCCAACGGTAAATTATTAAGTATGCCGGATGAGATTATTAAAAATTCGAATAGTCAAAAGGATGAAAGGCCAACCATTTTTCTAAGTGCCAATGGCCAGGTAATGTATTATAGCGCTATCAGTCAGGAAACAGGAAGCAGGGACATTTACAGGGTTGAAAAGGATTTGGAGGGTAACTGGACGGAGCCCCGTTGTCTTGACCGCATGGTTAACAGTACACAGGATGAGTTATTTCCTACCTGTAACAGTGATGGACGGATATTATATTTCAGTTCACGTGGGCATTCATCAACGGGTGGCTTCGATTTGTTTAAGTGTTATTACAATACTGTGAGTAAAACATGGACAAAACCTGAAAACATGGGCAGTCCCTACAATTCACCGGATGACGATTTCTGTTTTGTTGCTTCTACACAGGAACAAACTGCATATTTCACCAGTCAGCGTGAAACAGGTCCCGGAACATTTACCGTGTATAAAGTACCTTATTCAAACACTGAAGAATTACCGATAGCAATTAATGGAAAATTTAACTGCGTGGATCAACCAAACCTAAAATCCATACATCTTATTATCACACGCGATAGTGAAACGAATATTATTGCCGATATGATGACGGATTCTGTTACCGGAGCCTATGTGGTAGAATTACCGGGTCCGGGTACCTACTCTTTTAAAATCGAGGCAAGCGGTTACCAGACACATACGGAAGAAATCAGATTTGGCGAGTTCAGTGACAGAATTTATGTACAGGATATTTTCCTTAGTAAAAGTTTAAATGGTGTAGAAGACATGGCTGTTTCCAACAGGAGGTTAACAGAGTCGGGGCTCATTGATGAGTCATTAATGGTTTCAATGAATGAAGAAGAGGAAGGTTCAAATCCAGCTGTCTTTTCTGCGGCACAAATGGCTGCCATGAAAGCAAGCGGACTAAATCCTGAAATAAATGCAAATAATGCAGGCCATAAATTAAATGGAGGAAGCGATCATACAACTAGCAACGATACAGATAAGAATACCATCTTGCAGGATAAAACCAGCACTGTCGACGGAAGGAGCATTCTCTTTAAAGTTCAGATTGGGGCGTTCCGGAAAAATACCAAGGAAATTGTTCAGAAAAGACTGGAGAAGAAAACCGATAAAACCATGCTGACAAGCTATGATGATCTTACCTGGCTGCGTTTCTTTATCGGCGCTGAATCAAACTATAAGTCTGCAAAAAATTTAAGGGAAACATTGATTCAGGCTGGTTTCTCCGATGCATTTATTGTGGCATTTAACCAGGCCCGGCCCATGAAACTTTCTGAAGCAATTAAAACCACAAAACTTACGTCAGCAGTGGCCTCAGATACAAATGATTGATAATTAGTAACATGTAATAAAAAGGGCTTCGAATTTCGGAGCCCTTTTTTATTACCAGAGATTATTGATTGTTCAGGTTAAGTAGGATCTTTTTACCTTTGAGGTACAAAGACAAAACGATGCACTATTCAACCAAACCGTTTGAACAGGAAAACCTCTTGCTTGACGAGGAACTGGATAAAGAAAATCAACTTGTTATTTATAATGACGATGTGAACACATTTGACTGGGTTATAGAAAGCCTTGTTTCGGTATGCAATCATCATAGAGATCAGGCCGAGCAATGTTCAATTATTATTCATTACAACGGAAAATGTTCGGTAAAAGAAGGTAATTTTGACAAACTGAAACCCATGTGTGAAGCCTTGCTTGACCGTGGTTTGAGTGCCACCATCGAATAAACTCCGACTGTGAAAAAATCAAATTTTTACTTCGTCTCATTTACTTTATTTTTTTTCCTGGTATATGCTTGTTCCAAGGTGCCGATTACAAACCGCAAGCAGGTTAGCCTCATTCCTGAAGGTGAATTAATTTCACTAAGTTTAACGGAATACCAATCATTTTTAAAGGCAAATCCTCCGGTATCCTCTCATGATCCAAAGGCGATCATGATAAAACAGGTAGGTAATAATATTCAGCAGGCGGTCACAAAATATATGTCGCAGCAGAAGTTGAGCAAGCGCCTGGAGGGATTCAAGTGGGAATTTAACCTGGTGAATGATAAAACTATCAATGCCTGGTGTATGCCGGGAGGTAAGGTAGTGGTGTATAGCGGACTGCTTGAGGTAACGCAAACAGAAACCGCACTTGCAGTGGTCATGGGTCATGAAATCGCCCATGCCATTGCACGGCATGGTAATGAAAGAATGAGTCAGCAGTTAATGACTCAGTTAGGTGGTGTGGCGCTGGGAGTTGCACTGCAGAATAAAAGTGCAGAAACCAAGGCCATTTTCCAGACTGCCTATGGCGTTGGTACTGCTGTTGGTGTCATACTTCCCTACTCCCGTCTGCATGAAACAGAAGCAGATAAACTGGGGTTGATTTTTGCGGCCATGGCCGGTTATGATCCCCGCGAAGCCCCAAGATTCTGGCAAAGAATGGCGGCAAAAGGAGGAGCAAAAGTTCCTGAAATACTGAGTACACATCCAAGTGATGAAACCCGAATTAAGGAACTGAATAAATTTATGCCGCAGGCTTTAAAATATTATAAAGCCAAGTAATTTAACTCTTAAGGTTTATAAACAATCAAAGTATGTCAGTCTTTTTTATTGCGGTTTTAATTCTGTTTGGTGTGCTGTTGATCGTGCTTGAAATTCTTATTGTACCAGGATTTATTGTAGGAATCGCAGGTGCTGTTTTTGTGGTGATGGGTATCGGATGGACCTGGAATGTGTATGGTGCCTCTGCAGGCATTGCTGCAGGAATAGCAAGTGTACTTTTAGCTGCATTGGCCATCTGGTCTGCATTGAGGACATCCTTTTGGAGAAGATTCAGTTTGCAGGATAAGCTGGAGGGGAAAATGAATGTTATCGATGAAAATTTAGTAAAGCCAGGAGATCATGGAGAAGCTGTTTCCAGCCTTCGACCGATGGGTACAGTGCGCGTAAATGGGATCAGGTACGAGGGAGCTACTGAGGGACAGATGGTTCCTCCTAATTACCCTGTAATTGTTCAAAGGATTGAAGGCAACAAGCTGATTGTAAAACCAGATATAAAATCTTAATATTTAATAACACCAGATCATGCAATTTCCTTTCATTATCCTAGTCATAGCCGGAGCATTAATATTTATCATGCTCTTCCTATACTTTGTACCCGTAAATCTTTGGATAACTGCTGTCTTCAGCAATGTCCGGATCAGCATCATGAACCTGATCCTGATGCGCCTGCGAAAAGTGCCACCATCCATTGTTGTAAATGCTATGATCAACAGTACCAAAGCAGGATTAAATGTTACGACCAATGATATAGAGACCCACTTTCTTGCCGGTGGAAATGTTAACAATGTTATTAAAGCGCTTATTTCCGCCGACAAAGCGAATATACCATTAACCTTTAAAATGGCAACTGCAATTGACCTGGCAGGGAGAGATGTGGCGGACGCTGTTCAGTTATCAGTAAATCCGAGAGTAATAGATACACCACCTGTATCGGCTGTAGCTAAAAATGGAATTCAACTTATCGTGAGAGCCCGTGTTACGGTCAGGACAAATATTAATCAGCTGGTAGGTGGTGCAGGCGAAGAAACCATTCTGGCTCGTGTTGGCGAAGGAATTGTTACCACGATTGGTTCAGCCTATGATCATAAAACTGTTCTTGAAAATCCGGATCAGATTTCAAAAACCGTTTTAAGCAAGGGATTGGATGCGGGTACGGCATTTGAAATACTATCCATAGATATTGCAGATATTGATGTGGGTGAAAACATAGGCGCGAAACTGCAAACGGAGCAGGCTTCCGCCGATTTAAAGGTTGCTCAGGCAAAAGCAGAGGAGCGACGTGCAATGGCTGTCGCTTTTGAGCAGGAAATGCGTGCAAAAGCCCAGGAAGCGCGTGCCAAAGTAATTGAAGCCGAAGCGCAGATACCCCTTGCAATGTCTGAAGCGTTCCGCTCTGGCAATATGGGTGTGATGGATTATTATAAACTACAGAATGTACAGGCAGATACAGCAATGAGGGATTCTATTGCAAAGCCGGGATCTGCAGGCAGCGGTGAAAAAAAGTAATTTCAAATTTGCCTCCGATGAAAGGTCCTTGAAAGATTAAAAAATGGAGTTTTTAAAATATGCTTTAATTTTCCCGGATTTCTTTAGGGAAATTCACCGGGTAAAAAATATCCTTCTTCTTTTTGCAGGAAAATCAGATTTTGGTGTTATCTGAAAGGAAAACAGATGTAAGTAGAATTTAAACAAAAGAGGCTGTCTCAAAAGGGCAGCCTTTTTCTTTTTTTTTAACGTTGATGGTTATTG
>CAZHSC010000047.1:0-27493 GCA_964534995.1 uncultured Bifidobacterium sp.
GGTATTTACAATGATCGTATATCCATCACCGATATAGGCATAATCACCGGACTTAGGATAGGTTCCTGTATTGGTTGCCTGCCCGTAACCAGTGGTTGACCATGAGGAATTATCGTTCCAGTTTCCGCCATTGGTACGGCTGTAATAAGTCAGGGCATGACCAGGGCCATACCAGCAAATAAACCCGGCAAGCAAGAGATGTAGTTTTTTAATCATGTGAACCCTTTTGGTATTCCCGGCATGGCAAACAAAAGCATACCAATTTCAATGGTTTACCGAAAAAAGCAATATCCATTCTTACATTAAAAAATACAATTAGAGCCTCCTTGAAATTTGGAGAAAGGCTGTGTCAGTCAAATGCTTATACCAGATAAACCCCCTTACATACAGTTAAATTCTTACAAAAGAGACAGGCGGTCGAGTACCAATTTTATCAAAATATGCATGGCAGCATCGGCATCTTTTGAATATTGCTGAGCGATTCGGTTGGCTACAATCACGTTAACCGAGCAGCAGTGATGTCCTAATAATTTGGCAAGACCATACATAGCTCCGGTTTCCATTTCGAAATTTGTGATCCTGTGATCGCCATACCTGAAGCTACAAAGTTTGTCAATCATATCAGGTCTGGATGGTTCCAGACGCAATTGTCTCATCTGAGGCGCATAAAATCCGGAGCAGGAGGCAGTAATTCCTTTCACCATTCCGGGTGAAAGCAGTTCAATAAGTCGAGATGAGCCTTCGGCCAAATAGGCTTGAGAAAACACACCATCGGCGGGAAAATGCTTCCTGAAGGCCTGAATAATATTATCTTCCAGCGCATTATTCTCCAACTTATAAAAATTAAGCAATCCATCAAGCCCTAATCCGAATTCCGAACAAACAAAGCTATCTACCGGTATCTGTGCTTGCAGGGAGCCGGAAGTACCTATACGCACCAAAAACAGCTTTTTTAAATCTTTTTTAATAGTCCGGCTTGGTAAATCAATATTCACAAGTGCATCTAACTCATTGTAAACTATATCAATATTGTCAGTTCCAATGCCGGTGGATAAAACAGTAATCTGCTTTCCTTTATAGAAGCCTGTATGAGAAATAAACTCCCGTTTTTGCTTTTTTACAGTTACCTGATCGAAATAATTACTTACCATCGTTACCCTGTCAGGGTCGCCTACATTAATCACGACGGGGGCTAAATCAGAAGGAAGCAGGTTCAGATGATAAACACTTCCATCCTTGTTTAAAATTAATTCAGACTCAGGTATTTGTAACATATACAATAATGAAATATTTTTGTGCCGAACAAATGTAATAGAAACCCCTTGAAATGAGCCAGGAAAAGCGCCATATAATTGTACCCATAGATTTCAGTGAGCAATCAACCATAGCATTAAGTCAGACCTATAACCTGGCAAGAATGTCCTCCGCCGATATCACCCTACTACATGTAATTGATGAAGATCTGTTTTCATCTGTATTGCATCTTTTTTCAAGTAAAGAGGATCAGGAGGAATTACTTCGACTGGGTATACAGGTAAAACTGGATAAACTTGCCAGTGACGCCAAATTAAATTCAGGACTAAATTTTAATACCAGAATTGAAAAAGGAAAAATATATGAAGTGGTTGTACGCGTTGCCGAAGAGATGAATGCCTCATTTATTGTTATGGGCACTTCCGGTGAAACCACTATCAAGAAAAAATTTATTGGCTCAAATGCAATTCGTGTTATCAGTGATGCCCCGTGTCCGGTAATCAGCATTAAAGGTAAAAAGCACCGTTCGGGCTGCAATACCATACTTTTACCCTTAGACTTATCCAAAGAAACCAAAGAAAAAGTTACCCAGTGTATCGAAATCGCACGTTTCTTTAATTCCACCGTCAAAGTGATGTCGGTGATTGATATCGAAGATGAGTTTTTAGTAAATAAACTGGAAAGGCAAATGGACCAGGTGGTTGAATTCATCTCGAATCATCAGATTAACTGCAGCGGAGAATTCTTCAAACATAAAGATATCTCCGAAGGCGTACTTGCTTATGCTGAGCAGATCAACGCTGATTTAATAATCATCATGACGCAGAAAGAACTGGAATGGAAAGAATTTTTCGTTGGCACCGAATCGCAGCAAATCATTAATAATTGTGAAATACCTGTATGCAGTATCCGCCCGATACAGCGTAAAGACACCACTGAATTTGTAATCACTTAGAAACTACTCATCATGCAAAAAGACCTAAACATTCGGAAGATCCTGATTCCATTCGATTTTTCTGACACGGCTGCACTAAGTATGGAACATGCTATTTTCATGGCAAAGTTGCTTAAGGCGGACATCTACCTCTTACATATTGTTGAAACCACCACTTTTCCGAGTTCCATTTCGCATGCATTTTCAGGGTTTGAAAAAAAAGTGGAGGAGGCTTCCAACGAAAAGCTGAGAGAACTCTCCGAGCAGATACACCGTGAACATGGAATTCAGGTTCACATTATCACCGAAGTGGGTAAGATTTACAAACGTATTGTACATACCGCAAAGCAAACCCATGCCGATATAATTATCATGGGCACACATGGAGCCAGTGGAAGCAGTTACATTATAGGAAGCAATACAACCCGTGTGGTTCAGGAGGCGCCTTGTCCTGTTATATCAGTACAGACTCATGCCAAAAAAGTTGGATTTTCAAAAATCGCATTGCCCATTGACGACAGTGTCGAATCGAGGCAAAAGGTGAATTTCGCACTTGAAATAGCAAAGCACTATAACTCTCACGTGGTAGTGATTGGCCTGATGAGAAATGGCAATGAAGATTACCAGCGCAAGTTCAGGATTAAAATAGAACAGGTGGAGGATTTTCTTAAAGATCATGGCATCAGCACCGAGTGCATTTTTAAAACCGGAGATGATCTTGCCAAAAATACCTTACAGAGTTCCACCGAAATTGAAGCTGACCTATTGGTAATTATGACGGAACAGGAGCCAAGTATTACAGGTTTGCTCATGGGATCCTATGCTACCAAGGTAATCAACGGATCCAGGATACCTGTCATGACGGTTCGTCCTGCCGAAATTGATCCGGAGAGAATCACGGTTACTTTTTAATTACAGATAAAATCAGGGTAACATCGGCTTCACTATGAGGCCGATGTTCTATTTTTATAGGAATGAGTCTCATTCATCAGATATTAAGTCAATATTGGGGTTATGACAGGTTCAGGCCTCTGCAGGAGGAGATCATCCGTTCCGTTATGGAAGGGAAGGATACGCTTGCCCTGCTACCCACGGGCGGCGGTAAATCCATTTGCTTCCAGGTGCCGGCATTGGCACTACCCGGCATTTGCCTTGTTGTATCTCCTCTCATTGCATTGATGAAAGACCAGGAAGAGCAACTTCAGAAAAAGGGCATCCGGGCAGTTGCAATTATCAGCGGGATGAAGAAATCAGAAGTTGAACTGGCATTGAATAACTGCCTGTCGGGAAATTTTAAATTTCTGTATGTATCTCCTGAAAGACTTAGCTCAGCCGCCTTCCGTGAAACGCTATTTAAAATGAAGGTGAATCTTATAGCTGTTGACGAAGCGCATTGCATTTCACAATGGGGTTATGATTTTCGTCCTCCTTATTTGCAGATTGCTGGCATCCGTTCTTCTTTTCCGGACATTCCTGTATTGGCACTTACTGCCTCGGCAACTCCCGAAGTACAGAAAGACATCTGCGAGAAACTCCAGTTTAAAAAAGCACAGGTATATGTCAAAAGTTTTGCCCGCAGCAACCTGAGTTACCTGATACGTAAGACGGATAACAAACAAGAACATCTGATCAGGGTGTTAAAAAGCATTCCCGGCTCCTCTATCGTATATGTGAGAAACAGAAGGAAGACCATGGAGCTTGCCATGGAATTACGACGCCAATCCATCAGTGCCGAATTTTACCATGCCGGTCTTGACCAGCAATGCAGAAATGAAAGGCAGATGGCATGGAAAAGCAATGCTATCCGCGTTATTGTTGCTACCAATGCCTTTGGAATGGGAATAGATAAACCGGATGTACGCTCGGTAATTCACATGGATCTGCCCGATGACCTTGAAAGTTATTATCAGGAAGCTGGCCGTGGTGTGAGAGATGAGCAGGCTGCCTATGCGGTGGTATTATATGACCAGGCTGACCTTTCTGATCTCGAACATCGTTGTATACTTAACTTTCCGGCCAGAGAAGATATCAAAAAGGTCTATCAATCCCTGGCCAATTATCTGCAGATCCCGGCAAGCGCGGGTTATGAAATCAGCTATGAATTTGAGATCACGGATTTTTGCCGGCAATATTCCCTTGAGCCTGTTAAAACCCTCAATTGCCTGCGTATTCTTGAAATGGCCGGATACCTGTCCATAAACGACGCATTTTATCATCCATCCCGAATGCGCTTTCTTTCCAAACAAATGGAACTTTACAAATTTCAGGTGGACCATCCAATCTATGATCCATTAATTAAAACCATACTCCGGTCGTACACAGGTACCTTTGATGATTTTGTACGCTTCAGTGAAGCGGAACTGGCCAGAAGGGCAGCACTCGAAATTCCGGAACTAAAAAGGCAGCTTACCTACTTGTCTAATCTGAATTTACTGGAATATATTCCGGCCACTTCCAAACCAAGTATTACGTTATTGCATGCAAGGGTGAAGGAAAATGAATTGTACATATCCCGGGATCTCCTTGAAGAAAGGCAGAAGCGATTTAAGCTGAGGGCAGAAGCGCTGCGAAATTTTCTTGTTCATCCCAACCAATGCAGAAGCATCCTGCTCCTGTCTTATTTTGGGGAGAAAAACCTCATACGTTGCGGTTGCTGTGACTATTGCAGGGAAAGAAACAAGCTTGAAATGAACGACCTTGAAGTGGAGCAACTTGTTACGCGCGTTAAACAGCAGCTTACTCAGCAGCCCATGGAACCAACATTTCTGGCCCATAACCTGCCTGATATTTCCACGGAAAAAATGGAACAGGTGCTAAGATGGATGCTGGATACCGGAGCCGTTGGATATGATGCCATCGGCCGCCTGTATATTAAATCAGCGTGATCATGAAACTGAAAAAGGCATTTTTCATGCAGGAGGATGTAGTCAGCTTGTCACAACAGTTAATCGGTAAGGTGCTGGTAAGCCGGATGGGGAATTCCTGTTGCAGTGGTATCATCAGCGAAACGGAAGCGTATAATGGTATAGGTGATAAAGCCTCGCATGCCTATGGCGGAAGGAGAACCCGGAGAACAGAAATTATGTATTCGGAAGGAGGTGTTGCCTATGTATTTCTTTGTTATGGTATTCATAATTTATTTAATGTGGTAAGCGGAAGAAAGGATATACCTCAGGCTGTCCTTATCAGGTCCATTATACCGCTTGAAGGTATCGCGGTAATGGAAGAGCGAAGAAATATAAAATATAACCGTGCCGGCTTTAGCAATGGACCGGGAAAAGTATGTAGCGCTCTGGGAATTCAAACCCGGCATTCAGGAATATCACTGACGGGAAAGGAAATCTGGATCGAAGACCATCAAATACCGGTCAAAGACGAAGATATTATTGTTACTGAGAGAATCGGAGTGGCCTATGCCGGTGAAGACTTCTTCTCCCCTATCGGTTTGTTTTAAAGACGAATAAAATAATGCTGCCAGGCTGAGTGACGAGTCTTCACCAAAAAATTGTTTAGTTTTGAAGATTACCCCTTAGCATGGAAATATTTCACATTGGTTTCCTGAGTGTACGATTGCTTGACATCCTGGATATTCTCCTGGTTGCCTTTCTTTTGTTCAAGATCTACCAGTTACTGAAAGGTGGAGCCGCCATCAATATTTTTATAGGTATTGTTGCCATATATGTATTGTGGTGGCTGTTTGTTAAAATTCTGAACATGCAATTACTGGGAGCTATACTGGGACAATTTATGAGCATCGGCGTGATCGCCCTAATCATTGTGTTTCAGCAGGAGATCAGAAAATTCCTCCTGGTAATAGGCAGCAACAGCTTTGCAGGTAAGGACAGCATTTCACGAAAACTGCTGCCATGGAACTGGCAGTCACCGGTAATGAGCAAGCCGAATATTTCGCCCATTGTCAAGGCCTGCACTTCAATGTCAAAGAATAAAACCGGCGCCATCATGGTTCTGGCACGCTCCTCCGATCTTAAATTTTACGAAAGTACCGGTGATATTATGGATGCGGAAGTTTCAAAACGCCTCCTCGAAAGTATTTTTTTTAAAAACAGCCCCCTGCATGACGGTGCGGTAATTATTGAAAACAATAAAATCAAAGCTGCGAGATGCGTACTTCCAGTTACCGAGAACACCGACTTACCGGCCCATTATGGAATGAGGCACAGGGCGGCGCTGGGAATTACGGAACAAAGCGACGCGATTTCCATAATCGTATCAGAAGAAACCGGAACTATTTCGATGGCAGTTGACGGTAAAATGTTTTATAACATCACGCCCGAAGAACTCGAACAGTTGCTTATCAAAGAGCAATAGAAAAAAGTGGATGCCTTTATCGGGGGATGAAATTTTCATTTTATAAAAAAATACCGAATTAATAAAGGGAAACAAGTGTTTTAATTTACCTGTCTGAAATATAGAAAAGAATAATTCAAAAACTATCCTGGGAGTACCTGCCTGTTTCTAATTTGAAATAATCAACGGTGATTATTTCTATATAAACAAGGGAACATAGGCCAAGGTTATTTTCCGGCCTTAACTTTTTCGGACATTTGGAAGTACTGGTTGGCCATACCGGCGTTGCCTTTATTTTGCCAGGTAATGCCCAGGAAATAGTAAGCTTGCGATAATTCAGGATCATAGTAAACAGCTTTCTCCAGGTAACGGATCGCCTCATCGTAATTACCGGCTACGCCATAACAACTGCCGATATTCATGTAAGCATCTGCGTAATCCGGTTTCAACCGTATGGCTTCCATATACCTTTTAAGGGCTTCCTCATAATTGCGAATTTCAAAGTAAACAGAACCGGAATTATTATAAACCACAGGGTCATACCTATTGTATTTAAGGGCCTCGTTATAATAGCGAAGGGATTCCTGATAATTTTTCCGCCGGTAGAAAGCCACACCCAACTGGGTCCATGCATCGGCAAATGCCGGATACAAAACAACCGATCTTTTCAAATGTTCAATACCGGCATTTTCCGCACTGTCACGGGATGATGCGGGATAAGCAGACAAGGTTTCCGGTTTCACAAGGATAAGGCCCTGATAATAGTGCACACGCGCGCTGTTGGGGGCGGATATCAGTCCGGAAGCATACAGGGTATTATTATTTTTCCACACAGGGTTTCGCTGGATGCTTAAGCCTGCAAATACCAATAACAACAGTACAGTAATAGCCTGTACGGTTGGCGACATCCTGGCCTTATCCGGAATATTTCCCGGAATGGCCACCAGCAGGCATGACAGTGCCAGACAATAGCCCAGCGATGGCGCATACATCAATCTCTCTCCATAATGAGTACCTATAAGCATAAAAATATTTGATGAAACAGCGGCATTTATGAAGAAGATAAAAATGCCGGCGCTCAGGATTTCCCGATTTTTCAAACCCTTTACTGCAACAAATAATAACAATAAGAGTACAGCCGCCGACAGTAAAAAGCTGAAATCCGAAATCTTTGCCGGGGTAACCTGAGGATAAGATAAATCAAAACTCAAAGAAAGCGGTACCAGCAGTTTCCATAAATATAAACCCATCATGGCTACTGCGCCGCTGAACCTTGTAATCGGATCACGTGCAGAGGACAGCATGTTGTCGGCTACGGAAGGCGTTGCGCTCCTGAACAAACCATCATTATACAATACCTGGTGACGTATGAGGAAGAAAAGTAAAAGCGGGACCAGCATGACCAAGAACCCTTTTATATTGTCTTTAGCGTGTTTACCATTCACAAACCAGTCCATAAGCGGGTACAAAACAATAAAAGTTACCGCGCTCTCCTTACTTAAAAAGGCGAGAAAATAGCATAAGGAGGCTGAAATCAGCAATCGCTTTTTACCGGTTCCCGAAAAATCAATATAAAGGTCGAGGCTCATTAAACAAAAGAGGAAAGCCAGTATTTCATCGAGGCTTTTAATATTTGCCACCACTTCGGTATGTATCGGATGAACCGCGAAAAGACAGGAAGTGAGCAGGGCAATCTGCGGCTTTGATGGGAACCATTTTACCAGTACCTTATAAATGCTGAAACAGGTGAAAGCATAGAGTGTAATATTCAAAGCATGACCCGGAAAGGGATTATCGGGCCATAGCTCCCAAAAAAAAGCAAATACCGCTTTGGTCAGGGGACGGTACAGGTCATCTGTTAACAGAATATACCCGTAGCGATAACTGGTTTTAAAAATTTCGCCAAGTGCAGCCCATCCCTTTCTGGTGCTTGTATTTTCCAGGATGGCCGCGTAATCGTCGAGGGCAAAACCATGATTCAGTGTATTGGCATAGGCTAAGACTGCCAACACTACCGGCAGTAAGGGCCACCATGCCGGCACCTGGGATAGTGCCAGTGTTGATTTCGACTGTGCTGCCTGCGCCTGGGAAGCAGCGAACTTTTCTTTCTTATTGGGTTTCTGCCTGGACATAAACGATCGCATAATCAGTCAGGCGCATTGCCTGAAGAATCCTTTGCAGCATTTTTTTCTTCAAACATTTCAATCAACTCTTCCGGATTGAGACTCAGTTGCTGAATCATCAGCCGGGTATCATCGGCAAGTTCATGGTCGGGATAAAGCATTAAAAACTTCTCATAATATTCCCTTGCTTTTTCACGGTTATGCAGGTGATTCTCGGCTACGAAACCCTGCAGAAACAGGGCGCTGGCCACTTTGTTGTAATTAGGATATCGTTGTACTCGTCCAAAAGTTTCAAGCGCCTTTTCAAATGCACCGGTAGCCACATACAATTCACCTGCTTTAAAAAGATAAGATGCCGATAAAGTATCATCCTGATAGGCATCCGTATACTGCAGGTAAAGCTTGATCATATTTTCAGTCTTCTTCTGATCAGGAACCGGCAGGGAATCGACATACAATCCTGCCTCTTCCCTTTCAATTTCTCTTTGCAACTTTTCCTGGGGACGGGAACAGGAATTGAAGAACAGGGCAAACAGGGCAAATGAAACAATAAAACTGCATCTGCGGATAATCATGGTGTACATCATTTCATTAATTATTTGAAGGGAGAACCCGGTTCTTTAGACATGTGCTTATAAACCAATTTATCGGACCAGGATGGAAAAAAATTATTAAGCCATACCGTAAGCCTGCCTTGTAAAGTCAGCACCAGGTCTCGTTTGCGATGTTCAACCGCCTTCAGAATATACCGGGCTACTTCTTCTGCGCTCATCATACTTTTTTCATCGCGGGGACTCTCGCCCTGAACCGAACCATCGGCTGACAATGCTGTATTTCTGATTTCAGAGGCAGTAAATCCCGGACAAGCCACCAGCACATGCAAACCCTTTTTAAGGTTCTCTGTCCTCAGCGTTTCCAGAAAACCTTCCATCGCGAACTTTGAAGCAGAGTATCCGGTGCGTCCCGGCAATCCCTTTTTGCCTGCAATGGAAGATACCCCCACTACACTCCCCCGGCTTTTTAACAGGTAAGGTAAAGCAAATTTTGTACAATACACGGTGCCCCAGAAATTGGTATTCATCAAGGTACGTAATACTTCGAGATCGGTATCGGCAAAAAGGGCACGCATGGAAATACCGGCGTTGTTTAGCAGCACATCTATTGCGCCAAATTCATTCACGGCCTGTTGAATCAGGTTACGGCAATCGTCTTCTACACTCACGTCACAGCGAACTGCTAAAGCCTGTTTTCCTTCCTGGCGGAATTCATTGGCAAGTGCTTCAATTTTCGGATAATTCCTGCCCGCCAACACCACACGATATCCGACCCCCGCAAAAGCTCTGGCACAGGCTTTTCCTATTCCTGATCCCGCACCGGTTACAACAACTGTCCTTTTAGTCACTCCTGCAAAACTATTGAAAGCGGCGAAATATCAGAAATGACCCGAAATATCCCGGCAGCTATTAGTTTTGCTAAAATTTCAGGAATGCATCTTATCGAAGTAAATTCATCCTTACTAGTCAGGCAGTTTCATGCATTGCCCCAAAAAATATATGCCGGTGATACCAACTGGGTTCCCTACCTAAGACAAGACATTGAGCGCTTATTTGATAAAAATAAAAACAAACTATTTAAAGAGGGCGCGGAAGCAATACGGTGGCTACTTTTTGATAAGAATCAAAATGCGATCGGGCGCATCGCTGTTTTTATAAATCCTAAAACTGTAGGTACCAGTAATTTAAAGGCTGGCGGCATTGGTTTCTTTGAATGTATAGACAACCAGGAGGCCGCAAATTTTCTGTTTGATGCTGCCAGGAATTGGCTCCTTGATAGGAAAATGGAAGCCATGGATGGCCCAATTAATTTCGGCGACAGGAATCAGTTTTGGGGATGCCAGGTGAGCAATTGGAGCGAGCCCCCCATCTATCCCATGAATTACAATCCACCGTACTACCAGCATTTATTTGAAAATTACGGATTTGAAATTTATTTCCGCCAATTTATGTATTGGCGTAGCTTGCTGATAAGCGCACAACCTGTTTTCCATCGTAAATACAATTTATTGAAAGATGAGCCTGGATTCGATGTAAAAAACATCCGGGGCATGAAGCTATCTGACGTTGCTGAAAATTTCAGAGAGGTATACAATGCAGCCTGGGGCGGACATTCTCATTTTAAAGAAATGAGCAGTAGTGCAGCACAAAAGATATTCAAAGCGATGAAAGCGGCCATTGATCCCGATATTGTGATTTTTGCCTATTACAAAGGACGCCCCATCGGATTTTATATCAGTCTGCCGGAGTTAAACCAGATATTTAAGCATGTCAACGGCAACCTGAATTTACTGGGAAAGCTCAAGTTTCTTTACCACAAATACCGGAAAACGGCTACACGCATGACCGGTATTATATTTGGGGTTGCCAGAGAATGGCATGGCCGTGGTGTGGAAGCTGCCATGATAGTTTATGGCGAAAAGACAATTATTCCCAAAGGACATTACAAGGACACGGTACTCACATGGATCGGTGACTTCAACCCCAAAATGATCAAGGTGGCACAAAACCTTGATACCACCGAATGGCGACAGTTAAATACCTATCGCTTCCAGTTTGACAGAAGCAGGCCCTTTGAGCGCGCGCCGATTGTGGACTAAGTATTCAAGTAATTGAATTTCATTTATATACAATGTGCAGAAAAAATACTTCCTCATTCCTTGGTTGAATGCCAAAGGAAAAACTATTTTTGCAGCCGCTTTTCTCCTTAATAAAAGGACAAAGCGGGAATAAGATTCCGTAGCTCAGTTGGTAGAGCAATACACTTTTAATGTATGGGTCCTGGGTTCGAGTCCCAGCGGGATCACCGGAGTATAAAAAGAAGCCCTGAGAAATCGGGGCTTCTCTCGTAAAGTACAGTTCTCTAAGTATATTGATGGGTGGATTTCCGGCTGCTTATGATCGTTTACAACACCTTAACGACACACCGTTCGATGAAATCCACACACAATTCGTTATTGACAGGATATCCATTAATAACCTCGTGCCTTAGGGCACCATCCGCTTCAAGTAGACTAAGGAACAGTCAGCAACCCTCTCAGGGAGAACCGGAAATTAATCCTTCACAACCCTTACAATACTGTTTATTACTGATGAAGTAATACGTAAAAAGTAAACTCCTGCGGGCAACTTTTCCATACAGCATAAACTGATGTCGTTGATTCCGGCTGCCAATTGAACTGATTCCTCATGCATTTGCTTTCCCGTTAAATCAATCAGTTGCAAGGTTGCAGTTTCAGCTACCCGTGCCTCAAACTGAACGTTAAAGTTGTTATTAAACGGATTGGGATATACTAAAACTTTTGTTGAGTTTAATATTGCCTGATTGTTAGATTCATACATGTTACGCAATGGGCTCGTAACTGAAGCCAAAGTATAAAAAGTTTCACCACCTGGCACTGAATAATCTAATTGCGCCAGACCGGAAATAGCAGTTACTGTATTAGTAGATGTATTCACGGTTGAAGGAATTAAGTGCCAAACATTGGATGGTTCATCACTGCTCCTTCTGAAAATGGCCAGGTTCCCTTCATTAACACCTTGCAATTCGGTATCGTCATATTTCAATTTGATTCGGGCGTTTAAATTAACGCCTGAATTCAGGTTGGCCACTGCAAATACCCTATTAATGGATGAACCACCATTAACGCCGGTTACAACAGTAGGAATCCTCCTAATGTCAAAACCATATAATGTTTTATTACATGTAACAATGAAGCCCAATCCGCCAACATTCATATTTGAACAGGCAGTTAAAACCAATGTATCTTTACTAATATAGCTTCCTGAACTGCTGACTGAGGAAGTAAATACACTTCCGGTTGTTTCAATAATTCTTCCCGAATTGACATTAAATAATACATCCGGACCAATAAGTAAATTCGATTCGTTTAAATCAAAATTTCCCTTCGTAAGTGTTGCCGTTCCAAACAAATTCATTTTACCATAACTTTGATGGGTGGTGGGTAGGGCGTTAATATTATTTAAACTAACTCCGGCCGGATTATCCAATATAAAATTATTTATACTGTCGGCAACCAGGTAATAAGGATCGTGGCTGGAATTCCCTAACAATGAAACCGTGCCTTGTGCAATTGTTGATACAATTAAATCACAATCCAAATAGCCGGTGTGAGAAGTTCTACTTCCAATTTTTAAATCCTGGCCTAAGAGGTTTAAATAACCAAAAACAATAACAGTGTCAGCTGTCAGTGCACTTAATAACACTATGGTATCATTCACAAGAGGAGCACAATAAAAGTATCGCAGCTTCTCAATATATATCCATTGCAGATCGTCGTCATTTGAAAACGATGGCAAGTTCCCAATCATTAGTCGACCGGAAAGCGGTTTAGAGTTTAATATTTTCTTCGATGTACTAAATCCGTCTTTATACAGAATCTTGCCCAAAATCGTCCAGGAATTTCCGGCCAGATCCAAATTTTCATAGATGAACAGGTTATAACAATAAATGCTAAGACCAGTATTTATGAATTTAACCTGTGGATTTCTGATTTTCACATTGCATAAAAACCCTGAGGATTCAGGGTCATAATCTGTTGTAAGATTATAAAGCCTTACAGTTTGTAATGTGGAACCAAAAAAATGGACCGCCGGGATGTTCTCTTTATTTGTTAAAGGTAGTAAATTCATTTCCATACCCATCCTACCCTGGTTTATTGTAAGGTCTTTCTCCAAAAATATATTTTGACCTTCTTTTAATTTGATAAATGGAACATTGTCTGCGAATCCGCCTACTGAACCGTAATAACCAGGTTACCCTTTACCCGTGATAAGGAATTAAACTCATAAGTGTTTTCATACAAATCATTATTTGATGCTATCAGTGTAAGGTTATTAAAATTTATATCATCAGGAAATACGCTGCCGTGGTAAAGCACCATAGTTCCACCATCCAAATTTAACATATCGGCGTCGGCAGCAGTAATTTTACCAAATACATTAAATGTTCCTCCGGTCATATTAATTGAAGCATCGCTTTCAATTTTAAGGTTTTTGCAATTGGCTGTAACTGTTGAACATATTTTGGGATAATGTGTTCTGCCATTTGGTATGATCACTGAATTTGTACTGAGCGGGACCTGTTTTGGAAACCAGTTATTAACGCTATTCCATTTAGTTGACACATTTCCTGTCCAGACAATTGCAGGTCCATCATCGATAGCATATAAATACGATTTAACACCAGAAAAAGAAAATTTTAGTGTTGTAAAAAACAGTGATGTATTGCATTCCTGTAACTGTTCAATATTTTCCTGCGGGTTTGAAAATACAATTGCAGTATTTAAGGGATTGCCATTGGTGGAGTACAATTCATAAAAATCTTGTATTGATGATGTTTTAGCCACAATATACAGTAAATCGTTAAAAACAGTTAATTTACTTATTTGGGCCCAATCACCCGGAGTGCTATTTAAATCATAATAAAAATTTGTATTGGCAGCGGTACCATCGGTGGTCCATATTTCGTTACCCGGAGAAGGAAGTTGATTGTTGACAAGGAAATAAAGTTTGCCTTTATATTCGGTAAAATTCGGGTAGTAATAAGTTTCTACGACACTTACTTTTACGGTCCCTGCAGCAGTTCCATCGGTCATCCAGGGCTGTAAGATTCCATTTTCGGAAGCGGCAAAGAACACTTTGTCCTTTTATGATTTAAATCCCCTTGGAAAACTTCCAACAGGGCCGGGTTCAATATCCTTTAGCATAGTCGTCCCGGCAGTCGTTCCATCGCTTACCCACAGTTCAAAGCCGGTCAAATTACTGCCATCATTGCACTGGAAATAGAGCTTATTTTTAAAGGATGCCAAGTTCTGGATAGGGCTAGCGGGGTTACCAAATTGCTTTATTATTGTTATAGACAAACTTGTGACATCGGTTATGTATAGCTCATAATTGCCATTGTTTTCATAGCCATCAAAAAATAATTTACCGTCTAATTCAATCATTGAATAACCGACATTATCTTTGACTTTAATCGTACCATTTGAAGTACCATCAGTAACCCATAAGCTTGCAGTTGAAATTGAGCTGGGCTGCTGAGCAAAAAAGAAGACTTTGTCGCCGACTTTTGTAAACATCGTCGGATTGGCAGAAAAAGTAATGCTAATTTCCTTTAAAAGTTGGGTACCCGCACCGGTACCATCACTTGCAAACAGATCCATATTACCGGTTAATGCATTAAACCCGCAAATACAAGCTTCCCATTACTACAAAGTGCAAAATTCGAACTTGAGTTTCCGTTCAGTCCTGAAGTATTACCAGCGCCAATATCAGCAACATTTATGGTCCCCGTGGCAGTTGCATTGGTTTTCCATAATTCCAGTCCTAACAGCGGAGTTTGGGCTGAAAAATAGGTCTCCCCATTTAATTCAATAAAAGGTAAATTTCCAATAAAGGAACCTGCTTGTGTAAATGATTTAACAAGCCGAGGTACTTGCGTGAAGGCTGTATAAAACATACATTGTATGAACACTGTAATGACAAATATTTTTCCTTTCATAGTGTTTTAATTTAATGTTTTAAGAAATTGAATTTTAAATGCTTGATCGCTACAATGATAATTAGTTAAAGGTTGCTATGCAATCCCCTAAATCGGGTACAAAGTAATATTGGGTCGTTTAAAATAGGGAACATTAGTAAGAATAAATCGCCCTTTACCCGGTTGAATATACTTAGCTGCATTTACCGGATTAAATTAAAATACTGTCAGAAAAAGTAGGCTACATGGATAATATTATTAAGGGCTTGTAAAATCAAAGTAAGTAGCGGGGCTTAGAAAAAGGAAGGGATACTTACTCCATGTTTCAAGCGAATTCCTGTGCTTGACTACAATATAATACTGCCGTCCCGGCAATAGCGATGGAAAATAATAGGACCCGCTTCCACCTGTGTTGATGATACCGTTTACAGTAGCTGTCCACTGAAGATCGGCTGAATCCCTCAATAAAACTGTAACGGAATCACAAATTAATGGCTGATTTAAGGGATCCAACACCGCAATCAAACTGTCATTTACCGGATTATAGAATCCTTCGAAGAATACTTTAAGGTCAATAGTTTGTTCGCAATAAGTTGCCAGCACAACGATGTCGTTACCGGCATAACAACCATCAATACTTACTGTATAATTTCCTGAGTTATAAACTGTTACTGAAGAAGTGGTTGCACCATTGCTCCAGAGGTAATTGCTTCCGCCGGCTGCACTCAGTGTAACAGAATCTCCCACACAAAGGGTAGTTGGGCCGTTGGCAAATACAGTGTACCCCTGAAATTGTGTAGTATCAGTAATAACACAACCATTGGCATCAGTTACAGTAACAGTATAGCTACCGTTGGTAACACCTGATATGATGGAAGTGACTGCACCCGTATTCCACAGGTACGTATAAGGAGCCATTCCTCCGCTACTCACTGTGGAAATGGTATTGGGTCCACCGGTACAGGAAATGACCGGTGTGAACTGATTATCGATTTCAGTAATTGCGTTAACAGAAGGCGTTGCGATTGCAGTACATCCATTGGCATCTGTTACAATTACTGTATAGTTCCCTGTCCCCAGGTTGGTAATGGTGGCAGTATTACTTCCATTGCTCCATAGATAGGAATAAGGACTTACCCCTCCGCTGGCCATAACCGATAAAATACCATTCGTTGAATTTTCACATTGCACTGCATAATTCATTGCTGTTGCTGAAAGATCCGGAGGATTGAGTATAATGGCAAAAGCGGTATCAATGCATCCGTGTGCGTCAGTTACCGTTACACTGTAATTACCGGGAGGGATATTTGTCTGAAACGCTGAGGTGGATCCATTGCTCCACAGGAAGGTGTAAGGAGATGTACCCCCGGAGGCCGTAACTGATAATAAACCGATCTGCGATCCACAGTCGGTATAGGTTCCGAAGGCATACCCTATTAGTTCCTGGGGCTGCATAACCTGTGCAGTCTGCACCCGGGTACACCCACGGCTATCCGTAACAGTAACCTGGTAAATACCCGCCGAAAGACCGGTAGTATTCGCATCGGGTGCTCCATTTGACCATAGATAGTTGTAGGGCCCGTTACCTCCGCCGGCTATTGCACTTGCCGTACCATTTGCATCACCATAGCAATTTAAAGTGGATCCAGCGGTGACAATAAAAATACTATCCGGTTCAACAAGCATGATGGTATCCACCGTTATACACAAATTGGTATCATACACTTCTACGAAATAGGTGCCCGCTGTAAGGCCCATACGGTTCATGACGGTTACAGAATCACTCCACAGGAAGTGATAACCAGGCACACCTCCCGACACCGTAAGTCCGATACTTCCGTCGTTGCTGCCATAACAACTGACATTATACGCATCGAATTGTGACGGACTTGAGCTAACAGTCAATTCCGGTGGCTCCATCAGATTCAGGGAGGCAAAAGCGATACAGCCGGTGGAATCCGTGACAGAAACCGAATATGTTCCCGCGCTGAGTCCATTGATAGTACCGGTAACAGCGCCAGTGGACCATAGCCATGCCGCGGCACCCGTTCCACCACTTGTTACCGTTGACAATGAGCCGTTACTTCCATTGAAGCAACTGATATTATATCCCCCAGAAAACAAAGAAGGGCTTAACTGTACGCTGAACACTGTTGGTTGGGTAAGTATAATGTCATCCGCGTCGGAGCACCCGTTTGCATCCGTTACTGTAACGGTGTAGCTGCCTGCTACAAGGTTAGTCAACGAGGAAGATGTTCCACCGGTACTCCATGCATATGAATATGGAGCTGTGCCACCCGCGCTAACGCTTACACTTCCGTTATTACCACCTGCGCATGAAATATTGAATCCACCGGCAAAGACTGGTGAAATAACAGCAGGAGCAAGCTCAGAAGGCTGAGAAACCAGGAATGTATCTGCTTTGGTACAGCCGTTCATATCCGTAACGGTAGCAATGTATAAACCCGCTGTGAGGGATGAAATCATAAAACCGGAAGCACCATTGCTCCATGCATAGTTATAGGGGCCAGGGGTTCCGGAACCCGATGCTTCCAGCGATGCCTCATTGCCGCCATAGCAAAGCACGGGTGCAACCTGATTGATCTGAATCGTAGGCAGGTCATTCACGAAAACAGCAATAGCATTCGTAAAAGAAGAACAACCCGTCAAAGTATCATAAACCAATGCGGAATACTGACCCTGGGTTGAGGCATAAAAACTGTATCCGCTTACCTGTACGGTTGAATTATAATAGTAAAGCGGTGTAGCATTCAGGTACCATTTGTAAATAGTATGTGGCGACCCCGATGTATTCAGGGTCAGCCCTGATCCGCTGCAGATAGTGGTGGATCCCGCCGCACTTATTGATCCTGTTGGCAGTGCGTTCACAACAATTTGCACCGGATCCGATACCGATGTGCAACCATTAATATCAGTCACCAGCACGGTGTAATTACCCGGAGCATTAATTCCATTGACGCTTGCATTAGTTGCCCCGTTAGACCATAAATACGTACCTGCCGGTGAAGCGCTAAGGCTCACACTGTCACCGGCACAAAGAACTGTACTTCCTGAGGCACTGATAACTGCTGTTGGATGAAAAGTAATCAAGGTTGGAAGTGAAACAGCCGTACATCCCAGGTTGTCGGTGGTTGTCACCGTATAATAGCCGGCCACGGAAGCAATAACGGACTGACTGGTTGATCCGTTATTCCATAGATATGAAACCGCAGCACTCGATGTTAACAAGGTATTTTCGTTAATACATAAAGTTGTCCCCCCATTGGCGGAAATAACAGGTACATCAGGCACCTGAATCGAGAAAGTAATATCATTTGTAAACTGTGTGCAGCCGGTAAGGGTATCAATGGCGAGGGCCGAATAAACACCTGCACTGCTTGCAGTATAACTGTACCCGTAAACATTGTAACTAATGTAGCAACTGCATCCTGAACTATATAAAGAATATGTAAGAGGAACTCCGTTCTTGAACCATTGAAACCTGCTGTGCGGAGTCCCGCTTGCATTCATGGTGAGTCCTTCCCCCGGGCAAACCAAAGTAGGTCCCGCTGCTGATATACTTCCGGAAGGTAGCGCATTCATGACCACATTGACATAAGCCGTATCGCTGCATCCAGTCAGGGTTTCGGTAACAATTACGTATGCGGATGCAGATGACGATAGGGTAATCTCACCCGTAGTAGCTCCATTGTGCCAGTCATATCTGACGCCGGTAGCAGGCAATGCCGTTAAAATGACGGAATCCCCGTCACAAAATGATGTTGGACCGCTTGCAGTTATTGAAGCGCTTGGGTGAACATCCACACTGACAGGAGCCGACCATGCCATACATCCATACTGGTTAATGACCGTATCGGTAAGTGTCAACGACTGGGTAACGGTGACAGAGGATGTTGTACTTCCATTACTCCACAAATGCTGTAAACCACTTGTAGAACTGAGCGTCACACTTCCGCCGTTACAAAACGAAAGCGGGCCATTTGCAGTAATTACCGGAACAGCGGGATTAGGATTTACTGTAACACTGAAAGGCGCAGATACTGCGGTACATCCATGGGTGTCGATTACTGCAACAGTATAGTTGCCACTCACAAGCGCCTGTATAGCCTGCGTTGTTGCTCCATTTGACCATGTGTAAGAAACCGATTCGTTTGCTGATAAAGAAGAAGGACTGTTCAAACAATACACAGCAGTACCGTTCAACTGTATGCTGGCCTGAGCCGGATTATACCTTTCCGCATTCACGGCAGTTGAACTGGTACAGCCATTGTTACCGGTTACCGTTACCGAGTAATAGCCTGTGGTATCCGTCGTAAAAGAAGCTACAGTCAAACCATTATTCCAGATTATATTTCCAGTAACACTTGAAGTAAGTGTGACGCTATCGCCCGGACAAAAAGACAACGGGCCACTGGAGGTGATCAACGGCGCATCCGGCGGAAGGAGTTCATTTATCAGAATGGATGCAGAATCAATGCAACCAAAAGCATCCGTTATGGTGACGGTGAAAAGCCCACCGCCTGAAATATACTGTATTTCAGAAGCAGAACCTGCAGACCACGCATAGGATTCAAATCCGGGTGTTGCCACCAGGCTATCGGTCGTACCCTGACAATATACGTTGGGACTTGTTATCAGTACTTCAGGATCATGCACAATAACATTTACAGGTAAAGCAGCATTCGGGCAATTGGTAGTATCGGTTACTACTACCGTATATTCACCGGTAACCGATGCTGAAATTGAAGAATTGTTCCCAACAATAATATTATCCCGTAACCATGTATATGAATTAAATCCTGCATTTGCAGTAAGCACGACGCTGTCGCCTGAGCAAAAACTTAAAGGACCAGAAACACTCACCACCGGCATTGGAGTTGATGAACATGGTGAAACCAGCAAAGTTGTCGTAAAATAGTTTCCCCAATTATTATCCGCACCTTTTATCCTGACATTTATCGTATGCAAACCCTGCAACAGGCTTCCGCTGAGTAAAACGGATTGCATTTCCTCCAGCGCCTTGTTGAAATTACCATTTAAGCCAATCACCATTGCAGGAGGGTTATTATCGATCCTAATTTCACCTACCACTACCCTGACTGACCGGGCCGTTAAGGGCGTTTCAATGACAATACTTGTTTTGAACACATTACTCCAATTTCCTGCAACATCCCTGCACCGTACATTGAGCGTATGAAGGCCTGCAGAAGGAACATTAATACCTGCAGACAATGCCATTTCAATCGCATCTGAGTAATTACCATCCACAGCAATAAGTAATATTGCTGAACTGCTGTCATTATCCCAGTACAATTGCGCCGTACTGATCTGAATATTGCGATAGGAAAGCGGGTTTTCAACACTAATAGCGCTGTTGAATACCGGCCCCCATCCATTGGCCGAATCACGTACCTGCACATGCAGGATATGCAGGCCGGCAATTGGTAAGTTCTGACTTTGCAGTGCCGACTCAAAAACACTGTCAAAATTTCCATCAATAGCCAGCATATTGCCAATAGCAGGTGGCACATCGTTATCCAGCCAAAATCTGGCTTCTGTAACTTTTTTACTTTGCGTATTTATTAATTCCTCTTCAAACAGTACCGCTGTGGAAAACAAGGGACCGTAATTTCCTGAACCTTCAGGATCCAGCATCTGTACATTCAGTTTATGTAAACCTGAGGATGAAAAAGAAGGTATTGTTGATGCGTTAATAAATTCATTGAAAGCATTCCCTGCATTTCCATTAAATATAACCAAACCCGTGGATAATCCGGGGTTATTGTCCCAATATACACGACCCAATGCCGCGGAAATAGTCCGGTTGTTGGATAAAATTTCTTCAACATTTACGGTAGTACTAAAAGCAGGACTGAATTGTCCATTGGCACCCAACACCTGAACACTCAGCTTATGAAGTCCGGGAGTTGAAAAGGAAGGCAAGGAAGAGCTATTGATAAAAGTATTAATTGCATCAGAAGCGTTCCCATTATAGACCATCAGCATTTGAGCGGATGCTATATTGCTATCCCAAAAGGCACGCGCAACTGAAGCACTGATGGAACGAGAGGGTAAAGCATTTTCAATTACCAATGTAGTTTTAAAAACTTCTCCCCATTGATCGAGTGAATCTTTAAATCTGACATTCACAGTGTGTAAACCCGTTGTCAGTGCGGACGAATAATTATGTAAAGCTGTTTGAAAAGAACTGTCTAATCCCGGATTGAAGGTCAGTGCAATACCATTGCCCGCCCCCGGGTCAGTATCAAAATACAGTTCCGCGCCCACAAGCTTTCCCCGGCCGGTTTGCGCCTGTGAAGGCAAACATGCCATTAAAAGAATAAGCAATATCCCACTAATGTGCTTCATGCAACAGATTGACAAGGTGTGTCGAAGCTTATTTATCGAAACCTATTGCTTTCACATTGATGGTTCCATTCACCAATACCCGCCGGGGGGCAGCCACAAATATCACACGAGCCCAGTCATTGGCGGTGATGGGAAAGAAGTTATCAAGTGTAAATGAACCGCCATAACAACCCACATCATTCCTTGTCAGATCAATATCAGCATAAGCAGAGTCAGGTGTACCGCCGTTGATTGTATTTGAGGAAGGATTGGTATTTAATCCATCAGCGTTAAGCGTGGTATTTGTAGCAGTAATGTTGGTTCCGTCATTTGTAAACCCGTACAGGATAGCATTTGAAAAATAATTATAGTGAACCGAGTTATTTCCGTTGCTGATATTCACTGCATATGAACCTGTACCAAGGACAAGATTATTCAAAATTTCTGTATAACTGTTGACTGCACCATTTACAATAATTCCGTTAGCATAGTAATAGGTACTCTTATAAATAGTATTATTTACGATTACATTCACTCCGGAGTTAGTATTTTTGGAAGTGTTTATGTAAATACCCTGATTATATCCATTTACCGGATAAGTCAATGTGATAAAATTATTCTGGATACTGAAAAATTGCGAACTCGAGTTCCAGTATATACCACTATAATTGCTGGCAGAATAGTTTGTAATTTTATTACCAATTATCAGGATGGTATCTGTGGGATTATTTACCGAAGCATCGGTATTAACGGTAAGCGCTGATTTGATAATGTTACCCATTACCTTTCCGAACCTTATACTCAGTCCTGCCTGAATATGACAACTGGCCACAGTAACATCATAATTATCATGATTTAAAGATATGGAACCATCTGCCAATGAATCATTCAACAAATTGATGGTACTTCTGGAACCGGTCGGGGAAGCGATGGAAGACTGTATATTTCCTGTTAACAATTTCATTCCGATAATGGTAACATTAATACCTGCCGAAGAAGGCGTAATATATACAACCGGTGCATCTACCGTATAATAGGCCCCTTCATTGGCGGATAGAATTTGAATACTCTTAGTAATTCTGATCGTTGTATCTGAATAGGAAGCCCCCCCTGCCTGAGGATATACGATAATCCTGTCATTTGGTGAAGCTGCTGCCAGTGCAGCATTAATACTGGCATAGGAACCTCCTGCTCCTCCTGCTGATACCACAAGATCAGTTGCTTTGGAGATGCCGGCACCAGCAAGACATAAAATTAATATTGATAAACAATAATTTACCGTTTTCATAACAGGATTGCTTATTTAATGTTTGTGAAACAAATTAGAAATAAGAAGCGTACCCGATTTTTTTATTGGGTGAACAGATTAAATAAATGGGTGAAAGCTTTTAATTTGATGAGACGCCTCCTAATTCAAAAATGTAATACTAAAGGATGGGACATGTTTTAAGTAATTCGCCTTAATAAGCGCTAATTATATGGCATTTTTGATGAATCGTAATTAGCAAAATCAAAACTTCCTGCAATAACAATAAGAGAAAGTTTAAGGACGATTCTTCTGCAAAAAATTACAGAACCATAAATTCATCTACTTGAAATGTAACTGTAGTTCACAGAAAACAAGGTTGCAAATTCCGTCGTTGGAAAACCCAATGCTTCTTCTTTAAAAAGAATATAACAACAGGCAACAGTTTGGCAGTAAAGTAAGACGCCTGAGCTTTATCAGTCCACAATATTTGAATCACTTTTAATATACAATGGCCTGTTTCGCACATTCGCACTCAACCTGCTGATATATTCGCCAATGATACCAATGGTTATTAATTGTACACCTCCTATAAACAAAACGGCCAGGATCAGTGAGGTCCAGCCCGGGACATAATCTTTGGCAATGAAGCGTGCATAAAGCGCATAAAGTATTACAAGGAAAGTAATTCCGCTTACAACAAAGCCGGCCACCGTAGCGAATTTCAAAGGTAAGTTGGAGAAGGAGGTGATGCCATCCAGGGCGAAGCGGATCATTTTTTTATAGGTGTATCCGGTTTCCCCTGCATTTCTCTCATCTCTGTTATATTCCACATAAGTTTGCTTAAAGCCAATCCACGAGATCTGCCCCCTTAAAAATTTATGCTGTTCAGGCATTTGTTTCAACACATCCACGATCACCTTATCCATGATTCTGAAATCACCTGTATCCACAGGAATATCAATTGAAGTAATGCCGGCCAGAATTCTGTAAAACATCTTTGCCGTAAATTTCTTCATGATACTTTCCCCAGCCCTCCTTCTCCGTCGTGCGTAAACTACCTGGAACCCTTCTTTCATCTTCGCGTACATTTCCGGAATAAGTTCCGGTGGGTCCTGTAAATCAGCGTCAATGATTACTACCGCATTCCCCTTAACATGATCAATACCAGCAGTGACAGCTATCTGATGGCCGAAATTACGGCTGAAATTGATATACTTTACAGCGTGATCCTGCGATGAGAGTGTTTTAATCAACTGCAGAGAATTATCTCTACTACCATCGTTGATAAAAACAAACTCATGGGAAAGACTCATTCCTTCCACCACATTTTTTAAACGCCTGTAGAGCTTATCAATGTTATCCTGCTCGTTATAAATAGGAATGATAATTGAAATTTCCGGTGTCATTATCCTGTAAACTATATTTTATGCTAATTCGAAATTATTGCAGTCCCTCTACCTGTTGAATTCAGCAAAGCTGAATACGTAGAAAACCCTGTTAATGTTTCGGAATCTCCGTTAACACGTAATCCCCTTCTCGGTGAACTTCCCTCCCCAGCGAATCCACAAATTTACATTCTTTAAGGTTGTCAAGTCTGTAATCAAGCTTTTCGCCCTCCAGAGGTATATAGCGTTTGCGCGTAAATCCTTCTTTGGCCGCTTCCAGGGGCTTTTGTGTACGAAGTGTATCATAACGGAATGCATACACCCTTTGAAATTTTTCAGCCCAGGGTATCATGAAATATGGCTCATGAACAACTGCTTTATGTGCGATGAGCAGAGAGCGTTTGGCATCACAGAGGAAGGAAAAATTACCCGGGCTTACCAGGAAGACAGCATCTTTAGGAGTATTATCGGCAATCCATTCGTGCATCAGTTGCAGATCGCTTTTAGGATAATTCCCGATCCTGTACCGGTTTCTGAAAAAGGGATGTGCAATAGCAGAAGACTGAAACAATATAAAACCTGAAAGCAATAGAAGCGGCAATGATAAATATGATAAAGTATTTAATACCTTTCCCTCCTCCATCCATCTGGTGATTACGCGGGTGACGGCAATACCGGTCAGAATTGCATAAAACATCGTTAGCCAGATGGTAGCTTTAAACCACTGTGATTTCCCAATAGCCATGAAGCCGGCCTTTTCCAGCAGTAAATAATAAATAAACATCCCTGAAATTACCAACAGGGTTAATATATATACGAAACGAGCGTTTTTGACAGGAAACAGTAAGATGACGAGCCATGAAAACATCATTAACCCAAAGAATTTCAGATAATGCAGCCAGGGAAAAAATGAAGGGAGATAATGATTGGGATTCCGTATGTTATATAAGGCAATATAATATGCGTTTTTATCGTAAGGTCCATCTGTTAAAAACTGTCTCACAATGACGGGGCCCAGCATTGGGGATGCAACCAGGATAAACAGCAGGAAATATTTTAATGATTTCAAAATGGGTAATTTCTTGTCAAGTACCAACATGGCACATAGCAATACCGCCACCAGTAAGGCCGCTAACACCTGAAAGAGGGCACCCAATCCCAATAAAACAATCATAGTTACAAACTTCTCCCGGAAATAGTATAAAAAAGCTAACGAACAGCATGCCACCGAAAGAGTAGATCCTATCAATTCATTATCCTGAAAACTATTATCGCCAATACAGGTATCGTTAAAGAGTATGAATAAAAATACAGGCGCGATAAAAGCACTGAGTTTTGAGTCATAAAAGTACATGGAGATCCTGCTTACCGACCATGCTGATAAAAGCAGGCAGATAAAAGTTAAAATAAAACAGGCATTGGCTACGCCCATCAGGCATGACAAGCCATATACCAGCCATTTGTAATAGAAACGGACACTAAATGTCATTTCATTGGGAACCATAAAATAATCTGCAGGGTACAGGGAGGGATCAAACATTTTATATACCTGCGGGAGATGCTCTTCCTGGTCGCCGCTATTAAAAAAATAACCACCATACACGAGGAATAGCAAGGTACTTACAAACGCGAAATACCAGTGGGACTTATCTGAATTAAGAAATGCCGGCAAAAAGCCAGGCGTTTTTTTCATTTTCAAGGTATGATGCGCTGCTTTGTTTTCAGATATTCCTTTATGTAATGCAAGCGTAAGCACAGGCTGGTATCTGCACTTGGTCTCCCTTCCATCCAATACAGAACATGGTTTATGTGGCTTTGCAAAAGTACTTAATTTACAATATTAAAGTCCTGGAATAACTTTGAAACCCGGCCACATCTTTGCAGATTAAGAGCCCTAAAACCGGGTTTCTGGCAAAAGGGGGACACATGGTGCAATGAACCATTCTTTGGAAAAAAATACTTCAGAAAATCAATGCTATGAACCTACAAGGGCTCCATCTTATACGGAACTATTCTTAAAAACCGCAGGGCGCCTCTCCTTCTTCATTGCAAGGTTTCATAGGCGCCATAGCCCAGTAAGCAGGTTCCGGTAATGGTGAAACCATACATGAATATATCAAAATCATGATTAGCATGAAATAAAAATACAGTAAGAATAAACCCGATCAGCAAAACGAGGCTTCCGGCAATCATCAGGAAGACGCCCCTGTTTTTCCTTTTTTTGTATATCAACAGCTTCAGCCTGCACAGGGCTTCCGTCAATAATTCATCCGGCAATCCTTCCTTTTTGAGGATGGCCTGAATTTTATCAGGAGGATAGCCTTCCTTGTATAGGCGCATAACTTTGACATACATTTCCTTCGATTCTTCCTGCATAGTAGATAAGGGAGGGTTTAACTATTCCTGACAGAAACCAACGGATATATCCAAACTCAATAATCAGATACTGATCAGTTGATAATTCCAATACTACAGGAATAAATTTGTTCCCGATGGCTTAGCATTGAATTAATCCAATGAAATCCGTAAATATTACAAGTGCAGGTTTGAAATCAAATAATCCCTAAGGTATAGTACTCCGGCTTTTCAATATCATGTACCCTGATTACTCCTACTGAAGCCAGGTTCACCATTATTTTTTGCGCCCTCCAGCGGCTGATATTAACCAGTTTGGAGAACTCCTTCAAGGTAATCCTTGAATGCGTATTGAGGTAATCCAGTAATGCTTTTTCCTTACTGGTGTACTGAATAAGGGAAGGACGAGAAGAACTTTTCCTTTTTAAGACTTCAACGAGCACTTTACTGGCGAGCAATGACTGATCTGCTTCTCTAACGTATACCCATTTCTTTCCGGATTCATCAATGGCATAATAAGGTTTTTCAATTCCTTCGGGGATGAGTACTTCCAATATGGTTTTACCGCGAAGGTTCCATTCACGGATGTTCAAAGTAATTTCCGGAACACAGAAAAATGCGGCCGCTTTTTCCAGCATATATCGCTCTTCTTCGGCTTTTACACCGCTGATGGTACCATCATCATTCACCCCTACCAACAAGGTGCCCCCATGTAAATTAGCAAAAGAGACTATAGTTTTTGCAATTCTGTAAACATTGCTGATTTCCTTTTTAAAATCAAGCATATTGCTTTCCCCCTGCCCGATCAACCTGTGGATTCTTTTCATACCTTTTTAACTCTCCAAAAATATCAGGAGAATTAATAACTTGTATTAATATCCATGAGCAGATACTAAAATTGTTTCACTGTAGATCGTCAGCATAAAGTTTACCAAACATGATGTAAATTTAAGGTGGTATT
>CAZHSC010000048.1:0-27427 GCA_964534995.1 uncultured Bifidobacterium sp.
ACTTTCTGAACAATAAGAAAATATCCTCCTTGCGGTCTCTGAGAGGTGGTACGTGTACCGGTACCGTATTGAGACGGTAATAAAGATCTTCCCTGAAGCGCCCTCTTTCAATGGCATCAGGAATATTCACATTGGTAGCCGCCACCACCCGCACATCCGTTTTTTGTACTTTGCTGGATCCTACTCTGATGAATTCTCCGGTTTCCAGCACCCTCAACAGCCGGACCTGGGTCATCATGGGCAATTCAGCCACTTCGTCCAAAAAAATGGTTCCACCATTTACGACTTCAAAATATCCTTTACGGGCTTCATGCGCCCCTGTGAATGCACCTTTTTCATGTCCGAATAATTCGGAATCAATTGTACCCTCAGGAATGGCGCCGCAGTTCACGGCAATATTAGGACCATGTTTACGGCTGCTCAGGAAGTGGATGATCTGGGGAAAAATTTCTTTACCTGTGCCGCTTTCTCCGGTAATTAATACGGAAAGATCGGTGGGCGCCACCTGGCAGGCAATATTAATCGCATGGTCCAGCAAGGAGGAAGCACCAATTATTCCGAACCTGTTTTTAATTTCCTGTATTGTCATTAATCATTGATTTATTTAGGAACCAAAAACGCAGTACTGGCATGTAGCTTGTTTTAATGGTTGTAATGATTCACCGTAACGGCCTTGCACCCTGTTATTTCAAGCGGTTACTTCGCCAATGAGGGTGGCGGCGGTGCAATGCGTGATACGTACCTGTACATATTCACCCGGCTGATGGTTTTCTTTGGGGAAAACCACTACAGTATTTTGCGAATTGCGCCCGGCGAGCATCTCTTCCGATTTTCTGGAATTACCCTCTATCAATACCCTGAAAGTCTTGCCAAGCGCTTCTTTGGTCCTGGCCGCGGATAATCGCTGCTGCAGGTCCACTATTTCCTGAAGTCTCCTGCTCTTGACACTTTCCGGAACATCGTCGCTGAATTTTTTTTCGGCCGCGGTACCTGGCCTTTCCGAATATTTAAACATATAAGCGAAATCATACGCTGCCCATTCCATCAGGCTGAGCGTATCTGCATGTTCTTCCTCTGTTTCTCCGCAAAAGCCGCTGATGATATCAGTACTGATTGCGCAATCCGGTATAATACGGCGGATGGCTGTGATTCGGTCCATGTATTTTTCACGGCTATATCCACGGTTCATCCGGTCCAGGACCTGTGTATTTCCTGACTGTACCGGCAGATGAATGTAATTACATATATTTTCATTGCCGGCAATGGCGTGTAAAACTGCATCGGTCATGTCTCTAGGATTGCTTGTTGAAAAGCGTATCCGTAAATCGGGATGAATTCCGGCAACCATCTCCAGGAGGTTCGCAAAAGTGGTAAACTTTTGTTGCTCTCCTTCTGGCAAAGCGTGCTGCAATGCCCTGTGAACGGTTTCCGTATCCAGCTCTTTCTTTTGACCGCCGCCCCACCATAGATAAGAATCCACATTTTGCCCAAGCAAAGTAACTTCCCTGTAGCCATTTTCAAAGAGCTGCCGGGCCTCATCGAGGATGCTTTGCGGGTTCCTGCTCCGCTCTCTTCCCCTCGTAAAAGGTACCACACAAAATGAACACATATTGTCGCAACCCCGCATAATGGATATAAATGCCGTCACGCCATTTGAACTTAAACGCACAGGGCTGATATCTGCATAGGTCTCCTCCCGCGACAATAATACATTGACTGCTTTTTGTCCGCCTTCCACTTTTTCAATCAGATGAGGCAGGTCGCGGTATGCATCAGGACCTGCAACAACATCAACGAGCTTTTCTTCCTCCAACAATTTCGCCTTTAAACGTTCGGCCATGCAGCCCAGCACACCTACAATCAAGCCGGGCTTCGTTTTCTTCATTTTCTTAAAATCCTGCAGGCGCGTGCGGACCCTTTGCTCAGCATTATCGCGAATGGCACAGGTATTAATAAAAATCACATCGGCATCATTTATTTCGCGTGTTGTTTCAAAACCATTATTTATTAATATGGAAGCAATGATTTCACTGTCGGAGAAATTCATCGCGCATCCATAACTTTCCAGGAACAATTTTTTACCGGTGTTGATGGAGGGAGATTCCATTAACAATACTTCTCCCTGGCGTTTTTCATCTATGACTTTGTTCCCTTCGTGTTGCATGTTTTTTTGTGGACTGCAAAGATAAGAAAAAAAGGCCTGGTGCTGACAATATGTCAGATATTTATTTGTGTTCGATGTTTCACATTTTGCCCGGATTTGGACATTTGAGGGTCTTAAAACCGTGTTTATGCATTTAAATTCGATTATTAATTATTTGAAAATCAGGTGTGATAGCCTTTTGCATAGAAAGTCGATGGATATCCTTTTGATTAAAATTCTATTAATTTGCGCCGCTGAATACTTATATAGCATAACCCCAAACAACCCGAATGGCAGATAATTTAGTGATTGTGGAGTCGCCGGCAAAGGCGAAAACGATTGAAGGCTTCCTAGGTAAAGATTTTACAGTTAAATCCAGTTTTGGCCATGTGAGGGACCTTGTTAAAAACGACAAAGCCATTGATATTGAGAATGATTTCAATCCACATTACGAGGTTAGCGACGATAAATCAAAAGTGGTGGAGGAGTTGAGAAGGCTGGCAAAGAAGGCGAAAGTGGTGTGGTTGGCAACGGACGAAGACCGAGAAGGGGAAGCCATTTCCTGGCATTTATTTGAATCATTGGATTTAAAGAAAGGCAGTACTAAACGAATTGTTTTTCACGAAATTACAAAGAAGGCAATCAAAGAGGCAGTTGAGAATCCCCGGTTTATTGATATGCACCTCGTGAATGCACAACAAGCCAGGCGCATTTTAGATCGTTTGGTTGGATTTGAACTCTCGCCGATTTTGTGGAAGAAAGTGAAGCCAAGTTTATCAGCCGGCAGGGTACAGTCTGTATCTGTACGTCTTATCGTAGAGCGTGAGCGGGAGATAGAAGCACATAAAAGTGTTTCAGCTTTCAGGGTGGTAGCTATTTTCAGAGTAAAAGATAAGAAAGGCAATGTATCCTCATTGAAGGCGGAGTTGCCTCAGCGTTTTGCCAAGAAAGGGGATGCGGAAGCCTTCCTGAAGAAACTGATAAACGCCCATTTTACCATTTCGAACCTTGAAGTTAAGCCCGGAAAGAAATCGCCGGCTGCTCCATTTACTACTTCTACCCTGCAACAGGAGGCATCCAGAAAACTGGGATTCAGCGTTGCGCAAACCATGGTAGTTGCCCAGAAATTGTATGAAAGCGGTAAGATCACCTACATGCGAACGGATTCGGTGAATCTTTCCCAGTTTGCCATCGAAGCCGCCAAAGCCGCTATCAGTACCCAGTATGGCAAACAATACGTGCATACCCGGCAATACAGGACCAAAAGCGCCAATGCCCAGGAGGCGCATGAAGCCATACGTCCTACATACTTTGAGCAAAGCTCCGTTGATGGCGATCATGCCGAGAGGAGACTTTACGAACTTATCTGGAAGCGTACCATTGCCAGCCAGATGGCGGATGCACAGCTCGAGCGGACCATTGTGAGTATAGCCAATGACAAGACCGGTGATATTTTTAACGCCACGGGCGAGGTCATCCGTTTCGACGGTTTCCTGAGGGTATATATGGAGGGGACCGATGATGAAAATGAGGAAAATGAAAGCGGACTGCTGCCTCCTCTTGAGACCGGTCAGAAGCTTGACCTCGACATAATGACGGCATCAGAAAAATTCTCGGCACCTCCCGCCCGTTATACAGAGGCAAGTCTGGTAAAGAAGCTGGAAGAACTGGGTATCGGCAGGCCTTCCACTTACGCTCCCACCATCTCCACCATCCAGAAACGGGGATACGTGATCAAGGAAGACAGAATGGGAAAGGAAAGGCAGTTTTCGGTGATTACATTAAAGAACGCTAAGGTTAGCGCCGAAGTAAAAACGGAAACCTATGGCAGTGAAAAGTCAAAAATGTTCCCCTCGGATATTGGTACTGTTGTTACCGATTTTTTAGTAGCCAACTTTCCGGTAATAATGGATTATAATTTTACCGCTACCGTTGAAAAGGATTTTGATGAGATTGCCAACGGCCATCTTCAATGGTCGAAAATGATAAAAAAGTTTTATGGTCCTTTCCATAAATCGGTTGAGAAAACGGAGAAGCACAGCGAGCGGGCTACGGGTGAGCGTGTTCTGGGTAAGGATCCCAAAACCGGAAAGAAGGTGATTGCAAGAATTGGACGTTTCGGACCTCTGGTGCAGATCAGCGGTGAAGAGGAGGATGAAAAGCCGCAATTTGCAAAACTCAGGAGCGGACAACGTTTAGAGACGATAACCCTGGACGAGGCGCTCGATCTGTTTAAAATGCCCCGTAACCTCGGTAAATATGAAGGGGAGGACGTAACTATTGGCATTGGACGATTCGGGCCTTATGTAAAGCACGTCAGTTTATTCGCCTCGATTCCCAAAGATTATGACCCATATACCATCGATTTCAAGACGGCCGTTGAATTGATTGAAGGCAAACGAAAGGCGGAACGGGAAAGAATAATTAAGATTTTCAACGACCGTCCCGATGTCAAAGTGTTGAAAGGAAGGTGGGGGCCCTATCTTGTAGTGGATGGAGCCAATTACCGGATTCCTAAAGATAAGGTAGCGGAAAAACTGAGCCTTGACGATTGCCTGGAAATAGCTGAAAATACAAAGCCCAGTGGTGGAAGGTTTAAGAAGGGCAAAGCCAGGGGCAAAGGGGAAACGCCGTCCGCCCAGAGGGCAGCAACTGCCAAACCCACGGCCAGAAAAACTGTTTCGAAAAAGAGTACGGCTGAAAAGAAAAGTACAGCGGCAAAGAAGACTGTTGCGGCCAGGGGCGTGCCTGCAAAAGCAGCAAAAACAATAAAGAAGGTAAAGGCAGTAAAGAAGGCCGTTAAAAGTAGTACGGCCGCTAAAAAAAGCGGTTCCGCAACAAGGGCAACTGCTAAAGCGGCTCCGAAAAAAAGCGTGGTAAAGAAATCTGCCGGGAAGAAAAAGAAATAACCACTCCCAATCAGAAGTGAAACTATGCTAGATGCCTACTTTGAACCGCTCTCTGATGAAATCATCAGGGGGGATGAGTTGCCTTATCCGCCGGATGCACTGGGAAATAGCGTTCAGGCATATACTAAAAGCTCTTCCTTCCCTTCATTTGAAGGAGCCAGGATAGCCATCATCGGAGTGGGTGAGGAACGGGGCAGTGTCGGAAATGCGGGTTGTTCAAAAGCGCCTGATTTCATACGAAAACAGTTTTACAGGCTGAAGAAGCACCAGCAACCCCTTTATTTCATCGATCTTGGAAACCTGCGATTGGGAGCAACCCTGAATGACACTTATGCCGCGGTGGCCACTGTGGTTACGGAATTACTGTCGGAACATATAATACCCGTCATTTTAGGAGGGAGTCAGGACATCACCTATGCCCAATATACAGGGTATAAGATCGCGGAGCAGATTATAAATATTGTGGCTATTGACTCCCGGTTTGACCTGGGAGTTCCGGAAGACAGTACCAACAGCAGTACCTACATTGGCAAGATAATTCTGGAGCAACCCAATTACCTCTTCAACTTCAGCAATCTGGGTTATCAGACCTATTTTACCGGAGTGGAAAATGTGGCCCTCATGAAAAAGTTGCACTTTGAGACACACCGCCTCGGGCAGGTACAGGCTGATATTCAAGAAACAGAACCAATTGTCCGTAATGCCGACCTGATCAGTGTAGATATCAGTTCGGTAAGGCAAAGCGATGCGCCGGGACATGCATGGGCCTCCCCCAATGGCTTCTATGGCGAAGAGTTATGTCAAATATTGATGTATGCCGGCCTCAGCGATAAATGCAGCGGGCTGGGATTATTCGAATACAATCCCGGTTTTGACCGGCAGTATCAGACGGCCCAACTGTATGCACAGGCATTGTGGTATTTTCTTGAGGGTATGGGGCAGCGAAAGATGGACTTGCCACTTACCAACCCCAACCACTATGTTACCTACCGGGTGGCATTTGAGCAGGAAGACCAGGAAATTACTTTCATCAAAAGTCTGAAAAGCGACCGTTGGTGGATGAAATTGCCTACTGACGGTAGCAAAAACAGGTACCTGAGTCATCATTTACTGCCTTGTTCCTATAAGGATTATCAGCTGGCCTGTAACAATGAAGTGCCCGAACGCTGGTGGAACGCGGTGCATAAAATGGTGTAATTACCTGTGACTTGCTGTCGTACTTTTCGTCATCACAAGCTTTTTTAATTCCGGAAAAATCATCTGTTTTTTTCAGTATCTGTAATTGCGGTAAGCTATCACCGTTGTGCATTCCTCTCAACCGAATTATAGTTTCCCATCTTTCCGGATTATCCTTTTATTGTAGCTGAACAGGGAGAAAGGGACCCTTTTCATTTTGTAAATTAGGGATAGAAGGATCGCTAATCTTGCAAAATATCAACTTTTTCTGTTTGATTATCAATGATTTTTAAAAAAAAGTAGAAATGGGTTTCTGCAATGCTCAAATACCTATTTTAGTCCCGCCCGGAAATGGAAGTGAACAGTTGAAAAATATTCTTCAAATTTCGTTTTTTGGGTTTGTAATTATTATTTGCGTACTTTATCCCCCCAAATGAACCAGAAATCCAACGAAACTGTATGAAGAAACTTTTAGCTGTGATAGCAGCAGGTTGTCTCTCAACAATGGCACTTGCACAACAAGACCCGCAATTCAGTCAAAATATGTTTAACAAGCTGTGGGTGAACCCTGCAACTGCCGGAAGCAATGAAGCTATTTGTGCCAGTCTTCTTTACAGGGCGCAGTGGGTGAGTTTCGATGGGGCTCCCAAGTCCGGTGTATTGTCAATCGATGCTCCCCTGTTTAATAACAAATTAGGCCTTGGTTTAAGCGTTAATACCGATGAAATTGGTTTTGAACAGGCGCTTACCGCAAAACTTGCTGCGGCTTACAGGTTAGAACTTGGAAACGGGAATTTGGCGCTCGGTGTGGATTTCGGTTTATTGCAAAACACGATCGATGGTAAATTCACAGCACCTGATGGTAATACTCCCGATCCCGCTATTCCTCAGAATGCTGTAAGCGGCACCGCTTTCGATTTAGGGGCAGGTGCATATTATCAATCAGAAAAGTTGTACCTTGGTATTTCCTCTACGCATGTAATGGAAAGTGAACTTGATCTTGATAAATTCAAAAAAGAGTACAAAAGGCATTATTACGGAATGATTGGCTATTCGTTTGAGGTGACCCCCAGCGTTACCATCAAGCCCATGGTATTTGTAAAGAATGTAACCGACAATACAACGATAGATGTGAATGTTAATGCACATTTCAACAATAAATTCTGGGCCGGATTATCGTGGAGGAATGAAGACGCTCTTGTGGGTATGTTAGGAATAACACTCATCGAGAATTTGCGTTTGGGTTATGCCTATGATTTCACAACATCTGAATTGAAAGATTACAGCGATGGCTCGCATGAAATCATGCTGGGCTATTGTTTTAATGTCAAGAAAAGGGTTCCGGTGTCTATCCGAAACGTAAGATTCCTCTAATAATTTAAAGATATCCATACTCCAAAGAAACTATCTTTGATAAGAAACGTATCATCTAACCGGAAATGTAGGATAATAATCCAAAGTTTTCAGCGTTCGTTGAATACGTTTCCGGAACCCAAAAGCGAACAAAGCATGAAAAACCTGATTATTGCTTCCCTCGCACTGCTGCTACTAAGTAGTTGTGGAGGCGGTAACCGTGGTCAACTGGTGGGGGTACAGGGGCGTGAGAAATGGTACCAGGCCGATCCTTATGGCATGGTGTTTATTCCTCAAGGCTCCTTCAACATGGGTCCCAGCGACCAGGATGTACCTTACGCCCAAAACGCAATGGCAAAGACGGTGTCTATGCATGCGTTTTACATGGACAACACGGAAATCACAAACAACGAGTACCGTCAGTTTGTGTATTGGGTAAGAGACTCTCTGGCACACAGGCTGCTCGGAGGGGATCACCTGATAGAAGAAGGAGAGTATGGAGAGCGCATCAACTGGGATGAGCGCATCCGCTGGGACGATGAAGAAAATGTTGAAACCCTTTCGGAATTGTATTTACCTGAAAGTGAGCGTTTTTATCGCAGAAAGGAAATAAATTCCAGAAAGTTGAATTTTGAATATTACTGGATTGATCTCTTGTCAGCAGCCCAGAAGGATTTCAGCAAGGAGCGTGATCCTGCTTCCGGAAGCCTTGCCAATCGTCCCCAGGGCAGAACTGACCGATCGGTGTATATCAAGAAGGAAATTATCAATGTGTACCCTGATACATTAAGTTGGGTACATGATTACACCTATTCTTTCAATGACCCCATTACCAAAGCTTATTTTTGGCATCCTGCCTACGATGATTACCCCGTAGTAGGTGTTAACTGGTTGCAAGCCAAAGCTTTTTGTGTATGGAGGACGCAATTATTATGCAGTTACCTGGATGACGTTGAAGAAACTTATGTTCAGGATTACCGCCTGCCCACCGAAAGTGAATGGGAATATGCATCCAGGGGAGGTCTGGCTAATAACCCGTATCCCTGGGGAGGTCCCTACACCCGGAACAGCAGAGGTTGTTTCCTGGCCAACTTTAAACCTTTACGAGGCAATTACATTGACGATGGAGGTTTTTATACAGTGAAGGCCACGGCTTATTGGCCCAATGATTATGGTTTATACTGTATGGCTGGAAATGTAGCCGAATGGACTAGTAACGCGTACGATGAATCGGCTTACAGTTTCATTCATGATCTTAATCCTGACTATACCTATGATGCCAAGGATACCGACCCACCTGCCCTGAAAAGGAAAGTAATAAGAGGCGGATCATGGAAAGATATCGGTTATTTTATGCAAACCGGTACCCGTAGTTATGAATACCAGGACACTTCGAAGGCTTACATAGGCTTCCGTTGTGTGATGGATTTCCTGGGCAGGGACAAAGCTGACTTCTGAGTTGTGAAAAGATGAATCAATGGCCTTCAACCTGTCATTGATATATCATATAGACATTAAATAAAACACAAAATCAATTCTAACCAAAACCATTAAAACACGAGAACAACATGGGATTAGCTCAATTGACCAAAGGGAAAGGGTTCAAACAGCTCATGGCGAAACTTTACGGTTTCGGTGCGGCCATTGTAATTGTTGGCGCACTCTTTAAAATTCAACACTGGGAAGGTGCAGGTATCATGCTTACAGTAGGTCTCTTTACTGAAGCCGTTATCTTCTTTTTCTCAGCCTTTGAACCACCACATGAAGAAGTGGATTGGTCATTAGTATACCCGGAGCTTGCTGGTATGCATGAGCCAGGTGCTGACCGTAAAAAACCAAAAGCCGGAGATCCGGTTGCACAACATCTTGATAAGTTGTTAGCTGATGCGAAGATTGGACCGGACCTGATCCAGAGTCTGGGAACCGGTTTGAAATCATTGAGTGAAAACACAGCCAAGATGGCTACTGTATCCAACGCTGCCGTTGCGACCGAAGAGTATTCGAAGAATGTAACGGCTGCAGCCAAGCAGGTGAGTTCACTTACCGCTTCGTATGAGAAAGCGGCAACAGCTATGAACAGCATGAGCGCTGCACACGATGATGTGAAGGGATATACAGAGCAAATGAAATCTGCCGGAAAAAATATGGCAGCTTTAAATGCTGTATATGAATTACAGCTTCAGGAAGCCAATACCCGCATGAAGGATACCAAGAAGTTCTACGATGGAATTCAGGATCTTCTTGCCAACCTTAATAACACGGTGGAAGATACCAAGCGTTATAAGGATGAAGTGGGTAAATTGGCTAAAAACCTTGGAGCACTCAATACGATTTATGGCAATATGCTGTCGGCTATGAGCCAGACGGCAAACAAATAATTCCTGTACCGTTTTCGTTATCCAAACAATCAACCACTAACCCTACGTACGAGAAATGGCAGGTCAAAATTTATCACCGAGGCAAAAAATGATCGGGATGATGTATCTGGTGTTAACAGCCCTGTTAGCACTGAACGTCTCCAAAGAGATCATTAATGCTTTCGTAACGATTAATGATAGCCTTGAAGTAACCGTTAAAAACCTTCAGGGCAAAAATGCGCAAGCCTATGCCGCATTTGACAAACAAATGCAGAATGATAAGGCTAAAACTGAACCTTTTTTCAAAAAGGCTCAGATTGTGAAAAAGCAATGTGAAGATCTGGATAAATACGTTTCAGCCCTGAAAGAAGAGTTGATACGTACTACTGATAAGATGGAAGCAGGTGCTAAGATGGTTAGCCTGAACGAAATGAAGGCCAAGGACAACTATGATGAGCCTACACGTATCATGTGTGGCGATAAGCAGGATGGACGCGGGCACAAGGCAACCGAACTCAAGGAGAAAATCAACAACTTTAAAAAGAGCGTAATTGCAACACTGGATCCAAAGGACAGAGATAAATTTACAAAGCGACTGGATGAACTCTTTAACACAAAGGATCCTGAAAAAAGCAGCCTGGAAGATGGAAAGAAAACCTGGGAAATGGCAAATTTCTATCATAACCCGGTGGTAGCAACTGTTGCATTATTGTCCAAAGTGCAGTCGGATGTTAAAAATGCGGAGTCAGAAATTGTAACACACTTGTTGAGTGCTATTAATGCCGCCGACTTCAAATTTGATACGCTTGCACCTAAAGTAATCGCTCCTTCCAGCTATGTAATAGAAGGACAGGAATATTCGGCTGATATCTTTTTGGCTGCAATGAGTTCAACCAGCGATCCTGAAATTACCGTGGGAGGTTCATCGCTTACTGTTGAAGGAGGGGTTGGTACTTATAAAGTTCGCGCTTCAGGCGTTGGTGAGAAGAAGTATGCAGGTATTATTAAAGTGAAGAAGCCTGACAATACCTTTGAATCCTATCCATTTGAGAGTTCATATATTGTTGCCAAGCCCAGTGCATCGGTAGCAGCTGATAAAATGAATGTAATTTACATTGGGGTTCCTAATCCGATTACCGTTTCAGTACCCGGTGTACCGGATGAAAAGGTGAAAGCAATCCCTACCGGTTTTTCTTTGGCTCCTGATGCGAAAGCCGGTAAAGGACATTTTATCGCGGAAGCCAAAGGACAGCCAGGAGAAGCAAAGGTGGTAGTATCTGCTGATTTCAACGGTAAGCCCATGCAAATGGGTGAATTCAAATTCCGCCTGAAGCGTATACCTGATCCTGTTGCCAAAATTGGTGGTAAGAAGGATGGAAATATCCCCAAGAGCGCGCTTGCAGCTCAGCAGGGTATTATCCCAACTATGGAAAACTTCGACTTTGATTTGTATGCCAAGGTGGTCAGCTTTAAGATGAGCAGGTATGGCAAAGGCCGTGATCCTGTTGAAAAATCAGCGGAAGGCGGAGCTCTTACCGGTGACATGAAGTCCATCATTGAGCAGAGTCGTGCCGGAGATAAAATTCTGTTTGAATACATCAAGGTATCCATGCCCGATGGTTCTGTCAGAACCGTTAACTCCATTCCATTGACTGTACAGTAAGGAAAAATCTGAAATCCGAAACTGCGCCATAACTGATACGTTAAACAATAGAAAGGTCATAAATCCATGAAAAAGTTTCTCCTGATGCTGACCCTGCTTACTTCAGCAGGATTCTCAGCTCTCGCTCAGAACGTCCTTGATGGAGTCTATGTAAAGGAAAATAATCCTGCCCGGCGGGTGATTCCATATACATATCTCCGTGAGGCAGATGTGATGTGGGCCAAACGGATATGGCGACATATCGACCTTAATGAAAAAATTAACGCACCCTTACGCTATCCAAAATCCAATGAAACCAAGGACAGGAAGAACCTGATCAATGTATTTATGGATGCGGTGAAAGAAGGTAGTTTAACGGCCTATAATAACCAGGATGACGAGTTTACATTACCAATGACTATGGATGAATTTGCCAAAGTAGGTGGTGCAGACTCTATCACGGTTAAAGTTACACGGGCTGATCCGCCGTATGATGAATATGATTCAACAGTGTTTCGTCCCTTTAATCCGGACGATGTTATACAGTATCGTTTGAAGGAGGAGTGGTTTTTCGACAAGCAACGCTCTGAGTTGAAGTGCCGCATTATTGGCATTTGTCCGATGGTACTGGCCCGTGATCAGGAAGGTAATTTGATTGAAGGAGGCCAGAAAAATCTCTTATTCTGGGTGTACTACCAGGAAGCCCGCAGGATATTAGCCAATGCTGAAGTCGGCAACAGGTTTAACTCCGCACAGCGAATGACTTTCGAGGATATATTCCAGAAGAGGATGTTTAACAGTTATATCATCAAGGAAGATAATATTTATAACCGCAGGGTTGATGACTATAAGGTAAATCCTATTGACGCCTTACTCGAATCTGAGCGTATCAAACAGGATATGATCAATTTCGAAATTGACTTATGGGAATATTGATTCTTTTACAATAAAAATAAAAGCCCCGGAGAGATTCTTTGGGGCTTTTATTTTTAAATACATAAGGCCTGAGAAATCCGCAATGAACTGATTTTTTCCTCTTCGTTTAGCTGCATTACTTTCTGATGGCATTAATAAAGTTTGTTCTCTGATGCAGTCACTGACTGCATTTCTATTCTGTTTACACCCCATTCCCGGTTTTTCGGAGAGATTTTTTTGAACCAACTGAATTCTGTTCCGGTTTAACTACCTTTCTGGTAAAATTATTTAGAAGATAAAAAATCTGTTATTATTGCTAATGGTTTCGCATGGCCTCACGTATGCGCAGGTTTGTCCGGTTGATTCTGTATTGCACGGTGGGAAATACCATCATACCACTGCGGTCGGAACACAATGCTGGTTCCGTGAGAATCTGGATTTTGGAATCATGATAAATACTTCGAAAGGGCATTCCAATAATGGCATAATTGAGAAATACTGTTACTCGAACGATCCTTTAAACAGTCAACTTTACGGAGGCTTATTTCAATGGAATGAAGCCTGCAGTATATAAAGTGAACGGAGCCCAGGGTTTATGTCCAACGGGATGGCACCTGGCCAGCGTCAGGATTACTATCAGTATGAGGGTTTTCTGGACCCTGCTATTACCAATCCCACCCGCCTTGGATGGCGTGATACTGATGCAGGCACTAAGCTCAAGACCGGTGGTGCTTCCGGATTAGAATGTTTACTTGCTGGGGAATGATATGGAACCATTTTTTATGACTTGGGTTTATATGGTTATTACCGGACTTAAACGAAGAGTGCAAATCTGAGTGGGGGATGCACACCCAGTTATCCGTATTGTTTTGCCTGGCACCGTGTATTGAATCAGGGTACGCAGATTGGCCGTGATGATAATACCGGGTATACCTATAACCCAAAATAAGTGGGGATGAGTTTGCGATGTGTTCTTAGGCAGGGAGCGGTGACTTCTATTCTTCATCCTGTGAATACGTTCAGGTTTGATGTTTATCCGAATCCATTTTTTGATCATATCGAAGTGAGCGGATTCAGGGAAGAAATTGATATTGAATTATCGGATGTACATGGTCGTTTGCTTTATACGAGCAGAAGAGCAGGTTCGGAAAAATATGTATTGAACCTGCCTGTATTATCTAAAGGTACCTGTATTTTAAAAATCACCGGACAGTCAGGTACAGGAGTAAAACAATTGGTAAAAATTCAATAGATCGAGCTTTGACCTTATGATCAGCTTTTAATGAAGTTTATTTGAATGGAAAAAAAACAGAAAAGGCTATCGAAACCCGACAGCCTTTTTATTAAACAGGAAGTGTATTTTAATCTCTTTTAACTTCCATCACCATAATTTCCGTACGGCGATTCAGTTGATGCATTTCTTCGGAGCAGGGGGCATCGTCGCCACAGTCATTCACAAGTACAGATTCACCGGTCCAGGTAATTCTGGCCACTTGTTTCGGATTTACACCTTTGTCTATAAGATATTGCCGTGCAGACTTGGATCTGTTGTGTGACAGTCGTTCATTGTACTCTTTCGTAGCACGGCTATCGGTGCTGGATGAGAGAGAAATTTTAACATTCGTATTTTCTTTCAGAAATGACGCTACTTCATCGAGGACATTCACGGCATCAGAGCGTACGTTGTATTTGTCCAAGTCATAGTAAATAATTTTAAACCAGTTTTCAAAAGGAGAGATATCACTGGCTTTTGAGAGTTCAACCACATACTCATGATCCTTCGGGGCCTCGGCATCCTGGCCTTTCAGCATCAGCACTTTTGGACGGTAACCTGCCATGGTAATGATTAGTTGTTCATCTTTTTGAGGAACGATGGGCTGGGTGTATCTACCTGAAAGGTCGGTAGTGCCGATGTCCTTTTGTGTGGCATCATCTTTAATCATTGTACCGGGCAAAGGTTCCTTGGTATCCGCGTCAATTACAAGGATAGACAATGCGTAATCCGCCTTCCTGCTTCCAAGTTCAATCCGGATAAAGGGATCGCCGGGATAACTGGCAGAAGTTTCAAAATGTACTGTTGAATCACCCAGTCCTTCTGCGCTTCCGGTCAGGGCATACTGCAAATCAAAATCAGCCGGAAAGTCAAAGCGGCCATTTTCCATGGTAGTAAAAGTTTGGGAAGCATCGCCTGTTTTCAATTCTACCCGCGCCTGTTTAATGGGTGTACCATCTTCTTTCCTTACCACGATTCCTTTTACGCGGATGCTTTTCTTTTTAAAAGTATACAGATCATCATCAAAGCCACGGTTTGCCCTGTTTGAACTGAGGTAACCAACCTTGTTTTTCATATCATATACCATACTGAAGTCATCGTCATAGGTGTTTAATGGATACCCCACATTTACCGGTATAGTATATTTTACTCCGTTATCACGTGTAAAGAAAATGTCCAGCCCTCCCAATCCCGGAAGGCCATCGGAAGAATAGTACAATGTACCATCATCCATCACCACTGGAAAAACTTCATTGCCCCTTGTGTTGATAGTATCTCCCAGGTTCACGGGTTGGCTCCAGCCATTGCCCTGCCTGGTACACATAAAAATGTCCATCCCCCCTTTGGTGCCAGGCATATTTGAGGAGAAATACATCTTCTGGCCATCAGGGCTAAGTGCGGGGTGGGCACAACTGTAACTGTCGCTGTTATAGGCAAAGGGCTCAAGTTTACTCCATTCATCATTGCCCGTATTTTTAGCCTTGAAGATTTTTAGTTTGACAATTTTATCATTACTCTTCCTCACTTTGCCTCCTTCAATATTGTTTCTTGTAATCCATACTTCATCTCCTTTCTTATTGAAGGCAACGGGTCCGTCATTAAGTTTTGTCTGAAGGCTGTTCGCAAAAGGAACCGGTTCCCTGAATTTATTTTCCTTGCCCCTGCTGTAATAAAGATCAAGGAATGGCTGGTTGGTCCAGGAATGTTTTCTTTCGATAACCTCCACTGTTTTTCTGGATGAGGCGAAAACGATTCCATCCTGATAAAGAGCTGCGCCGAAATCTGCATTTTCCGAATTAATATCCAGTTTCGTCAAAGCGTAATTCGAAGAATCGATAAAAAAGCTTTGGTAAGTATCAATGGCTTTAACGAAGGCCTGTCCACGGCCGTCATCTTTGTTGTCCAGAATAAAATCAGACATCCATTTTTTGGCCTGTGCGAATTTTCCCGAGTTCATCAGGGCTTGTCCATAATAAAATTTATGGATAGGGAGAACGGAAGGCATTTTTACGGCTTTGGCATACCATACTTCTGCCTGTTGCCTGTTATTGGTCAGGCGGTAGCAGTCGGCAAGTTTAAAAACCGCGTCCTGTAATGTACTGTCTTTTTTAATTGCTTTTTCATAAAACGGAATCGCTTTAGGATAGGCCATCATTTTATAGTGGTAATCACCTTTTCTGACAAGTCCCTTTTGTGCTGCCACCGGCAGTATTGCTAACATGAGCAGTAGGGAAAGAATATAATTTTTCATGATCTGGCTGTTGCAGGGTTGGTTAGAAATATCGGGGTGTTACAACTTTATTTTTATTGAATGAGAAATCATATCCCAATGTAAATTCGTGAGTTCCTGAATTGTATTGATTCAGATCGGTGAGGGTATAATCATATGAATACCCAAGACGCATTTGTTTATTCAACTGGATCTGAAGCACAGCGGCCCAGGAGTCGGAGGTACGATAGGAAGCCCCCAGCCATAGCACTTCATTCAGCAGCACATGCGTACCCAGGTCGGCAACGATAGGGGCACCGCTTACTGCTTTTACCATACAGGTGGGCTTCAGTTTTACCGATTCGCTGAGGGAGAACACATAACCACCCATCAGGTAATAATGCCAGTATGGGATATTGATCTTGTTTTCAGCTTTACCACTTACAGCATCCACCTTGTTTTGCAGCATACGGGGTATTGAAATCCCTACATAGTAATTCCTGCTCGACAGGAAGGTACCAAAGCCCATATTGGGTACTGTTAATTTGGGTGTACCCATAAATGACTGGTCGCCCTGGTCCTGGGTTTTTAATTCCAGCAACTGTTCCTGGTGGTGAATTAATCCTCCCGAAACAGCCATTGAAAAGAAACCCTTTTGTGTAGGAATCCGGTAGGCATAGGTTCCAAATGCCGAGAAATCCTGTGTTACCCCGATTTCCTCATGAAGGATGGATAAGCCAAGCCCTATTTTTTCATTTCTCAAAGGGGTATGGGCGCTGAATGTTTGTGTTTTGGGTGCACCTTCAATACCTACCCATTGGTTTCTGTAAAGTGCAGTCATTGCCATGTGATCCCTGGATCCTGCATAGGCAGGATTGATAAACATTTCGTTGAACATGTACTGGGTAAACTGTGGTTCGAACTGCGCATTTACCTGTGAACATGACAGCAATACAAATGATATCAGAAAAGTCACTTTTCTTACATTTGCTTTCGGACTATGCATGGTAGCCATTATGATTGATTTATTTGTTTTAAATTAGAGTAATTACTTCCCGGCCTATCTTCTGATTACCACGAAGCTGTTCAGCGGTTTTTGATCAATATTTAAATCTAGTATATAATAGTAGGTGCCATTGGGTAATTCTTCCCCAAACATTACACCGTTTACATTGGATCTTCCATCCCATTCATTGGAGTAATCTTTCTTTTTATATACGAGGTTACCCCATCTGTTGTATATGAACAATACGTTGCCGGGATAACCCTCTATTCCATCAATCACAAAGGTGTCGTTAGTGCCATCATTGTTCGGCGAAAAACCATTGGGGATATCCAGCGTGTCGCAGATCACACTGACGGTTACAGTAGCCGTAGCGGTACATCCATATTGATCCTTGATGGTAACCGTGTAATTTGTAGTCTGGAGCGGACTGGCTACCGGGTTTGCTATTGAAGGATTATCGAGGCCGGTGGTTGGATTCCACGAATATTCAATACCACCACCTGCCTGGAGAGGAGTGCTCTCGCCTTTGCAAATAATCACATTGTTATTAATGCTCACATTGTTTAATACACGAACAGTTACCTCAACAGGATTTGATGAATAAGTTCCACAAACCGTGGTGGCCGTCATAGTGTATGTACCGGCAACGGGTGTAACGAAGGAGTTACTTGTTGCGCCCTGTAATAATGCACCATTGTAAAACCACTGGTAAGTAGCTCCTGGAACCGAATCTGCACGAATGATAACTGTTTGCCCCATGCAGATGGCCGGGTCGCCAATAGCACCGATATTTAATACTGAGTTGTCGGCTACCGTAAAGCTCTGTACCGATTCACATCCATTCGCATCGCTTACAGTAATTGAATAATTACCCGGAACCAGGTTGTTTAAAGCTGCGCTGTTGTTACCATTGCTCCACAGGTAAGAATAAGGTGATGTGCCACCAGCGGCTGTGATGTTGATACTTCCCAATTGTCCGCTTATACAATCGGCCGGTAAGCTGGTTCCCGCTATGTTAAGCGTGCTTGCGGGCTCGGTGATTTGTGTTGTATAGGTTTTACTGCAGCCGTTTGCATCTGTAACCGTAACCGTATAAGTGCCTGCAGGAATGGAGCTCAGATTATCAGTAGTAGCTCCGGTATTCCACTGGTAGGTGTAGGGCTGGGTGCCGCCTCTCACCACGGTGATTATCGCGCCATTTTGCATGCCGGTACAACTTACCGGTGTTGTCAGGGCGCTTACATCAGGAAATGCGGCAGGTTGTGTTACCTGGAAACTCATTTGCGCATTACAACCGTTTTGATCGGTTACTGTTACGGTATATATGCCGGCCAGTAACTGTGAAGGATCTTCTGATGTTCCTCCCGTGTTCCACAAGTATGAGTAGGATCCGGTTCCGCCGTTTACTGTTAAGTCTATCCAGCCTGTAGGCTGATTGAAGCATCCCAGGTGACCAATTCCTGCACTAAGAGAGAGACTTGAGTCCGGCTCAGTGATAGTGACTGATTCCGCATAAGAGCAGCCATTGGCATCCGTTACCGTTACATTATAAATACCCGCCGGCATTGCTACCGGATTTTGAACACCTGACCCTGTATTCCATAAGTAAGTATAGGGGCTGGTTCCGCCATTTACGGTGATGGATACCGATCCAGTGCTGTCGCTTGTGCACAATACCTGATTTACGGATGCAGTAGCCTGTAACGCCGCTGCAGGTTGTGATACATTTATGATTTCAGTATAAGTGCAATTATTAGCATCGGTAATAACGACTGTATAGGTTCCCGCTGTTATGGTAGTCAGGTCTTCGTTAGCTGATCCATTACTCCATGCAAAGGTATAGGGTGAAGTTCCTCCGGTCACGGTGATATCAACTGCTCCGGTACTATCACCATAACAAAGTGATGATGTAGTGCTGTAGCTGTTACTTAAAGCAGCGGCAGGTTGAGTAATGTTGTAAAGAGCGCTAAGCGTGCAACCGTTCATATCCGTAATTAATACGCTATATGTTCCGGCGTTTATGTTATTTAAGTTCGCTCCTGAATTTCCATTACTCCACGAGTAAAAGTATGGAGAGGTACCACCACTGGCATACACCTGAATCTGGGCATCCTGACCTCCAAAACAATTTACCATGGAGGTGGTATCGCTTACCGATAAAGCCGCTACAGGTTCATTTATGGAGAATGTTTGTATGGAGATGCAATTGTTGGCATCCGTTACGGTAACCGTGTAAGTACCGGCACTCAGGTTATTCAAGTCTTCATTGGTATTGCCGTTATTCCATAAATAAGAGTATAATGGGGTGCCGCCGCTAACTGAAAGATCAATTGCACCGGTTGCATTGCCATAGCAAGACACCGCAGTTGTTTGATTTGTTAACGTGAGCGCAGCGGCCGGCTGGCTGATGGTAATCGAGTCAGTAAAGGTACATTGATTTGCATCTGTAACCTGATATACATAGGTGCCTGCCGTAAGATTGCTGATTTGTTCCTGGATACTACCATTACTCCAACTAAAAGTATAAGGAGCTGTACCTCCGCTGGTTTGTAAATCAACTGATCCGGTTCCATTTCCATTGCAATCAATATTTACAATAACAGGATTGGTGCTTACAGGAGCTTGCGGCTCTGATATTGAAACTACTTCAGTAAGGATACAGCCGTGCGCATCGGTTACTGTCAATTGGTATGATCCGGCAGGCAAAGACTGAATATTCTGACTGGAAGACTGATTACTCCAGCTGTAGGTATAAGGAGAAGTACCTCCGTTGATGGTGGCTTGCAGGCTTCCGCTGGAATCCTGATAACACAGGGCGTTACTTGCAATAATCGTAGAAGACAGTGGAGCAGAAGGCTGAGCAATCTGTATGGTGTTTACCAGCGTACAGTTGTTGGCATCAGTGATGGTTACTGTGTAATTTCCTGCTGTTAATTGTTGAATATCTTCATTGCTACTTCCATTGGACCATTGAAATGTATAAGGCATGGTACCACCATTTGGGTTAAAATCAATTAAGCCAGTAGCATCTCCATTACAGAGAACATCCACTGTAGCCTGACTGGAGGATATAGGGGCCAGCGGTTGTGAAACAGACGCTGATGCAGTGGTAGTACATCCATTGGCGTCCGTTATTATTACCGAGTAGGCTCCTGCGTTCAATCCCGTTAAATCTTCCGAAACTTGTCCGTTGTTCCATTTATATTGAAAGGGTGGTGTTCCACCTGAAATAGTTACATCCACCATGCCACTGCTGTCACCATGGCATAATACTGCAACCGGAGTTGAATTGGCGGTAAGTGGAGCGGCGGTATAATTGATAACGAAAGATTGTGTGATGCTGCAACCATTTGCATCGCTTACGGTAAGCTGGTAATTCCCTGTAGAAAGTCCGTTGATGGAGTTGGTGTTTTGACCATTACTCCATTGATAAGTGTATCCTGCAGTTCCACCGCTTGCCAGTGTATTGATAGCGCCATCCTGGATGTCATGACAATTAAGATCTGTTTGTGTAGCTGAAATACTGAGCGGTGCAACAGGTTGTGAAACTGTGGTCTGGCTGCTCGTGGTACATCCGTTTTGGTCAGTGATAACTACTGAGTAAGTACCGGAAGCTATTCCAGTCAGATCCTCATTGTTGCTTCCGTTATTCCAGTTGAAGGAATATCCGGAGGTGCCTCCCGAAACAAGAAGGTCGGCGGAACCGGTAGAGCTTCCATAGCAATCCACAGGTGAACTTGTAATGGTTGCGCTAAGCGGAGCAGCGGGTTGGGTAATAAATAAATTATTGGTCAGTGAACAACCGTTATTATCAGATACTGTTACCGTATAGCTACCGGCCGGTAAATTTTGAATATCCTCACTTGTACTGCCGGTACTCCAAACAAAGGAGTATGGAGGGGTTCCTGCGCTGGGGGTTATATTAATAGACCCATTATTATCATTGTGACATAATAAATTATTTACCGTACTGGAAACATTCAATGCACCGGCAGGTTGCGTAATTGTTCTTGAAAGTTGAAATGTACAACCATTGGCATCGGTAATTATAACCGTGTAAGTATTGGCGGATAAATTGGTAATATCCTGTTGACTTGATCCATTATTCCATAGATAAGTATAGGGGGAAGTACCGCCATTAACACTTACATCAATGCTGCCTATTGAATTACCAGTACAATTGATATTCGTACTGGTTGCACTTGCCTGTAATGAACTGGCAGGTTGCTGAATGGTTACTGAAGCATTACTGCTGCAACCATTGGCATCGGTTACAGTAACTGAATAAATTCCTGATACAAGGCCGGAAACGGCTTGCGTAGAGATTCCATTACTCCAGTTGTAGCTATAAGGGGCTGTACCACCTGAAGGCTGGGCTACTATACTACCGCTGCTGTTACCATAACAAGCCACGTTTGTTGAATTGAGGCTCATGCTTAATGCTACCGGAGGTTGGGTTATAGTGGTGCTTGCTGTTTTTGTACAACCATTGGCATCGGTAATGGTAACTGTGTAGGTTCCGGATGCTGCGCCGGCAACTTGTGCAGAAGTTGTTCCGTTATTCCATAAGTAAGTGTAAGGTGTAGTACCCCCTGTAGCATTGACAGATGCTGTTCCGCTATTGTTTCCGAAACAGTCAACCGGGCTATTGGATGCTGTAGCGCTGAGGGGAGCTGCAGGTTGTGTAAGTGTAAACGCGGAAATTGCAGTACATCCCTGTGCATCAGATACCGTTACAGTATAAGTTGCGGCGGCCAGGTTGTTTAGTGAGGAGCTGTTCATCCCGTTATTCCACTGATAACTGTAAGGCGATGTGCCACCATTCACACTGACTGATATGGAGCCATTAGAAACATTGTGACATGATAAATCAGCAGTATTTCCTGATATGGAAACTGCGGCAGCGGGTTGAGTTATAGTTACGGAGGTGACAGTTGTACAACCGTTTGCATCGCTTGCCGTAACGGTATAGGTGCCGGCAACCAGGTTATTGATAGTTGATGCAGAAGAACCGTTACTCCAGTTGTAGGTATATGGAGATACACCTCCGTTCGCGGAGGCATTTATAACACCCGTAGTATTTCCAAAACACCTGACATTGGTTTTAGTGGTGGAAAGTGACACCGCTGAGGCCGGCTGGTTTATATTTAATGAAAGTGTTGTTGAACAATTATTGGCGTCGCTGATTACTACAGAGTAATTACCCGCGTTCAGTTGGCTGATATTTTGAGTTGTTGACCCTTGAGACCATTGATAGGTATATGGCGCGGTGCCACCGGCAGGAATTATATTGATTCCGCCGCTGGAATTACCGAAGCAGGCAACATTCACCTGGCTTGAAGTTGCGCTGAGCGCGGCTGCCGGACTTGTTATATTTATTGAAGATACCGCTGAGGTGCAATTATTCGCATCAGTTACTGTTACAGAGTATGTACCCGCAATAAGTCCATTCAGATGCTGATTTGAGGACCCATTGCTCCATGCATAAGTATAAGGCGAAGTTCCTCCTGAAACATTTAAGTTGATACTTCCGGTATTACCTCCAAAGCAGTTAACAGGAGATGTTGACGCAACAGCAGCTGATAAGGCAGCTGCCGGCTGAGTCAATGTCCGGCTAAGTACGCTGGTACATCCTGCCGCATCGGTGATTGTAACGGTATACGTACCCGCATTGAGGTTACTCTGGTTTTGAGTGACTGAACCATTACTCCAGGCGTAAGTATAAGGTGAAGTACCCCCTGACACCGTAAGTGAAATGCTTCCCGTATTTTGATTGTAACAATTAATATTGGTTTGAGCCCCTGCTGCTGTCAATGCGGAGAGGGGCTGACTTACCGATCGGTTAACTGTGGATGTGCATCCATTTGCATCGGTTACTGTTGCGGTATATGTTCCAGCCGGGATATTGCTGATTGATGAAGAGGTGGCGCCTGTATTCCACAAATAAGCATAAGGTGCGGTACCTCCGCTGGCTGACAGGCTGACCGCGCCGCTGGATTGTCCGTAGCAATTTACAACCTGCGAAGAAGCGTTGAGAGAAAGGGGCGATGCCGGTTGAGAAACAGTGGCTGTTGCTGAAGCTGTGCAGCCGTTGGCGTCTGTTACAGTTACTGAATAACTGCCCGCAGAAATATTAACTAAGTTCTGCTGGGTAGATCCATTACTCCACATATAAGTATAGGGTGATATGCCATTTGTAGCAGTCGTTGAAACGGAGCCGTTAGCGCCATTGAAACAGTTGACATGGGTTGCAGCAGCAGCAAGATTTACTGTATAGGATCCGGCAAGTGTGACACTTTCGGTTTTTGAACATCCGCTGGCATCTGTAATTATTACCGAGTAATTACCAGCAGGCACATTGCTTAAATCCTGATTCGTGCTGCCATTGCTCCATGTGTAGGTATAGGGAGAAGTACCACCACTTACACTCACATCCACGGCTCCATTGGCCACTCCATTGCACGAAGGTTGGATGCTCGTCAGTGAGGTTGTCATTCCCGGAGGTTCAGTAAGGGTGATGGATTGACTGAGCGAACAACCGGACCCGGGATCGGTTGCTGTAACAGTATAGGTGCCTGCCGTTAATCCTGAAATACTCGCTGTTGTTGCACCGTTGCTCCATACATAATTGTAATTACCCGAATATACGGGGAAGGCACTGGCGGCACCGGTTGCCTCACCATGGCAGGTAATGTTGGTTCCTGTAGTAACATAATATGGACTGGGAACATAAATATTAAAAGAATAGGTTTGTATACCGTTGGTTGGACATGCATTGTCCTGAACGGTTACCGTAAAAGTATGTGGGCGCAGGCTTATATTTGCGGAAGTAGGTGTCCAGCAAAATGTCAATGTCGGCCGCGTCCCGCTTCCGATTGAATAGGTTGCATTGGAAATACCATTGTTGGTTGTTAAAGTTACGGATTGAGATGCATCAATATCTATGGAGTTCACAGTAAAGCAGATTTGCTGACCGGGGCAAGCGGTAATTGAGTAGTTGGAGGATCCATTGATGCCCGAAGCCTGCGGAAGATTGTTTGAACATACAGAGGTATATACCTGCATATCTCTGATTACTGAACCTATTAGCTGATTATTTCTATACTCATTGACCAATATGGCCATAACACCAATTTGGGTCTGGCTTGGCGTGAAGTTAAGATCACCCGTAGCTGCATTTACGGTAAAAGGAGTAGACGAAGCAATGGGATTATTGACATTAGCCGGTGCAATGAATGAAACAGTGGATGTTGCCGTTGTTTTAGGCGTGATCAGGGAGTACACCAAGGAATCACCATCCGGATCAAGGACACCATGATTGTAATTGAAATTTTGACCTGTGCATACAAATGCGATCGGGATATTTGAAAAAGTTGGAGAACTGTTACAAGGTGCGAGGATGTTATTCAGTTTGGCTTCTACATACAAAGTTGAGTTGGCTGCGCATGGATTGCTGATGGTGGTGATAGTACAATTCCGGCAACATACGCTATAGCTAAACACCCAATCGGCACGAGCTGAAGGTAATGTTACGACTGCCCGGTACACCCATTTGCGAATGCCGGTTGTACTTCCCCCATTACAGCTTGAAGCGGAGCTTGCACAAGGTACAGTAATTTCAGCCCCATTTCCTGAACCTGAAACTTTTGTTGCTGTGACATTAATATTGTGGTTGCCAGAAGAGCTTTTGCAATTTACTGTGATAGACGATGGTTCTGCCACGCCACCACAGTCCCTGTAAAAAGTAACTTCAATTTCATATTGAAGTCCTCCCAGGCAGCGATATTTAATATCTGAACCCGCAGCGTGGGTTGCCAATGCCTGATTGTAAGCACCTGTCAGCAAAAATACTGACAGTATCAGGATCTTAACCAAAGCGATGTGTTGATGGAATTGTAGCTTGTGTCTCATTGTTGAATATTGAATATGGCCAAACCGGCTTATTCTTTTATTCGCAATAAGTGTTGTTTTCGTTGCATTTCTGTATAGAAAGTTTGAATTTAATTGGCAAAATGTAACCTTTATAAAATGGTGACGTTCAAACCCGGCTTTATATATAGGTCTGGGATTTTTTAACGGGGAAGTCCAAATGATAAATTTCAATGATTGAAAGGAAAATAATTATCGTATTTACGATGATACGATTATTAGATAGGTATTTCATATAATTGGAAAAGGGGAGGGCATCCACATTCAGCAGGTACGCGGATTGTTTAAAGCAAGATGTATATGCAATTCTTCTTCTCTGAACGGAGAATCGGAATGTAAAGGGTAATAAAATTAAGATGAAAAAATGAATGTATTTACTGCCGGGTTATAATTTATGCATTAACTATTTTTTTTCCCCTTCTTGTAAAATGCGATCATAGCATATTTAATCTGTATCGAAGCCAGCTGGTGAGTAGTAAGGCCATCTTTTCCCTGTTCGCCACCCTGATTCTTATATTCCTGATTGAACTTGCGGGCGCTCTCTTTATTTTCATGAGCAGGGATTTATAATATATGTACGCGACATATACACCAAATCTTGATTCCATGGGTAATCCCAGAATTCCTTTGTGTGCCGCTTCAAAGTCCGCTTCAATATCCCTGATGATCTCATTCTTTATTTTTTCATTGAAAAAATTGAAATCTACCCCCGGAAAATATACCCTTCCTCTTTCAACATAATCACTTTTCATATCCCTTAAGAAATTCACCTTCTGGAAAGCTGCCCCCAGTTTCTGTGCAGGAGCTTTGAGGCGCATAAATTCATCATGATTGCCATTGCAAAAAACTTTTAGGCACATTAATCCAACCACCTCGGCCGATCCGAAAATATATTCGGTGTAGGATTCATTATTATGTTGCTGATTGGAAAGGTCCATTTTCATGGAATGCAAAAAGGCCTCGATAAGTTCTGGATCGATATTATATTCATGCACTGTTTTTTGAAAACTCTGCAATACCGGATTGGTACTTATTTTTTCATCGATTGCTTCCCAGGTATGAGCGATGAACTTTTCCAGTAATGCAGACTTGTTATAATCATGAAAGGTATCTACAATCTCATCTGCAAGTCTTACGAATCCGTAAATACTGTAAATCGCATTGTGGTGCTTTTTATGAAGCATTTGAATACCCAGGGTAAATGAGGTGCTGTAATTTCTGGTAATCAGTTTATTAATCTGAATGCAGACTTTATTATAAAGTTCCATCATCTTCAAGGATTCTTTCTGTTGTTAGTTTTGAACCAATAATTACAATCGGAAGTCCTGTGCCGGGTACTGTACTTGCCCCAACGTAGTACAGATTATTATACTCTTCATCTTTATTGGACGGGCGGAATCCGCCAATCTGGTTTAGCCCATGAGCAAGTCCAAGACCGCTTCCTTTATACAGGTTAAATTTTTTCTCCCAGTCTGCCGGTGTCATTATAATTCTGGTTACGGTATCTTTCTCAACGTTGAATCCTATTTTACTGCTCATGTCTTTCACGATAGTATCAGCAAAATCTTCGGCATCCGACCAATCAGGTTTAAATCTTAAATCAGGAACCGGACAAAGAATAAACAAACTGTCACATCCTTCCGGAGCGCTGTCCGGATTTGATCTCGACCTGACATTGACATAATAGTAGGGTTTACTCGGACTGCTGGCCGAAGAAAAAATGGTATTGGCGTATTCTTTAAAATTGTTACCCAAAAAGTAATTATGATGATAAAGCTGGTTGTATTTTTTATTTACTCCCAGGTATATGGTAAAGGGAGCTAGAGTCCACTCCAGTTTATCAAGTTTTTTATCACTGTACTTTTTCCTGTTCAGTACTTTACCCCTGAAAGAAGCGGAATCGCCATTGCAAACAATTTTGTCAGCAGCAAACTTTCTCCCATCTGAAGATATGGCGGCGGTGACCCTCTCACCCGAAGACTCAAATCCTTTAATTTCGGTATCAAAGTGGAAAATAGCCCCACGTTCTTTCAATAATGCTACTATAGCCTCAGTAATTTTATACATTCCGCCTTCCACGTTCCAATAACCATCATGTTTTAGTTCGGTATAGTTAAGCAGACTGTAAACGGCCGGAGTTTGAAATGGAGTGGATCCCAGGAAAAAGGAAACAAGAGAGAAAATCACTTTCACTTCAGTAGAATCAAAGTTATTCTCAAGTTCTGACCACATTGACCTGAACATTTTAGGTCCATGTTTAACAGGTACCTTGGTTAACTGAAGGAGATAATCGAGTTTCGACTTGAAATTCTTTTTAATTACAATTTGCTCAGTGTCGTGAAACAATTTTCCCGCCATGGAGAGGTAATTCTCCACTTTAATATCGAGGTTTGATTCTATTCCATCAAATTCTTTCTTGAGTTTTTGCAGATCTTTATAAATAAGGAAAGGTGATTTTCTGCCTTCAAAATATACTGCATATAAAGGGTCCAGTTCTTTTAGGGTCAAGGGGTTT